>NZ_POTW01000020.1 GCF_003236295.1 Jiangella anatolica
CTCACCCAGGCCGACCTCGACACCGTCGCCGACCAACTCAACACCCGCCCCCGCCACACCCTGAACTGGCAGACTCCAGCCCAGCGGCTCAACCAGCTGCTCGTTGCAACCACCACTTGAGCCTGCCCAGGGCGACCCAGAAGGTTGATGATCATGGGAGGACGGGGCGTATGGGCGATACTGGCGGCATGGGCGTCGACGTCGTGACCGAGGTCGTCATCGCCAGGCCGCCGGACGAGGTCGCTGCCTACGCCGGCGACCCGTCGAACGCGCCCGAGTGGTACGCGAACATCGACTCGGTGCACTGGCAGACCCCGCCGCCGGTGGGCGTGGGATCGCGACTGGACTTCGTCGCCCGGTTCCTCGGCCGGACGCTCGCCTACACCTACGAGGTCGTCGAGCACGGCCCGGGGCGTCTGGTCATGCGGACGGCGCAGGGACCGTTCCCGATGGAGACGACCTACACGTGGGAGCCCGCGGGCGACGGCGGGACCCGCATGACGCTGCGCAACCGTGGTGAGCCGGCCGGGTTCGCCAAGGTCGCCGGCCCGGTGCTGGCGGCGGCGATGCGGCGCGCGAACGAGAAGGACCTCGCCCGGCTCAAGCGGCTGCTCGAAGCCGGCCGATGACGGACGCTCAGTTCGACGAGGACGTCCGTGCCGAGGGCGAGCCGGAGCGTGAGTTCCACGCCGGTGTCGCCGCACGGCTACCGCGCAAGACCGCGGCCGGCGGGGCGCTGTTCCGCGACGAGGCCGGGCGGATCCTCTTCCTCGAGCCGACCTACAAGCCCACGCTGGAGATCCCCGGCGGCAACTGCGAGGCCGACGAGTCGCCGCTGCGGGCCTGTTGCCGAGAGGTGCGCGAGGAGCTCGGCGTCGACCTTCCCGTCGGCCGCGCGCTGGTGGTCGACTGGGTCCCGGCCAGCGGCCCCTGGCTCGACAAGATCGTCTTCGTGTTCGACGGCGGCGTGCTGGACGCCGCGACGACCGCCCGCATCACCGCCGACCCGGTCGAGGTCCGCGGGCTCGTGTTCCTCCCGCTCGACGAGGCAAGTCGCCGGCTCCGTCCGTCGATGGCCCGCCGGCTGGCGACCGCACTGCTGGCGCTGGAGTCCGGCGAGACCCTGTACGCCGAGTTCGGCCGCCCGGCCGGCTAGGACGTGGGCGTCCGCGCCACGTGGACGTCGAACGCGCTGGGCGCGGTGGTCCGGGCGTAGGTGAACAGCGTGGCGTCCAGGCTGATGTCGCCGGGGAACACGTCCTGCCCGAACTCGTACGTCGCGACGTCGGCGCCGGTCAGCGTGCTGGTGAAGGTCAGCGTCCGGCGCGGCGCGACGAGCCGGTGGGTGAGCGCCAGCGTGCCGTCGTCGGTCACGTCGGACACGCCGTCGTAGAGGTCCAGGTCGAGCGAGCGCTGCACGGCGCCGCTCGGCATGCTCACCAGCCGGATCCCGGTGGGCACACCGGGCAGGATGCGCTTGGTCCACAGCCCGGCGCCGTCCGGCGTCCAGCGGACCAGCAGGTTGCCGTCGGCCAGCGACAGCGTGGAGGCCCAGGTGTCGGTGCGGAACACCCGCACTCCGGGGACCGCGCGACCGTCGGCCACGACGCGGTCGTTGGCGGCGAGGAACCGCCCGTCCGGCGAGAAGCGCACCCCGGCCGTCGTGGCGGGCACGGTCAGCAGCCTGACGCGGGCGCCGTCGGACACCCGGTGGACGTGTACCTGGCCGCCGCGTTCGTAGGACCGGGCGTCCATCGCCGCGATGGTCTGCCCGTCCGGCGCGAAGTGCAGGCTGTCCAGCTCCCGGGCGGCCGACGTCGGGATGGACCGCACCAGCGCGCCGGTCGAGACCCGGTAGAGGCGGATCGTCCGCACGGTCGCCCCGGAACTGGTGTCGGTGACGGTGGCGGCGATGGTCTGGTTGTCCGCCGACAGCGCCACGGCGTGGAACTTGAACGGGCTGGTCACGACGCGGACGACGGCGCCGGTGCCGGCCTGACGGAGCTCGAGGCGACCCCCGGCGGCGGTGTTCCCGGCGGACAGGACGAGGGTCCCGTCGTCGGAGAAGAGCGCCCAGGACTGGCCGGGGGCGGTCCAGGCCTCGGTGGGGGTCGTGGCGACGGCCGGAGTGCTCTGGCCCGCGAGCGCGACGGCGACCGCGATCATCAGGGGAATCAGACGACGGAGGATCATGTCAGTACCTCGGATCGTTGCCGGGTTCGGTGCTGATCTTCAGGTCGAGCGCGTCGGCCACCTGGCCCCAGTCGACGTAGGAGAAGTTGGTGGCGTCGCGCTCGGGGTCGGTGCCGGGACCGGTCTCCGGCTCGTCGTGGGTGACCAGCAGGCCCTCGCGGTAGTCGCCGACGACGCGGTTGGTGACCGCGAGGCCGTCGGACCCGTTGACGTCGTCGACGCCGTCGCCCTCGACGCGGAAGGTGCCGAGCGAGCGGTTGTGACCCAGCGTGGAGTAGACGGCGAACCGGTCGTCGCCCTGGCTGGAGACGATGACGTAGCCGACCCGGCCGCGCCCGTAGTAGACGTCGACGCCCTCCGCGTCGGCGACCAGGTTCGGCCCGCCGAGGCCGGGCTGGTCCGGGTCGGCCGGGACGCACTCCTCAGTCTCCTGGTCGTACACGTCATGGACGCCGAAGTCGGCGACCGTGTCGATCAGCCGCGGCTCGCCGGAGCCCAGCGGCAGCGGGATCCGCCACAGGCCGACGTCCTCCTGCGTCGCGTACAGCACACCGGTGCGCTGGTCGACGGCGACGCCTTCCAGTTGCGGCTCGACGCCGGGCTCCTCGCACGGCGTCCAGGTGCCGCCGCCGGGGAGCGGGAAGCTGCCGGGCAGCTCCAGGTGCTCGACGCCGGTGTAGGCGACGGTGCCGTCGCTCCGCGGAGTGATCCGGGCCGTCGCGATCGTCGTGGCGCCCTCCTGCGTGACGACGGCGTACGTCTCGGCCTCGCTGGGCTGCCACACCGCGACGCCGTACGCCGTCTGCTCGTCGTCGACCGTCGCGCGGTCCGGGCTGAACAGGAACTCCTGCTCCGAAGCCGTGACCTCGCGCAGCGGCGTCGCGGCCCGGGACCCGGCCGGGTCGATGGTGAAGAACCGCAGCTGGTCGTTGTACCGGTCCGACACCACCGCGACGTCGACCGTGCGGCCGCCGACGCTCAGCCCGTAGGCGATGTCGACGTTGTTGTACCGCCCGTCCACGCCGTCGGCGCGCGGCGCCGGTGTCGCCGGCAGCGACTGCAGCTCACGCGAGTCCAGGTCGTAGACGCGCAGCCCGCCCTCCTTCGCCGTCACGACGACGATCGACCGGTCCGAGCGGCTCGGATGCACCCAGATCGCCGGGTCGTCGCCGGACGCGTTCCCGCCCTCATCGTCGTCGTACAGCACGGGCGTCTCGTTGTCCGTGGTGACGACGTCGGGCTGCGGCACGAGCGCGAAGAGGAGCGGGGCGACGGCGGCGAGGGCGGCGGATCGGCGCATGATCGGGAGCCTGCTCCCGCAATCTTGCCGCCCGCGTGGCCGGTGAGCGAACGGTCGGCGAACACGTCCGGTCCTACGCTGGTCAACGTGCTGATCGTGCTGCCGCCGTCGGAGACGCAGGCGTGGCCGGAGAGCGGCGCCGGCCTCGACCTGGCGGGGCTGTCGTTCCCCGAGCTGACGTCCGCGCGCGGGCAGGTGCTCGACGCGATGGTGCGGACGAGCCGGCTGCCGGACGCGGTGCGCCGGCTGGATGCGCCGGCCGGTGCGGCGGCGGAGGTCGCCCGCAACGTGGGGGTGTGGACGGCGCCCACCGTCGCGGCCGGGCGCCTGTACCGGGGGGTGCTGTACGCGGCGTTCGACCCGGCGACGTTGGCCAGGGAGGCGGCGCGGCGAGTGGTCATCGTGTCGTCGCTGTTCGGGGCGTTGCGCCTGAGCGATCGGGTGCCCGCGTACCGGCTGGGAATCTGCGCGCGTCTGGACGGGCTGGAGGCGCCGGGGCTGGAGGCGTTCTGGCGCGGCCGGCTCGGCCCGGTGCTGACGGACGCGGCCGGCGACGGCGTCGTCGTCGACCTGAGATCGAGCAGCTACACGCCGGTGTGGCGGCCGGGGCCGGAGCTGGCCGGGCGCTGGGTGCTGCTGCGCGTGCCCGGCTCGCCGCATGCCGCCAAGGCCGCCCGCGGCCGGGTCGCCCGGCTGCTCAGCGAGGAGCCGGAGGAACCGCGCGACGTGACAGAGGTGGCGGCCGTCGTGGGCGCGGCATTCGACGTCGAGCTGCACGCGCCGGCACGGGCGCGGGCGCCGTGGATGCTGGACGTGCGAGCGGTGGCGCCGGTTCGGTGAGCTGCACGACCGCGTGAATTTCGGCGACCGTTGCGGTAGGTGGACCCCGCCCGGCTGGGTGGGTCACCCAACCCTACGGGCGGGCACCGACAGTGGCGATCGCGGCGGCCGTGGTGGGGACGGCGTTCGACGTCGAGCAGCACGCGCGGCGGCGCGGGGCGCGGGCCCCGTGGGTGCTGGACGGCGGCCGGTGGCGCCGAGCCGGTGAGCTGCAGGCCGCGTGACTTTCGGCGACCGGTGGTGGTAGGTGGACCCCGTCCGGCTGGGTGGGTCACCCAACCCTATGGGCGGGCACCGACAGTGGCGTGCGTGGCGACCGTGGCGGCCGCCACGAACGCGGCAACCGGCGACGGCGGATGCGGAGGCGACGGCCGTTGAGCGGCGTCGGGTGAGCGGCGTGGGCAGCCGGTCACGGCCGCCGGCACCGGCCGAGCGCCGGCGGTTGCATCACCAGCGACGAGCGTCCGGGTCAGGCGAGCAGGAACGTCCGCAGCGCGGCGCGCAGCCGCTCGTCGTCGGCGGCCTGGTCCGGGTACTCGGTGTGGCCGGCGCCCAGCACCACCAGTTGCTTCGGGCCGGGGATCGCGTTGTGGACGGCGAACTGGCCGGGAGGCGGGACGGCGGGGTCCCAGAGCGCCGGTGCCACCAGCATCGGGATCCGCAGCCGCCGCGCCGCCGTCGCCGCGTCGAAGAACCGCAGCACCTCGCGCGCCTCCGGATGCCGGGCGACGTGCTGACGGACGGCCTCGCCGCTGCCGGTGCACGGCATCGTGAGGCGCAGGTCGTGGTTGCCGAAGCTGGGCACCGTCAGCGCGCCGCGGTCGAACCGGTCGTCCCAGGGCAGCGCCAGCGCGCCGATCCCGCCGCCGAAGCTGGCGCCGGCATGACCGACCCGGGACAGCGACGGCACCAGCGTCAGCAGCGCTGACGCAGCGCACCAGACGTCGGCGACGCTGCCGCCGTGCACGTACGTGTCGCGCGACCCGATCCCGTGCAGCACGTGCTCGGCGCCGACGGCCGGGATGCCGGGGACCAGACCGCGCGACGGCAGCCCGCGCGACGCGGCGAAGAGGACGGCGGCGCCGGGCAGCGCGAGGTCCTCGTCGGGCTCGTCCCGGCCGCCGTAGCCGTGCCCAACGACGACAGCGCGCGAGACGACGCCGTCCGGCGGCAGCCACAGCCAGCCGCCCAGCCGCACGCCGTCGAGGGAGGTGAACTCGGCGTCGTGCCAGCCGGGACGCCCGGGCACCGGCCGGACGACCGGCTCCGGGTCGACCGCGAGCGCCCGCGCGTACAGCGCCGTCCAGAACTCGGCGAACCCGTCCGGCTCGTCCGGCGCCCCGGCGGCCAGCAGCGCGTCGAGGTCGTAGCCGTAGGTCGCGTCGAAGGCGTCCGGACCGAACCACGTGTCGTATGGGGTGCGCACGGTTCGCGACCCTAGCCGGTGCGGTCCGCGACCCGGGTGCTGTCCCGCTCGATCAGCGTGTGCGGGACGACGATCTGGGTGGCCGGGCGGTCCGGCTCCTCGATCCGCCGGACCAGCTGCTCCAGCGCCTTGGTCGCGATGACGTCCTTGTCCAGGGCGACGGTGCTCAGCGACGGGATCGCGTACCGGCCCTCCTCGATGTCGTCGATGCCGACGATCGCGACGTCGTCGGGGATGCGCCGGCCGGCGTCCTGGACCGCCCGCATCGCGCCCATCGCGAGCAGGTCGGAGTAGCAGAAGATCGCGTCCGGCGGAGTGTCCAGCGTGAGCAGCCGGCGGGCCGCGTCGTAGCCGTTGCGGCGGTGGTACTGCGCGGCCGGCACGACGAGGTCGTCGTCGGGCTGGAGGCCGGCGTCGGCCAGCGCGCGCAGGTAGCCGGCGGTGCGCTGCCGGGGCGTGCGGTACGTCTCGCGCGGCTGCACGCCGACGGCGGCGATGCGGCGCCGTCCGGTCGCGACCAGGTGCGTCGTGGCCTCGTGTGCGGCCCGCTCGTTGTCGATGGCGATGTGGTCGAACCGGCCGGTGAACGTGTGCTCGCCGAGCAGGATCATCGGCAGGACGGTGGCAGCGTCGATGCCGTCGATCTCGTCCTGCGTGACCAACGGGCTGAACAGGATGCCGTCGAAGAGCATGGTGCGATCGCTGCCGGTGAGCAGCTGCCGCTCCCGTTCGTGGTCGTGCCCGGTCTGGTCGATCATCACCCGGTAGCCGTGCGCCGACGCGACGTCGATGACCGCCCGGGCCAGCTCGCTGAAGTAGGGGACGTCGATCTCGGGGACGATCAGCGCGAGCAGGCCGGTGCGCCCAGTGCGCAGGTTGCGTGCGACGAGGTTGGGCCGGTAGCCCAGCTCGTCGATGGCGGCCAGGACCCGGCGCCGGACGTCGGCGCTGACGTGCGTGTAGTCGTTCACGACGTTCGACACCGTGCGGGGCGACACCTTGGCCAGCCGGGCCACGTCCTTCACGGTGACCTGGCTCATCCCCGACCTCCCGCTCGACCGCCGCCGTCCATGATCCCGACAAGGATAGCTTTTGCCACGTGGAAAATTGCGCTACATTCTTTGCCACGTTGCAAATCTGCTGGTGGTTCACACAAAGGAGTGTCATGAAGCGCACCCAGCTCCGCCGGCGGGCCGTCGCGGCCGCCGCCGGTCTGACGGCGGTCGTGCTGGCCGCCTGCGGCCCCGACGTCAGCTCCGGGCCGGAGTCCGGCGGCACCGGCACCGGCCCGTCCGAGGGCACGCTGGCCGCGCCGGACACCGACGCGCCGTCCGGCGAGATCACCATCTGGGACCGCTCCGGCGACCTGTTCGAGGTCTTCGACGGCGTCATCGAGCGGTTCAACGAGCGCTACCCCGACATCGTCGTGCACCACGAGGCCGTCGACATCGACACCAAGCTGCCGACCACGCTGGTCGCCGGCGCCGACGTGCCGGACGGGGTGTTCCTCGACGACGCCAAGGTCGCCGGCCTGTCCGACCACTTCTACGACCTGTCGGCCGTGCTGGAGCCGTATCTCGGCGACATCGCCGCGCAGAAGGCCGAGGTCAACACCGTCGACGGGCGCATCTACGGCGTGCCGTGGGACCTCAACCCCGGCCTGCTCTACTACCGCGCCGACATCCTCGACGAGGCCGGCATCGACCCGGCGTCCATCGAGACCTACGACGACCTGTTCGCCGCCGCCGAGCAGCTGAAGGCGGCCCGGCCGGACGCCGCGCCGATCCATCTGGAGAAGGAGCCGTTCCTCGGCCAGCTCTGGCTGGAGATGTTCGCCAGCCAGCTGGGCACCAGCCTGGCCGACGAGGACGGCGAGCTGCGGCTGGACTCGCCCGAGTACCTGCAGATCCTCACCTGGCTTGACGAGGTGAACAAGGCCGGCCTC
Organism: Jiangella anatolica; assembly: GCF_003236295.1. Lineage (GTDB taxonomy): Bacteria > Actinomycetota > Actinomycetes > Jiangellales > Jiangellaceae > Jiangella > Jiangella anatolica. The sequence goes on from NZ_POTW01000020.1 coordinate 7,705, forward strand.
GGCACCCGCGCGGAGTACCTCGGCCCGGCCGACCTCGCGACGCTGGAGAGCGGCCAGCAGGTGTTCGTCCCGTGGGCGATCTGGTGGGACTTCGCGCCACAGCAGCTGCTGCCGCAGACCACCGGCCAGTGGCGGGCGATGCCGCTGCCGGCGTGGACCGACGGCGGCGCTCGCAGCGGCGCCATGGGCGGGTCGAGCTTCGTCATCCCGCGCGACGGGCAGAACCCGGAGCTGGCGTGGCTGTTCTACGAGTTCCTGGTGTTCGACCCGGAGGGCTTCCAGGCCGTCTACGGACCCAACGCGATCTACCCGGACGGCCTCAACACGTCGGTGCCCAGCTACGCGCCGGCGGCCGACCCGGCCACGCCGCTGTTCGGGCCGCTGGCCGCGCTCGGCGGGCAGGACCTGTGGCCGGTCGCGATCGAGGCCGGTGAGCAGATCCCCGGCGGGACGCCGATCCCGAGCTGGTGGGCCGGCGCCGTGGACTACCTCGGCGACAACCTGCAGCGGATGTTCGACGGCGAGCTGACACCGGAGCAGGTGATCGCCGAGTCCACCGAGCAGATCCAGACCAACCTGGTGGACCGCGCGTCGTGACGATCACCCGCAGCGCGGCGCCGGCCCGGCGACCGTCCGGCCGCAGGCCGACGGCCAGCCGGCGACCGTCCGGCCGCCGGCTGGCGCCGTACGCGTTCGTGCTCCCGTTCGTGGTGCTGTTCCTCGCGTTCGGCGTCTACCCGCTGATCTACACGTTCCGGCTCAGCTTCACCTCGTGGAGCGGGTCCGGGCCGGCCCAGTGGGTCGGCTGGGACAACTACACGTACCTGCTCGGCAGCGACGCGTTCTGGTCCTCACTGGCCGACTCGGCGGTGCTGTGGCTGCTCATCGTGCCGGCCCAGGTGGTGATCGCGCTGATCGCCGCGGTGCTGCTGAACAACGCGAAGCTGCGGATGCGCGGCTTCTACCGGACGGTCGCGCTGGTTCCGTTCGTGACGCCGCTGGTGGCGATGGCGCAGATCTGGATCGTGGTCTTCGACGCGGACTACGGCGCGGTGAACCGGCTGCTCGGCGCCGCCGGGCTGCCGCAGCTGGACTGGCTGACGTCGACGACGTGGGCCAAGCCGACGCTGGCGCTGCTGTTCCTCTGGAAGACGACCGGGTTCGCGATCGTCATCCTGCTGTCCGGGCTGCAGTCGATCCCGGCGTCGGTGTACGAGGCGGCCGAGCTCGACGGCGCGTCCCGGACCCGGCAGCTGGTCAGCATCACCGTGCCGCTGGTCCGCCGGGTCGTGCTGTTCCTCGTCGTCATGCAGACGCTGGCGGTGTTCCAGATGTTCGCCGAGCCCTACGTCGTCACCGGCGGCGGCCCGTACGGCTCGACGACCACCGCCGGCCTCTACCTCTACGAACATCTCGGCCGGTCCGACCTCGGCACCGGCTCGGCCAACTCGTTCCTGCTGGTGGCGCTCGTGATGCTGATCTCCCTGCTGTTCGTCCGGCTGCTGCGGGAGCGGGACTGATGCGGCGGGCGAGCCGGCCCGCCATCGGGTCGCACGTGTTCCTGATCGTGCTGACGGCGGCGTTCCTCGCGCCCGTCGTGTGGGCGGTGCTGTCGTCGCTGAAGGAGCCGGCGACGATCATCACAGACCCGCTCGGCGTCGACCCCGGGTCGTTCACGCTCGGCAACTACAGGGCGATGTTCGAGGACGTCCCGATCGGCTCCGGCTTCCTCAACACCGCGATCGTCCTGGTGCTCAAGGGCGGGCTGACGCTGTTCTTCGCACCGCTCGCCGGGTTCGCGTTCGCCAAATACCGGTTCGCCGGGCAGAACGTGATCTTCGGCGCCGTCCTGCTCACGCTCATGCTGCCGACGATCGTGCTGGTCGTGCCACTGCTGCTGCAGATGCGCGAGCTGGGCTGGGTGAACACCTACCAGGCGCTGGTGCTGCCCGGCGCCGTCGACGCGTTCGCGATCTTCTGGATGAGGCAGGTCATCGCGGCCGTGCCGGACGAGTTGCTGGACGCGGCCCGGGTCGACGGGTGCGGCGAGTTCCGCATCTACGTCTCGATCGTGCTGCCGGTGATCCGGCCCGGGCTGGCCGGCCTCGCCGTGCTGACGGTGATGAACATCTACAACGACTTCGTCTGGCCGGTCGTGGTCACCTCGCAGGAGTCCATGCAGACGCTCCAGGTCGTGCTGGCGACGCTGGCGCAGAACATCACCGGCAACCGCATCGGCGCGGACTTCGCCACCGTCTGGGGCGAGCTCCTGGCGGCCAGCTCGATCGCGCTCATCCCGCTCCTCGTGGTGTTCGTGCTGCTGCAACGCCACTTCATCAACGGCATCCTCGCCGGCTCGGTCAAAGGCTGACCGCGCCCGACCGCTCGACGAAAGGCACCGACCCGTGACGCACCCGCACGAGTTCCCCCGCCCGGACCGCGACCGCTCGGCGGCCTGGCTCCCGCTCGACGGACGGTGGGAGTTCCGGCCCGACGAGACCGCCGAGGCGAGCGGCCCCGACGACCTGCCGTCCGGCCCGTGGGCGGAGTCGATCGTCGTGCCGTTCGCCTGGGAGACACCGGCGTCGGGCGTCGGCCGGACCTGGCTGGAGACGGCCTGGTACCGGACGACGGTGACCGTCCCGGCCGCGTGGGCCGGACAGCAGGCGTTCCTCTGCTTCGGCGCGGTGCACCACGAGGCGCTCGTGTGGGTGAACGGCGTGCCGGTGGGCCGGCACACCGGCGGCTACACGCCGTTCGAGCTCGGGCTCGGCGACGTCGCGGCGCCGGGGGAGCGGGCCGAGATCGTCGTACGGGTGCATGCGCCGGCGGACAAGCGGGAGATCCCGCACGGCAAGCAGCGCTCCATCCCGCGCGACGACTACGACGGCGTCAGCTTCACCCCGACGTCGGGCATCTGGCAGCCGGTCTGGCTGGAGCGCCGGCCGGCCACCCACGTCGAGGCCGTCGAGCTGCGCGGCGACTCGCTCACCGGCATCGACGTGACGGTCACGGCGACCGGTCCGGCCGCCGCCGGCGCCGTCGTCACCCTGCACACTGAGAGCGTCGTCGCGCAGCTGACCTGCGACGCGACCGGCGTCGCCCGGGGCCGGCTGGCGCTGGACGCGCCCCGCCTCTGGTCGCCCGCGGACCCGCACCTGTACCGCGTCGACGTCACGCTGCGCACCGCCGGCGGCGTCGACACGCTCGCCGCGCACACGGGCCTGCGCCGCGTCGGCTCCGACGGGACGCGGCTGACCCTCAACGGCGAGCCGCTCTACGTCCGCGGCGTCCTCGACCAGGGCTACTGGCCCGGCACCGGCCTCACGGCGCCGGACGTCGAGGCACTGCGCGCGGACCTCCGGCTGGCCGCCGCGGCCGGCTACAACCTCGTCCGCAAGCACCTGAAGTTCGAGGACCCGCGCTGGCTGCACGAGGCCGACCGCGCCGGGATGCTCGTGTGGGCCGAGCCCGCCAGCACGAGCCGGTTCACCGACGCCGCGTGCGCGGCGTTCGAGGACCAGCTGGCCGCGATGGTCTGCCGCGACGGCAACCACCCGTCCATCGTCGTGTGGGGCCTCTACAACGAGGAGTGGGGGCTGGACTGGGACATCCCCGGCGACGAGCGCAAGCGCGAGGCCGTCCGCCGCGCCTACGACCTGCTCGCCGCGCTGGACCGGACCCGCCCGATCGTCGACAACTCCGGCTGGACGCACGTGCGCACCGACCTGGTGGACTGGCACCACTACGACGAGGACCCGGTCTCGTGGGCGCGGACCGTCGCCGCCCTGGCGGCCGGCGAGCGCGCCGACTTCCCCGTCCGGCTCGGCCCGGACCACGTCGAGCACAAGGCGATCTACGCCTCCGACGCGGTGCCGAGGTCCGGCGTGCCGTTCCTCAACAGCGAGTACGGCGGCGGCTTCACCAGCCTGGAGCGCGGCTGGCACCTGCGCTGGCAGACGCAGGAGCTGCGACGGCACGACCGCATCGCCGGCTACGTCTACACCGAGCTGGCCGACGTCGAGCACGAGAGCGCCGGGCTGCTGGCCGCGGACCGGTCGGCGAAGGACCTCGGCGGCTTCGACCCGGCGATCGTCAACGCGGTCACGACGCTCGTCTTCGACGTCGAGCCGCTGGCCGCCGGCACCGACCTCGCGCCCGGCGACGCCGAGTTCGAGGTCCCGGTGCGGGTGTCGCACCACGGTCCCGGGTCGCTGCACACCACAGTCCGGGCCGCGTGGGCCCCGGCCGGCGCACCCCGTCCCGGCGCCGACACGAAGCCGGACCTGGAGTCCGCGCCGCTGACCGCCGAGCCGTTCGCGCTCAGCGAGCCGGTGCTGCTGCGCACCGCACTGCCGGACGGGTGGCGCACCGGCCGGCTGTGGTGCTGGACCGACGGCGACGACGCGGCCGGCTTCCTCGACGTCGGCTACGTGGAGCCGGCTCGCTGAGCGCCGATGCCGGCCCAGAACCTCTCCGTGTCGTTGAGGTGCGGGTACGGCTCGGCTGGGACGGTGACGCCGAGGAAGTCGCACAGCGGTCCCCAGCCGGCGCCGGGCGTGACGACGAGCAGCCGGTCCGGGTCGACGTCGCGGATGACAGCGGCGTTGTGGCGCTCGTACCTGCCGATCGCGGCCGCCCGGTCGGCGAACCGGCCGCCGAAGAAGCCGTCCCAGATCACCTTGCGGTGCAGGTCGGTGAAGACGTCCAGGCCGGGAACGGTGCGCCGCGCCGCTGACACGCGCTCGTCGGCCGGGCCGTCGCCGAACATCCGGTAGATCGTCCGCTCGACGCTGTCGTACCAGGCCTCCGCCTCGCGCACCGTCAGAACGACCCGCGCCTCCGGGAACGCCTCGGTGAGCTGTCGCCAGAACGCCGCGGCCGGCCAGTCGACGGTGGACCGGTAGCCGGCCAGCACCGCCGTCCAGTCCACCGGCCGGCCGGCCGCCGCGGCCTCCCACAGCGGCAGCCGGCCCGGATGGTCAAGCAGGTGCCGGCCGTGGAAGCACGGCCCACGGCCCAGCCGCTCCAGCGCGGCCTTCAGCGAGAGCGTGCCCGTGCGTCCGACCCCGACCCCGATCACCTTCACGGCTCCACCCGATCTCCGACCGTCTCCCCCGGCGAGTTGTTGTACGCGAAACCGGATCGAAGGGATTGCGCCGCGTGCGCGCCTGCTCACCGGCGAGGACGCCGGAAAAGTCCGGTTCCGGCCCGTTTGCGGCGAGAGCCAGGTGGTAACCGATCAGAGTCGAGTTCTCGGCCGTGCAGGAGGGGTCATGCCGAACCAACGGGAAGCCATCCGGAAGGCCGTCGTCGAGGCGCTCATGCGCAAGGTCGCGGCGGACCAGTACCCGTCGGCGACGATGCTCGACTACATCGAGGCGCTGCTCACCGACGACGACGTCGCCGACTATGTCGCGCTGCTGATCGAGCGCGTCGACGAGGACTACTACCCGAGCATTCCGATGCTCCAGCGGCTGCTGCGGCTGGCCGCCTGACCGGCATCGGCGCTGGGCGGCCGTCGTTTGCGACAGCCTCCTCCGGGTACGCGCAGCGAATACCCACAAAGATCTACAAACCCCTACAAAGGGAGCGCGTCATGAACACGGCCACCCGGGTCGCCGCAGCGGCGGCCGCCGGCTACGTCCTGGGCCGGAGAAAGAGACTCAAGCTGGCCATCGCGGTCGGCAGCATGCTGGCCGGCAAGCGGCTGGCCACCGACCCGCGCGGCATGGTGCGGCAGGCCGGCGAGTTCGTCGAGAGCCGCCCCGAGCTGGCGAAGCTCTCCGACCAGGTCCGGACCACGCTGTACACGGCCGCCCGCGGCGCGGCGACCGGCGTCGTCGGGCAGCGCATCGACAAGTTCAGTGACTCCATCCGCGACCGCTCGGACCGGCTGACCGGCGCGCTCACCGAGCGTGTACCCGTCGGCGGCTCCGACCGGAGCGAGGAGCCCGAGGAGCCCGAGGAAGAGGAGCGGCCGCGGCCCCGCAAGCGGGCGGCCAAGAAGGTGCCGGCCAAGCGCTCGGCGTCGGCTCGCAAGGAGGCCCCGGCCCGCAAGGAGGCGCCGGCCCGCAAGGAGGCGCCGGCCCGCAAGCGGACGGCGAAGAAGAGCACGTCCGGCCGGTCCCGCTCCGGATCGAGGAAGTGACCCATGGCGCGCACCGACACAGACGCCCGTCCTGACCAGAGCATGCGCGGACTGCTCGACGAGCTGCCGCTGGACCGGCTCAAGGACGAGGCGAAGCATGGGCTGACGTCGCTCGGCGAATGGGCCATCCAGTCCGCCGGCGAACGCATCGGCAGGGCGACAGACAAGCTCGACGACATCGCCGCCGGCGGCCCGATCGGCGCCGCCGCGCTGGCGGGCGCGGCGAAGGGCGGCCTGCCCGGCGCGGTCAAGGGCGCCGTCGGCGGCGTCAAGGACAAGGTCGTCGGCGCGTTCTCGCGGAGCTCGAACGAGGGCACGAAGGGCGACAGGGCGACCCGCTCGACCAACATCGTCGAGGAGATCGACATCGGCGCGCCGGTCGACGTCGTCTACAACCAGTGGACGCAGTTCCAGGACTTCTCCGGCTTCATGAAGAAGGTCGAGAGCGTCGAGCAGAAGAGCGACGAGAAGGTCGACTTCAAGGCGCAGGTGCTCTGGTCACACCGCACCTGGTCGGCGACGATCCTCGAGCAGGTGCCGGACGAGCTGATCGTCTGGCGCTCGAGCGGCGACAAGGGTCACGTCGACGGCGCGGTGACGTTCCACGAGCTGGCGCCGCGGCTGACCAGGGTCGTCATCGTGCTCGAGTACTACCCGCAGGGCCTGTTCGAGCGCACCGGAAACCTATGGCGGGCGCAGGGCCGCCGGGCCCGGCTGGAGCTCAAGCACTTCCGCCGCCACGTCATGGTGCACCTGCTGCGCGACCCCGACGAGGTCGAGGGCTGGCGCGGCGAGATCCACGACAGCCAGGTCGAGGAGACCGACGAGGAGGCGCGCGAGCGCGAGGCCGCCGAGGCGGAAGAGGCCGAGGAGTACGAGGAGGAGGAGCCCGAGGAGGCCGAGGACCTCGCCGACGAGGAGTACGAGGAGGAGGAGCCCGAGGAGGAGCCCGAGGAGGAGCCCGAAGAGGCCGAGGACCTCGGCGAAGAGGAATACGAGGACGAGGAAGAACCGGCCGAGGACGACGAGAGCGAGAGGTGATGGCATGACCATGGTCAACCAACGACGCTCCGGAGGGGGTCAGCTGCAACGGCCCTCGTCCAGCGGGCTGGCCGACGTCGTCGACATCATCCTGGACAAGGGTCTGGTGATCGACGCGTACGTGCGGGTCTCCCTGGTCGGCATCGAGTTGCTGACCATCGACGCCCGCGTCGTCGTCGCCAGCGTCGACACCTACCTGCGCTTCGCGGAGGCGACCAACCGGCTCGACCTGTACGAGCACGGAGGCAAGGACCTCACCGAGCTGATGGGTGACGGCGTGCACCAGGCCGCCAGGGGCAAGACCTCCGGCGCCATCGAGGGCATCAAGGAGGCCTTCACCGGCGGCGGCGACGAGGAGGAGGACGAGGAACGGCGCCGGCCGGCCAAGAAGGCGCCGGCTCGCCGCCGAAGGAGCCAGAGCGAATGACCCTGACGGATTCGGGAGCCACGATGGACGACCGTACGGCCGGCCCGGCCGCGCTGACGGCGCAGTACGTGTATGCGATCGTTCCGGCCGGCACGTCCGTGCCGGACGACCTGACAGGGATCGACGACAACGGCATCGAGCTGATCGCGCACGGCCCCGTGGCCGCCGTCGTCGGCAAGGTCGAGACGGATCGGGCCTTCGGCCTGCGCGACGACCTGCTGGCGCACAGCCGGGTCACGGACGCGCTGGCGGGACGGTGCGCGCTGATCCCGGTGCGGTTTGGCGCCGTCGTCACCGACACCGACGCGGTCGTCGGCGAGCTGCTCGCGCCGAACGTGGACTACTTCGCGGACGTGCTCGACGATCTGGCCGGTCACCGGCAGTACGTCGTCCGGGCCCGCTATGACGAGGAGGCCGTTCTGGCCGAGATCGTCCGGGAGGAGCCGGAGATCGCCGCGCTGCGCGACCACACTCGCGACCTCGCCGTCGAGGCGAGCTGGACCGAGCGGCTCCGGCTCGGCGAGCTGGTGGCCCGGGCGCTGGAGATCAAGCGCGACATCGACAGCGCGGCCCTGCTGGACCTGCTCGTGCCGCACTGCGGCGCCTGGAACATCCGGGCCGCCGGCGAGGTGGACCACCTCGTCGACGTCGCGTTCCTGGTCGCCGACGAGCAGCTGGAGGCGTTCGAGCAGGCCGCCGAGCAGGCGGCGCGTGACCTGGCCGGTCGCGGCCGGGTCCGGCTCGTCGGGCCGATGGCGCCGTACGACTTCGTGCCGGGCGACGACCGATGGGTCTCCTGACCGGGCTGGTCACCTGGCCACTGGCGCCGGTCCGCGGCGTCGTGGCGATTGCCCGGCTGATCGGTGAGGAGGCCGAACGGCAGTACCACGACCCGGTCGCGATCCGCGCGGCGCTGGAGCAGGTGGACGCGGACCGGGCCGCCGGGCTGCTGTCCGAGGAGGAGGCCGCGGCGATGGAGGACGAGCTGATCGGGCGGTTGCTGTGAAGGCGACGGAGGCGGTCGCGCGGGCGGTCGAGCAGCTCGAGGAGCTGAGCGGGCGCACGGCCGAGTCCGTCATCGGCATCGAGCGGAGCGACGACGGCTGGCAGGTGCGGGTCGAGGTGCTCGAGCTGGAGCGGATCCCGCACTCGACCGACGTGATGGCCGAGTACGCCGTCGACCTGGACTCCGACGGTGACCTGACCGGCTACCGGCGCGTGCGGCGCTACTCGCGCGGCGCGTCGAGGGAGGACTGACGCATGACGGAGGGCAGAGAGCGCGCGCCGCTGACCCGGCCGTACGGGTCGGCGCTGGCGGCGCCGCCGCAGCCGGCGAACCTCGCCGACATCCTGGAACGGGTGCTGGACAAGGGCATCGTCATCGCCGGCGACATCCGGGTGAACCTGCTCGACATCGAGCTGCTGACGATCCGGATCCGGCTGCTGGTGGCGTCGGTCGACAAGGCGCAGGAGATGGGCATCGACTGGTGGCGCCGCGATCCGATGCTGTCGGGCAACGGCGACCGCAACGGCGACAGGGAGCGCGATGACGCAGACCGGTAGCTACCTGTACGCGATCGCGGCGCCGGTCGGCGACGACGTCCTCGGCGGGCTGCGCGGCGTGGCGGACGAGCCGGTGCGCGCCGTGCGGCACCGCGACCTCGTCGCGGTCGTCGGGACCGTCGACATCGGCCCGGACGGCCCGTTCGGCGAGGAGGCGCTGGCGCAGAATCTCTCTGACGCCGGCTGGCTGGCGGCGGTGGCGCGGGCCCACCACGCCGTCATCGACGGGGTGGCGCGTGCCGTCCCGGCCGCGCCGCTGCGGCTGGCCACCATCGTGGCCGACGACGACGGCGTCCGCGACCGACTGGAGCGCTGGCAGGACGGGCTGCGTCGCACGCTGGACGAGATCGCCGGGCACGCGGAGTGGAGCGTGAAGGTGCACGCGCCGCAGCCGGCGGATCCGGACACCGACCCGCAGCCGGCGGCCGGTGCGCCGGGCGCCGGAGCGGCCTACCTGCTGCGTCGCAAGGCCGTCGCCACCGCCCGCGACGACGCGCTGGCCCGGGCCTCCGCCGTCGCCGGGCAGGTGCACGAGGAGCTGGCCCGGCACGCCACCGACGCGCGCCGGCTCGCCGTCCAGGACCAGCGGCTGACCGGCGCCGACACCCCGATGAGCCTCAACGGCGCCTACCTCGTCCCGGTCGCCGGAGCGGACGCGTTCGTCGCGACCGTCGAGGAGCTGCGGGAGCGGTACCCGGACTGCCGGTTCGAGCTGGCCGGGCCGTGGCCGGCGTACTCGTTCGTGACCGTGGAGGAGCCGTGACGGTCGCGCCGGTGCGGCCGGATGGCGCCCAGATCGCGCTGGTCGACCTGCTCGACCGGCTGCTCGGCGCCGGCGTCGTGCTGTCCGGCGACATCGTGATCTCGCTGGCCGGCGTCGACCTGGTCGAGGTCCGGCTGCGCGCGCTGATCCGCTCGATCCGGGCCGAGGAGCGACGGTGACCGCGCCGGTCCACGCCCTGCCGGCCCGCATCGACGCCGACGCGGACTCCGTCGAACGGGACCTGTTCAAGCTCGTCCTCACCGTCATCGAGCTGATCCGCCAGCTGATGGAGCGCCAGGCGCTGCGCCGCGTCGACGAGGGCGACCTCAGCGACGCACAGGTCGAGGCGCTCGGCCAGGCGCTGCTGCGACTGGACACCGCGATGGCTGAGCTGCGTGGCCGGTACGGGCTGACCGTCCGCGACCTCGACATCGACCTCGGCCCGCTCGGCTCCCTGCTAGGGGGTGGCTGACGGATCTTCGGCGGCGCGGATCGACGCCCAGACGCCGACCAGCTGCGTTGCCGTCGTCGCCCGATGACACCGCATCGATCTCCTCCGGCGCCTTGCTGGATCGACGCCTGGACGCCGCCCGCATCCGCCAATATCCGTCAGCCACCCCCTAGGCGACTGACTCGCGCCTCGTCGGGTACGGGCCGAGGACAGGCACGCCGAGCGAGGAGGGATCATGGCCGAGACGGTGGCCGGCCGGTTGCTGGGACGGCTGCGCGAGTGGGGCGTCGAGCAGGTCTTCGGATATCCGGGCGACGGGATCAACGGGATCGTCGCCGCGTTCGGCGCGGCGGACGACCGGCCGCGGTTCGTGCAGACGCGGCACGAGGAGCTGGCGGCGCTGGCCGCGGTCGGGTACGCGAAGTTCAGCGGCCGGCCCGGCGTGTGCGTCGCGACCTCCGGGCCCGGCGCGATCCACCTGCTCAACGGCCTCTACGACGCGAAGCTGGACCACGTGCCGGTGGTGGCGATCGTCGGGCAGACCGACCGGGCCGCGATGGGCGGGCACTACCAGCAGGAGGTCGACCTGCACGCGCTGTTCAAGGACGTCGCGAGCGAGTACCTGGCCGACGTGAACGTCCCCGAGCAGCTGCCGAACGTCGTCGACCGGGCCTTCCGGACGGCGCTGGCCCGGCGCGCCCCGACGGCGGTCATCGTCCCGGCCGACGTGCAGGAGCTGGACTACAGCGCGCCGGCACACGTGTTCCGGCAGGTGCCGTCCGGCCCGCCGGACGAGCCCTCGTCCGTCGCCGTCCCCTCCGACGCGGAGCTGGCCGCGGCGGCCGAGGTGCTCAACGCGGGCTCGAAGGTGGCGATCCTCGTCGGGCAGGGCGCCCGCGGCGCGGCCGGCGAGATCATGGAGGTGGCCGAGACGACCGGCGCCGGCGTGGCGAAGGCGCTGCTCGGGAAGGACGTGCTCACCGACGACCTCCGGTACGTCACCGGGTCGATCGGGCTGCTCGGCACCCGGGCCAGCTACGAGCTGATGGACGGCTGCGACACGTTGCTGATCGTCGGCTCCAGCTTCCCGTACAGCCAGTTCCTGCCCGGCTTCGACCAGGCCCGCGCGGTCCAGATCGACATCGACGGGCGCATGGCCGGGCTGCGGTACCCGACCGAGGTCAACCTGATCGGCGACGCCGGCGCGACGCTGCGGGCGCTGCTACCGCTGCTGCGACCGGTGACCGACCGGTCGTGGCGGGCCCGGGTCGAGTCGTCGGTCGCGGACTGGTGGGACACCGTCGAGCGACAGGCGTCGGTCGACGCGGCGCCGCTCAACCCGATGCGGATCGTGCACGAGCTGTCGCTGCGCATCCCCGACGACGCGATCGTCACCGCCGACTCCGGCTCGTCGACCAACTGGTACGCACGGCTGCTGCGGATGCGCGGCACCATGCGCGGCTCGCTGTCCGGCACGCTGGCGACGATGGGCGCGGCGGTGCCGTACGCGATCGGCGCGAAGTTCGCGCACCCGGACCGCCCGGTCGTCGCGCTCGTCGGCGACGGCGCGATGCAGATGAACGGGCTGGCCGAGCTGCTGACGATCACCCGCTATCAGGACCGCTGGACCGACCGGCGGCTGATCGTCTGCGTGTTCCACAACAACGACCTCAACCAGGTGACGTGGGAGCTGCGGGCGCTCGGCGGCGCGCCGAAGTTCGAGGAGTCGCAGTCCCTTCCCGACATCGACTACGCGGCGGTGGCGCGCGGTTTCGGCTTCGACGCCCTGAACGTCGACGACCCGTCCGAGCTGGGCGACGCCTGGGACCACGCGCTGGCCGCCGGCGGCCCCGTCCTGCTGGACGTCCGCTGCGACCCCGAGGTGCCGCCGATCCCGCCGCACGCGACGTTCGACCAGCTGAAGGAGACGACGGAGGCGCTGCTCAGGGGCGATCCGAACGCCTGGCACGTGCTGGTCCAGGGCGTGAAGGCGAAGGCCCAGGACCTCGTGCCGGGCCGCCGTTAGGCGAACTCGTCGAGCAGGTCGAGGACGGCGCGCTCGACGCGCTCCCGGTCCGCGTCGGCGACCAGGACCTCGTCCGCGCCGAGCCGCTCCAGCGTGGGCCGGACCGTGACGCCCTGCTCGAACGCCTCGATCACCGCGGGGTCGACGTAGGCGGAGCGGCATACGGCCGGGGTGTTGCCGAGGTACTCGGCGACCTCCTTGATGGCGCGCGTCTCGGCCCGGCGGCGGGCGGTCCGGCTGAGCCCGGCCGGATCGTCGGACACCGTCGCCAGCGCCACGGCGGCGAGCACGGTGCCGTGCCAGGTGCGGAAGTCCTTGGCGCTGTTGTCGTCGCCGCAGATCTCGTGCAGGTACTCGTTGACGTCGGCCGAGTGGACGTCGTGCCAGGACCGGCCCTCGTAGTAGGCGAGCAGCCGCTCCTCCGGCGCGCGCCGGCGCAGCAGCGCCCGCACCACCGCGACCACGTCGGCGTCGGCGACCGCCTGGACGCGCTCCTGGCCGGACTTCGCCGGGTACTCGAACACGACCGACCCACCGCGGGCGAGGCCGACGTGCGAGCGGAGCACGGTGGCCAAGCCGTGCGAGCCGTTCTCCTGTGCGTAGGCCTCGCCGCCGATCCGGAAGAACCCGATGTCGAGCAGCCGGGCGGCCGTCGCCAGGACGCGGCGCCGGTTCAGCCCGCGCGTCGCGAGGTCGGCGGCGATGCGGGCGCGGGCCTTCGGCAGCGTCCGGCCGAACTCGCGGACGCGGGCGAACTTCTCGCGGTCCCGCTGCACGCGCCAGGCCTCGTGGTACAGGTACTGCTTGCGGCCGGCGTCGTCGGTGCCGACGGCCTGCAGGTGACCGTGCGGCCACGGGCAGATCCGGACGTCGGCCCAGGCCGGTGGGATCACCAGGGCCCGGATGCGGGCCAGTGTCGCCTCGTCGCGCAGCGCCTCGCCGTCGACGTCGAGGTAGCCGAAGCCACTGCCGTGGCGGCGCCGCCGGATCGCCGGCCCGGCGGGGTCCCATCGTCGCAGCCGCATCCACCCCTCCCCTTCGTGCTGGCCGTTCGTACCCGATCCGGGCCGGCCGCACACGTTGTTACCGGGCTGGGCAGCCGGGTACGGGCCGAGAGACCGCACAACCGACCGATGAGAGGAGCACCCGATGGCCACGGCTACGAAGTTCGTCGACGTGCACGTCCCGATCACGACCGCCTACAACCAGTGGACCCAGTTCGAGGAGTTCCCGCAGTTCATGGACGGTGTCGAGACGGTCCGCCAGCTCGACGACCGGCACCTGCACTGGACGGTGAAGATCGCCGGGGTCGAGCGCGAGTTCGACGCCGAGATCACCGAGCAGCACCCCGACGAGCGGATCGCCTGGCGCGCCACCACCGGGGTAGACCAGTCCGGCGTCGTGACGTTCCACAAGCTGGATGCCGAGACGACGCGGGTGACGCTGCAGCTGGAGATGGAGCCCGAGGGCGTGGCGGAGACCGTCGGCGAGAAGACCGGCCTGGTCTCGATGGCCGCCGAGCGGGACATGGCGAACTTCAAGGAGTTCATCGAGTCGCGCGGCCTCGCCTCCGGCGCCTGGCGCGGCGACGTTCCCCGTGAGGGCTGACGCCGACCATGCCGGCGTCGCCGTGGGCCGCGTGGCGGCCGAGCCACCACGCGGCCCTCACACTCGCGCTACGGCGCGCAGGTGCTGCCCGATCAGGGCCAGTAGTCGCAGCGGTCGGAGTTGTACCAGGTGCCGTAGCCGCCGGTCTCGGTGTCGATGAAGAAGTAGTGGTGTCCGACGCAGGTGCCCGCCTGCACGGCGTTCGCGGGCGCCGCCGCGACGACTCCCGCCCCCACGAGGCCGATACCCACCAGGGCGCTCACGATCACTCGACGCATGCCATCACGCTCCGTACTTCCAGACAGTGGACAATGACCACTGGCACGCTAACCGCGATCGGCCGCCGGACCGCCCGCCGTGGACGGAGTCCGAACGACCCCGAACAACCGAGGGAGCGTCGATGGGGGAGGACCGCCCGCAGGCGGTTGGGTTGTGGAGCCTCGACGACCTCGCGGCCGGGCTGACCCGGCTCCGGGTCTGGGCCGGCTCGCCGTCGTATGCGCAGATCACCCGGCGGATCGGCGAGCTGCGGGATGCCCGTGGGGTGCCCGCCGCGGCCGCGCGTCCCGGCCGCGTCACCGTCTATGACGCCTTCCAGCCGGGCCGGCGCCGGGTCGACGCCGAGCTGGTCGGCGACATCGTCGCGGCACTCGGGCTGCCGGAGGCGGAGGCGCTGACCTGGCGGCTGGCCGCCGGCCGGGCGATGGGCTCGGCGCCGGACCAGTTGGCGCTCGTCGCCGAGACGCTGACCGACGCGGTGCCGGAGTTCACCGGACGTGGGCCGGAGCTGGCCGCGATCAGGTCCGCGCCGCCGACCACCGCGACGGTGATCACGGGGATGGCCGGGGTCGGCAAGACCGAGCTGGCGCTCCGGTCGGCCGCTGTGCTGCGGCCCGGCCGGAGCGTCCTGCACGTCAACCTGCGCGGCTTCGAGCCCGACGGCGCCGCGCCGCTCGCACCGGGCGCGGTGCTGGTGAGCGTCCTGCGGCTGCTCGGCGAGCCGGACCATCGCTGGCAGGCCGGCGACCTGGACGAGCTGGTCGCGCAGTGCCGGCGCCGGCTCGCGGACCGGCCCGCCCTGGTCGTCCTCGACAACGCCGGCGACGAGCGGCAACTGGCGCCGCTGCTGGCTGCCACGACGCCCGCCCGGGTCCTGGTGACGAGCCGGCTGACGCTGCCGGGCGGCGGCGCCGGCGCGCGCAGGCCGGTGCAGCGGGTCGAACTCGAGCCGTTCACCGACGACGAGGCGCTGGAGCTGTTCCGGCGGCTGGCCGGTGCGGAGCGGATCGACACCGAGCCTGAGCCGGCGCTGGAGATCGTCCGGGCCAACGGCCGGCTGCCGCTGTCGCTGGGCATCACGGCCCGGCGGATCGCCGAGCGCGCCGACTGGACGCTGGCCGAGGTCGCCGAGCAGCTGCGGCAGCGGCTCGCCGGGCTGCGGCTGGAGCCGGACGTCGAGGCGTCGCTGGCGCTGTCGTACCGGGCGCTGTCCGGCGACGACCAGCGGTTCCTCCGGCTGCTCGCGCTTCATCCCGCGCACCTGCTGGACGCGCCGGCGGCCGCCGCGCTGGCCAATGTGCCGGTTGCCGAGGCGGTCGACCGGCTGGCGTTCCTCGCCGGCCGTTACCTGCTGCGGCGCAGCGGACCCGGCACCTACGACCTGCACGACCTCGTCCGGGCGCAGCTCATCGCGCTGTCCGTCGACGAGGATCGGCCGTCGGACCGGTCGGCGGCGGTGGCCCGGCTGCTCGCCCACTACCGGCACGCGGCCGCGCCCATGGCCGCCGAGCTCGGCTTGCCGGATCCGGACTCGGTCGGGCTGCCGCTGCTGGCGCGCGACCCGGCGGATCCCGTCGCGCCCGCGCCGGCCGACCGAGCCGCGGCCCTGGCGTGGCTGGACGCCAAGGCGGCGACGCTGGTCGCGCTGATCCAGAGCGAGGCCGCCGCCTCGCACGCCGAGGCGACCGTGGCGCTGGTGCTGACGCTCGCGCCGTACCTGCGGCTGCGGGCGGATCTGCAGGTCGTGCTCGATCTGCAGTTGCGGGCGCGGGACGCCGCCGAGCGGCACGGCGATCCCGTCGTGATCGCGCTGACCGAACGTCAGCTCGGCGGGACCTGGCTGCGGATCGGCGATCTGGCCGCCGCCCGCCGGCACCTCACCGAGGCGGCCGCCCGGTTCGCCGAGACCGATCACGAGCTGGGCGTGGCCCAGGCGGTCAGCTCGCTGGCGATCATCGACGCCGAGTCCGGCGACCTGCACAAGGCCGCCGACGGGTTCCGGGCCGCCCAGGAGATCTTCCGCCGGCACGGCATTGACCGGCAGGTGCGGGTGATCGCGAACAACCTGGCCCTGACCCAGGTCCAGGCCGGCGAGCTGGCCGAGGGGCTGGCCCACTTCGAGCGGGAGATCGCCACCTGCCGGGAGAACGGCGAGCACGACCGCGAGACGTGGGCGCTCACCAACGCGGCGTCCGCCTGCCTGCAGCTCGGCCGCTTCGCCGCGGCCCGCGAGCACTCCGAGCGGGGGCTGGTGCTGTGCCGCCGGCTCGGCGACCGCGTCGGCGAGGCGTACCTCGAGCAGAGCCTGACCGAGGCGCTGACGGCGTCGGGCGAGTTCGACGCGGCCGCCGGCCGGCGCCTGGCCGCCCTCGCGCTGGCCCGTGAGCTCGGCGACCGTGGGCTGGAGATGCACGTCCACCACACCACCGGCGTGGCCGCCCGCTACCGCGGCGACCTCGACGACGCGGAGCAGGCGTTCACCACCGCCCGGGCCGTCGCCACCGAGCTGTCCGACCAGCTCGGTGTGGCGGCTGCGGACGAGGGGCTCGCCGCCGTCGCCTGCGCCCGCGGCGACCGTGCCGCGGCCCGCGAGCTGTGGGCCCGCGCCGGCGAGCGCTACCGGGCCGCCTCCCTCCCCGAGGCCGCCCGCGTCGCCGCCCACCTCGACGCCGGCGACGACTGCGGCTGTCAGCGCCCGGACGCCCCGCTGGTCACCGGCCGCGCCCTGACCCGGGTGATGTGACCGGGCGGCCTATGACAGCGATCCCACACCGGGCGCCGGTACCCGCGATGACGGCCGATGCCCGCGAAACCGCCGGACACAAACCGACGCGGGCCAGGAGCCTGGCTGTGTGGCGCGCATCCGCCGGTTTCGCGGGTACCGCCGGTTCCCCAGGGGTCGCTTCCGTCACAGGAGCACGGCAGAGCCGGGCCCACACGGTGGCCGGTTAGGGTGGGTCCGGTGAGGATCCGACGGCACGCGATACGGCTGCTGGCCGTCGCTGCCCTGGTCCTCGGCATCGTGCTGATGCACCACGTCGCCCGGTCCGGGCACGAGGCGGCCGCGAGCGAACAGCCGTCCGCCGGCATGAGCACGAGCATGAGCATGAGCATGAGCATGAGCATGAGCCCGCAGGCCGACCCCGGCTGCGACTGCCCGCCCGGCGCGGGCGACCACGACCAGCCGTCCGGTCACGGCCTGCTGCACCTGTGCCTGGCGGTGCTGACGGCCGCCGCGGCGGCGCTGGCCGGGTGGCTGCTGCTGGCCACCCGCCCGATCGCCGTCCTGCCCCGCGAGTGGCGGCCGGGCGCGTGGCGGCGGGCCGAGCGAGGCCCGCCGCGGCCGCACGGCTCGGCGCTCCTGGTGTCCCTGTGCGTGATGCGGACCTAGCCGGTCGGATCCGTCCGACCCGCAGGTTCGCAGGTTCACGTCACTGAAGGGAACACCCGATGCACCGCAAGCGCTTCACCCTGCCCATCGTCGCGATCGCGCTGGCCGGCGCCGTGCTGGCCGGCTGCGGCAGCGACTCCGGCGACGACACCGGCGGCGGCACCGTCGCGCCCGGCGACAGCGCGACGACGGCGTCGTCGAACGCGGCCGACGTCGAGTTCGCGCAGGCCATGATCGTGCACCACACCCAGGCCGTCGAGATGGCCCGGATGGTGCCCGCCAACGGCGTCAGCGCCGAGCTGACCGAGCTCGCCGCCGCCGTCGAGGCGGCCCAGCAGCCCGAGATCGACCAGCTGACCGCCATGCTCGACCGCTGGGGCGCGGACGCCGCCCCGACGGGAGGCGGCGGTGGCGGCCACGCCGGTCACGGCGGCGGCGACACAGCCGGCATGGAGGGCATGATGTCCGCCGAGGACATGGACGCCCTCGCCGCGGCCACCGGCGCGGAGTTCGAGCGGCTGTGGCTCACCATGATGATCGAGCACCACGAGGGCGCCATCGCGATGGCCGGGACCGAGCTGGCCGACGGCGCCGACGCGGAGGCGCAGGCGCTCGCGCAGACGATCGTCGACGCGCAGCAGGCGGAGATCACGCGGATGGAGGAGCTGCTCCAGGCGTCCTGACGGCGTGCGGTGGCGCCGGGACGCGCGCGCCCGGCGCCACCGCGAGCCGAGGTCAGTCCGGCCGGCTCCCCGCCGGATGCAACGTGCCGCGCGGGATGACGCGAGCAGGCGAGCTCGTGGCTCAGGAACTTCCGCGCAGGTAGGTCAGGACCGCCGTCACGCGACGGTCGGAGTCGGGATCGAGGTGGAGCTTGGCGAAGATGTTCCCGACGTGTTTGCGCACCGCGGCCTCGCTGACGAACAGGCGCGCGGCGATGGTGGGGTTGGTGTAGCCCTCGGCCATCAGGGCGAGGACCTCGTGCTCGCGTTCGGTCAGCGCGGTCAGTGGCCCGTCGTTGCGCCGCCGGGCCAGCAGGTGGCGCACGACGTCGGGGTCGACGACGGTGCCGCCCTGGGCGACCCGGTCGAGGCTGTCGAGGAACTCGCGGACGTGCCCGACGCGGTCCTTGAGGAGGTAGCCGATGCCGGCCTGGCTGGTGGCGGCCGTCGAGTCGAGCAGGTCGGCCACGTAGGCCTCGGCGATGTAGGCCGAGAGCAGCACGATCGCGATGCCCGGGTGCCGCGCGCGGATGGCGACCGCGGCCCGGAGCCCCTCGTCGGTGTGCGTGGGCGGCATCCTGATGTCGGTGACGACGACGTCGGGCTCGTGCCGCGCGGTGTAGGCCAGCAGGGCGTCGGCGTCGGCCACCGCGGCGAGCAGCTGGTGACCGGCCTTCTCCAGGATGCCGGCGAGCCCCTCGCGCAGCAGGGCAGAGTCCTCGGCGAGCACGATCCGCAGCGCGGTCCGGCCGGGCGCGGCCGGGGCGGTCAGGTCGTCGGGCATGTCATCCTCACGGTGGTGGGGCCGCCGGGCGGGCTCGTGACCTCCAGGGTGCCGTCGATCGCCTCGAGCCGCGCGGCGAGGCCGGCGAGGCCGCTCCCGTCGGCCGGCTCGGCGCCGCCACGGCCGTCGTCGATGACCGTCACGGTCAGCGTCTGGCCGGTCACCCAGGCGTGGACCTGTGCCCGCGTGGCGCCCGAGTGCCGGGCGGTGTTGGTGAGCGCCTCGCTGACCACGAAGTACGCGGCCGTCTCGACCGGTGCGGGCAGGCGCCCGTCGAGGTGGAGGTCGGTGTCCACCGGGACCGGGGAGCGGCCGGCGAGCTCGTGGATCGCCGCCGCCAGGCCATGGTCGGTCAGCACCTGGGGGTGGATGCCGCGGACGGTGGCGCGCAGCTCCGCCAGCGCCTCCTCCGCCAGTCCGTGCGCCTTCGTGACCAGGTCCAGCCCGGGTCCTCGGTCGAGCTCCAGCTCGGCCTGGCCGAGCGTCATGGTGAGGGCCACGAGACGCTGCTGCGCGCCGTCGTGCAGGTCGCGCTCGATGCGGCGGCGCTCGGCCGCGAACGCGTCCACGAGCCCGGCCCGGGACCGCCGCAGCTGGTTGACGGCGTCGACCAGCCGGGCTTCGAGGGGATCGAGCAGGACCCTGGCGAGTGCGGCCTGGCCACACGCCAGCGCGGTGATCAGATAGGCCACCGTCGCCGCGGCGACCAGGCCGATGCCGAACGCCGGCCAGGCCTCGGCCGCGGTGTCGATCTGCCACCCGGCGACGTCCATCGTGTCGACCCGGACCAGCAGCGGCGCCAGGATCAGCACGCCCGGCACGGCCAGCGCCAGGATCAGCACGAGGCCGTCGACGACCCAGAACACGGTGGCGAGCAGGACGGCGTACCCGAGCTCCGACCACGACATCGGCAGCGTCCGCCAGGCGCGCAGCCGTTCCCGCGGCGTGGTCGCCGGCCCGCCGGCCGGTGTCGTGGCGTGCGCCTGGGGCAGGACGAGGCGGAGCCTGGCCCGCTCGACCTCGGCCACGACGGTCGTGATCAGCGGCACGCTGGTCAGGAGCAGCAGCCCGACCACGATGACCGCGGTCAGCGCACCGAGCCCGATCACCGCGGCGAGCGCCACCAGCACGACCAGCCCCACCGGGACGGTCGACACCAGGTAGGCCAGGCAGCGCCACGGCCAGACCGACGTCAGGAACCGCCACGGCCGCCCGCGCAGGGCGGACCATGCGTCGGGGTACGTCGCGGGGCGGGTCACGGGGCCAGCGTAGAAGGCTGGCCGGGGTGCCGGCGGTAGCGCCGGCGCTACCGGTGATGTCGCGTGCGGGCCCGGGTGTCCCGGCGACGCGGCGGCTGGACTGGATGCATGACGACATCGACGATCACCACGCCACCTCGGCCGCCCGTGGCGGCGCCGGCGGTCGCCCTCGACGACGTGACCCGCACCTACAAGTCGCGCGCCGAGAGCGTCCACGCCCTGCGCGGCGTCACCCATGCGTTCGCCACCGGCACCTACACCGCGATCATGGGCCCCTCGGGCTCCGGGAAGTCGACGCTGCTGCAGCTCGCGGCCGGGCTGGACACGCCCACGCGCGGGCAGGTCAGCATCAGCGGCACCGACCTCGGCCGGCTCGGCCAGAACGCGCTGACGAAGTTCCGGCGCACCGCCATGGCCTTCGTGTTCCAGTCCTACAACCTCCTCGACGCGCTCTCCGCCTTCGAGAACGTCGCCCTTCCCGCCCGCCTCGCCGGCCAGCGGATCGACCGCCGGGCCGTCCACGACGCCCTGGACCAGGTCGGGCTGCGGGACCTGGCCCGGCGGCGCCCAACCGAGCTGTCCGGCGGTCAGCAACAGCGCGTCGCCATCGCCCGCGCTCTCTACGGACGACCCGATGTGCTCTTCGCCGACGAGCCCACCGGCGCGCTGGACCGCACCACCGGCCGCGACGTCCTCGACCTGCTCCGATCGCTGGCCGACGGCGGGCAGACCGTGGTCATGGTGACCCACGACCCCCTCGCCGCCTCGTACGCCGACGAGACGCTGTTCCTCGCCGACGGCCAGATCGTCGGACGGCTCCGGCATGCCGACGCCACCGCGATCGCGCAGCGCATGAGCGAACTGGAGCAGCGATGAGCATCGCCGGCACGCTCACCAGCCCCGTCACCGGTCCGATGAGCCGGCTGGCCCGGCAGACCGTCCGCACGTCCTGGGCGGCCTACCTCGGCGCGTTCGTCGCCCTGGCCAGCGGCGTGGTCCTGATCGCGACCACCGTGAACCTGATCGCCTCCGTCGACGCCACCCTGGCCCACCTCGGCCCGGCCGCGACCCAGGAGCAACGCGAGCAGCTCGACGGCTTGACGTCGATGTTCGGCATCATGTCCGGGGTCTCGATGTTCATGGCGCTGTTCGTGGTCGGGTCGACCTTCGGGTTCGTGATCGCCACCCGGCGCCGTGAGCTCGGACTGCTCCGCCTCGTCGGCGCGACGGGCAGGCAGGTGCGACGCCTCGTCCTCGGGGAGTCGCTGGCGGTCGCGCTCGCCGCCTCCGTCGCCGGCTGCCTGGTCGCCACCCCGCTGGTCCCGCCGATCCTGGCGCTGGTGCGGCACGTCGGGGTCACCGACCAGCACCTCATCGCGCCGTCGCCGTCGCTGGCCTGGGCCATCGCGGCGCCGACCGGCCTGGTCGTGGCGCTGCTCGGCGCCTGGCGCTCGTCGCGGCGCGCCGCCAAGGTCTCGCCCAGCGCCGCGCTGCGAGAGGCATCGATCGAGCGTGGCCGCCCCAGCCTGCCGCAGTGGATCGTCGGCACGATCTGCCTGGCCGGGGTGGTCGCGGCCGCACTTCTCGCCCAGCGCAGCGACCCGCTGTTCATGCTGGTCGCCTCGATGCTGCTGCCCGAGGTCGTCGTGATCGGGATCATGTGCTTCGGCTCGCTCCTGATCCCGCGCCTCGCCGCCCTGCTCGGCCGGCCGTTCGTCCACCGCGACGTCGCGGCCCGGATCGCCCGCGACGAGCTGCGCGCCGCCGTGCGCACCACCACCTCGGTCGCCGCGCCCGTCCTCGCGATCTCCGCCATCGCCGGCTCGATGATCCTCTCGCTCAGCTTCACCGCCGACTGGACCTCCGCACAGGACCGCGCCCGGCTCGATGCCCCGCTGGTCGTCCAGACCGACCCGGCGCACGCGCAGGAGGCCGTCACCACCATCGCCGCCGACCCGGACGTGCGGCTGGCCGACCCCCGTCGCATCACCGCCATCGCCCTCGCGGACGGCGACGAGGAGGTCGACGCCGTCGACGTCGCCACCGCCACGGTCGCCCGCGGGCTGGAGGCGGTCGACGGCAGCCTCGACGACCTGCACGGCGCCACCGTCGCGGTGACCGAGACCTGGGTGAGCGACTCCGGCCAGGACCTCGGGGACCACCTGCCCGCTCGCATCGACGGCAGCCCTGTCGACCTGCGCATCGTCGCCGTCGTCCACGACGCCCCCGGCCTCTACGGCGAGCTCCTCGTGCCCACGGATCTCGTTGCCGGGCAGCTGGCCGGGACCAGTCCGAGCGAGCTGTTCGTCGTCCTCGAGCCCGGTGCCGACCCGGCCGCGGTGCGCGCGCGACTGGCCGAGCAGCTGGCCGGCGCCGGCAGCCAGGTCCGCACCGCCGACGAGTGGATCGACGCCGTCACCGCCGAGACCCGGCGGGCCAACAGCCTCGGCCTCACGATCCTGCTGGGCCCGGCCGGCTTCTACGCCGCCATCGCCGTCGTCAACGCCACCCTGATCGGTGCGACCCAACGACGTCGCCAGCACCGCACGCTCGCCCTGCTGGGAGCGACCGGCGACCAGCTCCGCCGCACCGCGATCTGGCAGGCGGTGCTGATCACCGGCGCCGGGCTCGCCCTCGGCGGGCTCACCACGCTCCTCCTCGGGATCCTCACGCGCCGCGCCATCTCCGCCGACCTCGCCGGCACCGGCGTCGAACCGGCCATGACCATCCCGTGGCTTCCGCTCGCCGCGATCGGTGTCACGTGCGGCGTCCTCGCCCTGGCGGCGGCCCTCGCCGGAGCCCGTCCGAACCGATCTTCCGCCCGCGCCTGAGGTCCGAAACCTTCAAGACGCGGCCGTGGCGCGTTCGGACGATGGAGGTATGGCTATCGAGGGTGTGCGGCCCGGCATGGGCCGCTACGAGGAACTGCGGGCCGGCTTCAACCTCGCCGTGACGCATCGTCCGGCGGCGATCGTCGAGGCCGGGAGCGCGGACGACGTGGCCGGCGCGGTCGCGGCGGCGGTGCGCGAGAGCCGCCCGGTGGGCGTCATGAACACCGGGCACGGCCCGTCGCTGCCGGCCGACGACGCGGTGCTGATCCGCACCGGCCGGCTGAGCCGGGTCGACGTCGATCCCATACGCCGGACGGCTCGGGTCGAGGCCGGCGTGCGCTGGCGCGCCGTCATCGCGGCCGCGGCACGGCACGGGCTCGCGCCGCTCAACGGCACCAGCCCCGACGTCGGCGCCGTCGGGTACACGCTCGGTGGCGGCGTCGGCCTGCTGGCCCGGCGGTACGGGTTCGCCGCCGACCACGTGCGCTGGATGGACGTCGTCAACGCCGACGGCCGGCTCCGGCGCGTCGACGCCGGCCACGACGCGGACCTGTTCTGGGCGCTGCGCGGCGCCGGCGGCAACTTCGGCGTCGTCACCGCGATGGAGATCGACCTGTTCCCCGTCGCGACGCTGTACGGCGGCGAGCTGTGCTTCGGCCCGGAGGCCGGTGAGGACGCGCTGCACGCCTACGTCGCGTGGGCGCAGACCGTCCCCGAGACCATGGCGTCGTCGGTGCTGTTGCTGCGCTACCCGGACGACCCGGCGGTGCCGCCGCGGCTGCGCGGCCGGCACGTGACCCACGTGCGGCTGGCCTACAGCGACGCCGATCCCGCGGCCGGCGAGGAACTGGCCGGCCGGTTGCGCGCCGTCGGGCCGCGGCTGGTCGACACGGTGCGGCCGATGCCCTACGCCGACGTCGGCACGATCCACCACGAGCCGACGGCCACGCCGGTCGCCGCGTTCGACCGGAACGTCCTGCTGGGCGAGCTCGACGACGACGCGGTGGACGTGCTGGCCAAGCTCGCCGGGCCGGACTCGGGCGCGCCGTTCCTGGCCGAGTTGCGCGCGTGGGGCGGCGCGCTGTCGCGACCGCCGGCGGTCCCCAACGCCGTCGCCGGGCGCGACGCCGCGTTCTCGCTGCTGGCGATCGCCGGTCCCGACGCCGCCCACCGTGTCGCGCGTGATCAGGTGCTCGACGCGATGGCGCCCTGGTCCACCGGCGGCAGCTACCCGAACTTCAGCGGCGTCGAGGACGCGACCGCCGAGAGCGCCGGCCGCCGCTTCGGCCCGGACGACCTCGCCCGGCTGCGGCGGCTCAAGGACCGGTACGACCCGGACGGCACGTTCCGGGTCACGTTCCCGCTCTGACGAAGGAGGACGGCATGAGGATCGGCATCGGACTGCCCGCGGCCGTGCCGGGCGTGGACGCCCGCGTCATCGGCCCGTGGGCCGCGGCCGCCGAGCAGGCCGGGTTCGCCTCGCTCGGCGTCATCGACCGGCTCGTCTACGACAATCTCGAACCGCTCACCGCGCTGGCCGCGGCGGCCGCGACCACGTCGCGGGTCGAGCTGGTCACGACGGTGCTCAACGTCGGCTGGCGGGCCGACCCGGTCCTGCTCGGCAAGCAGCTGGCCTCGGTCGAGCTGCTCTCGGGCGGACGGCTCACCGCCGGGCTCGGGCTGGGCGGCTGGCCGGAGGACTACGAGGTCAGCGGCGTGCCGGAGCGCGGCCGCGGCGCTCGTCTGGACGCGGCGGTGGCGACCCTGCGGGCCGTCTGGTCGGGGCAGCCGACCGGCCAGGGCGGGCCCATGCGGCGGCTGCCGGCCGGGCGTCCCGCGCTGCTGTTCGGCGGCCTGGTGCCGGCGGCGTTCGTCCGCGCCGCGACCCTCGGCGACGGCTGGGTGGCGCCGCTGTTCGGCCTCGAGACCCTGGTGCGCGGCGCCGGCGCGGTCCGGACGGCGTGGGAGCGGGCCGCGCGCCCGGGCGAGCCGCGCATCGTCACCGGGCGCTACGTCAGCCTGGGCAGCGGCGGCGGGGCGGTCGCCGACCACTACCTGCGGCACTACTACGGCGAGTACTGGACGGCGGCCCGCGCCGACACCGCGACCAGCGCCGGCGAGCTGCACGACGAGCTGGCCCGGCTCGACGACGCCGGCGTCACCGACGTGGTCCTCTACCCCTGCGACGCCGGCCTCGACCAGGTCACGCGCCTGGCCGACGCGCTGCCGGCCGCGCGTGAGCCGGTGACCGTCGCGCCGTAGCGCCGCCGCCGCGTGGACGGTGGCAGCGACGCCCGTGGTGCGCCACGGGCGGTCGCGCGCGCCGTGATCCCGGCGCCCTGCCTCGTCGCCGTCATCGCCACCGAACGTCGCCCCAGGCCTTGTCAGCGGGTCGGTCACCGTCTAACTTAGCGGTCTAGACCGGAATCCACTCACCGTTGGAGGCCGTCATGAACGTTCGCACGCTGGCCGCGGCGTCAGTACTCGCGCTGGCCGCCGGTCTGCTCCAACCCGTGGCCGCCCAGGCGGCCACGTTCGTGTCCTTCACGCCGCGCACGATCCTCGCGCCCGGCCTGCCGACCGAGGAGGAGGGCGGCGGCGTCGACCAGAACGTGACGCCCGTCGGCACGATCTCGCTCACCATGACCGCGTCGCAGACCGCCTACGTCGTCGCGAAGATGCGGGTCAACAACGCGACCATCCGCAGCCTGTTCGACAACGAGGTCGTCTGCTCGGGGCCGGGCGGCTGGACCGAGAACATGGTGATCGGCCAGAACGTCTACGACCGGACCTCCGGCTCGCCGAACCAGGACGTGACGCTCTACACCCGGTTCCTCGTCCACCCCGGGGTCGCCGGCACGGTCACCTGCACCGCGAACGTCCGGGGCAACTCGCTCAGCAACGACGACGCCACCTACGACCTCGTGAGCGGCTACCTCCAGTTCGCCGACACCTCGGTCGTCAACGACGCGCTCGGCGAGCCGGTGCAGTCCGGCGTCAGCGCGGGGGTGTACGGCATGAACGCCACCCACCGGGAGGTGCGGCTGCCCGCGCTGGACTACTTCACCATGCCGGCCGGCGTCACGAATCTCAACGTCGTCGCCGACTCCGTGCTGATGATCTGCTACCCGAGCACGTCCTGCGACAAGTACGGCTCCTCGCAGGTGAAGTTCACGCTGTTCATCAACCAGTGGCGGTCCGACGGCACGCTGTGCAAGACCGACAGCAGCGTCCAGATCACGCACGACGTGCCGTACTGGGTGCATCACAAGTACGTGCCGCTGAACAAGCCCGACTTCGCGGTCAGCGACGCGCCGGGCTGCATCCCGCGGTTCAACGCCTACGTCAAGGCCGAATGGCTGGGCGGTCAGCTGGCGGGGATCCAGGGCACGGCGACCGACCTCGTCGACTCCCGCGGCTCGAGCGGCACGCACGACTCCCACATGAGCCACGCTTTCGTCCTGCCGTCCTGAACCCCCTACAGGAAGGGTGCACGCGCATGCGCCTCCGGAAACGACCCTCGTGGCTCCTGGCGGTCTCGGCGCTGATCGCCGCCACCGCCCTGGCCCCCGTCACGGCCGCCACCGCGGAGACCACCTACCCGCAGTACACCGACCGCGGCACCGTGCCGCTGACAGCCACGACGACCTCGGGCGGCGAGACGGCCCGCATGCCCGACGGCACGTACCGGACCTGGCTCGCCGTGACCGGCCTGCCCGCCGCCGGCGTGCCGGCCTACCTGGCCGAGATCGACCCGTTCACCCGGACGGTGGTGAACAAGTACCCCATGGAGAACGCGTCCGGCGCGTGGGGCGTCTCGGTCGCCGACAACGGCGACGTGTACGTCGCCACCAGCGTCAACGGCGACCTGTTCCGGCTGCCGTGGGGGAGCGGCGCGATCGAGAACCTCGGCCGGCCGCTGCCCGACGTGAGCTTCCTCTGGGAGGGTGACACCGACGAGAACGGGACGTACTACATCGGCACGTATCACGGGTACGCCACCGGCGGACTGCCGCCGGCGCACCTGGTGAGCTGGGACCCGGACACCCGGCAGTACCGCGACTACGGCACGTTCGGCGACCGGTACACCTACGTCCGCTCGGTCGAGTACGTCGACGGGCAGCTCTACGTCGGTGTCGGGCCGTTCACCGCGTTCTACCGCGTCGACCCGGTGACGGGCGCCAAGACGGAGATCGCCCTGCCACCCGGCGTGTCCGGCGACAAGTACACCTATCAGCTCGACGACGCGGGCGGATTCCTCTACGTGCTGTTCGCCGGTGGCATCGAGCCGGCCGTCGGCTGGGTCTACGACGTCGCACGTCAGCAGTGGAGCCGGCACGGCAGCCTGGGCGCCTACGCCGGCCAGTCCGTGACCAGCGCGGCCCGCAACGGTGAGGTGTACATGGTGCGCGGCGGTGAGCTGACGGCGTACCAGCCGCACGGCGGGCGGTTCCGGCCGACCGGGTTCGTGGGCAATCCGGACCTCGGCGGGCTCAGCGCGGCCAAGGGCATCGAGCGGGTGGTCGATCCGGCCACCGGCCACGAGATGATCGTCGGCGGGCAGCCCACCGGCGTGATCTTCCAGTACGACCTCGAGACCGGGGAGGGCTCGATCGGCCCCGTCGACGGGCTGACCGGCACGCCGACGGCGCCCCGCTCGCTCGCCGTCGGGCCGGACGACCGGGTCTACGGCGGCGGCTACTTCTCCGGCGGCCTGGTCGCGTGGGACCCGGGAACCACCGAGTGGTCGGTGTACCAGTTCCACCACCAGATCGAGGGCATGGCCACGCACAACGGCATCCTCTACCTGGGCGTGTACCCGAACGCCGAGATCTACGCCTACGACCCGGCCCTTCCGTTCAGCGACACCAACCCGAAGCTGGTCTTCGACCTCAAGGCCTACGGGCAGGAACGGCCGTGGACGCTGGTCTCCGCGGGCGACTACCTGGCCGTCGGCACGTCGCCGAAGAACAGCGAGACCGAGGGGGCGCTCGCCCTCTACGACCCCGACGACGGCACGTACCGCGTCTTCAAGGGGATCGCCGGGCCGCAGGAGATCAGTGCCCTGACCTACCGCGACGGCATCGTGTACGGCGGTTCGCTGGGCTGCTGCCCGTCGAAGCAGGACGGCCGGGTGTTCGCGCTCGACGCGGCGACGGGCCAGAAGCTCTGGGAGACCGTCCCGATGCCGGGTGAGCACGGCGTCAACGGGCTGGCGTTCGACGACCAGGGCCGGCTGTTCGGCCTGACCGCTGGCAAGAGCTTCGAGCTCGACCTGGCCACGCGCCAGGTGACCCGCTCGGCCGAGTACGTCGCGTACAACTGGCCGCCGACGGTCGGGTTCCAGCCGCGGGCGGTCAACCTGGTGTTCGACCCGCACGACGGTTTCCTCTACGGCACCGTCGTGAGCAGGTTCGTGCGCATCGACCGCGACACGCTGGTCAACACCGCACCCGACGTCCGGGCCCAGCCGAGCCTGTTCGCGGCGCCGCCCACCGGCGTCGGCCCGAAGTACTTCCTCCAGGGCAACAACCGCCTGGTCGAGAGTCTCTGGTACCCGTCGGAGGAGGCGCCATGAGAGGGCGGCAGCTCGCCGCGGTGACCGCCGTCGCGTTGTCCACGGCGTTGGTCGCGGCCTGTGGCGGCGACGACTCCGACTCCGGCGCCGGCTCAGGCGACGGCTCGGGGAGGTGTCGCTGACCACGGCGATCGCCGGCAACAGCGCGCCGGACGTCGTCTACCTGATCCCGGACCAGCTCGCGGGCTACGCCCGCAACATCGAGCCGATCGACGACTACCTCAGCGAGGAGGCCAGGAGCGACTACCTCGACAACGCCGTCGAGTCCGTGAGCATCGACGGGCAGCTGATGGGTGCGCCCATCCTGTCCTCGGTGATCCCGCTCGTCTGCAACAAGCAGGTGCTCGACGCCGTCGGCGTCACCGAGTACCCGTCGACGTGGGACGACATCCTCGAGCTCGGGCCGGTGTTCAAGGACGCGGGCTACTACGTCACCACCTACGGCGGCGATGCCGCCGGCTCGCTCAACCTCTCCTTCTACCCGCTGCTCTGGCAGGCCGGTGGCGACGTCTACGACGACGACGGCACCGAGGTCGCGTTCAACAGCGACGAGGGCGTGCGGGCGCCGGAGTTCGTGCGCGAGCTCGTCGAGAACGGCTTCGTGCCCGAGGACCGGCTGGTCACCGAGCCGCCGCTGGAGCAGACGCAGTTCGCGCAGGGCCGGGTCGCGTGCACGATGCACGTCGAGCCGCAGCACCTCACCGCGTTCTGGGGCGAGGAGAACACGGTGGTGCTGCCCCGCTGACCGAGAGCGAACAGGTGGCCTACGGCACCGTGGGGTCGTTGTCCATGCCGCGCAGCGCGGAGGACAAGGAGGCGGCCGGCGCCTGGATCGAGTTCGTGACCGACGCCGAGAACGCCGCCGAGTACGACACGGCGGCGAGCTTCTTCTCCACCAAGGAGTCCGTCGGCGCGCTCTACGAGGGTGACCCGATCTTCGGCGAGTCGGAGAAGTACACCGAGTTCGCGACCGTCGGACCTCTCGTCGAGTCCGCTCGCGAGGTGATGGGCGTGCTGGGACCGGAGATCCAGAGTGTCCTCATCGGGGACAAGGAACCGCGGCAGGCTCTCGACGACGCCGCCGAGGCGGCGCAGCCGCTGCTGCGCTGAGGGATACGGAGGGCCGCCGGCAGCAGACCGCGGCGGGCGGTCCTCCCCGCACCGGCGAAGGAGGCCGATGCCCGTGCCGACTCGGACGGTGATGCCTGTCGCGACGCCGGCGAGCCCGGCGTCGCGACGGCGGGTGTCGTGGCGCGAGGCCCGCGTCGGCCTGCTGTTCGTGCTCCCGTGCCTGCTGTTCTTCGTCGCCTTCCGGTTCGGCCCGGCGATCGCCGGCGCGCTCCTGGGGTTCACCGACTACCAGCCCGGCGCGGAGACCAGCTGGACCGGGCTGGAGAACTTCCGGCGCATGGCCGACGACCCGCTGTTCTGGCGGGCGCTGCGGACGACGCTGCTGTACTCCGTCCTCGCGGTGCCGTTGTCGATCCTCGCCGCGCTGGCGATGGCGCTGCTCGTGCGCCGGGCCTTTCGCGGCGTGCGGCTGTTCCGGTCGATCTGCTTCCTCCCGGTGGTGACCAGCCCGGTCCTCGCCGGCATCGTCTTCACCTGGATCTTCGCGCCGCACGGGCCGTGGTCGTCGTTGATGGGCGCCGCCGGGCTGCGGGTCAGTCGTGGCTGTCCGATCCGGCACTGGTCATTCCCGCGCTCGTCGTCGTCGCCGTGTGGACGAGGTTCGGCTACGGCATGCTCATCCTGCTGGCCCGCCTGCAGGACATCCCGCGCGAGCTGGAGGAGGCCGCGCTGACCGACGGCGCCGGCCCGTGGCAGCGCTTCCGCCACGTCGTCCTGCCGGAGCTGCGCGGGGCGATCTTCTTCCTGGCCGTCATCGAGACGACCGTCTCGTTCCAGGTCTTCGACACCGTCTACGTCATGACCGGCGGCGGGCCGGCCAACGCGAGCTACATGGTCGTCTTCCAGATCTACGACCAGGCGTTCCGGTACTTCGACTTCGGCTACGCCAGCGCGATCGGCGTCGCCCTCTTCGTCATGACGCTGGCCGTCGCCGTCATCCAGCGTCTCACCGTGGGGAGGGACCGATGACCGCGGTGATCCCGGAGACGTCCCCGGTCGCCGGCGGCGGCGAGCCTCGGCGCGCGGGGCGCCGCCCCTACGAGACGTTCCGGCCCGGCCGCGCCGGCCGTGTCGTCCGCGCCGCCCTGCTGCTGCTCGCCGCGATCGTCACCCTTTTCCCCTTCTACGTGATGGTCGTGCTGTCGCTCAAGCCGGTAGGCCCCGTCACATTCCCCGGGAGCCTCGCGCCGACCGGGCTCACCACGGAGGCGTTCGGCCAGATCCTCGGCGTGCGCGACGTGCTGCGCTGGGCGCTGAACACGCTCGTCTACTCGGTGGTCTCGGTGGTGGGCGTGCTCTTCCTCGTCTCCCAGGCCGGCGGGGTCAACACGTACTGGTGCCAGATCCTGCCGACGCCGGCCAACGCCCAGGCCGTCTTCCTCATCCGCCAGTTCGTCCGCTCCCTGCCCGACTCGCTGTTCGAGGCGGCGACCATCGACGGCTGCTCGGAGTGGCGCATCTACCGCTCGATCGTGCTGCCCCTCATCAAGCCCATCCTCGCCACCCTCGGCGTCTTCGTCTTCCTCTGGCACTGGAACGACTTCCTCTGGCCCCTGATCGTCGGCCAGGCGCAGGAGATGCGGACGCTGACCACCGGGCTCGCGTCGCTCAACGCGGAGCAGGTCCCGCTCAGCGTCGTCCTGGCCGGGTCGGTGGTGGCCTTCGTCCCCATCTTCATGGCCTACCTCGTCGGCCAGCGCTACTTCACCGAGGGCATCACGATGACGGGCCAGAAGGGGTGACGCCGAGGTGATGTCGTCAGCCCAGAGATGGCACGCGCGTGACTGCTCGCCGTGCCTGACTCCGCGCTGACCCTCACCGGCGCGCCGCCGGCCCCTTCAGCTTCTGGTGAACAGAGCTTGCGAGGACGCGTAGCTTGATGAGTTAGTTAGCCAACTAACTCATCAAGCTACTTGGAGTCTCTCATGGTCCAGGCCGTCCCCGACCCGCGGCGCTGGAAGGCGCTGGCGTTGCTGTGCGGCGCGTTCTTCATGGTCATCCTCGATTCGGCGATCGTCGTCGTCGCGCTGCCGTCGATCGAGATCGATCTGGGTTTCGCGCCGAGTGATCTGCAGTGGGTGCTGAGCGCGTATGCACTGACGTTCGGCGGCTTGTTGCTTCTCGGCGGCCGCTCGGCCGACCTGCTGGGCCGGCGCCGGATGTTCATGGTCGGGCTGGCGCTGTTCACGGCGGCGTCGTTGCTGTGTGCCCTGGCGTGGTCGCCGGCGGCGCTGATCGCCGCGCGCGCGTTCCAGGGGGTGGGCGCCGCGGTCTTGACACCGACGGCGCTGTCGATCGTGACGACGACGTTCGAGGAGGGACCGGAGCGGAACAAGGCGCTGGGCATCTGGGGCGCGTTGGGCGGGGTCGGCGGGACGGCCGGCTGGCTGATCGGCGGTCCCCTCACCGACATCAGCTGGGAGTGGATCTTCCTGATCAACCTTCCCATCGGGGTAACGGCTCTGGCGCTGGCGCCGCGGCTGCTGCGCGAGAGCCGGGCCCAGGGGCAGCGCCGCGGCTTCGACCCGCTCGGCGCGCTGTCGGCGACGGCGGCCCTGGTGCTGATGGTCTACGCCGTCGTGGAAGCGCCGCAGGCCGGATGGACCGGCGCGCAGACGGTCGGCCTGCTGGCCGCGTCGTTGGCGATGTTCGTCCTGTTCACGGTGATCGAGTCGCGTGTCGCGCAGCCGCTGCTCCCGCTGCGGATCCTGCGGTCGTGGACGCTGGTCGGTGCGAACGTGACGATGCTGGTGTTCTCCACGATCGCTTTCGGGATGCCGTTCATCCTCACCCTGTATGCCCAGCAGGTGCTCGGCTACTCGGCCGTCGAGTTCGGCCTCAGCTCGATCGTGTTCCCGCTTGCGGTCACGGTCGCCGCCATCGTCGGCCAGGGCCTGGTCCTCAAGGCCGGCTTCCGGCTCGTCGCCACCGCGGGCCTGACTCTGCTGGGTATCGGATGCCTCTACCTGACCCAGGTATCGGCCGGTGGCAGCTACTTCGGTGACATCTTCCTGGGCCTGCTCGTCAGCGGGCTCGGCGTCGGCCTCACGTTCGTCACCTGCTCGATCGCCGCCCTGGCCGGGGTCGACGAACGCGAAGCGGGTCTGGCGTCGGGGCTGAGCAACACCACGTTCCAGATCGGCGCGGCGGTCGGGGTGGCCATCGTGTCGACGGTCGCGGTCTCACGGACCGACGACGTGGTCGCCGGAGGCGGCGAGCCGATCGTCGCGCTCGTCGAAGGCCACCAGGCCGGGTTCCTCGCCGCGACGATCCTGGCCGGCATCGGCATCCTGTCCGCGCTGCTGCTGCTTCGGCGCCCACCGGTCCCCAGCCCGGACCAACCCCCGTTGGTACCCGTCGCCGAGCACGCCGACGACTGACCGCACCTGGTCGCGGGTGGCGGGCCCGGCGCCCGACCGGATCCGCCACCGCCGGCGGCTGCTCTCGAGGGGTGGTCCTGAGTCCGGGGATCAGCCGAGGCTGTCGAGCCAGCGCTCGATGCGGCGCACCTGCGAGATCAACAGCGCCTCGTCGCCGAAGGTGTTGGCCAGCAACACGGCGCCCTGGATGCCGGAGAGCAACTCGACGGCCAGCGCGGCCGCGTCCCGTCGTCCCAGTTCGCGGAACTGGGCCTCGGCCCAGTGGAGGATCTCGCGCAGTACCGTCGCCGCATGCTCGGCGAGGCCGTCGTGGGACTTGTTGAGCTCATAGGACAGGCCGCCCAGTGGACAGCCGTGCGAGGTGATCGTGTCGCTGGACTGCGTCCACGTCTCGGCCAGCCCCTTGAGCCGGGACTTCGGCGTCCGTCGCTTGTCGAGCCTCGCCAGTTCGGCCCGGACCATGGCCCGCCGGTGCTCGATGACCGCGTCGACGAGCTCGTCGCGACTCTTGAAGTAGTAGTAGACGTTGCCCTGCGGGACGTCGGCGTGCTGGGCGATCTGCGCCAGGGTCGTGCGCTGCACACCCTGCCGATGCAGGAGGTCCGCGGCACCGGCGACGAGGCGCTCCCGCTTCCCTGGACGTGGGTCTAAGTCAGTCATCTCACTATCAAGGCTACCTTCGGCGCGCGAAAGTCTCGCGCCGCGCCCACGTCGAGCTCGCGGCCATGGCTGAGGGCGGCGAGCGTCGCGGCGCTCCAGGCGGTTGCCCAGGTTGTGTGGTGCCCCCGGCAGGATTCGAACCTGCGACCCTCCGCTTAGGAGGCGGATGCTCTATCCCCTGAGCTACGAGGGCGGGCTGCGCCATTCTATCGGCCGCGGACCGGCCGCCGCTGCCGGTAGGCGTCTACGCTCGACAGCGTGAGCAACCTCGATGCGCGCCCGGCGGAGACGCGGTGCCGGACGGGCGAGCACGCGGGCCCGGCGGCGGTGCTGCTGGAGCCTCGTGACGTGCCGTTGGGCGGGATCCGGGCGATGCGGGTGGCGCGCACACTGCCGCACCGCGAGGTGCCCACCGTCGGCGCGTGGTGCTTCCTGGACCAGTTCGGGCCGCAGCGCACCGACATGATGGTGCTGCCACACCCGCACACCGGGCTGCAGACGGTCACCTGGCCGCTCCGGGGCGAGATCCACCACCGCGACAGTGTCGGCAGCGACGTCGTCGTGAGGCCGGGGCAGCTGAACCTGATGACGAGCGGGCCCGGTATCGCGCACTCGGAGATCTCGCTCGGCGAGGCGCCGATGCTGCACGGCCTGCAACTGTGGGTCGCGCTCCCGGAGGGCGCCGACGCGAGACCGGGCTTCGAGCAGCACACCGACCTCCCGGTGTACGACGGCGACGGGGTGCGCGCGACGGTCGTGGTCGGCGAGCTCGCCGGGGCGACGTCGCCGGCGACGGCGTACAGTCCGCTGCTCGGCGCCCAGCTGGACGTCGACGACACCGCGACGCTGCCGCTGCGCGCCGACTTCGAGCACGCCGTCCTCGTGCTGACGGGACGCGCGACCGTGGCCGGCACAGAGCTGGCGCCGGGACCGCTGCTCTACCTCGGCACCGGACGCACCGAGCTGACGCTGCAGGCGCACGACGACGACACGACGCTGTTCCTGCTCGGCGGCGAGCCGTTCCCCGACGACCTGGTGATGTGGTGGAACTTCGTCGGCCGCAGCCATGAGGACATCGTCGCCGCGCGGGAGGAGTGGGAGCGGCCGGACCAGCACCGCTTCGGCACCGTCGCCGGGCACGACGGGGCCAGGATCCCGGCGCCGCCGCTACCGCCGCTGCGCCTCACCCCGCGTCGCCGCCGCCCGGCGCCGCGCCGGCCGTAGCGCAAAAGCCGTACCCTTCCGGCCCCTTCGTGCGATGACGCCTGTGAGGCGTGGCGCACATGGGGAGGGGCACCTGACCATCGGAGCGGAGTTCGACGGCATCCTCGCCGCGGCGCGCGCGGGCGCGCCGTGGGCCTTCGAGCGCCTGTACGCCGATCTCGCGCCGGTCGTCGGCGGCTACGCGCGCCTGCAGGGATCGCAGGAACCCGAGGACATCACCAGCGAGGTGTTCCTGGGCGTCTTCGCCGGCCTGTCCTCGTTCACCGGCTCTGAGCAGCAGTTCCGGTCCTGGATCTTCACGATCGCGTACCGGCGGGTGACCGACGAGCGCCGCCGGCGGTCCCGGCGCCCGGTGACCATGGACGCCGACCTGGAGATCGTCGAGCTGCTGGGCGGTGACGCCGAGCAGGACGCGCTCGACCTGCTCGGCGAGCGCCGCGTCCACGAGCTGTGCGCAGGCCTGTCGGACGACCAGCGCGAGGTGATCCTGCTGCGCGTCATCGGTGACCTGGCGGTCGAGGACGTGGCCCACATCGTGGGCAAGACCGCCGGAGCGGTCAAGGCGCTGCAGCGCCGGGGACTGAACGCGTTGCGGCGACAACTCGACCGGGTAGGCGTATCCAGATGAGCGGCGCCGGCGATGGCAGGACTGACATGACCCAGACAACAGTGCCTGACGACGCAACGGCTGAGGCGATCCTGCGCGGTGTGCTGCCGCCGGGCGGCCACGATCCGCAGGGCCTTGCGGCACTGGCGGACGCGGTCGAAGCCATTCGAAGGAGCGCAGATGAGGCCGTTCCCCCCACGGCTGAGCTCCGTCGCCGGATCGCTCTCGGCGACTTCGCCGGCATCACGCCGGCACCGCCGGCCCACGGTCACACCGTCCGGGCCCGATTCCGCAGGCGGGTGGCGGCGATGAGCATGCGGACCCGCGCGATCGCCGTCCTGGCGACGATCTTCACCGGATTCACCGGCGTGGCCGCTGCCGGCGCCCTTCCCGACGCCGCGCAGCAGCGCGTCGAGTCGGTCGTCGAGGCGGTGACCCCCATCACCTTCGACGCGCCCGACGAGGCCAACGACTTCGGGCAGGACGTCGCCGAGGACGCCCAGGACGGCGGCGTCGACGGCCAGGAGGTCAGCGAGGACGCCCAGGAGCTGGGCAACCGGCCCGACGACCCGGGCCGCGACCCGGAGCTGCCCCCGCTGCCGACCCCCGTCCCGACGACGCCCGGCGAGCACCGCCCGGACGACCCGGGCCGCCCCGACGACCTTCCGGGCGCGGACCCGACCGCGCCGGAGCAGCAGCCCACCGATCCGGCCGACCCGCCCGTCTCCCCCGACGAGCGGCCGGCCGACCCCGCCGATCCTCCGTCCGGAGCGGAGGATCGGCAGCCCACCGAGCTGCCCCAGCTCGGTGAACAGCGGCCCTGACGTTCTGTCGGCCGCTCTGGGGTGCGTCCGGTGATCCCACCCTCACCGGACGCGCCCCGTTGGGCTCTTCAATAGGCGGACATCCCCAGCACGTCCTGCACGTCGGCCAGCGTCGCCTCCGCGATCGCCGTCGCCCGCTCGGCGCCGTCGCGCAGCAGCGACGACACCAGCCCCGGCTCGGCCGCGAACGCCGCCCGCCGCTCCCGCACCGGCCGCAGCTCCTCGTTCACGACGTCGGTGACCAGCGCCTTCAGCAGCGCCGACCCGCCCCCGCCGACCTGCGCCGCGACCTCCTCCGGCGCCACGCCGAGACACAGCGCGGCGATCTCCACCAGCGACGACACGCCGGGCCGCCCGGCCGGGTCGTAGCTGATGTCGCGACGAGCGTCGGTCACGGACCGCCGGATCAGCCGGGCCGTCTCGTCCGCCGTCGCCTTCAGCGCGATCGCGTTCCCTCGGCTCTTGCTCATCTTCCGCCCGTCGACGCCGAGCAGCCGCGGCGCCGGCGACAGCAGCGCCTGCGGCTCGCCGAAGACCGCGCGCCCGCCGGCGTAGCGCTCGTTGAACCGGCGTGCGACCAGCCGGGTCTGCTCGACGTGCGGCAACTGGTCGTCGCCGACGGGGACCAGGTTGCCGTGGCAGAACAGGATGTCCGCGGCCTGGTGAACCGGGTAGGTCAGCAGCAGCCCGCTGACCGACCCCAGACCGGACGCGGCGGCCTCGTCCTTCACCGTCGGGTTGCGTTGCAGCTCCGCCACCGTCGTCAGTGAGAGGAACGGCAGCAGCAGCTGGTTCAGCGCCGGCACCGAGCTGTGCGCGAACACCGTCGTCGACGACGGGTCGATGCCGGCGGCGAGGTTGTCCAGCACCACCTCGCGCACGTTCGCGGCGATCTCGCCGGGCGACAGCCGGTCGGTGATCACCTGGTAGTCGGCGACGACGAGGAAGGTCTCGACGCCCTGACGCTGCAGCCGGACCCGGTTGAGCAGCGTGCCGAAGTAGTGGCCGAGGTGCAGCGGACCGGTCGGCCGGTCGCCGGTGAGCACCCGGTAGCGGGACGGATCGGCCGCCACCTGGGCCGGATCGGCCAGCAGCGGGGTCTCGAGGGTGAGGGTCATGACGCTCTCCGTTCGGTGGACGGGCCACCGCGAGAGCTGTCACCTGATCGGCCGCCGTCGCGGCGGCCGATGAGCATGCTGAGCAGGGCCGCCTACGAGGGCAGCCACCACACCAGCACGAGGGACTTCACCCCTCCACCCTACCGCGCCGGCGTCAGCCGATCGGCGCGCAGTTCACCCCGAGCTGCGTCATCCCGCTGACGAAGCCGGCGGTCAGCTCGGCGGCCTGCGCGAGCTGCTCCGGGGTCGGCTCGGCGGAGCCGTCGGTCAGCGCCGTCCACGCCTGTCCGGCCTGGTCCCCGACGGCGACGACGGCGCCGGCCTGCGCCTGCTCGGCCTCGTCGGCCGGCAGCGGCACGTCATGCACGGACGCGACCAGCGCGGCCGTCCCTGCCTGAACGGCGCCGAGGTTGGCGGCGTCCAGCCGGACCTCCGGACCTTGCGCCATGATCGGCTGCTCCGCCGCCACCGTCGTGCACGCGTCGGTGACGCCGGCGGCCCAGTCGGCGAGCGTCCCGGACGGACGGGGATCCTGGTCGGCCGCGGAGTCCGAGGAGCCGCCGCTGGACGCGACCAGCACGACGCCGGCGACGGCGGCGACCAGCATGAACGCCGCGGCCACCGCGAGGGTGAGCTTGGTGCGACGCGGGGGCGGACGGTGGGCAACGGCCGAGGGGACGTCCTCGAGCAGTTTCACGACTCACACCTTTCGAGCCTGACCTGGTTCCGAGCGGTTGTCGTGCCGGAACCCTCGCCCCCCGTGGACCGGCGCCACTCTAGGCCATGGCGCGGGTCCGGTACGCCACATACCCCGATCCGCGCGTGGCATCCGGCCGGCCGACCGCGAACAGCCTGCGGCTAAACCACCACGCCGGATTCGGCTCGCCTCCACACCTGCGCGGGTTTCGGGAACTAACCTCCGGGGTGTGAGGCATCCGGTTCCCCAGCTCCCGCGCCCGTGAGCGCGATGCGCAGCGACGCCGTCGCCGGCCCGGCTCCGACCCGTGCGGAGCTGGTCGCGGACGCCGTCGAGCGGTGGAGCGGCGAGCTCGCCGCACTCGGCGGGCGCGACCCGCTGCTGTCCTACCGCGATCTCAAGGTGGGGACGCTCGATCTCGCGGCCGCCGAGCCCGAGGCGCGCAAGCAGCTGCTCGAGGGCGAGCCGGTCCTGGTCTCCAAGCTGTTCCCGTACGAGCCGCTGCGCACGTCGGCGCTGCGCTCGGTGCGGGCCATCCGCGACAAGTCCCGCGAGCTGGCCGAGGAGCGGGGGCTCGCCGTCTGCCACCTGGCCGTCGGCATCGCGACCTGGGCGAACCCGTTCGCCGCGCGCCGGCCGACGGCGCCGGTCATGCTCCGGCCGGCGGTCGTCGAGGCGCGCGACCCGGCTGAGACCGACTTCACGATCACGATCGCCGACGACCCGTTCGTCAACCCGGTGCTGCTGTGGGCGCTGGACACCCAGCTCGGCCTGCGGTTCGCGACCGACGACCTGCGCGACCCGGCCGGCCGGCTGCGGTACGCGACGGTGGTCGAGCGGCTGCGGGAGTTCGCCCCGCCGCACGTCGTCGACGGATTCGCGATCGCGCACCGGGCGGTGCTCGCCACGTTCACCACGGTCCCGCTGGCGCTGAGTCGCGACCTCGCCGCGCTCGGCGTGGACCTGCAGGGGCACGACGTCGTCGCCGCGCTGGCCGGCGATCCGGGCGCGCTGGCGGCCGTGGCGCGGTCCGGCAGCCCGGCCGAGCTGCGCTATCGCGTCCTCGACACCGACGGCGAGCAGGACGACGTCGTCGCCGCGGCCGTCGGCGACGGCCACCTGCGGGTCTCCGCCGCGCCCGGCACCGGCCGCACGCAGACCGTCGCCGCGCTGGTCGCCGAGCTGGTCGGACGGGGTCAGCGGGTGCTCGTGGTGGGCGAGAAGCGCGCCGTCCTCGACGACCTCGTGACGCGGCTGGACTCCGTCGGCCTGCGCGACGTCGTCCTCGACGCGGGGCGCACGCCCGCCGTCGCCGCCGTCCAGCAGATCGCCGGGACCGCCCGCCGGCTGCGGCAGGCCCGGCCCGGCGAGTTCGAGCACATCACGCCCGGCACCGCGGCCGCACTGGCGGCCGAGCTGGACGCCTACCGCGACGCGATCCACGCGATCCGACAGCCGTGGGGTTCGACGGCGCACGAGGCGATGGTGCTGGTCGCGACCGCGCAGGAGTTCGCCCGGACGCCCGCGCGGGTCGACCCGGACGTGCTCGCCCGGGCCGGCAGCACGGCGCACGTCCGGCTGCAGCTGCGCGACTTCGCCAACATCGAGGGCCTGACGCTGACGGAGTCGGGCTCGCCGTGGTTCGGCTCCGACGTCCCCGACATCCGGGCCGCCGACGCGCTCCTCGGCACCGTCACCGAGCTGCGCGAAAGGGCGCTGCCCCGGCTGAAGAACGCCGCCACCCGGGCCGCCGTCGAGGTCGGCCTCGCCGGGCCGAACACCGTCGCCGAGTGCCTGGAGACGGTCGACCTGCTGGCGTCGGTCGGGCGCACCGTCGAGACGCTCGGCGCGCAGATCTGGGACGAGCCGCTCGGCGAGCTGGCGGTCGCGACCGGCGACCGCGCCTACCGGTCCGCGCACGGCGCCGGTGCCGGCTTCCTCGCCCGTCGCAAGCTGCGCAAACGGCTCGCCGACCTGACCGGCAAGGCCGGCCGGCCGGACCGTTCGCGTCAGCACGAGGGCCTGATCGCCGCGGAGCGGCAGCTGACCATCTGGCGGGAGCGGTCCCGTGACGGCAAGCCGCCGCGCACCGGCCCGCACCTGGCCAACGCCGTCGACGCCGCGAAGGGCGTCCGGCACGCGCTGGCCACGCTGGCCGACGGCAACCCGCGCACCGCGGACCTGGAGGACCTGTCCTTCGCCGACGTCGCGAAGCGGCTGGACGAGCTGATCGCCGACAGCGGGCACCTGCGGGCGCTGCCGCGGCTGTACGAGCTGCAGGCCGAGCTGTCCGCGGCCGGGCTGGACGACCTCATCGCCGAGCTGCGCCGTCGCGGCATCGGCGCCGACCAGGTCGAGGCGGTCTTCGACTACGCGTGGTACTCGTCGCTGCTGGACCTGTGGCGCTCCACCGATCCCGCGCTCGGCCGGTTCGACCGGTACGCGCACGAACGGCGGCTGGAGGAGTTCCGCGCCGCCGACATGGTCGAGGTGCGGGCGGCCGCCGGCCGGGTGCTGGAGGCCCGGCGGGCCCGGTTCGCCGACATCGCCGAGCAGCACGAGGGCCAGACAGCGGTGCTGACGGAGTCGCCGGAGAGCGCGCTGCCGGCGTCGCCGCGGGCGCTCGTCGAGGAGGCGCCTGAGCTGGCGCTGGCGGCGGTGCCGTGCTGGGTGGCGTCGCCGCTCACCGTCGCCGAACTGCTGCCGCCGCGGCCGCTGTTCGACGTGGTCGTGGTCGAGGACGCCGGGCGGCTCGCCGTCGCCGAGGCGATCGCCGCCGTGGCCCGCGGCGCACGCGTCGTCCTCGTCGGCGACGACGACGTCGCGCGGCCGCCGTTCACGACCGCCGTCGAGCCCGCGCCGGACCCCGACTCGCAGGAAGGTCCGTGGGCGCAGGACCCGCCGCCCTCCGTCGTCGACCTGCTGCGAGGTGCGCTGCCGGAGCGGCAGCTCACCGGGCAGCACCGGGTCCGCGACGACCGTCTCGTCGGGTTCGCCGCCCGCACGACGCACGCCGGCCGGCTCACCACCGTCCCCGGCGTGGGCGGCGCCGACCGCGTCACCATGCAGATCGTCGACTCCGACCCGATCGCCGACGACCCCGTCGACAGCTCGTCCGACGAGGTCAACCGCGTCGTCGAGCTGGTCCTCGACCACGTCCGCACCCGCCCGCACGAGAGCCTCGGCGTCGTGACCCTCGGCCCGCGGCACGCCGAGCGGCTGGACGTCGCGCTGCGGCACGCGCTCATCCGAGCCCCCGAGGTCGCCCCTCACCTGCGCGGCGACCGCGTCGAGCCCTTCTTCATCAAGGACGTCGAGCGGGTCTCCGGCGACGTGCGCGACGCGATCATCCTCACGCTCGGCTACGGCCGGTCGGTCGACGGACGCATCCTCTACCGGTTCGGCGCGTTGGGCCGGCCGGGCGGCGAGCGGCGGCTCAGCGCGGCGACGCTGTGCTCGC
Source organism: Jiangella anatolica (assembly GCF_003236295.1). GTDB lineage: Bacteria > Actinomycetota > Actinomycetes > Jiangellales > Jiangellaceae > Jiangella > Jiangella anatolica. The sequence continues at coordinate 49,680 of NZ_POTW01000020.1, forward strand.
GCGAGCGGCTCACCGTCGTCGCCACCTTCGGCGCCGACGACCTCAGCCCGCGGCGGCTGACGACGCCGGGCGCGCAGGCGCTCGGGCAGTTCCTGGCGTACGTGCAGCAGGGTCCGCAGCCGGACTGGGTCGAGGGCCCGACGCCGGCGCCCGGCCGCTCCGGCGTCCTGGCCGAGACCGTCGCCGAGCGGCTGCAGGAGGCCGGCGTCGCTGCGGAGATCGTGCTCGGCCACGGCGGGCCCGGCGGTGTCGCCGTCGCCGTCCGGCACCCGACGCGGCGGTCGCGGTTCGTGCTGGCGATCGAGACCGACGGTGAGACGTACGCGGCGCGGCGCAACGCGCGCGAGCGGGAGCGGCTGCGGCAGGAGCAGTTGACGCGGCTGGGCTGGGCGGTACATCGCATCTGGTCGGCGGCGTGGGCGGCCGATCCGGACGCGGAGACCGAGCGGTTGCTCGCGGCGTACGAGCAGGCGGTCAAGGATGCCGACGCCTACGACTGGGCGGTCGCGGCGGCCGAGGCGGACATCGTGGCCGGCATGCCGGAGGACGAGCCGCTGCCGGCGCAGGGCAGCGGCGCGGCCGCGTCGCCGCGGCCGTCGGTTGGTCAGCGCCCGCCGGTCGGCCGCCGGACGGTCGACAGCCGGGCATCGGCTGGTGGCGGAGAGGCGGACACCAACGGCGCGGGCGCGGGCGCGCGGGGTGCGGCCGCGGCGTCCGGCGCGGGCGGACGTGGTTCCGGTTCGGCCGGAGCGACGACTGACTCGGCCGGACCCGCGTCCGGCTCGGCCGACGGAACGTCGACCTCGCAAGCCCCGGCATCCGGCTCGGCTGGTTCCGGCGGGTCCGCGGCCGGCTCGAGCGGCCCTGCGGCTGGTTCGGCCGGCGGATCGTCGGCCTCCCAGGACTCGGCGTCCGGCTCGGCTGGTTCGGGCGGGTCCGTGGCCGGTTCGAGCGGCCCCGTGGTTGGTTCGGCCGGCGGATCGTCGACGTCGCAAGGCCCGGCGTCCGGCTCGGCTGGTTCCGGCAGGTCCACGGCAGCTTCGGCCGGCACTGCGGCCGGTTCGGCCGGCGCGGCGGCATCCAGCTCGCCTGGTTCGGGCGGCGGATCGTCGGCCTCACAGGACCCGGCGTCCGGCGCGGCCAGTGGGTCGTCCGCGGTATCGGGTTCGGGCTCGGCCGGATCCGCTGCCGATGGTGCGTCCGCTGGGTCCGGTTCGGCGGGATCCGGCACAGGTGCGTCCGCCGCAGGACCATCCACGGCCTCCGATTCGGCCGCGTCCGCTGCCGGCGGATCGTCCACCGCGTCCGGCCAGGCTTCGGTCTCCGGCTCATCCGGCTCCGGCGCTTCGAGTGGGTCGCCGTCGACCGGCGGCTCTGCGGCGGGTTCGCCGGGAACCGCCGCTTCCGGCGCCGCCGATTCCACGTCCGGCCCGGCCTCGGGCGGACCAACCGCCATCGACGCAGCCGAAGCGGAGCCCGAGCCGGTGCGCCAGGGCAACCGTCCGCTGATCGTCAGCGGCCGCCCGGTCAGCGACTACACGGGCCGCGAACTGGCCGCCCTCGCCCGCTGGACCGAGTCCGACGGCATCGCCCGCCGCGTGGACGACGTGGTGGGGCTGCTCGCCACCGACCTTTCCCTCGACCTCGACGACGCCCGCACCGCCGACGTCCTGCGTCACGCCGTCCGGGTCGCCCGCGCCGGTTCGCCGGCCACCTGAGCCGCTCGACGACACCCGACGCCGAGCCTCGGCGCGCCGCCCCGCGCCGAGGCAAGCCACGGGCGCCCACGCCCCTGCCGGTGGATCCGGGAAATCCATCGCCCGCCGCACAGGTGGGTGTTCTACGCTGGTGATCTTCCAGCAGTGAGCAAGTTCAGGGGGAGCAGAGAGCCGTGCGCGTCGCCGAGATCATGACCAGTGCCACCATCACCGACTCGACCAGCGGGACGCTGCGCAGCGCAGCTGAGCAGATGTGGAAGCAGCAGACCGGGTCGGTGGTCATCGTCGAAGGCGACGCGATCGTGGGCATCGTCACCGAGCGCGACGTCATGCGGGCGGTCGGCCGCGGCGCCGATCCGGACCAGGCACCGATCGCCGAGGTCATGACCCGCGACGTCATCACCGTCGAGCCGGACACACACGTGCGCGACGCGGCGCGGCTGATGGCGCAGCACTGGATCCGGCACCTGCCGATCGTGGAGAATGGAAAGCTGGCCGGGATCCTCAGCCAGCGAGACGTCATCGGCGTGTTCGCGGCGCTCTGGTACCAGACCGGTGTGCCGGAGATCGACGTCGACAACCTGGTCCGGCAGCGCCGTCTCGCCCGCGTCGAGGCCGGCGACCTGGACTGAGCGCCTGATCGAGCGGCCGGCAGCGCGGCCGGCCGGGCGATCTCCAGCAACGGGGAGGAACCAGTCATGAGCAGCGCATCCGGGTGGGAGGACGACCTCGAGGTCCTGCCCGACACCACGACCGACGAACGCCCCACCGGTTGGGGCGACGACGACGCCACCAATGACGCGCGGCTGCTCGAGGAGCGCCCGCCGCACTGGTGACCGCCGCGGCGAGGGGGCGCCGCCCGCACTGGTGACCGCCGCGAAGGGGCGCCGCCCGCACCGCGGACGACGCCCCTGACGTGCGCGAAGGCTCAGACGCGGTCGCGCAGCGAGTCGCGGATCTCGCGGAGCAGCAGGATCTCCTCCGGCGGCACGGACTCCTCCTCGGACTCGGGCTCCTTCGCCCGCATCTCCCGCATCTTGTTGATCGGCACGACGATGAAGAAGTAGACGGCCGCTGCGACGCAGAGGAAGTTGAAGACCGCGGCGAGGATCAGGCCGATCGAGAACTCGCCCTCGTTGATGGTGAAGTTGCCGACGGCCGCGAGGTTCGGCTCACCGAAGATGGCCGCGATCAGCGGGTTGATGAAGCCTTCGACGATCGCGTTCACGATGGCGGTGAACGCCGCGCCGATCACGACCGCGACCGCGAGGTCGACGACGTTCCCCCTGCTGACGAAGTCCCTGAAGCCCTTGACCATCCGCTGTCCCTTCTCTCCCGTGTACGGACGCCTGGCCCGGGACACCTTAGCCGCTGAACCGTCGTGATCAGGGGAAATCACGACACACCGACGGTAAACGACAGGCGTGAGGTGACGGCGGCAGCGGCCAGCCCGGCGGCCTGATCGGGCGTCGCCGCGACGAGCACCAGCGCGCCCTCGGCGAGCATCGCCTCGCCGGCGGACGGCACCGCCAGCACCGGCACACCCGCCGCGACGACGTCAGTACCCCCGGCGCCGTCGACCGAGGTCGCGAGCAGGTCGATGCGGTCGCCGGGACGCAGCAACCCGACAGCGCCGGCGTCGGCCACCCGTACCGGCGCCGCGACGACATCCGTACCCCACCCGGCCAGCAGGCCGGGCCCGAGTAATCGCCGGTCGGTGATCGGCTCGCCGGCTCGCACCGGCGCCGCCAGCAGCGCACCTAGAGCCTGAGACCGCTCCACCACCCCGTCCGGCACGGCGCCGGGCGGGAACGCGGCCATCGTCACCTGGTCGTCGGCGAGGACGACGCCGCCGGGCAGGTCGCGGGCCGCGACGACCACGTCGACCGTGCGGGGCGGCGCCGGCGACGCGGCCTGGATCGCGAACGCGACGGCAGCAGCGGCCAGCCCGGCGGCGAGCAGCCGACGATGCCAGCCGGCCGTGCGGAGCAGGCGCTGAAGGGCGGAGCGGAGGTCGTCCATGCCGACGACGCTAGGTGCTCCGGAACCCGCCGAACCGGTTGTCCACAGGGCCGATTCGGGCCGGCCCCGGCTGTGGACAGACCGGACTGTGGACAGATCAGGCGGCGGGGGAGGACGCCTTCGTGCTGGAGGAGTCCTTCGAGGTCTTCGACGCCGAGTCGCCGCTGCTCTTGCCCGAGTCGCTCGACGACGAGGAGGACGACGACGAGCCGTTGCCGTTGCTCGCCGGCGTGCTGGACGTCGTGGTGGAGCGGCTGTCGTTGCGGTAGAAGCCCGAGCCCTTGAACACGACGCCGACCGCGGAGAACACCTTGCGCAGGCGGCCGCCGCACGCGGGGCACTCGGTCAGGGCGTCGTCGCTGAACTTCTGCACTGCCTCCAAGGGCTCGCCGCAGTCAGTGCAGACGTACTGGTAGGTGGGCACGCGTGGATCCTCCCGGGTCGCCGTCGGAGGTCGACGGCTCTTAGCACTCTCAACCCTCGACTGCCAAGAATAATGCCCGGTCCGGTACGACATTGTCCACGCGGGCACGCGGCCGCCGCTCCGGCCGGCGCCGACGGCGCCGGCAGCGCAGCGTCACGTCTGCACGGCGACGACGACCCCGAACGCGGCGACCGCCCACAGCACGCTGGCCAGCGTCCCGATGATGAACCGCTCCGCGGCGGCCGGCCGGCGCAGCTCCGGATACCGGCCGAGCCCCTTCACACCGAGGACGAGCGCGAGCCCTTCCGGCCAGCCGGCCAATAGCGTGACGGCGACGGCGATCCGCTCCAGCGCCCCGATCGACGTGCCGCCGCGCAGCGTCCGCGGATCGGACACGGCCTCCGACGCGTCGCCGGTCGTGTCGTCGTCGCTGGTGACGCCGGTGCCGCGGTCGGCGACCCGCAGTAGCGCCGTCGCGACCAGGCTGCCGCCGGTCACCGCGGCGACGACCGCCGCCGCCCGCGCGACGTTCAGGAGTCCCTCGCCGGCCGGCGAGCCGCGTAGACCGAACAACGTCGCCGTCCCCGCCAGCACGACCGGAACGGCGGCCGCTGCCAGCCACACGGCGGTCGACGCCCCCGGCCGGCGGTGTTCGACGGCGTACCAGGCGACGGCTCCGGCCACGCCCGCGACGGCGAGCAGGACGACCGCGGCGACGGTCATGCGGCCTCCAGGAGTAGGACGGGTCGAGCGATCTGCCGCTGGCGCGCAGCAGTGTGCCAGGCGACGCCCGCCAGGGCGAGCCGTGCGCTCGCGACGACCGTCATGCGGCCTCCTGGGATGCCCGCATCCCGGTGGGCCGAGGGTTCTGCTGTCAGGACCCGGCTGAGTGCCGGGCCCGCGGCGGCGACCACGACGACGCGACGACGGTCATGCCGCCTCCTGTGGCCACCGAGCCACGACCCGGCCGTGCGTCCTGCCGCCAGAGCCCCGACTAGGGTGAGCAGGACGACCGCGGCGACGGTCACACGGCCTCCCGGAGCAGCCGAGCCACGACCGGCCGGGCGTCGCGTTCCTGCTGCCAGAGCGCGACCGTCAGCCGCTGGCCGACGGCCTGGCGGCTGACGCCCAGGATGTCGGCGGCCTCGGCGAACGTGTGGCCGGCCTCGACGAGGTCGATGGCGGCCCAGCCAGCCGGGCTGCGCCGCGCGACAACGGCGGCGATCAGGGTCAGGACGGCGTCGGCCTCGGCGGCCCGCTCGGCGTCGGACCCGGCGACGGCGACGTGCTGCGGCCGCTGCTTGGCCGCGTCCAGTGCCTCCCGGGCGTGCACGAACGCCGGTCCGCGCGCCGACCGCGTGCTGGCCGGCAGCGGCTCCTCGACCGGACCGGCGCCGATGCCCACGCTCCACGCGTCGACGCGCAGCAGCAGCCGGGCCGCGTCGACGGCGGCGTCGGGCTCGGCCAGCACGCCCTGGAACTCGTCGCCGGCGGTGCGCTCGAACGGCAGCAGCGGCTCGTGGACCAGCTGCTTCAGCGTGGACAGGGCGTCCTCGACCAGGTCGCGGCTGCGGCGGCTGCCGCGCTGGTCGACGGTCAGGACGAACGGCATGGCGCAAGGCTACGCCCTGGCGCCGCCTGCAAGCAAGCCTGCAAGCTTGCCTGCCAGTACGAAAGCCACCAGGCTTGCCTGCCGCGACAAGGATCGGGCGTCCGGACCGAACGGGACGACGGCAGGCAGACTGCCCTGATCGGTCGCCTAGTCTGTCCCGGTGACTCGTCGCCGCATCGCCGCCGGACTCGCCGTCCTGGCCGGCCTGGTCGTGCTGGCGCTCGTCGTGACCGCCTCCGTCGGTGTCTGGTCGGTGCGCCGCGCCTACCCCGACTACGACGGCACGGCCGAGATCCCGCGGCTGTCGGCGGAGGTCGAGGTCATCCGCGACGAGAACGGCATCCCGCACATCTACGCGGACACGCCGGAGGACCTGTTCCGGGCGCAGGCGTACGTGCACTCGCAGGACCGGTTCTGGCAGATGGACTTCCGCCGGCACGTCACGTCCGGCCGGCTGGCGGAGCTGTTCGGCGAGGACCAGGTCGACACCGACGCGTTCATCCGGACGCTCGGCTGGACCGATGTCGCCCGCGCCGAGCTGCCGCTGCTCAGCCCCGAGAGCCGCCGCTACTTCGACGCCTACGCCGACGGCGTCAACGCCTGGCTCGACCAGACCGACGGCGGCGACCGCGGCCTCGCCTACACGCTGCTGGGACTGACCGGCGGCGACGACGCACCCAGCCGCTGGACCCCGGTCGACTCGCTGAGCTGGCTCAAGGCGATGGCGTGGGACCTGCGCGGCAACATGCAGGACGAGATCAGCCGGTCGCTGCTCGCGGCGAGCGGGCTGCCGATCGACCGCGTCGAGCAGCTCTGGCCGGACCCGCCGGAGGCGCTCACGCCGCCGATCGTCCCCGACGAGTACGTGTCGCCGCTGCTGCCCGAGGCGTTGACCGGCCCCGACGGCGCGCCCGTTCCGCTGGCCCCGGCGGCCGCCGACGCCATCGAGCGGGCCGCCGACGGCCTCGACGCCGCGCCGGTCACGTTCGGCGACGGTGACGGTGTCGGCTCGAACTCGTGGGTGGTCGGCGGCGATCTGACGGAGTCCGGCGCGCCGTTGCTGGCCAACGACCCGCACCTGGCGCCGTCGATGCCGTCGATCTGGTACCAGGTCGGCCTGCACTGCCGCGACGTCGGCCCGGCCTGCCCGTTCGACGTCGTCGGCTACTCGTTCGCCGGGCTGCCGGGCGTGATCATCGGCCACAACCAGGACGTCGCGTGGGGGTTCACGAACCTCGGGCCGGACGTCACCGACCTGTATCTGGAGCAGGTCCGCGGCGACACCTACCGCGTCGGCGACGAGTGGGTGCCGATGGACGTCCACGAGGAGACCATCCAGGTGGCCGGCGGCGACGACGTCACCGTCACCGTGCGCCGCACGCGACACGGTCCGCTGCTGTCCGACCGCGACGACGACATCGAGGACGTCGGCGACGCCGCCCAGGTGGAGAGTGACGACGCGGACGGCTACGAGGTCGCGCTGCGCTGGACGGCGCTCGACCCGGGCCGCACGGCGGACGCGATCTTCGCGCTGAACCGGGCCACCGACTGGGAGTCGTTCCGCTCCGCCGCCGCGCTGTTCGACGTGCCGTCGCAGAACCTCGTCTACGCCGACACCGAGGGCAACATCGGCTACCAGGCGCCCGGCCGGGTTCCCGTCCGCACCAGCTACGACGGGCGCTGGCCGGTGCCCGGCTGGACCGGCGAGTACGAGTGGGCCGGATACATCCCGTTCGCCAGCATGCCCAGCGTCCTCAACCCGGAGCAGGGCTACGTCGTCACCGCCAACCAGCCGGTCACCAGCGACCGCTACCCGTTCCTGCTCACCGGCGACTTCGACCCCGGTCACCGGGCCGGCCGGATCAACGAGCTGATCGACGCGGCGGTCGAGGACGACGAGCGGTTCGACGTCGCGGACATGGCCGCGATCCAGGCCGACGCGCACAGCGACGCCGCCGACATCCTGGTGCCGTTCCTGCTGGAGCTGGAGGCGCCGGACGGCTACTACGGCGACGGCCTGCGGCTGCTGCGCGACTGGGACCGGTCGATGACGGCGGACTCCGCCGCGGCCGCGTACTTCAACGCCGTCTGGCGCAACCTGCTCGAGCTCACCTTCCACGACGACCTGCCCGAGGACGAGTGGCCCGACGGCGGCGGCCGCTGGTTCGAGGTCATGCGCGACCTGCTGGAGACGCCGGGCGACCCGTTCTGGGACGACGTCGACAGCGAGAACGTCACCGAGAACCGCGACGTCATCCTGGTCGAGGCGGTCCGCGACGCCCGCAACGAGATGACGGTCGAGCAGGGCAAGGACGCCTCGACGTGGGAGTGGGGCCGGCTGCACACGCTGGAGCTGACAGAGCAGACCTTCGGCACGTCGGACATCGGGCTGGTCGAGTGGATGTTCAACCGCGGCCCGGTCGAGGTCGGTGGCGGCGGGTCGATCGTGCTGGCCAACGCGTGGGACGCCGCCGAGGGCTACGAGACGATCTGGTCGCCGTCGATGCGGATGATCGTCGACCTCGACGACCTCGACGCGTCGCGCTGGATCGACCTCACCGGCGTCAGCGGCCACCCATTCCACGACCACTACTGGGACCAGACCGAGCTCTGGCGCGACGGCGAGACGCTGCCGATGCGCTGGGACGAGGAGTCCGTCCGCGCGGCCGGCGAGCACACGTTCACGTTCCAGCCGCCGGAGCCGTCCGAGTCCCCATGATCATCAACCTTCTGTGCTGTCAGGACGACACAGAAGGTTGATGATCATGAGGACGCGGGGCGCAGCAGGTGGGCTCCGCTCGGCGTGGCGGCGGCGTCGACGGGGACGTCGTGCGGCTCGCGGGGCACCGGCATGTCCAGCACCTCGCCGTCGTGCAGCAGCACGCAGGCGAACGCCGGCGGCGACACCGCGAGCATCCGGGCCAGCACCCGGTCGTAGGACCCGCCGCCGCGGCCCAGCCGGTGACCGTGCCGGTCCACCGCCAGGCCCGGGACCAGCAGCACCGTCGCCGCCGTCACCGCCGCCGGGCCGAGCCGGTCGCCGTCGGGCTCCAGCAGCCCACGCGCCGCCGGCACCAGATGCTGCGGACCCGTGTAACGAGCCCAGTCCAGGTCGCCGCCGGGCAGCAGCACCGGCAGCAGCACATCGACGCCGTCGTCACTGAGCGCCTCGACGAGCGGGCCGGTGCCGGGCTCGCGGCCGACCGCGACGTACGCCGCGACCGTCGAGGCGGCCGCGACCTCGGGCAGGCCCCGGACGACGTCGCGCAAGCGGCCCGCGGCCGACGCCAGCGCCGTCGCGTCGAGCTCGGCCCGGCGGGCCAGGATCCGGCCCCGCAGCGCCCGCTTCGCCTCGCGCACCGTCGTCGTCACCCCCTCACCGTACGGCCGACCGCACGCCCCCCTTCTGACTCTCCGCCGGTCTTTGTAGGGTGACGCCCATGACTCCAGCGCGAACGGCACAGGACAGCGCGGTGACGAAGGTGGTCATCCCGGTCGCGGGACTCGGCACGAGGTTCCTGCCGGCCACCAAGGCGACGCCGAAGGAGATGCTTCCGGTCGTCGACAAGCCGGCCATCCAGTACGTCGTCGAGGAGGCCGTCGCGGCCGGGCTGTCCGACGTGCTGCTGGTCACCGGGCGCAACAAGGACGCCATCGAGAACCACTTCGACCGCGCGTGGGAGCTGGAGCGCGCCTTGGAACAGAAGGGCGACCAGGAGCGGTTGCGACGGGTCATGAAGTCGCAGATCCTGGGCGACATCCACTACGTCCGTCAGGGCGACCCGCGCGGCCTCGGCCACGCCGTCCTCTGCGGCGCGCTGCACGTCGGCGACGAGCCGTTCGCCGTCATGCTCGGCGACGACCTCATCGACCCGCGCGACCCGCTGCTGCCGCACATGCTCGACGTGCAGCGGCGCCACGGCGGCAGCGTCATCGCGCTCATCGAGGTGCCGCCGGAGCTGGCGCACATGTACGGCTGCGCGTCGGTCGAGCCGGCCGAGAACGACGTCATGCGTGTCACCGACCTGGTCGAGAAGCCCGAGCCCGGCACCGCGCCGAGCAACCTGGCGGTCATCGGCCGGTACGTGCTGAACCCCGCCGTCTTCGGCGTACTGCGCGAGACCGAGCCCGGCCGCGGCGGCGAGATCCAGCTCACCGACGCGCTCAAGACGCTGGCCGGCATGCCCGCCGAGCAGGGCGGCGGCGTGCATGCCGTCGTGTTCCGCGGCCGCCGCTACGACACCGGGGACCGCCTCGACTACCTGCGCACGATCGTCAGCCTCGCCAGCGAGCGCTCCGATCTGGGCCAGGACTTCCGTGCCTTCCTGCGCGAGTTCGTTGCGCAGCTCCCGCCCGAGGTCGAGGATGACTGAGTGAAGCGTGTCGCGGACCATCTCTCGGACATCCTCGCTGCGGTCCGGCCGCTGAGCGAGCTGGACTTCCAGCTGCTCGACGCCCACGGCTGCGTCCTCACCGAGGACGTGATCGCGCCGTGGTCGCTGCCACAGTTCGACAACACCGCGATGGACGGCTACGCGGTCCGGGCCGAGGACGTCGCCGCGGCGACCGCCGACGAGCCGGTCGTGCTGCCCGTCGTCGCCGACATCCCCGCCGGTGACACGCGGGTGAACGCGATCGGCCCCGGGCTGTCCGCGCGGATCATGACCGGCGCACCGGTGCCGTCCGGCGCCGACGCGATCGTGCCGGTCGAGGACACCGACGGCGGCACCGCGCGGGTCCGCATCACGGCGCCGGCCAAGCCCGGCGCGCACATCCGGCGGGCCGGCGGCGACGTCGGCGAGGGCGACGTCGTGCTCGGCGCCGGGACGTATCTCGGCGCGGCGCAGATCGGCCTGCTGGCCGCCGTCGGCCGCGACCGCGTCGTCGTCCGGCCGCGGCCCCGCGTCGTCGTCATCTCCACCGGCAGCGAACTGGTCGAGCCGGGATACCCGCTGACCACCGGGCAGATCTCCGACTCCAACTCGTTCACGCTGACCGCTGCCGCGCGCGAGGCCGGCGCCGTCGCCTACCGCGTCCCTCCGGTCCCCGACGACAAGGACCGGCTGCTCGGGCTGATCGAGGACCAGCTGATCCGCGCCGACATGGTCATCACGACCGGCGGGGTCAGCGCGGGCGCCTACGACATCGTCAAGGAGGTCCTGTCCGGCATCGGCACGGTGAGCTTCGACAGCGTCGCGATGCAGCCGGGCAAGCCGCAGGGCTTCGGCACGATCGGCGACGACCGCACGCCGATCTTCGCGCTCCCCGGCAACCCGGTCAGCGCGTTCGTCTCGTTCGAGGTGTTCGTGCGCCCGGCGATCCGCAAGATGCTCGGCTCGCCGCGGCTGCACCGGCCCAGCGTCAAGGCCGTCCTGCAGGAGCGGCTGCGCTCGCCCGAGGGCCGGCGGCAGTTCGCCCGGGCCCGGGTGCAGACGGCTCAGGACGGGACGCACCAGGTCCGGCCGATCGGGGCGCAGCAGTCGCACCTCATGGGCGACCTCGCCTATGCCAACGCGCTGATCGTCGTCCCCGAGCACGTCACCGAGGTCGCGGCCGGGCAGGTGGTCGACACCGTCATGCTGGAACGGCGGCGCGAGTGAGCTCTGGTTTCACGCATCTGGACGCCGAGGGTGCGGCGCGCATGGTCGACGTCTCCGGCAAGGACGTGACGGTCCGGACGGCGACGGCGTCGGGTCGCGTGCTGGTCTCTTCTGCTGTCGTCGCGGCACTGCGGTCCGGGGACGTGCCGAAGGGCGACGCGCTCTCCGTCGCGCGGCTGGCCGGGATCATGGGCGCGAAGAAGACGCCGGACCTCATCCCGCTGTGCCACCCGCTCGCGCTGCACGGCGTCGACGTCTCGCTGACGGTGCAGGACGACTGCGTGTCGATCGTGGCGACGGTGCGGACGGCCGACCGGACCGGCGTCGAGATGGAGGCGCTGACCGCCGTCGCGACGGCCGCGCTCACCGTCGTCGACATGGTGAAGTCGATCGACAAGGGCGCCGTGATCTCCGACGTCCGGATCGAGGAGAAGACCGGCGGCAAGTCCGGGACCTGGCGGCGACCATGAGAGCGCTGGTCGTGACGGTGTCGACGCGGGCGGCCACAGGGGTGTACGAGGACCGCGGCGGGCCGCTCATCGTCGCCGGCCTGACCGATGTGGGGTTCGAGGTGTCCGGGCCGGTCGTCGTGCCCGACGGCGACGAGGTCGAGGCGGCGCTGCGGTCCGCGGTCGCCGAGGGCTACGACGTCGTCGTCACCACCGGCGGCACCGGCCTCAGCCCGACCGACCACACGCCGGAGCTGACCCGTCGCGTCCTCGACGCCGAGGTGCCGGGCGTGGCCGAGGCCATCCGTGCCTACGGCGTCGCCGCCGGGGTGGCGACGGCCGCGCTCTCCCGCGGCGTGGCCGGACGGGCCGGCCGGACGTTCGTCGTCAACCTGCCCGGCTCGCCCGGCGGCGTGCGCGACGGTCTCGCCGTCCTCACGCCGATCCTCCCGCACGCCGTCGACCAGCTGCGCGGCGGCGACCACGTCCGTCCGGAGGGTGCGTCGTGAGGTCGCGGTCGACGCGACTGGGCTGGCCGGTCGAGCTGCACGAGGGCCCCGTCGGGCTGCGGCCGCTGCACGCCCGAGACCTGCGGGCCTGGTCAGAGGTGCGGCAGCGCAGCGAGTCGTGGCTGCGGCCGTGGGAGGCGACGCCCCCGCCGCCGGCCGACCCGTACACGATGTCGTTCCGGCAGATGGTGCGCTTGCACGCCGCCCAGGGCCGCGCCGACGAGTCGCTGCCGTGGGCCGTCACGTACCACGGACGGCTGTGCGGGCAGCTCAACGTCTCGAACATCATCTGGGGCTCGGCCCGCATGGGCACGGTCGGCTACTGGCTCGACGTCGACCTCGCCGGCCGCGGCATCATGCCCACCGCCGTCGCGCTGGGCGTGGACTACTGCTTCTTCGTCGCCGGGCTGCACCGGCTCGAGGTCAACATCCGGCCGGAGAACCGCGCGTCGCTGCGCGTCGTCGAGAAGCTGGGCTTCCGCGAGGAGGGCCTGCGGCCGAAGCTGCTGCACATCGACGGGGAGTGGCGCGACCACCGATCGTTCGCGCTGACCGCCGAGGACGTCCCCGAGGGACTCCTGCGACGGTGGCGTTCGTCGCGTCTGGCGCCCTGAGCGCTCTTGGTCTTGTGCTGCTGACCTGCGGTTCTGACGGAGAGTGACCGTTTCGACCGCATTCGTTGCAGTGTGTGCACGTTTGACTGTGCGATTATTGCTGCGGAATGTGTCGATGCTATCGGGGGATTGCATGAACGACTCTGCCGGCGTGCGGCTGTGGAACGGGGCGATGCTCCCGACCCCGGGCGTCTTCCAGATCGATCCCGCGCACACCACCGCCGGCTTCGTCGCCCGGCATCTGATGGTCACCCAGGTGCGCGGCCGGTTCGAGCAGGTCGAGGGCACGGTCCACGTCGCGGAGGACCCGCTGGACTCGTCCGCGAGCGCCGTCATCGACACCGGCTCGATCACCACCGGGGCTGCCGAGCGTGATGCTCACCTACGCAGCGCCGACTTCCTCGACGTCGAGACGTTCCCGAAGATGAGCTTCATCTCCCGCCAGGTCCACGGCGGCTCGACCGGGCCCAAGTGGGCGGTCGTCAACGGCCAGATGGTCCGCCGTCGCCGCGGCGGCTCGGGCAAGTTCGTCTGCGTCGGCGACCTGACGATCAAGGGCGTGACCCGGCCGATCGAGCTGGACGTCTCCATCGACGGCGTCAAGGGCGACCCCTGGGGCGGCGAGCGGCTGGCGCTGTCCGCCACCGGTGAGATCGACCGCGAGGCGTATGGCATGACCTGGAACGTCGCGCTCGAGGCCGGCGGCTGGCTGGTGTCGCAGCGGGTGCAGCTGGAGATCCGGGCGCAAGCGATCAGGATGACCTGACGTCCCTCTGGTCACACCCGTCACGTGCGTTGCGGACGACACACCGGGGCAGGTCCAACGAGTGAGTTGTCTTGCACCGTAGCGTTTTGGGGCATGGGGTACAGCGGTCTCATCTATGCGGCGATCGTCGCAGCGTGGGCCGCCTTTCTCGTGCCCCGCTGGGTTCGTCGCAACGAAGAGGTCGAGCGCGCCCGCGAGGTCGATCAGGAGCGCGGCGTCCGCGTTCTTTCGCGGCGTTCGGGTCCGCCGCAGGCGCCTCACGGCTCGGTGACGCTACCGCCGCCGTCCGCTTCGGCGGTTGCCTCGGGGACGCCCGGGTATGGCGCGCCCGAGGCCGGTGCCGGGCCGGCGCGGGCCGCCTCGGCACCCATAGTCTCTGATGACGCCTTCGCCCTCGCCGCCCGCCGCCGTCGCCGCATGCTCGGCGTGCTGCTGCTGTTGGTCGTGGGATCTCTTGCTCTCGTCGTGCTCGGCCGTGCGCCCGGTTGGGCGCCGCTCGGGCCTGGCGTGCTCCTGGCGCTGTTCCTGTTCCTCGCTCGCCGTGCCGCCGTCGTCCAGGCCCGCCGGCGCCGCGTGGCGGCCCACCGCGCCGCCGTCGCCTCCCGCCGTCGTTCGACCGCCGCCGATGCTGCCGTCGTATGGGCGTCGCCCGTCGAGGCCGCGGAAGAGGGCGCTCAGCGCCGCCTCGTCCTCCCCGACGAGATTGTTGCCGAGCCGCCGGCGACCGCCGAGGGCGAGTGGTCGCCGGTCTCCGTGCCGCTGCCGACCTATCTCACCAAGCCCAAGGCCAACCGCCCCGCCGCCCGGAAGATCGACCTCGGCCAGCCCGGTGCCTGGACCTCCGGCCGCCTCGACCCCGCGTCGTCGATCGAGCTCCCCCACCGTGCTCCCGAGGAGCGGCCTGCTGCCGCCTCGCCCTCGACCTCGGCTGAGCCCGCCACTCCGGAGGAGACCATCGAGGAGCACCGCCGCGCCGTCGGCGACTGATCCCCTCGATTGGGTTTCCGACCGGTCCGGATGGTAAAGTCGCGGGGGTTCCAGGGGCTGTGGCGCAGCTGGTAGCGCACCTCGTTCGCAACGAGGGGGTCAGGGGTTCGAGTCCCCTCAGCTCCACCATGTGCTCCTGTCAAGAGTGCATTCGATGCTCACGAGGCTTGCGTCGACGAGATGCTGCTCCTCCTGTTGCCGGCGACTTCAAGTCAATGGCAATGCCTCGATCGCCACGCCAGCTCGGCAAGGCCGTTGCCCCTGCGTTGATGGACTGCCGACGTACCGCTCACACGGATTTGCCGCGACCTGGTCGAGCCCAGGAGTCATCGTGTCGACATACAGCCTGACCTGGTGCCTTGCAGCGCAAGCCGTATGGGCTGCCCAGGGTCTTCGTCGCGTAGCGGCTTGCAGCCGCCTCGTCGTCCTCCGCCGATGTGCAGCACGAATAGGCGCATCCGTGGTGCGAGCTCGTGCATCGCGTGTCGTCGTTGTCGTAGGATTTGCCGTGCCCAGCCACACCTTCATGAGCGAGAAACTGGCGTCGTCCCACGTCACAGCGACCAGCTCCCTGCTGGCCGCCGGCACTCCCTGCCGTCGGCATGGCTTGTTGCGACACCCAAGTGGTACCCACCAATTCGGTGAGCGCCATGCGCACAGCTGACCTTGCCCCATCAGCGCGTCTGGCGCCGACAGCATCCTCCACCGCCACCGGCTGCACGACGTGTGACATCGACCAGGCGTTCCTTCGGACGACGTCAAGGCCCGACTACGAGTCGCTGGACGACCCGATCCATGTCGTCGATCTGTTCTGCGGCGGCGGCGGGCTCAGCCTAGGCGTCGCCGAGGCGGCCCGGCGAGCTGGTCGAGGCACCGCGATAGCACTCGCGGTCGAAATCGATCGGTCAGCCGCCGATCTCTACGCTCTGAATTTCCCCCAGGCGTACGTCCGCCGCTGCAACATCGCCAGGTTGTTTGATGGGCGCCTCGGCTCACCCCCCACCAAGTCTGAGCGGGCGCTCCAAGCGAAGGTCCTCCAGGTCGACGTTCTCGTGGCCGGTCCGCCATGTCAGGGGCATTCCAACCTCAACAACAGTACGCGTCGCGAGGACCCTCGCAACGCGCTGTATCTCCGGGCCATCCGTGCTGTCCAGGTCCTCCAACCGAAGTTCGCGATCATCGAGAATGTCCCGGCAGTTCAACACGACAAGGGTGACGTTGTTGGTAAGGCCGTCGCGCATCTTGGTCTGGAGGGCAGCGGGTATTCGGTCGCTCATGGCGTCCTCGACCTCGTGGAGTTCGGCGTTCCGCAACGCAGGCGCCGGCACATTCTTGTCGCGGTCCGCGGGCAGCACCTCGATCCCGAGCAAGTCCTCGAGTCGCAATCACCGTGCCGCGACCACGATGAGCGGACCGTTCGCTGGGCGATCTCGGATCTCGTGGACGTGCTCGCGGCGAGCGGACCCGACTCGCCGTCGAAGGCCTCGCCCGAGAACAAGATCCGCATGGAGTGGCTGCATGCCGCTCCTGGACGCACTGATCTGCCCAACGCGATGCGGCCCAAGTGCCACCGCGACAAGAAGCACACCTATGTCTCGATGTACGGTCGCCTGAGCTGGGACCAACCGGCGCAGACGATCACCACTGGCTTCGGCTCAATGGGACAGGGTCGCTTCGTGCACCCGAGCCTCCCGCGCACGCTCACGCCGCACGAGGCGGCCCGGCTCCAGACGCTGCCCGACTTCTACGACATGGACGAGGAGAAGGGCCGCGGCGCCTGGGCCATGGTGATCGGGAACGCCGTGCCACCGCTGCTCGCAGTCCACCTGGTCGAGCCCCTGCTCGACGCCCTCGGCACTACCGTCGACGAGGCGGATGAGGGGGCCACGCTGACCGCCGCCACTCGCCGGGACAGGATGCCTCCTGCATCGAGTGAGGTCATCCGGCGACGTATGAAGACGACAAAGCGTCGCGATACCAAGCCTGAGTTGGCCCTGCGCTCTGCCCTTGTCGCGAAGAACCTGCGCTTCGAGGTCGACTGCAAGATCAACGGCGGTCGGCGCAAGACTGACATCGTCTTCCCCACCGAGCGCGTTGCCATATACGTCGACGGCTGCTTCTGGCACGGCTGTCCGATCCACGGAACGATCCCCAAGCAGAACCGTCAGTGGTGGATAGAGAAGCTCGAAGCAAACAAGGCTCGTGACCGTGCGACGAATGAGGCACTCAGATCCGAGGGTTGGCGGGTTCTCCGGTTCTGGGAGCATCACGACGCGACAGCCGCTGCAGACGAGGTCCATCGCGAGATTCTCGCGATCCGTGGCAAAGCCGCTGCCAACGGCCAGGAGACCGACTAGTCCGCACAAGTGTCATACCCCTGGATCATCATGGTGGTGTGATGCATCTTGGCGGTCATCTCTCGACCTCTGAGTGGGTCCTAGTCGCATGAATAGCTGGGACACCGCTCTCCTGGAGCTGGATGACACCACACTGGTCCGCATCGCACGGGAGCGGCGACTCGTGCTCGATGACGGGCGTGGGCCGAAGTGGGTCGACCTCTGCTGGGTCGATGAGGTCGCCCTCGTACTCATCGACATGGCCAACACCCGGCGCGAAGACCTCACCATCGTCTACCCGGCTCCTGCAGGTCAGGTCGCGGTGTTGTTGGCAGCGCAGCTCCTGCTGCGCCAGTTCGTCGAGGGCAACAGCAGCTCGTCGGTGGGGATCGTCACCGCCGACACGTCGATGGCGGCGCGCACCTGGAACGGCCTCCGGATTGCCACCACGGGCGACCGTCCTCCCATCGCGAGTGTGTTTCCCTGCCACCGCGCTGGCCCGGAGGGTGAGAGCCCCGGCGGCGGGCGCCGACTGCAAGGTGTGATCGTCGGGCAGGCGTGCAGAGGTTGGAACGTGGAGCATCTGATTGTCGACCGCCTCGCCGGTCCCGTTCGACTCGACACCATGCAAGCGTCCATCGAGGTCGTTGCCGATCCCACCGACCCGTTGCTGCGGCGTGCCGAGGAAGCTGGCCGAGCAATCTGGGGCTGGTCCGAGGCAGATCTTGCCGGCAGCCCCGCAGTCGAGGAGCGCGCCAGCCATACCGTGCCATTCTCGGTGGCATCCGATCGCCTCAAGACACTTGTCGGCGGCGTCGACGTTCGGCTCGAGATCGCACGCCACCGGCAGGCGGAGGCTGCTATCTCACGAGCTCGTGAAGACCTGCGGCTGCTGCGCTCGATGTCGCCCAGAGGGGCGAGTCGCAACCTCGAGCGTGGCCTCTCCGTCGCCTGGCATCACCTGACCACGCTCGCCTCACTCCCTTGTCGTCCGTCTTTGTTCGACTCGTTTGCTGGTCTGCCCCCGATCGCAGCGCGTGCCACGAGCACTTTCGCTGCGGAGCTGACGGCATGGGCAACCACTCTCGACGAAGAGCGAGCCGAGATCGCCTCCATCCTCGCCAGCGACATCGCCGATCTGCGCGCCGCCCTCGAGCTTGGGAATCCATTCGAGGAGATGGTCCGTCGGGTCTTCGATTCGCGAACTGAAGGATTGGTCGTCACCAGGACTCGAACTGCAGCCAAGGCTCTGCTTCAGAGCCTTGACTATCCACCGACCGGCGATCTTGCCGGCAGCCTGACCGTCCGCCACATCGGTGGCCTCCATCGCCAAGGCACTTGGTCCCGAGCTGTCGTTGTGGGAGAGCCTTCGCCGTGGGACTGGCACCGGCTGCTCTCCGGCCTCGCCCCCGCCGTGGACGTGTTCACACTGGGCGAGGACTCCGCGAAGGGGTGTGCGCAACTCGTCGAGGCGACGCGCAGCGCTCGCGATCATTGGGGCAGCACGGAGGTCCGCGACCGGACCTGGCGCGCCATCGTCCACATCCCTCCGCCTCCCGATGCGGCCAACGGCTCCCACCGTCTCCGTGGCTCGGTCGTCTTGGCTGACGGCGCCGAGTACGTCCGCCAACCCGATCCGTTCGACCCACTCTCGAGCTTGTTCGACCTCGACCCGCTGGACGTCGGTGGCGAGGGCCCGACCCGCGGCCTCGCTCGAGAGTCCGGCCTTGGCGACTGGTCTGCGTCCATGGCGGCCATCGAGGTCGTCACGGACCGAGGCCGCCTCTTCCTGGAGGTTGGGCGCCCGGTCGACGTGCGCGACGGGCTGAGGATCGAAGAGCGAGGTCCGGAGCTGCTCGAACCCGGCGCCGTCCTCCTGATCGGCCGACGCCAAGGTCGCGTCGGTCTCATCGAGGCGCTCGAGGAGCGTCTCGGCCACCGGCCTGATCTGATCGCTGCTCGCTTTCTGCTAGACGACTATCAGCGCCAGGTGCGCTCCCGGTGGGCCGAATGCGGGCTGACCTTGACAGCCCTTCACCGCGCATTGGTCGACCTCGGTTGCGAGAAATCAATGCAAGCCGTGCGCTCCTGGGTCACCGAGGGCACGATGGCGCCGCAGCACTTCGACGACCTCGAACGGCTGAATGCCGCTCTTGGTCTTGGCCTGTCGGACGTTCGTCTGCAGGAGCTATTTGC
Source organism: Jiangella anatolica (assembly GCF_003236295.1). Classification (GTDB taxonomy): domain Bacteria; phylum Actinomycetota; class Actinomycetes; order Jiangellales; family Jiangellaceae; genus Jiangella; species Jiangella anatolica. Next base: position 68,913 of record NZ_POTW01000020.1, read on the forward strand.
TGGCGTCAAGCGCCGGCGTGGATTCCGTCGGGCCTCGGGACGTGCGCTTGCCGCTGCTGCTCGTGACTCGACCGTGGTCGCCAACGACGATCGGATCGACGACGAAACAGGTCTCACCGTCGCAGATCTGCGTGAGGCCGTGGTCGAGGCGACGGTACTGTCCGTCGTTCCGTGCGACCATCTTGTCCCAATGACGCTCCTCGGCACGTTGGAGGATACGTGAACCTGACCGATCTCGAGGCCACTCGGTTCCTCTCGTGGATGCTCGACTCTGTCGTCGCAGAGGGCCGCGGCGACCATATGCAGACGCTGTCCGTTGCGCCGAAGGGCCGGCTCTGGCTCGGACGTCTCGCACCGGAGATCGTGGTGCAGAACAGTCGCCTGGGTGAGCGCAGCGAACGCCTGGAGCCGTGCGAGGTCGGTGTTCGGGTTCGGCCAACCGAGGTTGACGGCCGCACCGTCACATGCGCCGGCCGCCTGGTCGTGTGGAGCGAGTTCGACGGCGGCGACGCGCCGGACGCTCCGCGATGGCGCAAGAGTGACCCAATCGAGGTACGGGCCGACCTTCCGACACCCGCGCGTCTCGGCGAATCGGCGACCAGCGCCGGACGCGACGACTTCGCAGCCGCCCTGCGGGCCGTGGGCGCCGACGGCATGGCCTGTGAGTTCCAGGCCGAGCTGGAGATGGGCAAGGACGGCCCTGAACTGGTCGTGACCCTCGTCAACGTCTCGCCCGAGGAGATCCCGGGTTGGGACACCAAGGTCTATGAGGCCGTGCTCGAGGTCGACAGCGGACCTACCGCTCCGTTCACGCTCGACAACCTGCCCGACTCGTTCCGATACGACCGCACCGTTTCGGCGTACGGGGTCAACGGCGGCGTGGTGCGACTCGGCCCCGAGACATTCCGTACCGAGGACGCCGCGACCCACGACCAACCCAGGCCTATTTACTGGGACGACGACGCCGGACAACCGCCCGACCTCACCTTCGCAACCCTGGCCGCTGAGCCGCTGCCTCCGCTGCGCGATCTCGTCGCAGCATGCGAACGATGGGCCAACGTGCACTGGGCTCCTGCCGTGCTCACCCAGCGCGCCATCGACGAAGACTGGGATGCTGGCATGCGTGACGAAGCCGACACCGAAGCGGGACTCTTCACAGAAGAACTGGAGCGGTTGCGGGCCGGCCTCGCACTACTCGAGCGCGATGACGACCTGCGACGGAGCTTCATGCTCGCCAACCAGTCCTTTGCAGACTCGCCGGTCATCCGCCACACCACGTGGCGTCCCTTCCAGCTCGGATTCATGCTGGCCAATGCCACGTCGATAGTCGACGACCGTCACGACGGCGACCGCTCGGTCGTCGACACGCTGTGGTTCGCGACCGGTGGCGGCAAGACCGAGACCTATCTCCTCTACGTCGTCACCACTGCCTTCTACGACCGCCTGCGCGGCAAGCGCGAGGGCATCACCTCCTGGGGCCGCTTCCCGCTCCGGATGCTCTCGCTCCAACAGACGCAGCGCTTCGCTGACGTCATCGCCGCCGCTGAGCTCGTGCGCCTGCGCGAACGGATCGCGGGCCGTGAGTTCGCACTCGGGTTCCTCGTCGGCAAGCCCGGGACCCCGAACCGAATCAGGGCGAGTAACCGATCTGCTGGCGATCCTGACCCGACAGATCCCGACATGCCCGCTCGACATCAGGTCCTGCTGCGGTGTCCCTTCTGCGGGTCTGAGGGCCTCCATATGGCGTTCGACACCGGACGTTGGACGCTCGATCATGTCTGTGGCGCGGAGCGCTGTCCGTGGGGCGCTCGGCCACTGCCTTTCCGGGTCGTCGACGAGGAGATCTTCCGTTCGCTGCCTACCGTCGTCCTCGGCACTCTCGACAAGGCAGCGAACATCGCGATGCAGGCAGCGATGCGGGGCTTCTATGGCGCGCCATCCGGTCGCTGTCCCGTGCAAGGACACGGATTCACCTATGCGCCACGCAGTGGATCGCCTGGAGGCTGTCTCTTTCCCGGGTGCCAGGCACAGTCGGGACCGCTCACGCAGGCGGCCGACCTCTATGCGCCGACTGTGCGCATGCAGGATGAGCTACACCTGCTGCGTGACAGCTTGGGCGCCGTCGACTCGCACTACGAGGCATTGCTCGATGCGCTTCAGCAGCACTACGGTTCGACACCGAAGGTGATCGCCTCGTCCGCAACGCTCGCCGGTCACGACGAGCAGGTGCGTGCGCTATACCGCAAGACGGGACGCACCTTCCCGCGACCGGGAGCACGGGCCGGCTGGTCCTTCTGGTCGCGTGCGACCGAGACCCTAGCCCGTCGGTTCGCGGGTCTCGCCCCTCGTGGTGTCACGCTCGAATACGCCACCGATCAGCTCACGGAGTCGCTACAGCGCGTGACTCGCCGCGCCGTCGAGGACCCGGCGAGCGTCGCCGCAGAGATCGGCGTCGACGTAGCCGCCATTCCGCTCCTCGTCGACAACTACGGCGTTGACGTCGTCTATGGGTCGAACCTCAAGGATGTCGAGGCCGTCGCCCGTTCGTTCGACACACAGATCCAGCTCGATCGCCCCGTCAACGCAGCCACGCTCACCGGCCGCACACCGCTCGACGAGGTGCGCGACACGCTTGCTCGCCTCGTGGACCCAGAGCCCGACTTCTACGACCGAGTTCATCTCGTCGCGGCGTCGTCGATGCTCTCACACGGCGTCGACGTGAATCGGTTGAACGTGATGGTGATGCTCGGACTCCCGCTCGCGACGGCGGAGTTCATCCAGACCACGTCCCGAGTCGGCCGGACCCACCCCGGCCTGGTCATCGTGCTCCACAAGATCGGGCGAGAACGCGACGCCGCCGTCTATCGGACATTTCCATCCTTCGTCGGGCATGCCGACCGCCTCATCGACCCGATCCCAATCACGGCGAAGAGCCGGCGCGTCCTCGAGCTGACCTTCGCCGGGTTGGTCCAAGCCCGTCTCTACGGCATCCACGAACCAGCGGCCATCGCTGCCGGACTCCGACAGCTCACCAAACCTGGACCCGTGCGGAGTGCGTTCAACCGGCTGCCGGTCCTCGAGGCGGCGGAGCTGCAGGCGCTGGTCGACATGCTGAACTTCGATGGCCCGCTCGACGAGAACTTGCGCCGTGACCTCGAGGCCTACCTCCGTGAGTTCTACCGCGCGCTCAACGACCCAGCGTCCAGCGCGGAATGGGTCAAACAACTCTTCTCGACCGGAGAGCCCATGCGTTCACTGCGCGATGTCGAGGCGCAGGCGCCCGTCTTTTCCAGGGGAGGCCGGCCGTGAGGGTCGAACGTGGTGCTTCACAGATCCTCTTCGGGCTCCTGCCCGGACAGACCGCCGACCTGGACGGCCGGATCTGGAAGGTCGCACAGTGGGTCGATCCCGTGCCAATAGCACTGGACCAGGCTGCCGTGCGGACGGCACTCCTACGTGCCATCGCACCATGGGCTGCTACGGGCAACGACGACGGTCTCGAGCGCCTCCTACACGCCCACGCCAACGTCGAAGTCGTCGCACTCAACATGACTCGGGGTGTGTTCGTTGAGCCCTTTCCTCAGCAGTGGCGCTGCAAGACCTGCGGCAGCATCGCCGGTGCGAGGGGCGAGCGCTGTCGATGCGGCGGCAGCTCGCGAGCGCAGATGCAGTTCGTCACCTACCACACGTGCGGCGCGTCTGGTGAGCCGCGGCTCCCGCGCTGCAACGTCCACAACGCCGTCGCCGTTCGTCTCCCCGGCACTGCGACGGCTAGGGAACTGCGCATCTTCTGCCCGCAGTGTCGGCGGCCGCTGACACCGGGTGGCTTCCCGTTCCAGCCGTGCAACTGTGGTGACGGTGGTATGTCGATCACCGTGCACCGAGCGGCTGTCGTCTTCTCGCCGCACTTCGCGGTGCTCGTGAACCCGCCGGATCCCGCCGAAGCGGCACGACTCCGGGCGGGCGGGGGCGGCGCTCGTGCGCTTGAGTGGGTCTTGGACGGCATGGTCGCCGATGACCCGACCGAAGGACGGCAGACGCTCTCTGGGCTCATCGAGACTTTTCGCCAGGCCGGACTCTCCGAAGAGACCGCGCAGCAGTTCGCACAGGCAGCAGTCGAGCGTGGCGAAGCCGAAGCTGGACATGGCGACGTCGACCTCGGCCTCAGCGCAGCCGTTCGCGACGCAGCCCATGAGGAGGCTCTGAGCCTCGCGTCGGCGGTCCACGGTGGGAGGACGCGTGTCAGCGACATGGTTGCGGGGACGACGCCACCGCTGCGGACCCTTTATGAGGGCGCGTACGGCGATGCGATGCGGGCTGCGCACCTGGAGGGCGTCGACCTTCTCGCCAATTTCCCGGTCGCGACCTTGTCCTTCGGTTACAGCCGGGGCGACCTTGCTCCCGGCGCCGCGCGACTCGTTCCCTTTCGCGATCGCGGGCAGATTCGAGCGTACGGCTCGCTGTCGCGGACCGAGGCGCTGCTCTTCCGTCTCGACCCGACCCACGTATACCGGCATCTCGCTGCACGGGGGCATGCACTGCCGGAGGTCGCGGATGCTCGCGCCGCGCGCATCGGACTTCTGCAGAGTGTGGAACTGCCGTATCCGACCCAGGAGCAGTACCACCCATTGGGTGGAGACCTGATCCGCCTCGTGCACTCGTATGCGCACCGTGCCATTCGGCGACTCGCCGCTTTCGCCGGCATCGAGCGCGATGGACTCGCCGAATACCTCGTGCCGCATCACCTCGCGTTCGTGATCTACGCAGCCAGTCGAGGCGACTTCGTGCTCGGCGGTCTCCAAGCCGTGTTCGAGACATCCCTGCATCGCTTCCTCGACGACCTCGTCGACGGCGAGTCGCGCTGCGCGCTCGATCCTGGATGTCGTAGCGGCGGCGGGGCATGCATGGCATGTCTCCACCTCGGCGAGCCATCGTGCCGGTGGTTCAACCGGTTCCTCGACCGGTCCGAGCTGTTCAGCCCGCACGGCTTCCTCCTCGGAGCGTCCTAGAGTATGGACGACGCTGAACTCGTCGGCGGTGTGCTCGTCGGCTGCGACGACCCCAGGGCAGCGGCAGTCGAATTGGCTCGTCTCCTCATGGCTGAGCGCCCCGATCGTTCTGCAGCCATCCGTGCTGGCCTTGAGCCCGACCTGGTCCACGTGCTCCGTAACCGCCTCCGTGGCATGGGGGACGGCATCCCCACGCTCTGCCAAGAGGCCGCCGCCTGGGTCCTCGGCCGGCGATCCCTCGTCCTCACCGAGCCCTGGGACCTCGTCGCGAGTTTGCCATCCGGGGCATCGCTACCGGCCGGACTTCGTCACACCACCGGCGAGACGTTGGTCCAACTCGTCGTGGGCGCGACGCAGCGTCTCTGTCTCGCAGCTCCGTTCATCGACCGCAGAGGTCTCTCCTTCATGGGCGACGCGTTGGCCGCCGCGACATCGCGCGGTGTCCGCCTGGAGATCCTCCTCCCGACGCGATCGACGCAAGCTGATGACGCACTCCACGACCTCACCGCTACGATCCAGGCGGATGGGAGCCCGGACCACTACTCGGTCGCGACTCTCCGTGCCGACGCGCCGTGGGCGCACCTGAAAGTGCTTACTGCGGACTCGACGGCAGGGTACATCGGTAGTGCCAACGTCACTGGCGCTGGCATCGGAGGCCGCAACCTTGAGCTTGGCGTTCTCGTCAGGGGCGAAAGAGTCGCCATCGTCGAACAGATTCTGCATATGTACCGTCAGTGCTGAGGCATTCGCTAGGCGTCTACCGCCCGCCACGGCCGTGAGGGGGTGGGCGTTCAACTTCAGCAATGCTACTTCGGCGGCTTCGTGGAGGACTGTTCGCTGCCGGTTGAGGGCTGACGTTGGTCGTTCTAAGGTGCCGGCGAGCTTCAGAAGTCGTCGAAGAAGTCCGAGATGATCTCGATGTCCTCGACGATACGTGTCGTTGTCCGGATGCCGAGGTCGTACTGCTTCAACAACTCGCACAGCCGGCCTCCGTCGATAAGGTCCAACGGCGGCGCTCCGTCACGGGTCGCTTCCGCCTTGGCGTCCGCCGTGAACGTGCCGGTGGTGATGAGCAACCCCTTGTCGCCGCGGCCGGCCATGGCGCCGCGAAAGTCGCGCACCGCTCCGGAGCCGACGCTCCCGACGTATCGCTTGCACTGGAAGAAGACGGGGAACGACACGAGCGACATGCGGTACACGCCGAGGCCGTCGATGCCGCCGTCGCCCGATCGGCCGGTCACAGTCGCAGAAACGAAGCCGGCTTCTCGAAGGAGCCGTTGGGCGAGGCGTTCGAATGCGCCGGGCGACATTTTCATGAGTACGTCGAGCAAGCGTTCCTGCCAGGTCAGCTCGTCGGGCTCGGACCCGTCGGCATCGCTCGCGTCTTCGGAACTCGCTTTACGGCGCTCGCGCAGGCTGGCGAGGTACTGCTGGCGCCTGGGCTCGAGGCCGGACTCGGTTACGCTTCGGCCCTCGTCCGTCAGGCTCCATACCCCACGCTGACTGTTGTTCGCCAGGCCCATGCCCTTGAGGTACGTTCGTGCCCACGCCAGCCGGTATTCGATCTCTGTGTTCGGCCCATCCTTGTGCAACACGCTCTGCTGCTCTTCGGAGTAGTCGCCCTGCTCGAGCACCTTCTCGACGATCTCCTCGATCGAGCCGGACCCGCCGAGGTCGCGGAGCGCGATGACGGTTGGCCAGAGAAGGTACTGATACTGCGGGACCTCGTGCATGGACATAACGCCCAGCATGCCGGAAGCCCAGGACACATCAGGCAGGCATGCGCCCGCGACGCGAGCGCCGACAGACTCGCCACTGAACGACGTGCAGATATCCTGTGAGCCTGATGGAAGTCGCGGCCGTAGGATGGGTCGTACACGGCCTACGCACGGAACGTGGCTGGTCGCAGGGTCAGCTTGCCCACTTTCCTCAATGCAGCCGCTGGAACCCCGACGCTGACCAGGTGGGAACGGCATGACCGGCTGGCCATCGATCGGTTCCACCTTCGGGTCACGGCGGTCGCCAACACATACACCGTCGGCGCTGCCGGGCGTGAGTGGCGGCGGTCATTGATGCTACGGAACCCACATAGTGAGGGGCCACATCGAATGTGGGGACCGCCCTACACTCGCCGGGACGCGAGCAACCCATGAGTGAGAGGCGCACGGATGCCTGACGAGCGCCAGATCGTAGGCGTTGTCGATTACATCTTCGAGGCCGGCCTGCTGAAGCGCGCGAAGCGAACCGGCTGGTGGATAGCCGGCGTCAAGGACCCCGAGAGCATCGCCGAACATTCGCATCGCACGGCAGTTATTGGCTCCGTGCTCGCTCTGATGGAAGGCGCCGACCCCGCAAGAGTGGCGTTGTTGGCCGTCCTCCACGACACGCAGGAGACACGCGTCGGCGACATCCCCTACCTGGGGCGGCGCTATCTCGACGCGGCCAGCAACCAGGAGGTCACTGCTGACCAGGTGGCGGAGGCTCCCGACACCGTCCGCGATGGGATCCAGCGGATCGTCGACGACTACGAAGGCGGCGACTCCATCGAGGTGGTCGTGGCCCACGACGCCGACAAGCTGGACTGCCTCTTCCAAGCCCTTGAGTACCGCGAGCAGGGCAACCAGAACATGCAGCAGTTCATCGACAGCATGCTGGTGTCGCTCAAGACGCCGTCAGCCCAGCAGATCGCGGCCGCCGCGCTCAGCCGCACATCACAGGAGTGGCACGTGCCGCACTTGGGGCGGCGGGATCGGGAGAGCTGACCCGCGGAACGACCCTCGTCGACGGGCGCGACCCTAAGTAGGGCCCCGCGCCGGGGCCCTACTCAGCGTCCGTCTGGTTACCTCCTGGGCGGTTCGCAACTGGTGACGGCGGCGAGGCGGGAGGCCTCGGTGACGATGGATGCGACCGTGGCCACCGGAACACCCCTGGCCGACTTGCCGTTGACGTTCGCCACCAAGGCGTCGATCAGCGAGCAGGCGGCTGCCGTTCGGTCGTCGGCCATGGCGTTCTGGATGTTGGCAACGATGGAGGCCCAGCTGCGGCCGGGGCCGACGCCGTCGACGAGTTCGGCGAGGGCTTCGCCGTGGTCGCCGGGGTTGCAGAGCTCGCCAGTGAAGAACGAGCCGCCCGGCGTGCAGCGCCACATCGACGGGTTCGTGACGCCGGGCGCGCGGCGCACATACGAGTGGCCCTGCTCGAACGCGTAACCCGCGGCCAGCAGCGACGCCTCGCTGCCCGCCGTCCCGACGAAGGTGACGCCGACGGGGTTGCGGCCGGCGTTGCCGGTGCCCTCGCCCGCGGGAACGGTGAGGACGGGGTAGCCGGCGCGGTCGGCGATCCCGACCAGGGCGCTGTTGCTCGGCACCATGATCACGTCGTAGCCGGACGACAGGACCGAGTCGATGACGGCGGCGCTCTCGGCCCGCCCCACGGTCAGGTCCGACTCGTACGTCTCCATCGTTGCCGACGACGCGGCGAGGAGCTCGTTCTGCTGGTACTTCAGTCCCTCCACCGGGTTGGCCTCGTTGTACTCGATGATCTCCGCCAGAGACGACGCCCCGCCCGAAGCGCCGGTCAGGTACTTGTCGAGATCCTGCTCGAGCTCGCGCAGCACGATGCTCGGCCGGATCGTCGGTGCACCGAGCGTCACCTCACTCGTCGTCGCGCCGAGGGCCTGGACCGACGCCACCGCGGACGGGTAGGGACCGGGCCCGCCGGCGACGACGGCGACCTTCTTGCCCTGCAGGGCCGACGGCGACAGGCCGGCCGTGTAGTCGACCGACGCAGTGTCCACGGCACCCAACGCAACCGCCGCGTCGTACACGGACCGCGTCAGTGGACCGAAGGAGTCCTGCGACGACGCCACGGGAAGGACGCCGTCACCGTCGACCAGGCCGACCGTGGGCTTCAAACCGACCACGCCCGCGACGCCTGCCGGAGCGATGAGCTGCGCGCCCACGTCCGTGCCGGTCTCCATCCCAATGGTGAGCGCGGCCAGGCCGGAGGACGTCGCCGCTGCGGAACCCGCCGACGAGCCGGCGACGGTCTTGTCGGTGTCCGACGGCAGCAGCACCTGACCGCCGAGCGACGAGTAGCCCTCGGGCAGGTTCGCGTCGAACACGCCGTTGAGCTCCGTCACGTTGGTCTTGCCCAGGACGATCGCCCCGGCCGCGCGCAGCTGCGCGACCACCGCGGCATCATCCGCGGGCATGGACGACTGCAAGGCGATCGATCCCGCCGTCGTCGGCAGACCCTCGACGTCGAAGGAGTCGTCGAGAAGAACAGGAATGCCGTGCAGCGGACCCCGCGGCCCGCTCCGTCGCCGCTCCTCATCCAACGCTTTCGCCTCCGCCACGGCCGAAGCGTTCAACGAGCGCACCGCCTGGACCGCCGGACCCTCCGCATTCGCCGCCGCGATCCGGGCCAGGTACGCCCGCGTCAGCGTCTCAGCCGTCAGCGTCCCGGCCGTCTGCCGCGCCTGCAGGCTCTGCGCCGTCTCCGTCTCGAGCGAGAACGGCAGCGACGGCACCGACCCGGCCAGCGCCATCGCATCGTCGTACGAGGGGTTGCACGAACCGCGCGACGCGAATGGCGGCGCCGGGACGGTGTCAGCGCACCGGTACATGCTCGGGTTCAACTCCGAGACCGGCTGGCGCAAGCGAGTCGCCTGCTCGATGACATACGCGACGCCGATCAGGTTGCGCTCGCTGTACGCGTTGCCGTGAATGGACACGCTCTGGGCGCGCCGATGGGTCGTCGAATACCCCATCGGAATCGTGATCTGCGGCGTTCCGGCGGTCGCGCCGCTCGGCACGCTGCCCAGGATCGCGAGGAAGTCGTCGCTCGGGTCGTCCGGCGTCTGGTTGTTCATCATGCTGTCGATCGCGGCCCACTGCGCCGCCCGCCGGATCGGCATCGCTGCGCGGTACGCCGTCTCGTTCGGGCCGCCCGGCTCCGTCTCCGCGACCGCCGCGTTGGCGTGGTTCTGGTTGCCGAACTTCAGCGCCTGGTCCGACTCTGCCGCGTTGACGGCGACCTCTTCCTCCAGCGAGTTGATGGGCGCAGACGCCCCCAACCCGCGGTAGTACTCGTCGATCGCCTTGTGCTGTTGGTAGCCGCTGGGGAGAGCAGGCACGTCGCCGACGGGGATCGACGGCCGCTCGACCATGATCGCGCCGGCGGCGACCAGCGCGTCGAACGCCATGGCGGCCGGCGTGCCGGGCTCGAAGGTGCCGTTGTAGCCGATCCGCTGGCCGCGGACGAAGTCGAGGTCGAGCGCGGACATGTAGTCGGGTGCCTCGACCGGCGCCTGCTTGATCGACGCCTGCCAGTTCGGCCCGAAGACGGCGGCGTAGCCGGCCTCGTTCTTCGGGTCATGGCCGACCATCGACTGCAGGTTCATCGCCGCATTGGCGACCGTGCGATCCATCGGCCCCGCGGTGTCCTGCGAGGACGAGATCGGGCCGATGCCGTAGGCGGGCACGATGCCGACCGTCGGCCGGATGCCCACCAGGCTCTGCGCGCCCGACGGGCTGATGATCGAGCCGGAGGTCTCGGTACCGACGGTGAGCATGGAGAGCGCCGCTGCGCCGGCGGCTCCCGTGCCCGACGACGACCCGCTCGGGTTCTGGTCGGCGTCGTTGGCGTTGAGCACCTGACCGGTGAGGTTGCCGAAGCCGGACGGCTGGCTGCCGAAGCTGTTCGCCCATTCCGACAGGCCCACCTTGCCGAGGATGATGACACCGTTCTCACGCAGCTTCTTGACGATGCCGGCATCGTCCTCGGGGTAGGAGTTGCGCAGCGAGTAGTTGCCGTTCGACGTGTACATGCCCTTCACGTCGATGAGGTCCTTGAGCAGCACGGGCAGGCCGTGCGCGGGGCCGAGCACGACGCCGTCGGCGCGCAGTTCGTCGGCCCGCCGGGCCTCGGCCATGACGGCGGGGTTGATCTGCGTGACGGCGTTCAGGCCGGGGCCGCTCTTGTTGAGCGCCTCGATGCGGTCCAGATACGCCTGCACGAGCTGGACGGACGTGAGCTCGCCGGACTCCAGCATGCGCTCGGCCGTGACGCCGTCGAGCGTCTCCAGATCGAGTACGGGCGGGGGCGGGGCCGCGTTGACCGGCGGCGAGCTGGGCGTCGCCGCAAGGACGGGCGCGGCGAGAGCTGCCGCGACGGCGAGGGAGAGCAACCTCCGAACGACGACTGACCGATGCACCGCGACTCCTCGAGGGAAGCAGAACCGGGCCAATGTGACATAGCGGATCAAATGTCCACTCGGTCCGTTTCGCGCCGATGTCGGAGCCGTGACGATCATCGTCCGGTGATCAAGGCGTCGCGCGGCAGTCATGGAGCTACAGGACCGCACGCACGGTAGACGCAGTGAAGCTGTCAGCTCGCCGCCCGGATCCTGACCCGAGTACAGCCAGGATCCAGGCGGCTCAGCTGGGACGGCAGCGCGGCCAGCAGGGAGAGCCGTCAGGCGATACGTAGAGCAGCGCGGACGATCGTGCCTTGCTCCCGCACAGTGAGCAGCCCGTCGTCGACGAGGTGGTTGGTGAGGGTGCGGACGTGGCGGAGGAAGGCGGCGGAGCTGGCTGGGGCGTCGTCGGCGAGGAGGTCGTTGATGGTGCAGCCCTCGTCGTCGACGCGGTTGGGCACGCCGGTGTCGACGGTGCCGACGATGACGGTGGGCGAGCCGTCCGGACGGGGGCAGGGCGCGTAGGCGACCGGCGCCTGCGGCCGCAAGAGGTCCCGGAACGCGGCGTCGTCGCCGAGTTGGCCGAAGAGGTCCGCGCCCCAGCAGTACGCCACCCCGGCCTCCGACTCCGCGCAGATGTGCGTCCCCGACGTCGCGACGTCGACGTAGCGGAAGGTGGTCCCGGCGGGCAGGCCGGACGTGTCGATGGCGACCGGACTCAGCCAGCTGTTGCCGACGAAGCTGCCCCAGCAGTACAGCGCGCCGGCGGAGTCGATCGCGCAGGTGAGCTCGTCGCCCGAGGAGATCCAGCGCCACGTCGTCCCGGCGGGCAGGGCGGACGTGTCGACCGGGAGCGGGTCGTGGTTCTGGTTGCCCGAGTAGGCGGTCCCGTTGCCGAGCTGGCCGCGGTTGTCCCGGCCCCAGCAGTAGGCGTCGCCGTCGCTGGTCAGGCCGCAGGTGTGGTTGTCGCCGGCCTGGATCGTCGACCACGTGGTGCCGGTCGGCAGGCCCGCCATGACGACGGGGTATGGGCTCTCCTCGTTGTCCCACCGGTCGAACCCGTTGCCGACCTGGCCGTACGAGTCATTGCCCCAGCAGTAGCCGGTGCCCGTCGTGGTGACGCCGCAGGTGTGGATCGACCCGGCGTCGATCGACTGCCAGGTGGCGGTGTCGAGCGGCGACGTGTCGACGGGGCTCGGGGTCGGCTGCAGCCCCGTCAGCTCGGGTCCGTTGCCGACCGGGCCGGCGCCGTCGCCGCCCCAGCAGTAGGCAGCACCGGTGGACGCGAGCCCGCAGGTGTGGTGCTCACCAGCGGTGACGGTGGCGAACGTCGCGCCGGCCGGCAGGATCGACGTGTCGACGCGGGTCGGCGTCTCCCGGACCTCGGGGCGATCCGGGCCGTCGCCGAGGGCTCCAGTCGAGTCGCTGCCCCAGCAGTAGATGTCACCGTCGCGGGTGAGCCCGCACGTGTGCCGATCGGCGGCGTTGACGTCGGTGAACCAGGTGTCGGCCGGCAGGGCGGTGACGTCGACGCGGGTCGGCGCCGGCTGGTTGCCCGTCAGCTCCGGACCGTTGCCGAGCTGCCCGTAGTTGTCGATGCCCCAGCAGAACACGACCCCTTCGGCGATCCCGCAGCTGTGGTCGTCCGCCGTCGTCAGCACCTGGGAGACATCGGGCGCCGCGGGCTCGGCGCCCGACGCGGTCCCGGGTATGGCGGCGGCGAGCAGCACGGTCGCGAGCGCTGCGACCACCCGCCAGAGGTGCTTGGTGCGGAACTCGGCATCGATCATCGTGGACCCCTTTGCCAACCGTCGACAGCGACATGAGCTGCGATGACGGTCCCAGCGCGAGGTGAACCTGCCGACAGCCGGCCTGTGAACGACGCGGGAACGCGGGACGGTCTACGAGAAGACGAGCGTGTGCGCGTGAAGCTGTCGGTGGGCGCGGCTAGCGTGGTCGACATGTGGCCGGGCATCCAGGCGAACGACGAGGCGGGTCTGCTGAAGGTGGTGGACCCGTCGACGTTCGTGCGCGGCCTCATGTACGCCCAGCACGGCGCGGCGATCGAGGTCGCCTGGGAGCGCGGCGACGGCATCATCAGCGGGCGGGTCGCCGGGAGCGCGCGACAGCCGTACTCGACGATCGCGATCCTGAAGGCCGTGCCTGGTGGCGGCCACGCCTTCGTCGAGGGGCGGTGCAACTGCCCGGTCGGGTTCGACTGCAAGCACGTCGTCGCGCTGGTGATGACGGCGTTGAGCGACGGCGGGAGCGGACGGCGAGCGGAGGCCAAGGCGCTGGACTGGCGGCGGTCGCTCGACTCGCTGCTGGGCGGCGGCGGGCAGACGAATCGCGATCCGAGGGCGGAGATCGCCGTCGAGTTGACGCTGTCGAGCCGGCCGCGGGCGACGGGGCGGTGGGACGACGCCGCGGGGACGCGGCCGCGGCTGCTGGCGAGGCTGGTCCGCCCGGGGCGCGGCGGTTGGGTCGCCGGCGAGCTGAGCTGGTCACGGCTGCGGCTGCGCCCCGAGCTGGTCGCCGGGCCGATCGAGCAGCTGCGCTGGCTGCGTCAGTTCTTCCTGCTCTACGAGGCCGGCCGCAGCGACACCACCTACTCACCGTACGGCCGCGACGAGAAGCACCTCGACCTGACGGCGTACGAATCGAGCCAGCTGTGGCCGCTGCTCGACCAGGCCGCTGAGCTGGGCATCCGCTTCGTCCGCGGCAAGAAGGGTGGCGACGTCGGCGGGTATCGGGCGGCGCGGGTGAGCCTCGACGTCAGGGCGGACGAGGCCGGCGGGCTCGTGGTCGTGCCGCTGCTCACCGTCGACGGGGAGAACGACGAGGTCGAGCCGGTCCGGTTCATCGGCGACGACGGGCACGGTGTCGTCTATGCGCCCCGCGACGGGACCATGAACGACCCGCAGCGGTTCGGGCTCGCGAAGCTCGAGCAGCCGGCCGGCCAGGAGCTGCAGCAGCTCGTCCTCGACGACGTCCGGCTGACGGTGCCCGCGGCGGACGCCGGCCGGTTCCGCGACGAGTACGTGCCACGGCTGCAACGGCTGGCGGTGGTCGCGTCGTCGGACGGGTCGTTCACGCCGCCGGAGATCTCCGGGCCGACGCTGGTCGCGCGGGCCGCGTACGGCGACGACCACGGGCTGGAGCTGGACTGGGAATGGCACTACCAGGTCGGCGACGCGGCGCGACGGGTGTCGGTGGGCGAGCCGGTCCCCGACGACCTGGGCGACGGGTTCCGAGACCCGGCGGCGGAACGGGCGCTGCTGGCCGGCCTCGACCCGGGCCTGCTGGGGCCCGGCGGGCGCGCCGGGGCGCGGAGCCGGTCCGACGGGCTCGACACGATGCGGTTCAGCACCGAGGCGCTGCCCCGGCTCCGCGACCTGGACGACGTCGACGTCGAGGTGATCGGGGCGCCGGCGGACTACCGTGAGGTCGGCGACTCCCTGGTCATCGGCGTGTCCGCCGAGGCGCCACCGGGCGAGACCGACTGGTTCGACCTCGGCGTCAGCATCACCGCCGACGGACAGGACGTCCCGTTCGCCGACGTGTTCACCGCACTCGCGCGCGACGAGCAGTACCTGCTGCTCCCGGACGGCGGCTACTTCTCGCTGGAGAAACCCGAGTTGCAGTCGCTGCGCCGGCTTATGGACGAGGCACGCGCACTCGGCGACCACACCGGCGACGGGACCCGGATCAGCCGGTTCCAGGCCGGCCTCTGGGAGGAACTGGCGGCGCTGGGTGTCGTGACGCACCAGGCCGACAGCTGGCAGCGTCAGGTCCAGGGGCTCCTGGCGCTCAGCAGCCTCGACGGCGTCGCGGTCCCGCCCGGCACGCTGCGGGCGCAGCTGCGTCCGTACCAGCTCGACGGCTACCGCTGGCTGCGGTTCCTCTGGGAGAACGGCCTCGGCGGGATCCTCGCCGACGACATGGGGCTGGGCAAGACGCTGCAGACGCTGGCGCTGATCTGCCACGCCAAGGAGACCGACCCGGACATGGCGCCGTTCCTCGTCGTCGCGCCGACCAGCGTGGTGTCGAACTGGGTGACGGAGGCGGCCCGCTTCGCGCCCGGGCTCACCGTCGTGCCGGTCACCGACACGCTGCGCCGCCGCGGCGAGCCGATCACCGACGTCGTGGCCGGTGCGGACGTCGTCGTCACGACCTACACGCTGCTGCGGCTCGACGCCGACGCGTACGCGCAGACGCAGTGGTCCGGGCTGATGCTCGACGAGGCGCAGCACGTGAAGAACCACCAGTCGAAGACCTACCAGGCGGCGCGGCGGCTGCCGGCGCCGGTCAAGCTGGCCATCACCGGGACGCCGGTCGAGAACAACCTGATGGAGCTGTGGTCGCAGCTGTCGATCACCGCGCCCGGCCTGTTCCCGCACCCGGGCCGGTTCGAGGAGTACTACGGCAAGCCGATCGAGCGGCAGGGCGACGCGGAGCGGCTCGCGCGGTTCCGCCGTCGCATCAAACCGCTGGTGCTGCGCCGGACGAAGGAGCAGGTGGCCGCCGACCTGCCGGAGAAGCAGGAACAGGTGCTCGAGGTCGACCTGCATCCGAAGCACCGCAAGGTCTACGACAAGCACCTGCAGCGCGAGCGGCAGCGCGTGCTCGGCCTGCTCGACGACGTCGACAAGAACCGGCTCACGATCCTGCGCTCGCTCACCGTGTTGCGCCAGCTCAGCCTGCACGCCGGCCTCGTCGACGACGAGCATCGCGACCTCGCCAGCGCCAAGATCGACCTGCTGCTGGAGCAGCTCGACGACGTCATCGACGGTGGGCACCGGGCGCTGGTGTTCAGCCAGTTCACCGGATTCCTCGGCCTGGTGCGCGAACGCCTCGACGCGGCCGGCGTCGAGTACTGCTACCTCGACGGTGCGACGCGACGCCGCGAGCAGGTGATCGCGCGGTTCAAGGAGGGCGCGGCGCCGGTCTTCCTGATCAGCCTCAAGGCCGGCGGCTTCGGGCTCAACCTCACCGAGGCCGACTACTGCTTCATCCTCGATCCGTGGTGGAACCCGGCGACGGAGGCGCAGGCGGTCGACCGGACCCACCGCATCGGCCAGACCCGCAACGTCATGGTGTACCGGCTGATCGCCGCCGACACGATCGAGCAGAAGGTCATGGCGCTCAAGGACCGCAAGGCCAAGCTGTCGGCCAGTGTCATGGACGACGGCAACGCGTTCGGCGGCCGCCTCGGCGTCGACGACATCCGGAGCCTCCTCGAGTAGCACCCCGCGAGCCTCGTGACCCCGCGTGGTTCCGGCGAAGGCGACCGAGGCCAGTTCGGTGAGCTGCGGCGTCGACGCATAACCGCCAGTCCGTGACCAGGTGTAGGCTCGGAGGTCAGGCGTTGATACGTGGGCATATCGGTCCCCAGCGGCGCCGCTACCACGAATGTCGGCCGCAGAGGCCGGAGATGGGTCGCGCCCATGAGCCAGATCCTCGGTTCGCAGCCGCCCGGTGACTCAGCCACGTGGGCGCGGCGGCGGCAGCTGGGTCCGTGGCGTCGATGCTGACGCGGCGACCCGACGCTCGCGCGCTGGCGTTGGCCATCTTCCTCCGCCGCTGGGCGGGTGCGTTCTCCTTCTCCGCGGACGCTCTGGACTCGCCCGGCACCGCTCGGTCGGGCATGACTCTCCTGGATGCCGCGCAGCGGGCGGAGCAGCTGGCGCCGGATGATCCGGTCATCGTCGTTCTGTCGGAGGCCGGCCACTTCGAGGCCATGCCCGGTGGTCATGCTCGGTTCATCGAGACCGTCGAGGTCAGGCGGGCGGTGCTGCGGCTCTTCGCCGGACCGGCCTTCGACGAAGGTCAGGTCCTGGCGGCCATCGCCGACGCGAGCGGGCCGCCGTGAGCACCCCCGACGCGCTCCCGTATCCGCTGGACACCTTGTTCGCGGACATCCTCGCCGCGCGGGCGGAGCGGCGCAGGCAGGCGGCGGAAAAGGTGCGCGATCCGGGCGCACAGGACGCCGCGCTCCGGGAGAGCCTGCGCGCCCTGGAGGCCTATGCCGACGCGCTGGATCGCCGCTGCTGGCCGGTGCCCCGTCAGATCCAGCAGGACATCCGCCTGCACCGGGCGTTGTGCCAGGTGCGGAGGCACTGAGCAGCCACGTGGCGGCTCTGCGGCCCGCGTCGGTCTGGAGGCCGTCGGCGGTCAGGCCTCCGCGACGGTGATGAGGACCTTGCCGGTCGCTCCGTCCTCGACGGCGCGATGGGCGTCGGCGGTCCGGTCCAGCGCGAAGTGGTGGACGAGCAGACCGGCGTCCTCTCCGATGCGGAGGGCGCCCGCGGCGATGGCGGCGTTGATGTCGTCGCCGGCGGCGCGGAGCTTGTCCCAGCCGACCGTGTAGAGCAGCACGAACTGCAGCCGCGTGTTCAGGCCCATGTGCGCACGGACGTCGAGGTCGAACGGCTGGTCGCCGTTGTTGGCGTAGATCGCGACGGTGCCACGCGGCTTAAGGACGGCGGCGTTGGTCGCGGCGTTGGCGCCCGCGGCCACCTCGACGACGAGGTCGACGCCGTCGGGGGCGACGGAGCGGACGGCGGCCGCGACGTCCGTGCCGTCGCCGTAGCGCACGACGTGATGGGCGCCGGCGGACGTGGCCAGCGCGCCCTTCGTGTCGGAGCTGACGGTCGCGATCACCGTCGCGTCTGACCAGCGGGC
>NZ_POTW01000210.1 GCF_003236295.1 Jiangella anatolica
GCCCACGCCGACCACCGTGGCCTCGCCGTCGGCGTCCGCCAAGCCCTCACCGCCCGCGCCGGGCGAGATCTCGCTCAAGGTCAAGAACGGCACCCTCATCACGGGCCTGGCCGCGCGCGCGAAGACGGCGCTGGTCGCGTACGGGTTCAAGGTGCCGGGGCAGCCCGGAAACACTAATCGCAAGGATTACCTCAAAACGGTCATCCGTTACGGCGCAGGCTTGGAACAATCGGCGAAAGTCGTGGCCGAGGCCATTCCGGGCGCCGAGCTCCGCGAAGTGGACATCGAGGGGATCGAGCTCATTCTCGGCTCCGACCAGCTGAAAGTACGCCAGCAAAAGGCCAATTCCCCACCAACCGCCAAGCCGAGCGTTACACCAACGACTAAAACGGCAATGCAGAACATATGTAAGAAATGAGCATAACTTTCGGCGGGTCGGGCAGGTGATTCCCATGGTGGTCAGGTG
>NZ_POTW01000211.1 GCF_003236295.1 Jiangella anatolica
GCCAGGATCTGTTGCACGAGCCCTGCTTCACCGCGGACGGCCACATGCGGCGCATGGAATGCGTAGTCGCGCACAAACTGCTCGGCGACAAGGTGCGACCACGTGCCGACGATATCCGAGCCGCAATTGACCGTGACGGACTCACCGCTCGCCTGCGCGAGCAGATCGGTCACGGAATAGATCGGCAAGCGCGCATCGATCGCGAGAAACAGGGGCAGCGTGGCCACCATCGCGACCGGCTGGAAATCGCGCAGCGGGTCATACGACGCCGGCTCGAGCGCGGGCTGGGCGACGAACGTGGTCTGCTGGAGCAGCAACGTATGGCCATCGGAGGGCGCGCGGGCGACGGCCTCGCCGGCGGCCATGCCATTGGCTGCCGGGCGATCCTCGACGCCCACCTCGCGGCCGACCTGCTGCTGCAGTTGCGTCGCGAGTGCGCGCGCCAGTGCATCGAACGCGCTGCCT
>NZ_POTW01000212.1 GCF_003236295.1 Jiangella anatolica
TCCTTGGCCCGCCAGGTATTGCCAAAAGTTTGATCGCCCGGCGCTTAAAATTCGCCTTTCAGAATGCCCGCGCGTTTGAATATCTGATGACCCGCTTCTCCACGCCGGAAGAAGTTTTTGGTCCCCTTTCTATTCAGGCGCTAAAAGATGAAGGGCGCTATGAACGTTTAACCAGCGGTTACCTGCCGGAAGCAGAAATTGTCTTTCTGGATGAGATCTGGAAAGCGGGCCCGGCAATTCTTAATACCTTGCTCACCGCCATTAACGAGCGCCAGTTCCGCAACGGTGCACACGTAGAAAAAATCCCGATGCGTCTGCTGGTGGCGGCCTCCAACGAGCTGCCGGAAGCAGACAGCAGTCTGGAAGCGTTATATGACCGCATGCTGATTCGTCTGTGGTTAGATAAAGTGCAGGATAAAGCGAATTTCCGCTCCATGCTGACCAGTCAACAGGATGAAAACGAC
>NZ_POTW01000213.1 GCF_003236295.1 Jiangella anatolica
ATACGTTGAGAGTGGCAGGGAGTCGCACTCTTCCTGCCTCTTGCGTCCGGTGTGGACGAACAAGCCCCTCTCGAAGCGGTGACGCGCCACGTACGGCGATGCCGGCGGCCTCAGGACATGCGCAGGACGCAACCTCGGGGGTAACAGGCCGGTCGCCGCCCAGCCGCATGTGGAGCTGTCCTGAAGTGGCTGCTGGTGTCGTTGGACGGCTGCCCGTCATATCCCATCGGGGACCTAGACCGGCATGGCTGCCACTGATCCGCGTCCTGTCGCGGCTTTCTCTCCCGTAGCCACTATGGAGGACCAACGAACATCGGGGCCAAGGGCATCGATGTGGTGGGCCGACCGCGGGCATAGGCGACCCGGCCTGGTTGGCTCACGCCAGAAGCAGCTGTCCGCCTCGATCGGTCTCCAGCAGGCAGCAAACGTCGGTGCGAGCTTCAGACGGCTGACCACCCTGGCGG
>NZ_POTW01000214.1 GCF_003236295.1 Jiangella anatolica
CAGATACAGCGTGTCGAGCGCCTCGCCGCCAAATGCCGGGCACGTGGGCTGCGATGCCGGCACGGACATGCGCGCCAGCACGCGCCCATCAGGTGCGTACCGCGTCAGCCGGTTGCCGCCCCACTCTGCGTTCCACAGGCAGCCGTCTGCGTCGACAGTCGAGCCATCGGGCGAGCCTTTGTGGGCGCCATCGGCATCCTGGTCGCGCAGATCGGCGAAGACGCGAATATTGGCGACTTGGCCGGTCTGCCCGTCGTAATCGCACGCGTGGATGCGCCGGCTCCTCGTATCGCACCAATACAGGGTCGCACCGTCCGGGCTGAAGGCGATGCTGTTGGCAATGGCGATGTGCGGCAGCGCAACGCGTTGCAGCGTGCCCACGGGCGTGAACCGATAGAAGCTGCCGGTCGGTTCCGGGCCGCCTTCGTGCATGGTGCCGAAGACGTAGTTTCCGGAG
>NZ_POTW01000215.1 GCF_003236295.1 Jiangella anatolica
GCCGCTGACGGCCCGATGCCGCAAACGCGTGAGCACATCCTGCTGGCCCGCCAGGTTGGTGTGCCGTACATCGTCGTGTTCCTGAACAAATGCGACATGGTGGACGACGCTGAGCTGCTGGAGCTGGTCGAGATGGAGGTGCGCGAACTTCTGTCGAAGTACGACTTCCCGGGCGACGACACTCCGATCATCAAGGGTTCGGCCAAGCTGGCGCTCGAAGGCGACAAGGGCGAACTGGGCGAAGTGGCCATCATGAACCTGGCCGACGCACTGGACACCTACATCCCGACGCCGGAGCGCGCTGTTGACGGCACGTTCCTGATGCCGGTGGAAGACGTGTTCTCGATCTCGGGTCGCGGCACCGTGGTGACCGGCCGTATCGAGCGCGGCGTCGTCAAGGTCGGCGAAGAACTGGAAATCGTCGGTATCAAGGCCACGCAGAAGACCACCTGCAC
>NZ_POTW01000216.1 GCF_003236295.1 Jiangella anatolica
ATAGAAGCCAGTGCCGCCCAGGAAGCCGTCGATGTGTTGCTCTCGCTGGAAAATGAACCCGTGCTGGTAAATGGCTGGATTGACAAGCATATGAATCCGGAACTGGTCAATCGCATGAAGCAAACCATTCGGGCAAGACGAAAGCGCCATTTTAATGCGGAACACCAGCATACGCGCAAAAAATCGATCGATCTGGAATTTATTGTCTGGCAACGTCTGGCTGGTCTTGCGCAGCGTCGCGGTAAAACGCTTTCTGAAACGATTGTTCAGCTGATTGAAGATGCGGAAAACAAAGAGAAATACGCGAATAAAATGTCTTCTCTGAAGCAGGATCTGCAGGCATTGCTGGGTAAGGAATAACTGACGAAAGTCAGTTCAATTTACTAAAGGCAAAAAAAACCCCGCAGCAGCGGGGTTTTTCTACCAGACGAGAACTTAAGCCTGCGGCTGAGT
>NZ_POTW01000217.1 GCF_003236295.1 Jiangella anatolica
ATGGTCGGTGAGTGTCGTCGTGTTCATGCCCTTCACGATCCGCCGGCCGGTGGCGCCGACCAAGCCACGATCGCACTACCATCGTTGAGCCGGAGTCAACGATGGGACGGGACGTGCTGGAACGGTACGAGGTCGAGACCTTGCTGACCCTCGCCGAGGAGCTGCACTTCGGCCGCACGGCCGAGCGCCTGCGGGTAACCACCGGGCGGGTCAGCCATGTGATCAAGAAGCTGGAGCGCCGGATCGGCGCGCCGCTGTTCGCGCGTACCAGCCGGGTCGTGCAGCTCACCCCCATCGGCCGGCAGCTCGCCGACGACCTGGCACCGCTGGTCGCCGGCATGGACGAGGCGGTACGCCGGGCCGTCGAGGCGGGACGCGGCGTCACCGGCCGGCTGCGGGTCGCCTTCCTCGGCGAGTGGACCGCACCGGTGCTGCTCAAGGCCGTCGACC
>NZ_POTW01000218.1 GCF_003236295.1 Jiangella anatolica
CATCCGCACATGTTACGCCATTCGTGTGGTTTTGCTTTGGCGAATATGGGAATAGATACGCGACTTATCCAGGATTATCTTGGGCATCGCAATATTCGTCATACTGTCTGGTATACCGCCAGCAATGCAGGGCGTTTTTACGGCATCTGGGATAGAGCCAGAGGACGACAGCGTCACGCTGTTTTATAGAGATAGTTGAGATACCAGGGATGGTGTTAAAAACTACATTATTCTTACGATATATCAAAAATGATTAACCATTTATTAATTGATGTTATTGTAAGTGTGATTATTAATTTTCATAATAAACATTAAGTTAACCATATCCATACAAAATACAATGGTTTATGTTCTTCAAAATAAATAAACAAAATCATTCATAAATTTACACATCACTTAAACTCTCCTGTTTCCGCACTTTTTTCTTTATTTTTTAAGCAACTGGAAGT
>NZ_POTW01000219.1 GCF_003236295.1 Jiangella anatolica
CAACAAGTACAGCGGCACGGACTTCGACCGGGAAGCCGCGATGCAAGCCGCGCAGATGAAGGCAAGGCTGGAGGCCGCCCTCGGCGTCGGCCTGGGCGACGACGCGGATGTGCATTCGGAAGAGGTGCTACTGCAACGCGCCCGCGAGCACCTCGCACAACGGGCTGAGAAAAAGGCCGCCGCCGCAACCAAGCGTGAAGCCCGCTGGGCCGCGCGGAAGAAATCTTCGATGCAACTTGCGGCAGAAGCACAGGAGGCAGACGAACAGGCACAGATCAGCCTGTCCATCCGCGAGGTCTATCGCAAGCTCGCCAGCGCCCTGCACCCGGACCGCGAAACCGATCCACAGGAGCGAGAGCGCAAGACGCGGCTAATGCAGCGCGTCAACGAGGCCTACGACAAGAACAACCTGCTGCAACTACTGGAATTGCAGCTTGAGCTGGAGC
>NZ_POTW01000021.1 GCF_003236295.1 Jiangella anatolica
GGCACCCGCGGGCCCGCCGACGTCGACGCCGTCCGGTCCGCGATCGACCGGGCGCCGAACGTGCGGCTCACCGGCGTCGCGGGCTACGAGGGCTCGGTGGCCGGCGACCGCACGCCGCCGTCGCTGTCCGCCGTCACGGCCTATCTGGAGTCGGTGCGCGAGGCCGGCGCCGCCGTCGCCTCGGACGTCGACGGCGAGGTCGTGCTGTCGGCGGGCGGCAGCATGTTCTACGACGTGGTGGCGGACGTGCTGGGCGGCGCCGGGCGGGTGATCCTGCGCAGCGGCTGCTACGTCACGCACGACTCCGGCATGTTCCACCGCAACTCCCCGCTCGACGGACCGGACGCACCGGCGCGGCTGCGCGCAGCGCTCACCGTCTGGGGCACGGTCGTCTCCGCGCCCGAGCCCGGCCGCGCCTTCCTCGACGTCGGCCGGCGCGACGCCTCCTTCGACCAGGGCCTGCCGATCCCGCTCGCGGTGCTCCCACGCGGGTCGTCGTCGGTGCTGCCGCTCGAGGGTGCGGAGGTGACGGCACTGAACGACCAGCACGCGTTCCTGGCGGTACCGCCGGACGCGAAGGTGGCGGTCGGCGACCGGGTGCAGCTCGGCATCTCGCACCCCTGCACGACGTTCGACAAGTGGCGCAGCATCCCGCTGACCAGCCCGGACGGCAGCGTCACCGACGTCGTAGAGACCTGCTTCTGACGACTGGTACCACGGGCGGTACCGCCCGTGGTACCGTCGGTGATATGGCAACGAACCTGAGACTCCGCCCCGAGGCGGCGCAGGCGCTGCGGGCCGAGGCCGAGCGCAGCGGCCGGTCCCAGCAGGAGGTGCTGCGCGCGGCCCTCGACAGCTATCTCGGCATCGACGAAGGCATCGACACCGGCCTCAACACCGAGCCAGTGCATCGCCGGGACGCACCCGAGGGCGCGAGCGACCTTGAGCAGCTGATCGCCGCACAGATGATCCGGCCGCCGCGTGCGCCGTACCGGCGGCCGGCCCGGCGGCTCACGCTGCCGCCCGGCACGACGACGGCAGACGTGCTGGACCGCGACGACCGGATCTGACGTGCGGGTCTACCTCGACACGAGCGCGCTGCTCAAACGCGCCGTCCAGGAGGACGAGTCCGAGGCGCTGGAGCAGGCGCTCGAGGAGCACATCGACAACGACGACGCCCTCGTCACATCGACGCTGGCCGGGCTCGAGATCGGCCGGGCGCTGCTGCGCATCGCCGAGGGCTACCCCGTGCAGGACGGGGTCGACGACGCCCTGGCCGGCATCGCCGAACGGCACATCACCGAGGACGTCGTCGGGCTGGCCCGCCGCATCCGGCCGCCGATGCTGCGCTCGCTCGACGCCATCCACCTGGCGACGGCCTTTCTGCTCGACGCCGACCTCATGATCACCTACGACCACCGGCTGGCCGAGGCCTGCCGCTACAACACCCTCCGCGTCGCCGCACCTGGAACCTAGCCGCTCCCGCGTCAGCTCCTCAGCAGCGCGGGGAAGACGTGGTCACGCAGCAGCGGCGCGACCGTGGCGGAACCGGCGGGGTGCAGCCAGCGCAGCTCCGCGATCTCCCGGGCCGCGACGGGCTCGGCGGGGAGCGCGGCGGTGTAGACGGTCGCCGTGACGGCGGCGCCGGGCTCGTTGGCGGCCGGCGCGGTCCAGACGCCCAGTTCGGCGAGGTCGGCGTGGCGCAACGCGACGCCGATCTCCTCGGCCACCTCGCGCAGCGCCGCGGCCGCCGCGTCCTCGCCGGGCTCCAGTTTGCCGCCGGGCAGCATGAACGCGTCGGTGTCGCGCTTGCGGACGGTGAGCACCCGCCGCTCGGCGTCGAGGAAGCAGACCGCCGCGACGACGAAGTGAGGCGAGAGCACGTACCTACCGTACCGGCCGCCAGGCGGGGACGGCGGGGACGGCGTCGGCGGCCGGCTCCGGCGACGACGGCGCCGGCGGGGTGCCCGTCCCGCCGAACTCGGCCAGGCCGATGCCGGCCAGCACCACCAGACCGCCGACCATCTGTGCCGCCGTGAGGCTCTGCCCCAGCCACGCCCACGCCACCACCGCGGACCCGACCGGCTCGGACATCCCGATGACGCCGCACGCCGTCGGCGAGATGTGCCGCAGCGCGGCGAGGTTGAGCCCGTACGCCACGATCGTCCCGAACACGATGATGCACAGCACCGTCGACCACGCCGGCACCGACACCGACGAGAACGCGCCCAGCAGCGACGTCGAGCGGCTGAGCGGGGCGAGGTCCACCGTCCACCACGGCTGTGCGACGGCCCAGAACAGGGCCGCGAAGCCGAACATCCAGAACGTCAGCGACAGCGAGTCGCGGTGGCCGGACATCCGCGACCCGACGAGATAGTAGCTGGCCAGGCAGGCGGCCGCGCCGAAGCCGGCCAGCACGCCGACGGCGTCCAGCCCGATGTCGGTCCACACCTGGGCGACCAGCGCCAGCCCGATCAATGCGAGCCCGATGCCCAGCCACGTCTGCCGCCGGATCCGCTGGCGCAAAACCGCCCAGCTGAACAGCGCCACCATCGCCGGCGCGGTGAACTCCAGCAGCAGCGCGATGCCCACCGGCAGCCGGTCGATCGCCGTGAAGTAGAGCCACTGCACCAGTGCGCCGCCGGCCACCCCGAGCACGACCAGGAAGGGCAGCTCCCGCAGTCCGATCCGCAGCCGGCCCGGCGCGATCGCCAGCACGGCGACCAGCAGGATCAGCGCGGCGCCGGTCGAGCGCAGCGCCGCCAGCACCGCGGGCTCCACCCCCGCCTCCAGCGCCACCTTCGACATCGACGCGTTGACGGAGAAGAACACCGCGGCGAGGGCGACGTAGGCGACGCCGCGCGCAGGGTTCGGACGACTCACCAGGGCGACAGTAGTGAACGACCCGTTTGCTCCTCAAGGCCTTTCTCGCCTGGTGGTATGACGCCTCTTCACCGATGACGCGTCGCCTCAGTCGTTGGTCGACGGCCCCGGCCCAGTCGCGGTGTACCGGGCGGCGATGGTGCGGACGGCCTCGTCGACGACCTGAGCGGCGCGTTCGGCGCTCACCTTCCAGCCCGGCACGAGGAGTGTCGGCCAGAAGACGTAGTTGGAGATCATGCCCAGGAACTGGGTGGCTGCGAGGTCCACGTCCTCGACCCGCACCGTTCCCGCCTCGTGCTCAGCCAGGAGGTAGCTGCGCACGGACTCGAAGTAGGGCATCTTCCCCTGCGAGAACTGCGCATTGGCGAGTTCGGGGAATCGCGGCAGCTCCGCGATGACGATGCGGAACAGGTCGGTCATCTGGGCGCGGCTCAACAGCTCGGCGTAGCGGCGACCGATGGTGCTGAGCCCGTCGACGATGTCGCCCGCCGGCGGAGGATCTCCGTCGTCAGCGGTTGACCAGGACTCGGTGACCATGGCGTCGAACAGAGCAGCCTTGCTCGGAAACTGCTTGAACAAGGTGGCTCGCGAAACGCCCGAGCGCTCTGCGATCCGCGCCAGCGACGTCCGGTCATAGCCCAACTCGAGGAACAGTGCGGTCGCGGCGGTCAAGATCAGCGCGCGCTTCTCCTGGGCGACGCGCTGGTGGTACGTCGGCACGACCCTGCTCATGGGGCGAGCATACGAGGTGAGTGGCTTGACTCACCACTGTGGCCGGCCTAGTGTCGATTCAGTGGTGAGTCGCTCGGCTCACCACTGGCGGCCAGACACCGAAGGAACAGCTGATGCCCCGCTTCGACAACCAGACCGTGCTCGTGACCGGTGGAACCGGCGGCCAGGGCTCCAGCCACGTACGCGCCTTCCACGCGGAGGGAGCGAACGTGGTGATCGGCGACATCGACCCCGAACGCGGCGCCGCTCTCGCCGACGAGCTCGGGACCCGTGCTCGCTTCACCCGCCTCGACGTCACCGACGAGAGCTCGTGGTCCGCCGCCGTGCTGGCCGCCGAGAGCGCCTTCGGCGCCCTGAACGTGCTCGTCAACAACGCGGGAGTCCAGAACCCGCCGGCGCCGATCGAGAACACGGACCAGGCCACGTGGGCGCGCATCCTCGACGTCAACCTCACCGGGACCTTCCTCGGCATCAAGGCCGCGGCCCCCGCTCTGCGCCGCGCGGCCGGAGGAGCCATCGTCAACATCGCCTCGACCATGGGCCTGGGCGGCACGGCGCACTACGCGCCGTACGTCGCCAGCAAGTGGGCCGTGCGTGGCCTCACACAGACGGCGGCGCTCGAGCTCGGCCGCGACCGCATCCGGGTGAACACCATCCACCCCGGCGTGATCGCGACCCCCTTCATCCACGAACCTGCAGCCGGCGCGGTAGCGGCGATCGCCGACTTCTACTCACCCGAGCCGTTCGCCGTCCCCCGGCTCGGGGAGCCGGCCGAGGTCACCCGGCTTCTCCTGTTCCTCACGTCATCGGACGCGTCGTTCATCACGGGGTCGGAGTACGTCATCGACGGTGGACTCCTCCTCGGCCCCGCCCTTCAGGCCGAGACCGCATGAGCACGCCAGACACGACCGGATGGAACGACTCGGCACGGGACTCGTCTCTGTCGCACCTGCCCGATCACATTCGGCGGGCCATCGAGATCACCCCCGCCGCAGGCACCAGCGAGCGGATCATCGACATCACGACGCTGGGGCGGCGCACCGGCCGAGCACGCCGCATCGAGATCTTCTTCTACCGTGCCGCGGGCGCCACCTACCTGTGTAGCGGCGCCGGCGGGGCTGCCACCGATTGGCATGCGAACCTTCTCGCCCATCCCGACTTCACCTTCCACCTCAAGAACGGGATCCGTGCCGACCTGCCGGCACGGGCCACGCCGGTCACCGACCGCGCTGAACGTCAGGCCGTGCTGGCGGAGATCGTCGCGGATCTCAATCAGCCGCACGACCCCGGCACCATCCGGCCGACTCGGCTCGAAGACTGGGCCGACAGCCGGCTGATGCGCATCAGCTTCCGCCATCGGCCGTGATCGTGGACATGGCGGGCTCGACGCCGGCGGCGACGGCCGCCGCCCGGTAGGCCGCGGCGAGGCTGTCCGGCGTCTCGTGGGCGTTCAGCCCGCTCGGGTTCGGCAGCGCCCACAGCTGCGCGCCGGCCAGGTCCTCGGGTTGACGTCCGGCGACGGCGCGGGGCCGGCCGAACGCCGTCCGGTACGCGGTGAGGCCCAGCACCGCCACCACCCGCGGCGCCAGCCGGGCCACCTTCTCCGTCAGCACGGCGGCGCCGGCCGCCAGCTCGGCCGCGGTCAGCTCGTCCGCCCGGGCCGTCGCCCGGGCGACCAGGTTGGTGACCCCGAGCCCGCGACGGGTCAGGTCGGACGGCGCGGCGATGACGCCGGCCCGGATCAGCGCCGGGTAGTACCGGTTGCCCGGCCGGCCGAAATGGGTCTGCGTCGCGACCGTCATCAGGCCGGGGTTGATGCCCACGAACAGCAGCCGCAGATCCGGCCCGATCAGGTCCGGCAGCGTGCCGTCGCGGAACGCCTCCAACTCGGCTCGAGTGAACCCCACCCGAGCAGCGTAAGGGGCCGCCGCCACGAACGGCGGCGGCCCCTCAGGCCGGTCAGAGCGCCGAGCACTCCCCGGTCGCGACGCCGCTGATCTCGTTCGCCGCGCCGAAGTCGCGGACCGGCGCGCTGCTGCCGGAGCAGCTGAGCCGGCCGGCGAACGAGTTGCCCGCCAGGATCGGCCCGTACGCCTGCCCGTACTGCGTGTACCGCTCCTCCGACGCGTTGCCCGGGACCCGCCCGTTGCCGGTCAGCGCGACCGTGCCGCCGAACGTGGACCCGGCGGCCGTGACGCCGTTCGCCGTGCCGGCGATGCGCACCTGGCCGGCCACCGTCGACCCGAGCAGCTGCACCTCGCCGGCGCCGTCGGCCAGCAGGCTGCCGGCGACGGTGCTGTCCTTCACGACCAGCGAGGCGCCGGAGCGGACGGTCACCGTGCCGGCCACCCGAGCGTCGTCGAGGCAGGTCACGCCGCTGGTGACGAGTAGCGAGCCGGCGCGCGGCCCGGTGATCGTCTGGGTGCACTCCAGCTCCGCACCCGGCAGGACCGTCGCCTGGTACGACTCCGCCGCGCCGATGTTCCCGGCCGGGTCGACGGCGCGGTGCTCGACGGTGTGCGTGCCGTAGCCGGGCACGAACGGGCCGTTCGGGTCGTCCGGTCCGTAGCTCTGCTCGAAGGTCGCCTTCGACAGGCCGCCGGTGCCCAGGTTGCCGTACGTGAGCGCCTTGACGTCGGTGCCGGAGTGCCGGAACTCGAACGGCGAGACCGGCATCGGCTTCTCCGGGAACCCGAAGTAGTTGAACCAGCCGTCGCCGTTGAGCCGCAGCTCACCGACGACGTACGGCTCGCCCTCGTAACCGGTGCGGTCGTCCTGCGGCGTGAGCAGCATGTCCCAGCCGTCGAAGTAGATGCCGTGGCCGTCGTCCGACGTCATCGTGGTGAGCGGCTCGGACAGCGTCCGCGGCGCGGTGGGCAGGGCGTTGTCGACGGTCCAGGTGACGGAGTCCGAGGCGCCCGGCGCGGCCGGGTCGGTCACCGTCGCCGTCAGCTGGTGCGTGCCGGCCGGCAGGTCCAGCGCGCCGAGGTCGAGCACCCGGCTGTCGCCCGTGGCGTCGACGTCGTCGCCGTTCAGCGTCCAGGCGACGTCGAGGAGACGGTCCGCCGCGCGCGAGGTCTCGACGTAGACGACCTCGTCGCCGGCGACCGGGCGCACGGTGGGCGTCGACGCGGTGATCTCCGGCGCGACGGCGTCGGCCGGTGCGGTCTCGGCGCCGACGGTCCAGCTGCGGGTCTGCACGAACCGCGGCCCGTTGAAGCCGGAGTTGGTCGCCGAGGTGCCGGTCGACGGGTTGCGCACCCAGTCGATGCCGTCCGGGCCGACGGGGTCGCGGACCTCGACGTGGACCGTCGTGCCGGGCGCCAGGCCCAGCGCCCCGAGGTCGAGGTGGCGGGTCCCGGTGGCGAGCACCGGGCCGGTCGGCCCGCCGCTGCGCCAGGTCACCTGCAGGTCGTGGAAGCGCGGGTGCGGGGTCTGCAGCCAGAGGACGCCGTCGCGGGCGACCGTGCCCGGCGGCGTGGAGAGCAGGCTCATCTGACCCTTGTCGCGCTGGCCGGTGATGCGGGCGACCATGTGCTCCAGACCGACCTGGTCGAAGTAGAAGCCGATCCACCGCATCATCGAGTGCGAGCTCGGCCGCCAGACGTTGGAGCCGTTGTACGTGCCGCTCTCGTGCCCGTCGGGGTCGGCGCCGCGGATCAGGCCACCGGACAGGCTCTCCTCACCGAGCCAGCGCCACCACTTGTGCTGGTTGGCGATCATCTGCTCCGACGTCTGCCGGGTGTGGTGGAACGAGCTGGGCTCGTTGTCGCCGTGCGGCGGCCCGGGCGTCGGCCGGTTGGAATAGGGGTACTCGTCGGCCAGCGTGCCCAGCGAGTGACCGAGCTCGTGCAGCGAGATCAGCGGCGACTGCGGGCTGCCGCCCGACGCCGTCGCGTCCCGGCCGCCGATGCCGCCGTAGGTGAACGTGTTCGAGATGGCCAGCGTCTGGACGTTCTGCGGCCCCTGGCCGGTGAACACGCCCGGCGCCAGCCCGAGGACCGGCGCGACGTACGTGTTCAGGTACATCTGACGCTGCTGGCTGCCGCTGCAGCGCGGGTCGCCGAGGATCCCGTCGGCCAGCGGGTACGTGGGGTTCGGGTGGCCGGGGCAGGTGCCGGTGGCGCCGGCCAGCGCTGGGCCGTAGGTGATGCCGCGAGCCAGCGGGTTCGTCAGGCCGTCGGAGTACCAGAGCCGCAGCGGCGTGTTCTTCGCGTCCCTGACCTCGTCGGACGCGTCCTCCTCCGGGTCACGGCGGACACCGGAGTCCTCCGACACGATCTGCAGCAGGTAGACGTTGACGTAGTCGCGGTAGGTGCGGAACGGCTCCACGCCCCACTGGATGGCCTGGTTGCGGTCGACGTCGGTCTCGCACTGGTCCATCTCGTCGGCCTGGTAGCCGTCGCAGATGACGATCAGGTTGAGCCGCTCGTTCGGCGACCCGGTCTCCTGGAGCGGGACGACCCTGGCGCTGCCCACCTCCGGCCACTGGGGCAGGGCCGCGTTCGCCGACGGCACGCCCGCCATGGGCACCGTCAACAGGCCTGCCGCCAGTGCCATCGGTGAGAGCGCGGCGACGATCTTCTTCATATGGTCTCCGTCTCACCGAGCACGTGACTCGGCACGGACCGGGTGCGGGCCGGCCCGTGCTGAGAATGGTGCTCAGGGACGCTACCGGGCGCACGGTGACATTGCACCCGTCAGATGACGGAAGCTCGGCCGCCGCGCTCCGTCCTTCGTCGGATCGTGCTTCAGCCGGGATACGTGCGGATCTCGGCGCGATGCACGCCGTTCGGCGCCCGGGCGAACTTCGCGTCACAGGTCAGCCGCAGCTCGTCGGCCGGCCTGGAGCAGTCGCACGATGACCTACGCGTCGACCTCGGTCACCAAGGGCGCTCCGCCTCGATGTAAGCTGCGCACCTCGTCGGCGCAGGATCGCGAGGTCGGCGCTGTCGACGCCGCGAATCTGCAGGATCAATGGTGGTGCTCGCCGCCGCCGTGGTGGCCGCAGTGGTTGGCCGGCGTCGCCGGGACGTCCAGCGTCGGGTTGCGGTCGAAGAAGCCGACCGGGCGCAGCGTGAACCCGCAGTACTCGACCGGCATCACCGGCCAGTCCTCCGGTCGTGGGTAGTGCACGGCGCCGAACGTGTGCCAGAGCACGACGTCCTGGTCCTCGATGGCGCGGTCGGCCGCGACGTACTCGGGCAGGCCGGCGCCGCCGGGATGCTGGTTGACGAGGTCGCCGGCGGGGAACCGCTCGTCCGGGTCGTACCGGGTGACCCACAGCGACCGGGTCGCGAACGCCGCGCGGTGCGCCGTCGCCGACGCCGGGTCCGCCAGCAGCAGGGGCCGGCCCTCGGGGCGCAGCTCGTAGGCGACCGGCCGGCCCAGCCGGTTGGTCGAGTCGGAGCTGGAGATGTGCCACGTCCGCCCGGCCATCGGGTCGGCGGTCCGGGCGCCCTCGGCCTCGCTGCGCAGCCGGGTCGCCCGGCGGGTGAACGCGTTGCCGTTCGGGTTGGCCGGGCCGATCGGCAGCGGCTGCACCTCGACCTCGTCTACGGCGTTGTCCAGGCCGTCGACCATCATGTCCAGCCGGGCGCAGTAGAGGTGCTGGTGGAACGGCGCGCCGAGGCCGGGCGCCACCTCCGTCGCGTAGGCGCTGTCGGACTTGTAGGACGACGTCGCCATGACGCCTGTGGCCTTGACCTCGAGCTGGATGGTGCCGTCGAGGTACAGGTACCAGTAGAAGCCGTAGTCGTAGTTGCCGACGGTGACGAAGAACGAGATGACGAGCCGGCGCTGGCGCCTGGTCTCCGACGACTCGGTGAAGATGTCGGTGTGCTTCCAGAGCACCCCGAAGTCCTCTTCGTGCAGGCAGATGGCGTTGCGGACCTCGCGCGGGGCGCCGTCACCGTCGGCCAGGACGGCGTCGAAGTAGTGGATCTCGCCGAGGCAGTCGCAGCCCAGCTCAAGGGAGTTGACCTGCTGGCCGAGCAGGTACTCGCCGGCGTCGAAGTAGCTGATCCAGAACCGCACCGGGCTGGGGTCGGCGTACGGGACCACCATCTCGGCCACCGAGGCGCGGTAGACGATCGGCCGGACGCGGTCGCCGTCGCGCCAGCCGAGCTGGTGCAGCACCAGGCCCTCGCGCGGGTCGAAGCCGACCCGGAAGGACCAGTTCTCCCAGGTGACGACGTCGTCGTCGACGGTGAAGCTGGGACCTTCCGGCTGGGTGATCTCGATCGGGCGCAGCGTCGTGCGCGGCGGGCCGGTGTAGGCGGGGTCGTCGTGGTTCGCCTCCTCGTCCGGGATCGGGAGGACCGCATCGTCGATCAGCTCGATGACCTTCTTCTCGATCACGTCGACGTAGGCGACGACACCGTCGATCGGGTGCGCCCAGGCGTGGTCCTCGGGCCGGTGCTGCAGGAATGACAGCACGTGCAGCATGCGGCGGCCGCGCTCGCTGGCGATGCCGTAGTTGCCGGCCGCGAGCGGGCACGGGCGCACGAGGTCGAGGTCGGTGATGCCGCGGCGCTCCATCGCGGCACGCCAGCCGGGGTCGGCCTTGACGATCTCGTCGACCGTGACCAGCTCCTCCAGCAGGATCGGCGGCTGGCCGTCGGTGACGGGGTCGATGTCGACGATGGAGTCGATGGCGCCACGGGTGAGCGAGGCGATGACCGTGCGCGCGGCGCCGGTCTCCAGGTCCAGCAGGACGGCGCGGATCCGCCGGTCGATCGGGTCGCCGGGACGGTGCCCGAGCACCGTCAGCTTGTCCGGTTCTTCCAGGCCGAGCAGGGCGAACTTCGTCGCCGCCGTCACCAGGCCGTTGTCGTCGAGGAGGGACCGGGCCGCGCGGATCTCGTCCGCGGACAGGCGCTGGAGCGGGTGCGTACGCACAGGCGTGACCGTCACAAGCCCATAGACTCGCCGCCCGGCACCGATGTCGTCAAGACATTGCGTGCGCAACACCGCTAGGTAAGGCGTCTCAGGCTTCCCACGCATTACCGCTGAAATTGCCTCTTGTCTTAGCGGACAAAGGCCGACAAACTACCGGGCGTGAATCGTAACGCGGCATCGCGAGTACCGCTGACGGTTCGAAACGCGCGTCTCATGGGTGGGAGCGCGCATGTCCCTGTCCCGTATGGCCCCGGCCGTCCCGTCTCATCCTGGTCCTCGCGCCCGGGGTGGAGGTGCAGGCGGAGTGCTGCTGGCCAATGACTTCTTCCATATCGTCCACGACGTCGGTAGCGGCAAGCTCCGGCTGAACAGTCGTGCCGCTGGGCTTGGGCTCGCCGGCGCGCTGCTGGGCGAGCTGATCCTCAACAACAACCTGCACGTCGCGTCGGGAACCCTGTCATTGACGGGTGCCCAGCCGCCGGCCGACGATCTTGGATATCGGATCGTCCGCCAGCTCACGGCCGATCAGCAGACCCGGTCGCTGCGCACGTGGCTGGCGTTCCTGTCGCAGAGCGCGCTGGAACGGGTCGCCGTCAGGCTGGCCCGCGAGGGCGAGATCGAGCCGGTCAAGAGCCGCAAGCTGTTCGGGTCCTCGGTCCGGTACCTGCCGGTCGACCCGAAGGTCGCCGCGTGGCCCTCCGACCGGCTGTACGGCCTGGTCAACCGCGGCGATCCGCTCGACTTCCACGACGCCATGCTGGCCGGGCTGGTCGCGGTGACCGGCTTCACCAAGGGCGTGTGGTGGGACGGCGACGCCGTCACGCTGCGCCACATCGCCGCCGCGGTCGGATCGATGCCCATGTCGATGCGCGAGGTCCTGGCCCATACCGAAGCAGCTGTGGGTGACGCCACCCTCAGTCCCCGATAGCGCACATTCCCGAGGAGTCCCCCGTGTCCCATTCGAGCCGCCTGGGCGCCGACCGCGTGTCGCGGACGCTCGCCAGCAACAGGCTCGGCGTTCCCGCCGTCGTGTTCTTCGTCCTCAGCGCCGCGACACCGCTCACGGTCGTCGCCGGCGTCGTGACCACCGGTTTCGCGGTCACCGGCATCATCGGCCTGCCGATCGCGTTCGTCGCGATCGCGCTGCTGCTGGCCCTGTTCAGCGTCGGCTACGTCGCGATGTCGCGGCACATCACCAACGCCGGCGCGTTCTACACCTACGTCACGCACGGCCTGGGCCGGCCCGCCGGAGTCGCGGCCGCCTACATGGCGCTGCTCGCGTACAACCTGCTGCAGGTCGGGCTCTACGGCATCATCGGCATCGCGGCCGGCCCGAAGCTGGACGAGTGGTTCGGCATCACGGTCGACTGGTGGGTGATCGCGCTGGTCGCGTGGGCGATCGTCGGCATCCTCGGCGTGCTGCGCATCGACGTCAACGGCACCATCCTCGCGGTGCTGCTGCTGGCCGAGATGGCGATCATCCTCATCTACGCGCTGGCCAGTCTCGGGAACCCGGCCGGCGACGACGTCTCGTTCGAGGCGCTGCAGATCGGGAACCTGTTCGAGTCCGGCGTCGGCGCGATCCTGGTGCTCGCGGTGCTCGGCTTCGTCGGCTTCGAGGCGTCGGTCGTCTACTCGGAGGAGTCGCGCGACCCGAAGCGGACCATCGCGCTGGCCACGTACATCTCCATCGCGGTCGTCGCCGCGGTGTACGTGCTGGCGTCGTGGGCGATGACGGTCGCGGCCGGCCCGGACAACATCGTCGGGATGGCGCAGGAGTTGCAGAACGGGGTGATCTTCGTCCAGGCGGACGAGTTCCTCGGCGGCACCTGGGTGGACATCGGCGAGGTCCTGTTCGTGACGTCGGTGTTCGCGGCGATGATCTCCTTCCACAACACCGTCGCCCGGTACGTGTTCGCGCTCGGCCGGGAGCGGGTGCTGCCCAGCGTCCTGGGCCGGACGTCGCCGTCGTCCGGCGCGCCGGTGGCCGCGTCGATCGTGCAGAGCGTCATCGGTCTCGTGGTCATCGTGATCTACGCGGCGTTCGACCTGGACCCGCTGGTGGAGCTGTTCTTCTACCTCGGCACGACCGGCGGGTTCGGCGTGCTGACGCTGGTGGCGCTGACCTCCGTCGCGGTGATCGCGTTCTTCGCCCGGCACCCGTCCGGTGAGAACGTGTGGCGGCGGGCGATCGCGCCGGTGCTGGCGATGATCCTGCTGGTGATCGTGGTGATCCTGGCGATCGCGAACTACGACATCCTGATCGGCGTCGCGTCGGACGCGCCGGAGCGGTGGATCCTGCCCGGCCTGTTCGTCGTCGCCGCCGGCGCCGGGCTGCTGTGGGCGCAGGCGCTCAAGACCAGCCGGCCGGACGTGTACGAGGCGATCGGCCGCGGCGCGAACGCCGCGACCGGCATCTCCGTCCTCGACCTCTCGGCCCAGGAGGACGAGCCCGAGCCGGGTCAGCCGTCGCTGCGCTGACCCCATGGCCGCCGTGCCCCTGCCGCGCCGAGTCGGTGCGGCACGGGCACGGCCGTCAGAGCCCGTCGTCGTCCCGCCAGTGCTGCTGCCAGCG
Organism: Jiangella anatolica; assembly: GCF_003236295.1. Taxonomy (GTDB): domain Bacteria; phylum Actinomycetota; class Actinomycetes; order Jiangellales; family Jiangellaceae; genus Jiangella; species Jiangella anatolica. Next base: position 13,091 of record NZ_POTW01000021.1, read on the forward strand.
CCAGTCGATCGGGTCGCCGGCCCGCTGGTAGCGGATGTCGGTCGAGAGCCGGTAGTCGTCGTCGACGTTGTCCAGCGCGGCGTGCACCGTGAAGGCCGAGTGCACCACCACGTCGCCGGCCCGGTAGTCCGCGACCAGCCAGCGCGCGTCGTGCTCGTCGGCCAGGCCCGGCAGGTCGGCGGTGATCGACCTCGCCGGCAGCCGCAGAGTCCCGGCGCGTTCCCGCGCCAGCACCCAGTGGTGGCTGCGCTCCAGGTAGGTCAGGCCGCCGCGCCGGACCGGGCAGTCGCCCAGAGGTATCCACGACGACAGCACCCGGTCGGTGCCCTCGCGCAGGTAGACGAGGTCGTAGTGCGCCTGGGTGGCGGTGCCGACGCCGGACTCCCCCGGCCGCACGTGCCGGATCAGCTTCCGCTTGTGCAGGAACGTCTCCGCGCCGAGGAACCACGCGTACCAGTCCCGGACCGCCGGCTGGGCGCAGAACGCCGCGTACTCCGGGCCGGGGACGACCTCGCGGAACAGCAGCCGGCGGTACTCGGCACGGTCCTCGGCACCGTTCCACACGCCGGACGGGGCCACCGTCGCGTGGTAGTACCGGCGGAACCCGTCGACGACGCCGGGGTCCAGGGCGCCGCGCAGGAACAGGTAGCCGTCGCGGCGCAGCCGCTCCCACAGCGCGTCGCGGTCGTGCCGCTCGGCGTCGGGGACGGGGACCAGCTCGCCGAGTCGCCGCGCGGACTCGTCGAGCACGTAGCCGTTCGAGGTGATCGCCACACCTCAGCCTCGCCCGCGCCCGCCCAGCGGCGACATGGACCGATCCGCCCGGCCCTGGGACTTTCCGCGCCCACGCCGACTAGTTGATCTTGGAGTTGTTCGTCCATCTATCGGGCAATTCGGGCGGGATATGCCGAACGACTCCAAGATCAACTTCGGCTGGAGCGGCGCGGGCGGGCGATCGCGCGACGGATGCGGTCGCACAGCCGGCCTCGGTGGCTGAGGTCGTCGGCAGTTACCCGGATCACCTCCCAGCCGTGATCGCGCATGACCTCGTCGCGCGCGATGTCCGAACGCCAGCGCTTCTTGGTGCGATGGACGTCGCCCTCGTACTGGATGGCTACCCGGGCGTCCACGTAGGCGAGATCGGGCCGGCCGATCCACCCGCCGTGCTCATCGGCGACGTCGGGATTGATCAACGGCTCGGGCAGGCCGCCGTGGCCTGTGAGGATCAGGCGCAGCCGGGTCTCCTGAGGAGAGTCGACCCGGGAGCGAACCAGGCGGGCCAGCGACCGCGCCCGCACGATCCGCCGCCGGCGCCAGGCGACGTCCGCGGCCTCGACCAGCCGCTGGGGCGTCGTCAACCCCTGCCGCACCATCGCGTCACCGGCGATGACCAGGTCGGCGTCGCCGAGCGTCAGCGAGAGGTCCAGCCAGGTCCGCTCCGGCGTGGTGACCCGCACCCCGCGATGGACGGTCACATCGTCCGCCGCCAGACCCTCATGCGGCTCCAGCCCGGGCCGCCGACGCGGCACCGTCCCCGGCGGCACGATCACCTGCACCAACGGCGGCGCCGCAACCGGCAGCCCGTACCACACGGCCGCGGTCGCACCGTACAACGCGGCGTCGGCCGGCAGCGCCAGCATCCACGCCCGGATTCGCAGCTCATCGTCATCGGGTCGCCGCCTCTCGACGTAGACGCCGCGATGGAGCCGGCGATACGACCGCCCGCGGAGCCGGTCCTTCGTGACGCCGGCGGCCCGGGCATCGGCGTACCGGAACTCGGCGCCGGCCAGCGCCTCAGGAACCGGCGCCGGTCGCTGGCCGGGAACACGTCGCTCGGGTCGCATGCCTCCAACGTCGCCGCGCATCGGAGCCGCCACCACGCCCGAACGCCAGATTGTGGACAACGCCGCCAACCAGTTCCGCCTGTGGGCAACGACCCGGCTCACCCGTTGCGCCCACCGGAGTTGATCTTGGAGTTGTTCGCCATATGCCGCCCGAAATGCCCGATAGATGGACGAACAACTCCAAGATCGACTTGGTGCAGGCGGGGTGGGACGCGCGGCGTCACCCGAGTGGGCCGCGGGGGACGCTCTAGGCTCTGTGCCCATGAGCGGCGTGGTGTCGTGGTCGCGGTATCTCACGCCGGACGCCCGGCACCGGCGGCTCGGGCTGGTCTGCCTCAGCGTGGGTGGGATCGCGGGCCGGGTGGCGAGGCTGCCGTCGCGGACGTTGGACTGCTACGCGGTCGTGTTCCTGTCCCGGGGTGCCGGGACGCTGCGGTGGGGCGGGCGGACGCTGCCCCTGGTCGCGCCGACGCTGTTCTGGCTGCTCCCCGGCGTCGAGCACGGGTACGGGCCGGACGCCGGCGGCTGGAACGAGTCGTGGGCGCTGTTCGACGGTGCGGCGGCGCGCACCTACCAGGACCTCGGCTACGTCCCGCGGGACGAGCCGGTGACGCCGGTCGCGGACGCCGACGCGATGGAGGTGGCGTTCGCTGCGCTGGCCCGGGCCTGCCGTCCCGACGACCCGGCCACCGACGTCGAGGCCGCGGCGGCCATGCACCGGCTGATCCTCGCCGCCCACCGCGCCGCCGTCCCGGAGCCCGGCGCCGACCCCGTCCTGGCCGCCCTGCTGCGCGACGCCTGCCTGCCGGTCACCGTCGCCGCGCACGCCCGCGGGCTCGGGATGACCGAGGCGGCGCTGCGCGAGGCGACCCGGCGCGCGGCCGGCTGCAGCCCGAAGGAGTTCCTGCTGCGGGTCCGCCTCACGCGCGCGAAGGAGCTGCTGGCCAGCACCGACCTGCCCGTCGTCGCCGTCGCGGCCCGCACCGGCTACGACGACCCCGGCTACTTCACCCGTCTCTTCACCCGCCGGGTCGGCCTGCCGCCGAGCCGGTTCCGCGACCAGGAGCGCCGCGGCCCGCTGCCCTGACCTGACGTGCCTCGGCGTTTCGGGCCGCCGTACGCGGGTACGTCGCCAAGCGCAGAACCGTCGACGGGGAGGAACACACCATGTCCCACGACGAGCACGAGCAGGAGCAGGAGGAGCCGCGCCCGCAGTCGCCGGGGAGCCCTCCGGAGGGCGACACGCAACCCGGAACGCAGTCACCCGGCCCACCGGCGCCGCCGCCCGAGCCCGGCACTCAGTCGCCCGGCAACCCGACGGTGGTACCGGACCCGCCGGACACGCCATCGCCGGGCAATCCGGTGCCGGACGAGGACGAACCGCGCTGACCGATCACCCGCCGCCGGTCACCTGGCGGGCGTCGCCTCGCGGGCGGCGAGAATCTCCGGCAGGTGCTGCTCGATCCAGCCGACCAGGCCGACGACGTGGCCGGCGACCTGCTCGCCTGTCTCCGTCAGCCGGTAGCTCACCTGCGGCGGCGCGGCCGGGATGACGGTGCGCTCGACGAACCCGTCGTCGGCGAGGGTGCGCAGCGTCTGCGCGAGCATCTTCTGGCTGACCCCGCCGATGCGGCGGTGCAGTTCGCCGAAGCGCAGCTCCCGCTCCCCCAGCGCGGCCAGGACGAGCACGCCCCAGCGGCTGGTGACGTGCTCCAGGACGCCCCGCGACGGGCAGTTCTTGTCGAACACGTCACCCGCCAGTGCCTGCAGCCCGCCGCTGACCTCGACGCTCACGTCTGCCTCCGATGGTTACCTCAAGGTACGTACTTTCATCTGGTGAGTCTCCAGGTTAACGTCGATTTCGACCGAGACAAAGAGAGAACGGAGACCGACATGATCGTGGTGACCGGCGCAACCGGGCGGTTCGGGCCCGTCGTCGTCGACGACCTGGTCGCACGGGCGGCCGGCGACGTCGCCGTCGTCGCGCGCGACCCGGAGAAGGCCCGGCGCTTCGCCGAGCGCGGCGTCGAGGTGCGCCAGGCCGACTACGAGGACGCGGCGAGCCTGGAGCGTGCCTTCGACGGCACCGACCGGCTGCTGTTCGTGTCCGCGTCGGACACGACGCCGGGCGTGCGGGCCCGCCAGCACGCGAACGTCGTCGCCGCGGCGGCGACGGCGAAGGTGCGGCACGTCGTCTACACCAGCGCGATCACCGCCGAGGACGGGCAGAGCTTCCTCGCCGACCATACGACCACCGAGCACGCGATCCGCGACGCCGGGCTGACCCACACGTTCCTGCGCAACACGTTCTACACCGAGGAACTGGTCTCCCCCGACCTGGCGACGGCGGCCGAGGTGGTCGCGCCGGCGATCGGGCAGCCGCTGGTCACCGCGACGATCGCCGACCTCGCGCTGGCCGCGAGCGCGGTGCTCACCGGCGACGGCCACGAGGGCGCGGTGTACGAGCTGCGCGGGCCGGCCTGGACGTACCGGCAGCTGGCCGAGGCGCTCGGCGTCCCGTACCGGGAGGTCTCGGACGACGAGTCCGGCATGGCCTTCGTGCTGCCGCTGCTGCGGCTGCCGCAGTTCGGCACGCCGACGCCCGACCTGGAGCGGCTGCTCGGCCGTCCGGCGACCTCGGTGGAGGAGTTCGTCCGCTCCCTGGCATGATGCGCCGATGGCAAGCCCGGCCGTCCTCGGCGAAGATGGTGGGATGACCGACGGCGACGGCCGCCGCGGCGGCGCCGCGCCAGTGCTCGAGCTGCGGGGCGTCACCAAGCGCTACGGGCGGCTGCGTGCGCTCGACGGCGTGACGCTGAGCGTGCGCGGCGGCGAGATCGTCGCCGTCGTCGGCGAGAACGGCGCCGGCAAGTCGACGCTGGTCCGCTGCATCGCCGGCGACACCGACGTCGACGAGGGCCAGGTCGCGGTGGCCGCGGCCGACGGCGCCCGGGCGCCGGTCGCGGTCGTCTGGCAGGACCTCGGGCTCTGCGACGACCTCGACGTGGTGGCGAACATCTTCCTCGGCCGCGAGCACTCCCGGCTGCTGCTGGCCGAGGGGCGGATGGCCGCCGACGCCCGCAGCGCGCTGGAGCGGTTCGGCTCGCAGGTCACCGACGTCCGGGCCCGGGTCGACACGCTGTCGCGCGGCCAGCGCCAGGAGGTCGCGCTGGCCCGGGCGCTGTCCACCGGCGCGCAGATCCTCGTGCTGGACGAGCCGACGGCGTCGCTGAGCGTGCTGCGCCGGGCCGAGGTCATGCGGGTGCTGAGCGACCTGCGCGACGCCGGCCGGGCGATCGTGCTGGTCAGCCACGACCTGGACGAGGTCTTCGCGCTGGCCGACCGGATCGTCGTGCTGCGGCACGGCCGCGTCGTCGCCGGGGTGTCACCGGCGGAGGTGCACTCCGACGACGTCGCGGCGCTGATGTCGGGCATCGAGACCGAGTCCGCGGCGCGCCGTCAGCTCAACCGGCTCAAGAGCCTGGTCGAGCAGCTCTCGGCCGCCGACCCGGCCGCGTCGCTGCCGCTGGTCGTGTCCGCGACGGCGGCCGCGCTGGACCAGGACATGCTCTGCGTGCACTTGCTCGACCGGGCGCCGCGCGGGCCGGTGCTGCGCCGCACGGCCGCCATCGGCGTGCCGGCGGTGCTGGCCGACGACATCGCCGTCCTACCGGTCGGCACGGCGGGCGGACCGGCCGGTACGGCGGCGGCGCTGGGCCAGCTCGTCGTCATGGACGATCTCGGCGACGAGGCGTCCTGGACCGGCTACCTGGAGCAGGCCTCCGCCGCCGGGGTGCGCAGCGCCTGGTCCGCGCCGATCGCCGGCGCGGCCGGCGTGCTGGGCACCATCACCGGGTTCAGCACATCCGCCGGCCGCCTCGACGCGGACCGGCGCGAGCTGGTCTCGCTGTACGCCGGCCACGCGGCCAGCGCGATCGAGCGGGAGCGGCTGATCGAGGAGGTCAGCCGGCGCAACGAGATCCTGGAGTCGCTGCGGGCGATGCTGGAGACGCTGGCCGGCCCGGACCGCGTCGACGGCGGCCTGTCCGCCGCGCTGCTGGCACTGTGCCGCGGCCTCGGCGCCCGCGCGGCCGGCATGCTGCTCACCGACGTCACGGGACCGCGCTGGGTGCACCTGGACCTCGATGAAGAGGACGGCGCCGACCTGCGGGAGCTGGCCGAGACCGCGCCCGCCGGCATCGACCGGCCGCGGCGCATCGGCGACGGCCTGGCCATCGCCGGGCTGCCGATCCCCGGCGGCACCGGGCTCCTGCTGGCCCGCTGGGACGATCCGGCCGAGCCCGGCCGCGACGCCGTCGAGCTGCTCGACGACGCGCGCCGCTCGCTCGCCCTCGCGCTGGAGCGGGAGGAGCTGGAGCGGGCCCGGCGGGAGGCGGCCGCCGCCCGGCGCTCACAGCAGCTGCAGCGCGAGGTGCTGGAGCAGATCAGCCACGAGCTGCGCACGCCGCTGACCGCGATCCACGGCTACGCCTCCACGCTGCAGCAGCGCGACCTCGTCTGGGACCCCGGCTCGATCGACCGGTTCCTGGCCGCGATCACGACCGAGTCCGCGCGGATGGAGCGCCTGGTCGGCGACCTGCTCGACTCGTCGGCGATCGAGTCCGGGCTGCTGCGGCTGCGGCCGGACTGGACCGACGTGCGGCTGGTGCTGGAGGCGGCGCGCAGCTGCGTGCCGCACCCGGAGCGGGTCAAGGTCAGCGTCGCCGCGGAGCTGCCGCCGATCTGGGCCGACCACGACCGGCTGGAGCAGGTGTTCGTCAACCTGCTGGAGAACGCGGTCCGGCACGGCGGCGACGGCGGCACGGTGCGGGTCACCGCCGCCGCGGCCGGCGCCGCCGTCGAGGTGCTGGTCAGCGACGACGGCCCGGGCATCGCGCCGGACGTGGCCGAGCGGATCTTCCAGCCGCGGGTGCGCGGCGAGGGCAGCACCGGCGCCGGGCTGGGCCTCGCGATCGTCCGCGGCATCGCCGAGGCGCACGGCGGGCGGTGCGAGCTGGTCGCCGGCCCCGAGGCGACGTTCCGGGTGACGCTCCCGGTCGAGCCGGTCGAGCACGAGGAGAGCGATGGCTGAGGCGCCCGGCGTCCTCATCGTCGAGGACGACCGCACGATCGTCGACCTGCTGCGGTCGAACCTCACCGCCCGCGGCTACCGGGTCGTCGTGTCGACGGACGGCTCGGACGTGCTCGGGCTGCTCGACGACGCCGCGCCCGACGTCGTCCTGCTGGACCTGATGCTGCCCGGCCGCGACGGCTTCGACCTGTGCTGGGCGATCCGCGACCGCTCCGACGTCGGCATCATCGTGCTGTCGGCGCGGCGCGGCGAGACCGACAAGGTGCGAGCGCTGAACCTGGGCGCCGACGACTACCTCACCAAGCCGTTCGGCATCGAGGAGCTGCTGGCCCGGATCCACGCGATGCTGCGCCGGGCCCGCCCGGCCGAGCCGCGGCCGGCGGCGCCGCACGTCCAGGCCGGCGACGTCCGCATCGACTTCGACGCCCAGCTGGTGACGAAGGGCGGCAAGCGGGTCCACCTCACCCGCACCGAGTACGCGCTGCTGCGCGAGCTGGCGATGAACCCCGGCCGGCTGCTGTCGCACGCCGAGCTGCTGGAACGGGTGTGGGGCCCCGGCTACGAGACGCAGACGGAGTACACCCGGGTGTACGTCGGCCGGCTGCGGGCCAAGCTGGAGAGCCCGGACGGCGCGGAGCTGATCGTCACCGAGCCGCGGGCCGGCTACCGGTTCACGACGGACGGCTGATGCGCCGCCTCCCCGCTCTGCTCGCGGTGTCCGCCCTGGCGCTGGGCCTGGCGGCCTGCGGCGCGCCGGCCGGTGACGACGGCGAGCTGCAGATCGCCCTGCTGCTGCCGGAGAACAAGACCGCCCGCTACGAGTCGCACGACCGCCCCGCCTTCGTCGACCGGGTCCACGAGATCTGCGCCGAGTGCGAGACGCTGGTCAGCAACGCCGACCAGGACGCGGCCCACCAGCAGGCCCAGGCCGAGGCCGCGATCACCAACGGCGCCGACGTGCTCGTGCTCGACCCGGTCGACTCCCGGTCCGCGGCGGTGATCGTGCGGCAGGCGCAGGCCGCCGGCGTCCCCGTCGTCAGCTACGACCGGATGGTGCTCGACGTCCCGGTCGACTTCCACGTGACGTTCGACAACGAGCAGGTCGGCGCGTTGCAGGCGGAGGTACTGCTGGCCGCCGTCGGCGACACCGACGGCGACCTGGTGGTGCTGAACGGCTCGCCCACCGACGACAACTCGGCGCTGTTCCGCCGCGGCGCGCACAGCGTCCTCGACGGCGCCGGCGTCGCCGTCGGCGCCGAGGTGGACGTGCCGGACTGGTCGCCGGACCAGGCGCAGGAGGCGATGGAGCGGGCCCTGACGACGCTTGGCCGGGACCGCGTCGCCGGGGTCTACGCGGCCAACGACGGCATGGCCGGCGGCGCGATCGCCGCGATGAAGGCGGCCGGGCTGGACCCGCTGCCGCCGGTGACCGGGCAGGACGCCGAGCTGGCCGCGATCCGCCGGATCCTCACCGGCGAGCAGTACATGACGGTGTACAAGGCGGTCCGCACGCAGGCGGAGCGGGCCGCCGACGTCGCCGTGAGCCTGGCCCGCACCGGCGAGCCGCCCGACGGCCTGCGCAACAGCTGGGTCGACAACGGCCATGACCGGATCCCGGCGCTGATGCTGGACCCGGTCGCCGTCACCCGCGACACGATCGCCGAGACCGTCGTCGCCGACGGGTTCTGGTCGGCCGGCGAGATCTGCGAGGGGCTGGCGGCCGAGTGTGCCGCGGCCGGCGTCGTCGTTGACGGAGCGGCGCCGTGAGCGGCTCGGTCTCGCCGGCCCGGCTCGGCCGGTGGGCGCCGCCTGCCGCGCTCGTCGTCATCTGGCTGGTGATGAGCCTGAGCAACCCGCGCTTCCTCTCCGCGGTGAACCTCACGAACCTGATGCTGCAGATCGTCGCGGTCGGCGCGGTCGCGGTGGCGGTCGTCCTGGTGCTGCTGATCGGCGAGATCGACCTGTCCGTGGGCGCGGTGTCCGGCCTCGGCGCGGCCGTCACCGCGGTGCTCAGCGTGAAGGCGGACTGGCCGGCCGTGCTGGCGATCCTGGCCGGGCTGGCCACCGGCGCGCTGGTCGGGCTGCTGCACGCCGCCATGGTGACGCGCGTCGGCGTGCCGTCGTTCGTCGTGACCCTGGCCGGGCTGCTGACGTGGCAGGGCGCGCTGCTGCTGGTGCTCGGCGACACCGGCAGCGTCAACATCGACGACCCGCAGCTGGTGGCGATCGCGGGGACGTTCCTGTCGCCGGCGCTGGGCTGGCTGCTCGCCGCGCTGGTGACCGGCGGCGCCGTGCTGGCCATCGTCGGCTACCTGCGCGGCGTGCGGCCGCGCCCGGCCCGGCGGGTCTGGCCGTGGGTCGTGGCGGCGATCGGCGCGCCGGTGGCGGTCGCGGTGTTCAACGCCGACCGCGGCGTCCCGTTGGCGGTCGTGGTGTTCCTCCTGCTCCTGGCCGGCGGCGACCTCATGGTCCGGCGCACGCGGCTGGGCCGGCACGCGGTCGCGACGGGGAGCAACGCGTCGGGGGCGCGGAGGGCGGGCATCAAGGTGGACCGGATCCGGCTGGCGGTGTTCATGCTGGCCTCGGTGCTGGCCGTCACCGGCGGCATCCTCGCCGCGTCCCGGCTGCTCGCCGTCAACCAGTCGTCGGGCAGCACCGACCTGATGCTGACGGCGGTGGCGGCGGCCGCGATCGGCGGGACCAGCCTGTTCGGCGGCCGCGGCACGGTGTGGTCCGCGCTGCTGGGCGCGCTCGTCGTCGGTTCGCTGGCCAACGGGCTGGACCTGCTCGGCGCGTCGTCGCCGATCCGGCTGATCGCGACCGGCCTGGTCCTCGCCCTCGCCGTCGGGCTGGACACGCTGGCGCACCGGGCCGAGCTGACACCCTTCCGGGAGCACTCACGACCCGGGCCGTAACTCGCCCCGTTCCATGATCATCAACCTTTTGCGTCGCCAGGGCAGCACAGAAGGTTGATGATCATGGGAATCCACAGCGGGCGGCGGACCGGAACCGGCCAGCGAACCCGACGAGGCGCCAACACGACGCCCGAGCCCATCGGGCCAACGTTCGGGATCCCTCAACGCCAACGTTCGCAGCCCATCGGCCAACGGCAGCAATCGACGGCGAACCAGCACAACCCCCACTCAAGCCGGGGTGTAGCGTTCAGAGCATGACGTCAAGGATTCGGCGTGCGTGACGCCACCGGGCCGGGGTCGCTGTCGGCGCTGCGGCTGGCCAACCGGGAGCGCCTCCTCCTGGCGCTGGCCGGCGGCGACGCGGTCAGCCAGGCCGAGCTGGCCCGGCTGACCGGGCTGGCCCCGGCGACCGTCTCCGGGCTGGTGCGCGACCTCGTCGAGGCCGGCGAGCTGCTGGTCCGCCAGGGTGTGGCGAACGGACGGCGCAGCCGCCTGGTCGAGCGGGCGCCGGCCCGGCAGCGCTACGGCATCGGCATCGACCTGGGCCGCACCCATGTGAAGGTCGTCGCCGGCGGCGATCCCGGCGAGGTGCTGGCCGCCGCGGCCGGCGACCTACCGGGCGGGCCGCGCCCGGACACGCTGCTCGACGTCGTCGGCGAGCTGGCGGCGGCGGTGCGGAAGGAGGCGGGACTCGCGGCGGACCAGGTCGACGGCGTCGCGGTCGGCGTCCCCGCGCCGGTCGACCCCGCGACGGGCGCCGTCACGGAGACGGCGATCCTGCCCGCGCTCGTCGGCTTCCCGCTGCGCGACGAGGTGTCCGCGCTGCTCGGGCGGCCCGTGGTGGTCGAGAACGACGCGAACCTCGGCGCGCTCGCGCTGTCGCGCCGGGCCGCCGGCGGCGCGCCGGGCGCGGTCGTGTTCGTCAAGGTCGGCTCCGGCATCGGCGCGGGTGTCGCGGTCGACGGCCGGCTGCTGCGCGGCGACGCGGGCAGCGCCGGCGAGATCGGCCACCTCGCGCTGGACCCGAGCCTGTCCGTGGTGTGCCGGTGCGGCCGCCGCGGCTGCCTGGAGACCGTCGGCTCGGCGGAGTCGGTCCGGACGGCGCTGAGCTCGGCGCTGCAGCGCGAGCTCGGCCTGGCCGAGGTCCTGGCGCTGATCGGCGACGGCCACCCGGTCGCCGTCCACGTCCTGGAGGACGCCGGCGAACTGCTCGGCCGCGCCCTGGGCTGGCTGGCGATGATCGTCAACCCGGCCGAGATCGCCCTCGGCGGACCGCTGATCGCCGCCGGCGACGCCTGGCTGCGCCCGGTGCGCCAGGGCTTCCGCCGCGCCGTCCTCCCCGGCGTCGCGGCCCGGACCCGGGTCACGATCTCGCCGCTGGGCGAGGACACCGAGGCCGTCGGCGCACTCGTGGCGAGCCTGGCCGTTCCCGTCCAATCGGGTCATTAACGTCGAAATACGAACGCATAAACAAGATGTAAACGCGTAATGTATTTGAGCCTTGACGGCAATCCTGCGGAGTTCCAGACTCGTCCCAGCCGACCCGATCGGCAGGGGCCGGCCCGAACCCAAAGGAGGGTTTCCACGTGCACCAGCCCATTCGACGGGCTGCCGTCTTCGCAGTCCTCAGCCTGGCCGCCGTCGTGGCGACCGCATGTGGCGCCAACGAAGACAGCGGCGGTGGCGGGGACGACGAGACCGCGAGCGGCGGCGGCACCATCGCCCTGCTGCTGCCCGAGTCGGCCACCGCCCGCTACGAAGCCTTCGACAAGCCGCTGTTCGAGGCCAAGATCAGCGAACTCTGCGCCGACTGCGAGGTCGTCTACTTCAACGCCGACCAGGACGAGGCCCAGCAGGCCGAGCAGGTCGACTCCGCGATCTCGCAGAACGTCGACGTGATGGTGCTGGACCCGGTCAACGGCCAGTCCGCTGCGGCCCTGGTGGCCGACGCGCAGGCCGCCGACATCCCGGTCATCGCCTACGACCGCTTCATCGAGGGTGCGGACTACTACACCTCGTTCGACAACGAGCGCGTCGGCGAGCTGCAGGGCCAAGCGCTGGTCGACGCGGTCGGCGGCGCCGGCGACATCCTCATGCTCAACGGCTCGCCCGACGACCCGAACGCGGCCATGTTCAAGTCCGGCGCGCACGGCATCATCGACGCCAGCGAGCTGACCGTCGTCGGTGAGTACGACAACCCGGACTGGAGCCCCGACAACGCCCAGTCCTGGACGACGGACCAGCTCAACACCATCGACCCGGCCTCGCTGGCCGGCGTCTACGCCGCCAACGACGGCCAGGCCGGCGGCGTCATCGCCGCGCTGACCGGCGCCGGCATCGCGGCCGACGCGCTGCCGCCGGTCACCGGGCAGGACGCCGAGCTGGCCGCGATCCAGCGCATCGTGGCCGGTGAGCAGTACATGACGATCTACAAGCCGATCAAGGGCGAGGCCGAGGGCGCCGCCGAGATGGCCATCTCGATCGTCAACGGGGAGGAGGTCGCCGGCACCACCGACTTCCAGGGCGTGCCGTCGCTGATCCTCGACCCGATCGTCGTCACCGTCGACAACATCGCCGACACGGTCGTGGCCGACGAGTTCTGGAGCGTCGAGGACATCTGCACCGACGACTACGCGGACGCCTGCACGGCCGCGGGTCTGAGCTGATCCGACGACAGGACGAGGGTGGCGCCGGCCGCGGCCGGTGCCACCCTTGACCGTGAGGAGATGGTGCCGATGAGCGTCGCCACACACGAAGGCGGTTCCGCCGCCGCCACGACACAGCCGGTCCTGGAGCTCACCGGGATCGGCAAGCACTTCGGCGCCGTGCAGGCGCTGGCCGGCGTCGACTTCGGGGTCCACCCCGGCGAGGTGGTCGCCCTCGTCGGCGACAACGGCGCGGGCAAGTCGACCCTGGTCAAGATCATGTCCGGCGTGTACCAGGCCGACTCCGGCTCGATGCGGGTCGACGGCCGCGAGGTGCACGTCCACAGCCCGAGCGCGGCGCAGGCGCTGGGCATCGCGACGGTCTTCCAGGACCTCGCGCTCTGCGACAACCTCGACGTCGTCGCGAACCTGTTCCTGGGCAGCGAGCTCGGCGCGAAGACGTGGATGGACGAGGTCGCCATGGAGAAGGAGTCCTGGCGGCTGCTGCGCGAGCTGGGCGCGAAGATCCCGACGGTGCGCATCCCGGTCGCGAGCCTCTCCGGCGGCCAGCGGCAGACCGTCGCGATCGCCCGCAGCCTGGTCGGCAACCCGAAGGTCGTCATGCTGGACGAGCCGACCGCCGCCCTGGGCGTCGCGCAGACCGCCGAGGTGCTCAACCTCGTCGAGCGGCTGCGTGAGCAGCGCCTCGGCGTGATCCTGGTCAGCCACAACATGGCCGACGTGCAGGCCGTCGCCGACCGCATCGTGGTGCTGCGGCTGGGCCGCAACGAGGCCGAGTTCAACGCCGACGACGTCACGACCGAGCAGCTCGTCGCGGCCATCACCGGCGCGTCGGACAACGTCGTGGCCGAACGCAATGCCCGCCGCGAGGCGTCAGGAGGGCCCGCATGAGCAGGACCCAGGTCGACGAGACCGCCGCCCGGTCCGACCTGATCGACGAACGCCTGGCCCAGGACACCGGGCTGCGGGGCGCGCTGGACGCGTTCCGGCGCCGGGTCCGCGACGGCGACCTCGGCCTGCTGCCGGTGGTCGTCGGGCTGTTCGTGATCGGCCTGGTGTTCTACCTCCAGGACGTCACGTACCTGTCGTCGAGCAACCTGGTCAACATCACGCTGAACGCGGTGCCGTACGGCATCATCGCGGTCGGCATCGTGCTGGTGCTGCTGCTCGGCGAGATCGACCTTTCGGTCGGCTCGATCAGCGGCCTGTCGGCGTCGATCACCGCGGTGCTGGTGGTGCAGCAGGACCAGCCGCTGGTCCTGGGGCTGCTGGCCGGCGCCGGGACGGGCGCCGCCATCGGCATCCTGTACGGGCTGATCTTCACCAAGATCGGCGTGCCGAGCTTCGTCATCACGCTGGCCGGCCTGCTCGGCTTCGTCGGCCTGCAGTACGTCGTGCTCGGCGACACCGGCACCATCAACCTGCCGCGCTCGTCGGCGCTGGCGCAGTTCGCCCGCGAGGACTTCCTCAGCCCGGCGGTCTCCTACGCCCTCGTGGCGGCGGTCGCGGTGGGGTACGCGCTGGTGAGCATCGCCGGGATCCGGCGGCGGACGGCGGCCGGGCTGCCGGCGCAGTCGGTGACGCTGGTGCTGGTCAAGGCCGCGGTGCTGGTGGCCGGCCTCGGCTTCCTCACCTACTACCTGAACATCGACCGCGGCTGGGGCTTCGCCGTCGTGTTCTTCGTCGGGCTGGTCGTGCTGATGGACCTGGTGCTGCGCAAGACCACCTGGGGCCGGCACCTGTACGCCGTCGGCGGCAACGTCGAGGCGGCCCGCCGCTCCGGCATCAACGTCAACCTGATCTACATCTCGGCGTTCTCGCTGACCGGCCTGCTGGCCGCGACCGGCGGCCTGATGTTCCTCGCCCGGCTGACGTCGGTGTCGCAGGCCAGCGGCTCCAACGACGTCAACCTGACGGCGATCGCGGCGGCCGTCATCGGCGGCGTGAGCCTGTTCGGCGGACGCGGGTCGGCGTACTCGGCGCTGCTGGGCGTGCTGGTGCTGACGGCGATCAACAGCGGCCTCAACCGCATCGGCGTCGACTCGTCGGTCCGCTACATCGTCACCGGCGCGGTGCTGTTGCTCGCGGTGTCGATCGACGCGATCGCCCGGCGCGCCCGCGCCAGCAGCGGGCGAGGTTGACCCCGGCCGCCCGGCGGCTGACTGCAACCGCCGCCGGGCGGCCGGCTCGCTACCATCGCGCGCATGCCCCTCGATCTGTTCCCCGTCGTCCCGGTCACCGACTTCGACACTGCGACAGCGTGGTACCAGAAGCTCTTCGGCGGGCCGTTCGCGTTCCAGGCACACGACACCGAGGTGGTGTGGGAGCTGGCCGAGCACCGCTACGTCGCCGTGCACCAGGCGCCCGAGCACGCCGGCCACACCCACATCACTGTGTTCGTCGACGATCTGGACGCGCTGGTCGACGGCATCGCGGCACGCGGCATCGAGCCCGCGCTGCGCGAGACCTACGGCAACGGCGTCCGCAAGATCACCTACCGCGACCCCGACGGCAACGAGATCGGCTACGGCGGCGCCCCGCTCGCCGACGGCTGAGATGTGACCGAGCTCTTCGACGTCATCGTTGTCGGCGCGGGCGCGACCGGCGCGCCGCTCGCGGCCCGGCTCAGCGAGCGCCCGGACCGGCGGGTGCTGCTGCTGGAGGCCGGACCGGACGTCGCGCCGGCGGAGCTGCTGGACCCGTACACGCTGCCCGCGGCGGCGCCCGGCCACCCGCTGGCCTGGGCGTTCCCGGCCCGGCTCACGCCGGACGCGACGGCGATGGTGCCGCGCGGGCGGGTCGTGGGCGGGTCGACGGCGGTGAACGGCGGCTACTTCGTCCGCGGCGCGCCGGCCGACTTCGACCGGTGGGCGGCGCTGGGCAACCCGCTGTGGTCGTGGGACGAGGTGCGCCCGTTCTTCGCCGCCCTGGAGGACGACGGCGACTACGGCGACCGGCCCGGGCACGGGCGCGGCGGGCCGGTCCCCGTCCGGCGCGACGCCGCGCCGCACCCGGTGACCGATGCGTTCTACGCGGCCTGCGCCGAGCTCGGGTTCCCCGCGCAGCCGGACGCGAACGACGGCGGGCCGCCCGGCTACGGGCCGGTCCCGCTGACGGTCGCCGGCGGCCGCAGGCACAGCACCGCGGCCACGTACCTGACGCCGGCGGTGCGGGCGCGGCCGAACCTGACGGTGCGCGGCGACGCGGTCGTGCGGCGCGTGCTGTTCGCGGGCACGCGGGCGACCGGTGTCGTCGTCTCGTCCGGTGGGCGCCTGACGGAGGTGCGAGCCGGCGAGGTCATCCTGGCCGCCGGCGCGGTGGCGTCGCCGCAGCTGCTGATGGTGTCCGGCGTCGGCCCGGCGGCCCACCTGACGGCGCTCGGGGTGCCGGTGGTCGTGGACGCGCCCGGCGTCGGCCGCGGCACCAGCGACCACCCGGAGATCACCGTCGTCTACCGGCCGGCCGGCGCCGCGCTGGAACGGACGGCCGCGCTGCCGCTGCAGGGCCGGCTGGCGTTCACCGCGCCCGGGTCGCCGTACCCGGGCGATCTGGAGATCCTGGCATGGACGCGGCCGCTCGGCGCCGTCGTCCCGGGCGCCGGCGACGACCTGGCGCTGCGGGTCGCGCTGCAGCAGGAGACCAGCCGCGGCGCCGTCGAGCTGGTCTCGGCCGACCCGGCGGTGCCGCCGCGGATCTCGCAGAACTTCCTCGCCACTCCCGACGACCGGGCCCGGCTGCGGCACGGCGTCGGGGTGGCGGTCGAGCTGCTCGCGACGACGGCGTTCCGGCCGCTGGTCGCGGCGCACTCCGCGCCGCCGGACGACGACGACTGGCTGCGCCGGCACGTCGGCACGGCGATCCACCTCAGCGGCGGCTGCGCGATGGGCCCGGACGGCGTCGTCGACCAGCACGGCCGCGTGCACGGCGTCACCGGCCTGCGGGTCGCGGACACGTCGATCTTCCCGGCGGTGCCGTCGTGCGGGCCGGCCGCGACCGCCGTCATGGCCGGGGAGCGGCTGGCGGCGCTCATCTCGACAGAAGGCTAATGGTTGCTCTAGAGTAACCGTTGCCCATGAGTAACCAATCGGCGGATGCGGCGTTCGACGCCCTCGGCGAGCCCGTGCGGCGGCGCATCCTGGAGCTGCTGCGCGACGGCCCGACGCCCGTCGGCAAACTGGCCGAGCGCCTGCCGGTCGGCCGGCCCGCCGTGAGCAAGCACCTGCGAGTGCTCAGCGGCGCCGGGCTGATCGAGCACCGCAGCGCCGGCACCCGCAACCTCTACGCGCTGGCGCCGGACGGCCTCGCCGCGGTGCAGCAGTGGCTGGTGCGCACCTGGGACGTCGCCCTGGACGCCTACGCCGCCGAGGTCGCCCGCGCCACGTCCGAACCGGAGGAGAACGACCGATGAGCCGCGTGCCCGAGATCCGCCGCGAGATCCTGGTCGACGCCGCCCCGGCGGTGGCGTTCGACGTGTTCACCGCCGGCGTCGGCCGCTGGTGGCCGCTGGCCAGGCACGGCGTCTACGGCGAGTCGGCGGCGTCGGTCGGGTTCGAGGACGGCGTCCTCGTGGAGCGCTCCACCGCCGGCGAGGAGTCGGTCTGGGGGACGGTCACGCGGTGGGAGCCGCCCGGGCTGGTCGCGTTCAGCTGGCATCCGGGCCGGCCCGCCGCCGGCGCCGGACTGGTCTCGGTCAGCTTCACCGGCACGGACGACGGCCGCACCCTGGTCACCTTGCGGCACAGCGGCTGGGAGTCGTACGCGGACCCGGCCGCGGCCCGCGCCGAGTACGACCAGGGCTGGCCCGGCGTCCTCGGCCGTTTCGGCGACGAGGTCGCCCGGGCCGGCGGCGAGACGTGGGCGCTGCTGCTGCACCGCGCGGCCGACGAGGCGGCCGGCTCGGTCTTCGCCGACCCGCGCTTCGCCGAGCACGTCGCGTTCCTCGACCGCCGCCGGGCCGCCGGGCAGCTCGTCGCGGCCGGTCCGCTGGGCGACGCCGCCGGCGAGGGCATGACGGTGCTGCGGCTGCCGGGCGCGGACCGGCTGGCCGACATCGTCCGGCTCGCCACCGAGGACGACGCCAGCGTCCGTGACGGGCTGTTCACCGTGACCGTCCGGCCGTGGCGGGTGACGCTGACCGGCTGATCGGCCGGTCAGCCGAGCACCGTCGCGACGACCTGGCGGACGGCGTCGGCGTCGGCCGGCGCCCGGTCCGCGCCGGCGACCTGCAGGTGCACCGCGCCGATCAGCGTCGCCGCCAGCGCGTCGACGTCGGCGCCCGCGGGCAGCCGGCCGAGGTCGCGCTCGGCGACCAGGTAGCCGGCCAGCCCGGCGGCGGCCTCGCTCATCAGCGGCAGCCCGGTCGAGCCGGCCGCCCGCAGCCGCGCGCGCAGCCCGTCGCGCGCGATGACCAGGCCGACGACGGCCGTCCCGACCGGGTCGAACAGCTCGGTGAGTGCGGTCGTGAGGGTGCCGGCGACAGTGCCCTCGCCGGGCCGCAGGGCGGCGGCACGCGCCTGGACCCGGGCGATCCGGTCCAGCACCAGCTCGGCGAGGAACGCGTCGAAGTCGGCGAAGTGCCGGTGCAGCACGCCCTTCGCGACGCCGGCCTCGTCGGTGACGGCACGGCTGGTCAGCGCGCCCGGCCCGGCGCTGACCAGCAGCCGCTCGGCGGCCGCGAACAGCCGGTCGCGCGCGTCGCCGAGGGCGATCCCGGTCGGCATGTGTTCTCTCCCCGTTGCTGAATGGGCGCTTGCCCACTTAGAGTGGGCGCATGCCCACTCTAGCCTCCGGCGAGCCGCATCGGCAGCGCGACGTCGCCGAGTCGTTCGGCTCCGACACGCGCCGCTACGACCGGGCCCGACCCGGCTACCCCGCGGCGATGGTCGAGCGGATCCTCGCCGCCGCGCCCGGGCCGGACCTGCTCGACGTCGGCATCGGCACCGGCATCGCCGCCCGCCAGTTCCGCGCCGCAGGCTGCCACGTGCTCGGCGTCGACCCGGACGAGCGGATGGTCGCGGCCGCCCGCCGCGACGGGTTCGCCGCCGAGGTCGCGCGCTTCGAGGACTGGGCGCCGGCCGGGCGGACCTTCGACGCGGTCGTGTCCGGCCAGACCTGGCACTGGGTCGATCCGGTCGCCGGTGCGGCCCAGGCGGCGCGCGTGCTGCGGCCCGGCGGGCTGCTGGCGCTGTTCTGGAACGTGTTCGACGCCGCGCCGGAGGTGGCCGCGGCGTTCGCTGCGGTGCATCGCGAGCTGACCGGGCCGCTCGCGCGGCTGTGGTCGGCGCCGGCCATCGACGGCTACGCGCAGCTGGCGGCCGCCGCGGCCGACGGGGTGCGCACGGCCGGCGGCTTCGGCGAGCCGGCGCAGTGGCGATACGAGTGGGAGCGGCCGTACACCCGGGACGAGTGGCTGGACCAGCTGCCGACGCAGGGCGGGTACGCACGCCTGCCGGACCAGGAGCAGGCCACGCTGCTGGCCGGGATCGGCGCCGCGATCGACCGGCTGGGCGGCGCGTTCACCATGACGTACACGACGGTCGTCGTCGTCGCGCGGCGCGACTGACGGCCGCCCGAGCCGCACCGGTGCCGGCCTTGGCATACCGCAGTGCTCCACACATGCGGCATTCCGGGCACGACTGGTCACCTACAGCGTGCCAAGTGCGGCGTCGGCGCGCCACGGCGGCCCGGGCCGGCTGCGGATCACGGCCCGGACCGCGGCCCCGGACCACCGTCCCGGGGAGGACGGTGGTCCGGAGGTCCGCCGTTCAGCTCAGGCCGAGCCCGCGCCGCCGCCGACCGGCCACCGCGACGGTCAGCCCGGCCAGCGTGAGCAGCGCCCCGACGACCAGCAGGCCGCTGCCGGCGCCGGTGTCGGGCAGTTCCTCGCCGCCGTCGCCGGTCCCGTCGTCGCCGCCGGACTCAGTGCCGCCGGCCCCGCCGTCGTCGGCGCCACCGTCGTCCGTCCCGTCGTCCGTGCCCGCGTCGGAACCGTCATCGGTCCCGTCCTCGCCGCCGGGCTGCTCCGGGTCGTCCGGGCAGGGCAGCGTGCCGGCCCACAGCGAGTGGCCGTCGGTGTCGTCGTCGTCGGCCCAGTAGACCGGCCGGACGCCGACGGCGCACTGCTCCACCGGCGTGATCGCGAAGCCCTCGCTGTTGAGGTTCGCCATGCCCTCCGGCCGTGCGACCTGCCCCATCACCGCGAACGCGCCGTCGTCGCCGACCTCGAGCAGCGAGGAGGTGCCGTCGCAGCCGTTGTCGCAGACCACCCAGAGCGTGCCGGTGGCGAGGTCGAAGTCCAGCGCCATGACGCCGGCCAGCTCCGGGTCGAGCGTCGCGAGCCGGTGCGCGTCACCGTCGTCGGACAGCAGATAGGCGTGGACGAGGCCGGTGCCCTCGACGCCGACGAAGTACACGCCGCCGCCGTGCGCCGGGTAGCCGTCCGGGTCGTACGCGGCGCCGGTGGACGCGTCGGAGAAGCCCAGGTCGACGAGCGCCTCGTCGGGCACCCACTCGACCGCCTCGATGCCGGCGTTCGCGCCGGTCGGCGGCAGGTCCGCGGTGAGGTCCCACTCCGTCGTCGCGGTCAGGCTCGCGTCGGCGCCGGTGACGTCGTAGCGCAGCAGGCTCAGCAGGCTGACGTCGTCGGCGTCGTTGTCGCGCTCGGTGCCGACGACGATCGAGCCGTCGCCGGTCACGGTCACGCCCTCGCTGTCAGGGGTGCCGACGCCGCCGGGGTAGCGCAGTTGCTTGCCCTCGGCCCAGCCGTCCTCGGCGGTGTTCGTCCAGACGGCGCCGTCCCACTCCAGCCGGTGCAACAGGCCGCGGCCGTTGTCGACCGCCCAGAGCACGCCGTCGGCGTAGTCCAGGCCGCTGAGGTCGCCGTCGAAGTCGTCGGCCCGGTCGACGGTGCTGACGTCCGGGCCGCCGGGCCACGGCGCCGGCGCGTCCGGGTCGCCGGCGCAGGAGTTCGCCGCGCCCTTCGTCGGCGCGACGGTGACGGCGAACGCGCCGGCGCCGTCCGGGCAGCGCCCGTAGGTGGTCCGCGCATGCTCGGTCCAGGTGTAGGAGTCCAGCTGCGCTCCGTCGGCGCCGGAGAGCCGGACGGCATCGCCGCCGCCGAGCCCGAAGCCGAGCTCGGTCTCCTCGACGACGAGGTGCCCGCCGGCCGGGACGACGGTCCCCGCGGGCGCGGTCCACACGTGCGTGTCGTCATCGTCGCGGACCTGGAAGCCGGCGATGTCGACGTCGGCGGCGCTGGGGTTGGCCAGCTCGACCCAGTCGCCCGGGTCGCCGCCACTGGACTCGATCTCGTTGATCCGCACCGCCGGGCCGCAGTCGTTCGCCGCGCCCTTCGTCGACGAGGTGGTCGTCGCGAACTCGCCGGCGCCGTCGGGGCAGCGCCCGTATGTCGTCGGGGCGTGCTCGGACCAGGTGTAGGAGTCGGCCAGGGTGCCGTTCGGCGTGTAGAGCCGGGCCGCGTCGGCGCCGCCGAGGCCGAAGCCCAGCGCCGTCTCCTCGTGCACGTAGAAGCCGCCGGGCTGGATCACGATGCCGGCCGGGATGGTGGAGAACCGGGTGTCGTCGTTGTCGCGGACCAGCCAGCCGGACACGTCGACGGCCTCGGCCCCGGTGTTGACCAGCTCGACCCAGTCGCCCGGGTCGCCCTCGCTGGACTCGACCTCGTTGACCTTGACGGCGTCCTGGCCGGCCGTCGGCACGCAGTCGTTGGCCGCGCCCGGCGTGGCCGACGCGGTCACCGCGAACGCGCCGGTGCCGTCCGGGCAGCGTCCGGTGCTCGGCGACGGCAGGTCGTCCCAGCCGTGGGCGTCGGCGACCGCGCCGGCGCCGTCGACCAGCTCGACGCCGTCGGCCTCGTCGGGCGCGAAGCCCAGGTCGTCGGCGTCGATCAGCAGCAGCTCGCCCGGCGCCAGCGGGCCGGCCGGGAGCGCGTAGCCGTCGTCGGCGCCGGCGGCACGCACGACGTGCTCGCCCAGCTCGACCGGCGCGGCGCTCGGGTTGGCCAGCTCGACGAACCCGGCGGCGACCTCGTTGATCCGGGCCGGCGACGTGCAGTCGTTGGCCTCGCCGCGGGTCGGCGCGCCGGTCTGGCGGACCGTGTCGGCGCCGTCCGGGCATCGGCCGTACGTCGTCGCCGCGTGCTCGGTCCACGCGAGGCTGTCGACCAGCGCGCCGCCGGCGTCGGAGAGCCGGACCGCGTCGGCCGCGCCGAGCCCGAACTCGAAGCCGGGTGTCTCGCCCTCCGCCGCGTCGACCACCAGGTACCAGCCGGGCGCGAGCACCGTGCCGGCCGGGAACACGTATGACTCCGGGCCGCGGTCCTGGTCGTCCTGGAGCGTCCAGCCGGACAGGTCGACCGGCGCGTCGCCGGCGTTGTAGAGCTCCACCCAGTCCGGGTTGACCCGCTGCGACACCTCGTTGACGACGACGCCGGCGGCCTCGGTGCTCGCGGTGGCCGTCGCCGGCGGGACCAGCCCCGCGGCCGCCAGCACGGCCGCGACGACCCAATGCGCTCTGCGCACGCTCATGCGCTGTTCCCCCTCGTCGATGACGGCGGCCCCCAGCCGCCCCGGACAGCAAAGAGGGACGAAACAACCGGATCCGGAAGAACGGATGAACGCCGGGCGAACTCGGGTTCGCACCGCGCTCTCGCGGGTAGCCGGCCGCCGCGGCGTATCCTGCGGCCGTGAGGCTGCGGATCGAGGCGCGGGAGTCCGGCTCGCCGTGGGTCGACACCGTCTGGACCTGCACGAGCGGACCCGTCACCGAGATGACGTCGGTCGCCTGCGTGCGCTGGGGGCTGGTGTTCTGGGTCCAGGACGGCCGGGCGTACACGAGCGTCACCGGCCCGGAGACCAGGACCGGCACCGCGCCGGTACCCGAGGACGCGACGTTCGTCGGCATCGACTTCGCCATCGGCACGTCGCTTCGGGCCATGCCCGCGGCCATGCTGGTCGACGGCGGCGTGGAGCTACCCGACAGCACCCGCCGGACGTTCCGGCTGGACGGCTCCCGCTGGGAGACGCCGGGCCCGGACGACGCCGAGGCGCTGGTCGAACGGCTGGTCAGGGCCGGGATCGTGGTCCGCGACCCGCTCGTCGCGCAGGTGCTGCGAGGCACACCGGCCGACGTCTCCGGGCGCACCGTGGAGCGCCGGTTCCGCGCGGCGACCGGGCTGACCCGCGGCGCCGTCCGGCAGATCGAGCGGGCCCGGACGGCGGCCGGCCTGCTGGCCGCCGGCGCCGCCGCGGACACCGTCGTGGCCAAGCTCGGCTACTTCGACGAGCCGCACCTGGCCCGCGCCCTGCGCACGTACGTCGGGCGCACCGCCGGGCAGCTGCGCGACGGCGCCGGCGGCGCGATCGCCCTCGACGTCAGCGCTTGACGTCGTAGATCAGCTTGAGGATTCCGTTGGAGTAGCTCTCCGACTCGCGCAGGCTCAGCACCCGCTTCGGGTTGTCCGAATGACTGAACGCGCTCGCCCCGGCGCCGAGCAGCACCGGGAAGACCAGCAGGTTGTACTGGTCGATCAGGTCCGCGTCGGCCAGCCGCCGGGCCAGGTCTGCGCTGCCGTGGATGAAGATCGCGCCGCCCTCGGTTTGCTTCAGCGCGGCGACGTCCTCGGTGGAGCGCAGGATCGTCGTCGGCCCCCAGCCGCCGACCAGCGCGTCCTCGGCCAGCGTCGTCGACACGACGTACTTCGGCAGCTCCTTGTAGTCGGCGTGGTCCTCCGAGTCCGGCCAGACCGCGGCGAACGACTCGTAGCTGCGGCGGCCGAACATCAGCGCCGTCGTGTCGGCCAGCTCCTCGGCCTTGAGCGTCCAGGCCTCGGGCACGAACTCCAGGTCCTTGAAGACCCACCCGCCGCTGCGGTGCTCCTCCCCCGGCCCGCCGCCGGGCGAGTCCACGACGCCGTCGAGCGACATGAAGCCGGTGTAGACCA
Source organism: Jiangella anatolica (assembly GCF_003236295.1). Lineage (GTDB taxonomy): Bacteria > Actinomycetota > Actinomycetes > Jiangellales > Jiangellaceae > Jiangella > Jiangella anatolica. The sequence goes on from NZ_POTW01000021.1 coordinate 36,568, forward strand.
GATCGCGCATGGTGCTGTTCCCCTCGGATCGGACTGTCTGCTTGGCGGCCACGCTAGCCCTTGCCGCCGTCGCCGTCTTGGACGGAAACGACACCGCCGTCCGTCACGTCTGGGTGACGAGCAGCGAGCCGAGATAGCCGCCGTACGCCGCGACGAACAACCCGCCCTCGAGCCGGCTGATCCGGCGGCCGGTCAGGAACACCGGCACGCAGGCCAGCGCCACCGCGACCATCAGCAGCAGGTCGCCGCCGAGGACCTCGTCGGGCACCTCGACGTCCCCCGGCGCCACCAGGATCGTCACCCCGAGGATGGCGGCGATGTTGTAGACGCTGGAGCCCAGCAGGTTGCCCAGCGCGATGTCGCGGTTGCCGCGGACCGTCGAGACGACGGTGGTGACCAGCTCGGGCGCCGACGTGCCGATGGCGATGATCGTCAGCCCGATGACGGCGTCGCTCACGCCGAGCGAGCGGGCGACGTCGACCGAGCCGTCCACCAGCATCGTGGCGCCGACGACGATGATCGCGATGCCCACGACCAGACTCGCGACATCGCGCCAGGACCGACCCGGCCGGTAGGCGGCGTCGTACCCGGCCCGGACGGCGACCGGCTCGCGGCGGCTGACCCGCAGCACCGCCACCGTGTAGCCGACGGCGAAGACCACGAACAGCAGGCCGTCCAGTGTGCCGAAGGCGCCGTCGAGCGCGAGGACCAGCAGCAGCACCGCGGCCGCCGCCATCAGCGGCAGGTCCAGCCGCACCGTGCGCGAGTCGAGCGCGATCGGGCTGAGCAGCGCGCTCAGGCCGAGGATCAGCAGCAGGTTGACCAGGTTCGTGCCGACGATGTTGCCGACCGCCAGCCCGGCGCTGCCCTGGCGGGCGGCGTCGATGCCGACGGCCAGCTCCGGCAGGCTGGTGCCGATCGCCACCACCGTCACCCCGACGACGATCGGCGCGATCCCCAGCCGCAGCGCCAGCCCGGTCCCGCCGCGCACCAGCAGCTCGGCCCCGCCCAGCAGACCGGCGAGACCGACGGCGATCAGCAGGGCGCTGGACACTCAGAACGCGTACCGGAACACCGCCGCGACCGGCCCGCCCTCCGGCACGTCGGCGGCGCGCACGGCCAGCACCCGGCCGCCGGCCAGCAGCGTCCGCCGGGCGATCTCGTCGACGACGCCGTAGCTGGCGGCGTCGTCGTCGGCGAACGTCACCGCGCCGGACTCCGCGTCGACGAAGCCGGGCACCTTCTCGTCGATGTCGACGAGCAGCGTGTCGACGACGCCGTAGGTCGCGGCACGGGCGATGCTCGCGAGGTCGGTGGACGCGCGGCCCTGCGCGCTCCGCACCTCGAACAGGTCGCGGAACCGGGCGAGCTGCCCCGCGTAGACCTCGTCGAGGACCGGCCGGGCCAGATCCGCCAGCTCGTCGTCGGTGGCGCCCTCCGGGCTGCCGGCGATCCCCGGTCCGGCCAGGTGCGGGTAGCTGTTCACCGAGCGGTAGATCGCGTCCAGCGGCTCGGTGGCGGCCAGGATCAGCGGAAGTTCCAGGCCGGTGAGCACGCCGCGCAGCGCCTGGTCGACCTTGCGCGCGTACTGCCGCAGCCGGACCTTCTGCCCCTCAGAGCCCTGGATCCGGCCCACCGGCGCCCGGTCGGCCAGCGACGACTTGCCCGCCGCCGACGCGGCGTCGGACGGCAGCCCGGGCACGTCGACGGTGAACGGCGGGCCGTCGCCGGTGACCTCGACCAGCCGCACCGAGCCCGCCGCGAGCGCCAGGACGAACGCCGCCTGCGGGAACGTGACGGCGCGCAGCAGCGGCTTCACGTAGAACCGGTCACCCACCTCGACGACGCTGGTCAGCTCGTTCGGCAGCCGGAACACCGTCACGCCGCCGGGCGCGGCGAACACCGCCAGACTGCGGGCCTGCTCGGCCCAGAAGTCGTCGTCCTCGACGAGGTCGTGCAGCGACTCGCGGACGTCGGCGGCCGCGGCGCGGTCCGCGCCCGCTGCCTCCAATTGCCGGGTCGCCTCGGCGGCCAGGTTCTTCAGCTCGATCCGCGCGGCCTGCGCCTGCTGGGTGACCGGGCTCGTCGGGACGTAGAGCGAGACGCTGACCGGATCGCGTGCCCCGATCAGCCGCTCGAGCTGGGCCCGAGCCGGGATGTCGGTGTGGAGCGTCATCCCTCCACCGTCCCACAGCACGGGCGGTTGACGCAGGCCGTCGTCGCATCGATACTCAACCTATTGGTTTATAAGCCGATCGGTTGAGTATCGGAGAGACGATGGACGACGGACTGAGCCTGGTCTTCGCGGCGCTCGCCGACCCGACCCGGCGGGCCATCCTGGCCCGGCTGGCCGAGGGGCCGGCGCCGGTGACCGAGCTCGGCCGGCCGTTCGACATCAGTGCCCAGGCGGTCTCCAAGCACCTCAAGGTGCTGGAGCGGGCCGGGCTGATCAGCCGCAGCCGGCAGGGCCAGTGGCGCCCGTGCCGGCTGGAGGCGGCGCCGCTGGAGCGGGCCGGCGGCTGGATCGAGCAGTACCGCGCGGTCTGGGAGGACTCCTTGGGCCGCCTCGAGCAGGAGATCGACCGGATCCAGGGGAGGCAGGACCATGCGGACGACTGAGGTGCTCTTCGAGCCGGGACGGCAGGACATCGTCGTCACCAGGGGTTTCGCCGCACCACCGGACGTCGTCTTCGCGACGATGACCGACCCGGCGCTGATCCCGCGCTGGTGGGGCTCGCGCCGCTTCGACACCACCGTCGAGGAGATGGACGTGCGACGCGGCGGCAGCTGGCGGTTCGTCACCAGGCACCGCGAGGGACCCGCGACGCCGTACGTCTTCCGCGGCGTCTACCACGACGTCGTGCCCGCCTCGCTGATCGTCTCGACGCTGCAGTTCGAGATGGGCGGCCCCGGCCACCTGCAGCTCGTCAGCGAGTCGTTCGAGCCCGACGGCGACGGCACCCGCTACGTCAACGTCGCGCTCTTCCAGTCCGTCGAAGACCGCGACGGCTGGATCCCGACCGGCATGGAGACCGGCATCCGCGACGCGCACGACCTGCTCGACGAGCTGATCGGGGTGGCGCGCTGATGGACCTCACCGTCACCCGCGAGTACGACGCGCCGCCGGACCGCGTGTGGGCCGCGCTGACCGAGCCGGCACTGGTGGCGCGCTGGTGGGGTCCGGCCGGCTTCACCGCGCCGGTCGCCCGCATGGACGTCCGCCCCGGCGGCGTCTCGCTGGTGTCCATGCGCTCGCCCGACGGTTTCGAGCTGTACAACACCTGGACGTACGGTCTGGTCGACCCGCCGCGCCGGCTGGAGTACCTGCTGCGCTTCTGTGACGCGACCGGCCGCCCGGTGCCACCGTCGTCGCTCGGCCTGCCCGCCGACGTCCCCGCGACCGGCGTGCCGCACGAGCTGACGCTTCACCCGTCCGCCGGCGGGACGGAGCTCACCGTCACCGAGCGCGGCTACGGCACGGCCGAGACCGTCCACCTGTCCCGGCTCGGGCTGGAGCAGACGCTGGACAAGCTCGCGGCCGTCCTGTGACCGGCGCCGGGTTCATTCCTCTGGCGAGGCGGGGACCTCGGTGGCCGGGTCGCCGTCCAGGGCCGCGACGAGCTGGGGGACGAGGTGGTCGAGGGTGAACCGGATCGACAGCGGGCTGGCGAAGGAGAACGCCACGTCGGTGGCCGCGGTGTCGAGGAAGACGACGCGACCCTCCCGGCCGGCCCTGCTGTTGGCGTAGGTCGGGTTGCCGGAGATGACGTTGGCCGCACCCGCCTCCTCCTCCGTCGACGTCCCGCCGATGACGACGACGGCGTCGCCGGCGAGGTCGAGGTTGTCGCCGACCAGCTCCGGCGAGACCGGCGCCCAGAACTGCGAGCCGGCCAGCTCGTCGATCGCGGCGGGGGTCTGCATGCCGAGCTCGGCCAGCAGCTGGGACCGCGGGTCGCCCGAGGAGTACATGCCGATGGTGTCCGCCGCCCATGCGCTCCACGCCGCGACCTCCGCGCCGACGAGCTCCGGGTGCTCCTCCCGTGCCGCGGCGAACAGCCCCTCCACCTCGGCGATGATCTCGTCGGCGCGGTCGGCCTGGCCGAGCGCGGCGCCGATCAGGCGGGTCATGTCGCGCCACGGCTCGTTGTAGTCGGTGCTGCCGACGGGGCCGGCCACCGTGGGCGCGATCTGCGACAGCGTCTCGTACTCCTCCTCGGTGATGCCGGAGTAGACGGCCACGATGAGGTCGGGCCGCAGCTCGGCGACGCGCTCGATGTCGAGCTCGGTGCCGAGCACCTCGGGCGGATCGCCCTCCGCCAGGTCGGCCGCCCACGGGTTGATCTCGTGGTCGTAGACGCCGTACCACTGCCGCACGGCGACCGGCGACACGCCGAACTCGTAGAGCCAGTCCTGCTCCTTGTAGCCGACGCTGACCACGCGCACGGGAGCGGCCTCGATCTCGGTCTCGCCGAACTTGTGCTCCACCGTCACGGGGAAGGCGCCCTCGGCCGCCGTCCCGGCCGCCGGCTCGTCGTCGGGTTCGTCCGCGCCGCACGCGGTGACGGTGAGTCCCACCGCGACGAGCATCGTCAGGAGCAGCCGCCGCCAGCGGCCGGCGTCAGTTCCGGAGCGCATCGGCGGCGTCCTCCAGCTGGGCCTCGTAGGCGGGCACCGAGTAGCCGGCGCCCCACACCGCGTCGTCGACGACGTGGACCCGGCCGGCGCTGACGGCGGGCAGGCGGCTCCACAGCGGGTGCGCCTCCAGCTGGGCCATTGTCTCGTCCGGGTCCTGGCTGGCGCTGACGAACAGCACCTCGTGGTCGAACCGGCCGAGCTCCTCGCCGGACACCTCGGTGAAGAACTCCTCCGGCGTCGGCCGCGTGCCGGGCAGGCCCAGCCGGTCGAGGATCGGGCTGCACACCGAGCCGTAGCTGTCGCCGAAGACGCGCAGGTAGGCAGCCGTCGGGAGGGCGCCGCCGGCCTGCGCCGCGCTCGCCACGTCGTCGATCCGCTCGCGCAGCGCGGCGGCGACGTCACGCGCCGCGGACTCGCGGCCGACCACCGTGCCGACGCCGAGCAGCAGCTCCATCGACTCGTCGAACGTGCGGTAGCCGTTGCGCACGGCGACCGTGGGCACGTCGATGGTCTCGAGCGTCTTGAAGATCGGGCCGTAGTAGTCGTCGAAGCCGGTCTCGGCGACGATGAGGATCAGGTCCGGGTTCGCCAGCAGGATCTTCTCCGCGTTGGGCTCGGCATGCGTGCCGACGTCGGTGAGGCCGGCGATGAGGTCGGGGACGCCGAGGTAGTCCAGCGTCGACAGATCCGCGACGTCGGCCTTGGCGAACCCGGCGATGCGGTCGGTCTCGAACCCGAGGCTGATGAGGTTGCCGAGGATCTGCTGGTCCATGACCACGACCCGCTGCGGGTCGGCCGGCACCTCGATCGTCGCGCCGAAGACGTCCTGGACCGAGCGGGTCGTGCTGGTGGCCCGCGGCCGCGGCTCCGACGTGCCGCAGCCGGCGAGGATGCCGGCGGCGGACAGGATCGCCAGGAACTGGCGGCGGGTCGCGTCGTCGTCGATCTGGGCGGGCCGCGTCAGCAGGGTCGTTGCCATGGTTGCCACCTCGCTCACGCGCCCATCAGGGTGAGGGCGTCGTCGATGTCCTCGATCACGCGGCGGGCCGCGACGGCGCCGCCGAACTCCCAGTGGTTGCCGACGATCACGACGCGGTCGCGGCGGACGACGTCCAGCGTCGGCCACAGCGGGCTCTGCTCGTGCTCGGTCGACTCCTCGCGCACCTCGAGGAAGAGCAGGTCGGCGTCGACGAGGCCGAGGTTCTCGGCGGACAGTGCGATCGTGCCGTACTCGTCGGGCACGACGCCGTCCAGCTGCGGCGGAGCGGTGAAGCCGAGCTCACTGAGCAGGATCGTGCCCAGCACGCCGGACTCCCCCGCCGTCGACAACGCGTTGATCGCCATGGAGTCCGGCGTGCTCTTGGCCTCTGTCACGGTGGTCGAGGCGATCGCGTCGGCGTGCTCGTCGCGCAGGTCGGCCAGCAGGCGCTCGCTCTCGGCGATGTAGGCCTCGGCCTCGTCCTCCAGCTCCAGCAGCGCGCCGTACGCCCGCAGGGTGCTGCGCCAGTCCTGGAACGACGCCGTCCCGCCGTACCTCGTCGCGGGATCGCGGGTCTGGCTCGTCGGCACGACCAGCAGTGGCGCGATCCGGGCCAGCTCGTCCTGCTGCTCCATGCCGTCGATCTGGTCGAACGGGGCCAGGATGAGGTCGGGCTCGGCCGCGGCGACGGTCTCGAGGTTGGCCTCGAAGGCGAACCCCGGATCCACCAGGCCCTCCCGCGACACCTCGTCGTACAGGTAGTGGGACGGGTCCTGGGCGAACCACGTCGCGCCGAACACCCCGACGATTCGCGACGTGTCGAAGCCGAGGGCGACGAGGTAGTCCAGCGTCATCAGGTCGGCGAGGATCCGCCGCGGGGCGACGGGGATCTCGACGTCGCCGTACGCCCCGGCGACGGTGCGGGTGCCGGCCTCCTCCGTCGCGCCGGTGTCGTCATCGGCGCCGCAGGCGGCCACCAGACCGGCGGCGGCGAGGACGGCGAGGAACTGGCGCCGGGTGGCGTCGTCGTGGATCTCCGGCACGGCTGCCGACAGCGTGGTCATCAGGGAGCGCTCCTTGGATCCGAAGTTAGGCGAGGCTAGCCTAATGACACGGTCCAATCGGGTCAATCGTGACGCTCTTCGTCCGCGAACCGGGACAGCTGTGCGGCCCGGTCGGCGTCCGAGGTGCGCGGGCACGTCGTGCACGGGAGTCCGTCGTCGGCGACCTTGTAGTAGAAGCAGCAGCTGATCCGCCGCCGGGTGAGGTGTGACCGGCCGCGGTCGTCGACCACCGTGTAGTAGCTCGACGGGTCGGCGAAGTGGTCGGCGCCGCCGGGCAGCGTCGTGCGCGCGGTGGCGACGACCTGCTCCTCCGTCGCCGCCAGCGCGGACGTGTGCAGCCAGAAGCCGCTGTCGATGCCGTCGAAGAACGCGCCGAGCAGGTGGCGACGCGGCAGCCGGGCGCCCGTGCGGAACGTCGCCAGGAAGGCGTCGGCGTGGGCGCGCACCTCGGCCCGCAGGACCGCGGCGAGGGCGGCCTCGTCGTCCACCACCGTGGCGTCCGGGTGCGCGGCCGCGTCGTCGCAGGGAAGACACCAGAACCGCGGATCGAGCACGGCGACGTCGTCGGGATAGGGATGCTCCGGGTGGCAGCGGAACGCGAGGCTCTCGCGGCCCAGCCGGGGCACCCGGCGGTCGACGAAGAAGCAGCGCGCGGCCGTCACCGACACGACGTCGGCGTACCAGCCCAGCACGTAGCCGGAGGTGGTCAGCGGGTGGGATCGCCCGTACTCGGTCACCTGCCCGGCGACGGCCGCCGCCTCCCACGTCGTCACGTACGACTCGTCGACGTCCGAGGTCCGGACGAACCCGTCGGGCACCCGGCCGGGCGACAGGGTGAGGCCCAGCCAGTCGTGCGCCCTGCTGGCGCGGCCGAGGGTGCGGGCCAGCGGATGCGCCCCCGCATAGTCCGTCATCGCGCCGGCTCCTCCTGTGTACGGATCTCGGCGGCCGCGGGCCGGTGGTGCCGGCCGATCGGCAGCACCAGCGGGGTGCCCGAGACCTCGTCGGTCACCACCCGGCAGGGCAGGCCGAACACGGCCTCGACCAGCTCGGCGTCGACGACCTCGCCCGGCGGGCCGGACACGACGACGGCTCCGTCGCGCATGACGATCAGGTGGTCGCTGTAGCGGGCCGCCTGGTTGAGGTCGTGCAGCACCAGCACGATCGTCCGGCCGTCGCGCTGGTTGAGGTCGGTGAGCAGGTCCAGCACCTCGACCTGGTGGGCGAGGTCGAGGTAGGTCGTCGGCTCGTCGAGCAGCATCACCTGGGTGCCCTGGGCGAGCGCCATCGCGATCCAGACGCGCTGGCGCTGGCCGCCGGACAGCTCGTCGACGGGCCGGCGGGCCAGCTCGATGGTGCCGGTCAGCCGCATCGCCTCGGTGACGGCGATCTCGTCGGCCTCGCCCCAGTGCCGGAACCACGTCTGGTGCGGGTAGCGGCCGCGGGCGACCAGGTCGGTGACCGTGATGCCCTCGGGCGCGATCGGCGCCTGCGGCAGCAGGCCGAGCCGGGTGGCGACGTCCTTGGTCGGCATCCGGTGGATGCTCTCGCCGTCGAGCAGCACGGTGCCGGCCTTCGGCCGCAGCAGCCGCGCCAGCGCCCGCAGCAGCGTCGACTTGCCGCACGCGTTGGCGCCCACGATGCAGGTGATCCGCCCGGCGGGGATGTCGACGCTGAGGTCGCGGGCGACCTCGACGCGGTCGTAGGCGAGCGTGAGGCCCTCGCCCACGAGGGTGTGCGTGCCGTGCATGTCAGCCTCCGGTCCCGAGCTTGTTCGCGCGGACGAGCAGCCAGATGAGGTAGGGCGCGCCGATGATCCCCGTCACGACGCCGACCGGCAGCTCGACCGGGGCGAAGACCCTGCGGCCCGCGGTGTCGGCCGCCAGCACGACCAGCGCGCCGACCAAGGCGGCGGGGATCATCGTCAGCGGCGCCCGCACCAGCCGGCGTGCGACCGGCGCGGCCATGAACGCGACGAAGGCGACCGGGCCCGCCGCCGCCGTGGCGACCGCGGCGAGCGCGACCCCGGTGAGCACGAGCGCCGCGCGGCTGCGCTCCACCGGGACGCCCAGTCCGCGTGCCGTCTCCTCGCCCAGCTGCAGGGCCCGCAGCGGACGGGCGAGAAGGAGGGTGATCGGGACCAGGACGAGCAGCGACCATGCCAGCGGGCCGGCGTGGCCCCAGTCGCGGCCGTTGATCGACCCGGTGAGCCAGACGGTGGCCTGCGCCGCCTCGGTTATTTCGGCGCGCGTCATCAGGTAGGAGATGCCTGCATTGAGCACGGCAGTGATCCCGATGCCGACGAGGACCAGCCGGTACGGCGAGACGCCCCGCTTCCAGGCGAGGACGTAGATCGCCAGCGCCGTGAGCGTCGCGCCGATCAGTGCGCCGGCGGACACCGCCGACCCGCTCCCGTGCATGACCACGATGACCACCACCGCCGCGGCGGAGGCGCCCGAGGTGATGCCGATGATGTCGGGAGAGGCCAGCGGGTTGTGCGCCAGCGACTGGAAGATCACGCCGGACAGGCCGAACGCGACGCCGACCAGCAGCGCCACCAGGGCACGAGGCAGCCGCAGCTCCTGGACGACGAACACGGCGCCGGGGTCCCCGAGGCCGACCAGCGCGCCGGGGACGTTGGCGACCGGGATGGGGAAGTCGCCGACGGAGATGGACAGGCAGAACGCCACGAAGCCGACGACCGCGAGCACCGCCGACACGACCACGGCGCGGCCGCGGCCCGTGGTGCGGGCGCCGCGGACGATGGCCCGGTCGGCCTCGTCGATCCTGGACAGGACGGCGCTCACAGCTGGGCCAGCTTCCGGCGGCGCACCAGCGCGATGAAGAACGGCGCGCCGATCAGGGCGGTGACGATGCCGACCTGCAGCTCGCCGGGGCGGACGACCACCCGGCCGATGACGTCGGCGCCGAGCAGCAGGATCGGCGCGAGCACGGCGCTGTACGGGACCACCCAGCGGTAGTCGGGACCGGTGATCACGCGCGCGACGTGCGGCACCGTCAGGCCCACGAACCCGATCGGCCCGGCCGCGGCCGTGGCCGCGCCCACCAGGAACACGACGCACACGGCCGCGAGGACCCGGGACCGGCCCACGTGCTGCCCCAGCGATCGTGCGACGTCGTCGCCGAGCGCGAGCGCGTTCAGCTGCCGGCTCGACACCAGCGCGAGCACCGTGCCGAGCGCGATGAACGGCGCCACCTGGGCGACGATGTCCCAGCCCCGTTCGGCGAGCGAGCCGACCGCCCAGAAGCGGAACTGGTCGAGGGTGGACAGGTCGACGACGAGGATCGCCGACGTGATCGAGCTGAGGAACGCCGCGATCGCCGCGCCCGCGAGGGCGATCTTCACCGGCGTGCCACCCGCCCGCCCGAGCGACCCCACGGCGTACACGAAGACCGACGTGATCGCCGCCCCGGCGAACGCCCACCACACGTAGCCGATCAGGCTGGTGATGCCCAGCACCGAGATCGCGACGACGACCGCCAGCGCGGCGCCGGCGCTGACGCCCAGGATGCCGGGGTCGGCCAGGGGGTTGCGCGCCACGCCCTGCATCACCGCGCCGGACACCCCCAGCGCGACGCCGACCAGCAGCCCCAGCACCGTCCGCGGCAGCCGCAACTCCCGGAAGATCACGTGATCCTCGAGCGCCGGATCGTACGCCACCACCGCGTCGAACACCGTGCCCGTCGACATCGGCTTCGCGCCGTAGCGCAGCGACAGCAGCGTGACGACCGCCAGACACACCAGGCCCGCCACCAGCCCCAGCCCACGCAGCGACGCCGGGCCCACCAGGCCACGGCGCTCGATTCGGGGGATCTCCTCCGTCAGCACGGAGGCAGTCGGCGGCACGCGAGAATGTTAGCCTAACCTAAGGTTCCGGGCTCCCACGCAGCCCGCCGCCGCGGCGAGGGTCTCGTTGCCATGAGGCTGCCCCCGTCATCCAGGGTTCATCGCGAGGCCGCCCGGTTCGGCGCCAATTCGTTGTCCTCGCCGGACAGCTTCTCCACCTGAAGCAGCAGGGCCGAGTGGTCGAGCTGACCACCGCCCTGGGCCCGCAGAGAGGCGAGGAGGTCGGCCACGTGCGCGCCGAGCGGGATGGCCACGCCGGCTGCTCGCGCCGCGTCGAGCACGATGCCCAGGTCCTTGTGGTGCAGGTCGACGCGGAAGCCCGGCTCGAAGCGGCGGTCGAGCATCGCCGGCGCCTTGCGCTGGAGGACGGCGCTGCCGGCGAGGCCGCCGCCGAGCACCTCGACCGCGGAGGCCAGATCGACCCCGTGCGCGGACAGGAACACGAGCGCCTCGGCGAGGAGCTCGAGGGTGCCGGCCACGATCAGTTGGTTGGCCGCCTTCACGGTCTGGCCGGCGCCCGCCGGCCCGACGTGGACGATCGTGGAGCCGACCGCCCGTAGGACCTCGTGCGCCGCGTCGAAGTCGGCGGGGTCTCCGCCGACCATGATCGACAGAGTCCCTTCGATCGCGCCCGCCTCGCCGCCGCTCACCGGCGCGTCGAGCGCGCGGACACCACGCGCTCGACACGCCTGGGCGATGGCGCGGCTCACGTCGGGACGGATCGTGCTCGCGTCGACGAGCAGGGTGCCCGCCTGGGCATGGTGCAGGACACCGTCCTCACCCATCACCACCTGCTCCACGTCGGGACTGTCGGGGAGCATCGTGATGACGACCTCCGCGCCGCGGACGGCTTCGGCGACGGAGGACGCGGCCCGGCCACCCTTCGCGACGAGGGCGTCCACCCTGCCACGCGAACGGTTGTAGCCGATGACGTCGTAGCCCGCGCCGACGAGATTGGCGGCCATCGGAGCACCCATGACCCCGAGCCCGATGAATCCGATGGTGGTCATGCGAGTTCCTTCCAGCTGGCCGTGTCGAGGCGGTCGAAAGGGTCGGCCGACGAGTCGGCGTATTCCAGCGCGACGTGGCCGCCGTAGCCGAGCTCGCGCAGACGGCGCACCCAGCCGACGAGCGGGAGGTCGCCGGTGCCTGGCGCTCCCCGCCCCGGGGCGTCCGCGATCTGCACGTGTGCCGCGTCCGGACCGTGCGCCTCGATCGCCGCATCGACGTCGTCCCCGTTGGCCGCCAGATGATAGAGATCGAGAAGGACGCCGATGTTGTCCGGTCCGCCGCGGGCCCGGGCACGTGCGACGATCCCCGCGGCGTCCGCGGCGGTCTTGACCGGGTAGGCCGGAGCGCCGCTGACGGCCTCGATCATGAGGACTCCCTCGTGCGACTCGAAGAGCGGCGCGATCCGGCGCAGATTCGCCTCGGCGAGCGCATCCTGATCGTCCGGCGCGACCTCGTCGAGCCGGTTCCCGTAGAGCACGTTGAAGCGGCGGGTGCCCAGCCGCGCGGCGAGCTCCACCGCGATTCGCGCGCTGGCCATCAGGTCCTCCTCGCGTCCGGGCAAGGAGAGGACGCCGCGGTCGCCGGCGGCCATGTTCGCCGCGTAGAGGTTCAATCCCACCAACCGCAGCCCGGACCGCTCGATCTCGGTGGCGAACCCGTCGACGTCGGCTCGGTTGGGCCGCGCCGAGCTGAAGGGCCACCAGAACTCCACCGCGTCGAACCCCGCATCGCGAACGACTCGAAGGCGTTCGGCGATCGGGAGCTGCTTCAGCAGGATCGAACAGTTGACCGCGAGCGTACGAGACGCCGGCGTGTCCGCCTTGTCGTGCATCGTCACCTGTTCCTCGTCGGAGGTGCTGGTCTCCCGGCCTCATCATCCCGGATGCCGTGAACCCATTCATCGCACGGCGTTCAGGTCCACCCCCGGGACCGTGACGGTGACGTCCAGCGGCAGGTCGGTGACCGACACGCCGGCGCGGAGGCGCACGTCGCCCGGCTCGAGCGCCCAGCCCCCGTCGCGGCCGCCGTCCCAGTGCTCGAACGCGCGGCTCGGCAGGGGAATGTCGACCACACCATGCTCACCGGCGGCCGCGCGCACGACCGACCAGCCGACCAGCCAACGCACCGGCCGGTCGACGGCCGACTCGTCCCGCTCGGCATACAGCTGCACGACCTGCTTGCCAGGACGCGTGCCCGTGTTGGTCAGCGTCACCCGAGCCACAGCGGCCCCCGAGGCGACGTCGCCGTCCACCTGCAGAGCGTCCAGCGACCACGTCGTGTAGCCGAGGCCGAACCCGAACGGGAACGCCGGCTCCGTGCCGGCCTTGAGCCAGGCCCGATACCCGATGTGGATGTCCTCGTCGTAGTCGAGCACGCCGTCGTGCGGCGTGACGTCCAGTACCGGCACGTCCTCGACGGCGGCGGGCCAGGTGGTGGTGAGCCGGCCGCCGGGCTCGGCCGCGCCGAGCAGCACGTCGGCGAGGGCCGCGCCGGCCTCCTGGCCGCCGAAGTAGCCGAGCACGACGGCCGCGACCTCGTCGCGCCACGGCAGCAGTACCGGTGCGCCGGCATTGACGACCACGACGGTGCGCGGGTTGGCCGCGGCGACCGCCCGGACGAGGTCGTCCTGGCGGCCGGGCAGCGCGAGCGCGGTGCGGTCGTAGCCTTCGGACTCGACCCGTGCGTTGGTGCCGACCACGACGACCGCGACGTCGGCGTCCGCAGCCGCGCGTGCGGCGCCGGCGATGAGATCGTCGGGGTCCGCGGCGCCAGAGGCAAGCCCCAGGGTGACGGCGAAGGCGGTCAGCGGGCCCTCCGCCGGGCCGAGGTCGAACTCGGCACGGATCCGCAGCTGCCGGCCCGCGACCAGCCGGACCGGCTCGGTCACCGAGGGCGGCGCCAGGAAGGCGGCGGCGAGGTCGCCCCCGTCGAGTGCCGGGGTCTCGTCGATGATCAGCTCGTCGTTCACGTAGACGCGCCCGGTGGCGACGGCGGCGAACCCGAGGCGGGCGTCCTCGTCGGCCTCGGGGGTGAAGGTCGTGGTCAGCTCGATCCGGCTGGCCGCGGCGATCGGCGCGTCGCCGCCCAGCCAGACCAGCGCCGTCGACCGGCGGTCCTCGCCGAGCAGCTCGGCGCCGTCGGTGTCGAGGAACGCCACCCGGATGCCCGGTTCGCCCGTGACCGGATTGGTGAGCCGGTCCAGCGGCAGCTCCGCGACACCCTCTTGGACCACCGCACCGAGCTCGTAGTCGACCTGCGTCTCCGGCAGCGCGGCGCGGATGCCGTCGAGCGGGCTGACGACGTGCTCGGGGATCACGGTGGCGCTGCCGCCGCCCTGGGTGCGCGCGACCTTGGCGTTGTGCCCGATGACGGCGACCCGCCGCAGCGCAGGCCGGTCCCAGGGCAGCTCGCCCTCGTTGCGCAGGAGCACCGTGCCTTCGACCGCCGCCTCCCGCGCGAACGCGACACCGTCGACGGCGACCGGACTCGCCGGCGTCGCGGTGTCGTCCAGCGCGCCCACGCGCTGGGCCAGCCGCAGCAGTCGCAGCACCTTGCGGTCGACCTGCTCCTCACCCACCCGCCCGTCCCGGACGGCCGCGAGCAGCGCATCGCTCCACGCCGGCGCCGGGCCGGGCATGGCGAGATCCTGGGCAGCCGTCGCCGCGTCGAGGCTGCGCACCGCGGTCCAGTCGCTGACGACGACGCCGTCGAACCCCCACTGCGTGTTCAGCGGCGTCTCGAGCAACGCGTTCTCCGTCATCGTCACGCCTCCGACGGAGTTGTAGGCGCTCATGACCGCCCAGGCGCCCACCTCCACGGCCAGCTCGAACGGCCGCAGGTAGAGCTCGCGCAGGGCACGCTCACCGACCCGGACGTCGACGGTGAACCGCTCGGTCTCGGAGTCGTTCGCGACGTAGTGCTTCGGCGTGGCCGCGACACCGTGATCCTGCAGGCCACGAACATAGGCGGCCGCCAGCTCGCCGGTCAGCAGCGGGTCCTCGCTGAAGCACTCGAAGTGCCGGCCCCCGAGCGGCGACCGGTGCAGGTTGATCGTCGGGCCGAGCACGACGTCGACCCCTTGCCGGCGCGCCTCGGCGGCGGCAACCGCACCGAAGCGGTAGGCCAGCGCCGGATCCCAGGACGACGCCAGGGCCGTCCCGGACGGGAGGCTCAGCGACGGTGAGCGTTCATCCCACACCGGTCCCCGCACGCCGGCCGGGCCGTCGGACAGGACCATGGCGCGCAGCCCGATCCGCTCGATCGGCGTCGTCGTCCAGACGTCGGCGCCCGAGACGAGCGCAACCTTCTCCTCGAGAGTGAGCTGCCGGATCAGTCCGGTCAGCCGTGCGTGGTCGTCAGCGGTCACATCCGGGACCGTAACACCAAAACCGAGTGAGCACTAGATATTGGCCTGCGGGATGACCGCAGCCGTCGGTATGGTGACCCGAGCGGCCATCGACAGGAGGACCATGACCGGCTCGGACGGCTCGCCCGCGCGCGCCGCCGGCACGCGCGGGCCGTATGCGAAGAGCGAGGGCGTGCGCCGCGCGATCCTCGATGCGGCACTGGAGGTGTTCGCCCAGTCCGGCTACCGGGGCGGTGCGCTGCGCGCGGTCGCCGACCGGGTCGGGATGAGCGAGGCGGGGTTGTTGCACCACTTCCCCAGCAAGGGCGCGCTGCTGGTCGCAGTGCTGGAACACCGCGACGCGGAATCGCAGCGGTTCGTCCCGCCGGACGACGAGGACGGCCCCGAGTCGCTGCGGTGGCTGGTGCGGCTGGCGGGCTACAACGCCTCGACACCCGGCGTCGTCGAGCTCTACTGCATGCTCTCCGCCGAGGCGACGTCGCCGGACCATCCGGCACATGCCTACTTCGTCGGCCGCTACGAGTCTGCCCGGAGCCGCCTCACCGCGACCTTCGAGCGGTTGGCCGCCGCCGGCGCCCTGAACCCCGGGGTCGACGCCGGAAGCGCGGCCCGCACCACCATCGCGCTCATGGACGGCCTCCAGATCCAGTGGCTGCTCGACCGCGACTCGGTGGACATGGCCGAGGAGCTACGGGGTCACCTCAACCGGCTCATCGTCGCCGACCTCTGACTTCCGAAGGGCGCCTTCTGCCCGTATTCCTGCATGCCAGGAGAGATTGACATACAAGAATACCTGCCATACGCTCCACCAAACGCTCGCCGAGCGTCTCTCGAGGAAGAGAGAAGTGATCGTGCCTACCGCGAACCAGCACCTCCGTATGGGTTGCGCCGTCGTCGCAGCACTCATGAGCCTCGCGGTCGTCGCCGGCTGCGGCCGCTCCGCGGACACCTCCGGTACGTCCGGCGGCGAGCCCGCCGCGCAGGCCATCGACGACTCGCCGGCGACCGGGGAGATCCAGGTCTGGGCCTTCGGCAGCGAGGGCGAGGCCCTCGAGACGATCGCGGCGGACTTCGAGGTGGAGAATCCCGACGCTGACGTCGTCATCACGCCGGTGCCCAACGATGAGCTGCCCAGGAAGGTCGACGCGGCCCTCGCGACCGGCAACGTGCCCGACATCGTCCAGCCGAGCACCGCGCTGCCGACGTATGTGGCGACCGGTGGCCTGGCCGAGGTGCCGGACGGCGTGATGGACCCGGCGGGCTTCTTCCCCGCCGCCGTCGACGCCGGTGCGGTCGACGGGGTGCAGTACGCGGTGCCGTGGTACGTGACGGTCCAGGCCTTGTACTTCCGCACCGATCTCGTCGAAGCCGCCGGCGTCGAGCCGCCCGAGGCGTGGGAGGACATGGCGGCGTTCAGCCAGGCCGTCGGGTCGGAAGGTGCCGAGTTCGGCTATGCCGCGCCCTTCGATCCGTCCGGGTCGTGGAACCTCATCCTGCCGCTGATCTACCAGCACGGCGGCGCTGTCGTCGACGACGGCGAGTTCCGCCTGGACACCGCCGAGGTCGTCGAGGCGCTCACGACCTACCAGGACCTCTTCACCTCCGGCGCGGCCTCGACCGAGTGGGCGCCCACGCAGCTCGGCGAGACGGAGTCCGCGGTGGCCGACGGGCGCATCGGCTCCTACACGTCCGGATCCTTCGCCTACGGCTTCCTCAAGCAGACGGCCGAGGCCGCCGGCTTCGACCCGGCCCTGATCGGCATCGCGCCGCTGCCCGGCGGGCCGGCAGGCAACAGCTCCTACCTGGGCGGGTCGGGTCTCTCGGTGTTCGAGGAGGCACCCAACGCGGACGGCGCCTGGAAGTTCATCCGCTACCTGACCCAGCCGGAGGTCCAGGCGGCGTTCTTCGAGGCCGCCGGCGTCCTGCCCGCAGCCACGGCGGCCTGGGACGAGTCCCCGCTCACCGCCGATCCCCAGCTCGACGTGTTCCGGTCCTCCCTGGAGATCGCACTGGCGCCGCCCACGATCACGACCTGGCTGGAGGTCCGGACGATGATGTCGGAGATCGGCGAGCAGCTCGCCCGCGGCGCCATCAGCCCGGAGGACGCGGCGGCGCAGCTGCAGCAGCAGGCCGAGTCGATCGGCACGGGGCAGACCTCGTGAGCCGCGGCGCCCCCGCACCCACCCGGACCAACTGGTTCGGGCCGCAGCGGCGGCCGCAGTCCATTGCCGGCCTGCTGATGGTGGCGCCGTTCATGGTCCTCTTCCTGCTGTTCCAGCTGTGGCCGATCCTGTCGTCGTTCGCCATGGGCTTCACCGA
The DNA here is from genome assembly GCF_003236295.1 of Jiangella anatolica. GTDB lineage: Bacteria > Actinomycetota > Actinomycetes > Jiangellales > Jiangellaceae > Jiangella > Jiangella anatolica. The sequence goes on from NZ_POTW01000021.1 coordinate 53,811, forward strand.
CATGACCAGCCGCGACCTCCGCTCGCCGTTCGCGGTGAACTTCGTCGGCACCGAGAACTTCTCCGGGCTCCTCGCGGATCCGACGTTCCGGCGCGCGCTGCTCAACACCGGCGTGTTCGTGGTGGTCGCCATCCCGCTGACGATGGTGTGCGGGCTCGCGCTGGCCATCGCCCTGAACAGCGGCATCCGCCGGCTCAAGGGCGTGTTCCGGGCCGCGTTCTTCGTCCCGGTCGTGACGAGCACCGTGGCCGTGGCGGTGTCGTGGAAGTTCCTGTTCGCCGATCGAGGCGTCGTGAACTGGGCCGTCGGCCTGGTCGGCATCGACGGGCCCAACTACCTGCAGGACACGGCCTGGGCGATGCCGGTGATCATCCTGCTCGCGGTGTGGCGCATGACCGGCCTGGTGATGGTGCTGTTCCTCGCCGGCCTGCAGGGCATCCCGTCCGACCTGTACGAGGCCGCCAGGGTCGACGGCGCCGGCACCTGGCGCCAGATCCGCTCGATCACGGTACCGTTGCTGGTCCCGACGCTGCTGCTGGCCGGGGTGCTCCTGAGCGTGACGTTCGTGCAGGTCTTCGAGGAGCCGTTCGTTCTCACCCAGGGCGGGCCGCTCTCCTCCACCACCACGGCGTCACTGTTCGTCTACGACCTGTTCGGCTTCGGCAGGTACGGCGAAGCGTCCGCGGCCAGCTACGTGCTCTTCCTGGCGATCGCCGTGCTGGCACTGGTCCAGTTCCGGGTCTTCAGGAGGCGCACATGACCGCGCTGCAGACACCCGTCGCCCCGGCCCCGGTGGCGAGCCCTCCGCACAGCCCGTCGCGGCGGCCACGCCGGTGGCGCTCCTGGTTCGTCTACTGCTTCCTTGCGGTGGCCGCCGGGCTGACGGTCTTCCCGCTCGCCTGGTCACTCCTCGGCTCGTTCAAGCCGTCGGCCGAGATCATCCGAATTCCCCCGGAGCTGCTCCCCGAGAATCCGACGCTCGGGAACTATGCCGACCTCCTCGCCGACGACTTCGTCCGGTACTTCGCCAACAGCACGGTGGTCGCCGTCGCGAGCGTCGTCGGCAACATGGCGCTGTGCTCGATGGTCGGCTACGCGCTGGCGAAGCTGTCGTTCCCGGGCAAACGCATCGTGCTGCTCGCCGTCCTGGTGACGATCATGGTGCCGGGTGTGGTGATGTTCGTGCCGCTGTTCGTCACGGTCAACGCGTTCGGGCTGGCGAACTCCTACGGCGGACTGATCATCCCGTTCCTGGTCGGCGCCGGCGGCGTCTTCGTGATGCGCCAGTACCTGCTCGACATCCCCGACGAGCTGCTCGAGGCCGCGCGGATCGACGGCGCGGGCGAGTTCCGCATCTTCACCCGGGTCGTCCTGCCGCTGTGCGGGCCGGCCTTGGCCACGGTCGGCATCCTGACCTTCCTCGGATCGTGGAACAGCCTGCTCTGGCCGCTCGTGGTCGCCCAGACGAAGGACCTCTACACGCTGCCGGTCGCCCTCGCCTTCCTCTCCCAGGGCGACGGCACGATCAACTACGGCGTGAGTCTCGCGGGGTCCGTGCTCACGATCGCGCCCATCGTTCTGGTCTTCCTGTTCTTCCAGAAGTACTTCATCGCCGGAATCGCGACGACGGGAATCAAGTGACGCATTGGTGGCAGGAACCGTTTCAGCTGTTCCAATCGAACATCAGGGTGATCGACGCCGGGCTCGATACGGCCGCCGGCACTCGGCTCATCCGCGACCTCGGCTTCAACGTCTGACTGCTCAACGCCGGCGGCATCACCTACTTCTATCCCGTGGACGGCCCGGATCAGGAGACGAGCCCGTACCTGAAACAGCGCGAGTCCGGCGATCTCATCGGGGACGCTCTGCGCGACAGCCGGGCGAACGGGCTGCGGTTCGTCGCCCGGTTCGACTTCTCCCGGCTGCCCAGCCGCTTCGTCGACGCTCACCCGGAGTGGGCCTACCGGACGGCCGACGGCGACGTCTGCACCGCGGATGGGCTGACGAACATCTGTCCGCGCAGCGACTACTACGAGATCCGGGCCGCCGAGATCCTCACCGACTTCGTCGACCGTTACGACGTCGACGGCCTGTTCTTCAACTGGCTGCAGTTCCCCGAGGCCTCCTATCGAATGGACTACTACGGCCCGTGTCACTGCACGCGGTGCCTCGACGCGTTCGCGCGGGAGCACCCGTCCGCCGACTACCCCACCGGCCCGGATCGGGACTCCTACGGCTCCCTCGTCGCGCTCAACCGCCGCCATCTGCAGCGGCTGGCGGACCGGTTCGCCGCCCTGCTGAAGGCGCGGCGGCCCGAAGCAGCGTTGTTCCTCGCCGACGCGCGGGTCGACATGGTGTTCCTGGAGACCAACAGCCCGCTGGGCGGCGCCGCCCACTGGTGGGCCCACACCCCCAGCGAGCTGGCCAGCGCGAACGTCATCGCGCATCCCGAGGTGCCGGCCATGGTGCACTCGGCGGTCAACGTCGGGCTGCCGTACCGCCTCATCGGCGAGCAGCCCGCTCAGTACACCCGGTACGTCGGCCAGGCGCTGGCCCGGGGAGCACGACCGTCCGCCGTCGTCATCGGGCCGCCGACCACCGAACACTTCGCCGCGCTGCCGGCAGCCGTACCCCTCCTCCAGCTCTACCAGCGCGAACACGCGATGTACGGCGCACTCGAGCCGGCCGCACGAGTGGCCGTCGTGCGCCCGCGGGGCGGATCCGCACTCGCTGCCCTCCAGGACCGATCCGACTTCGAGGAGTACCGCGGCCTGTTCGAGTCCCTGCAGCAGGCGCACGTGCCGTTCGACGTGCTCGGAGCGGAGTTCATGGGCGAACTCGTCGCCCGCGACGTGCTCAGTCGCTACCGCGTCATCGCCATGCCGGGCGGAGTGGCGACCGACGACCTCTCCGTCTCCGTCCGGCGGTACGCCGAGCAGGGCGGCGCCGTGGTCCTCACCGGCGATCCCGCCGCCGCCGGAACGCTGCCCGCGGGAATCCGGGTCGAGCGCACACTCGACGGGGTCCGCGAGCTCGGCGGCCGGTTCGGAGTCCGCCCGGACGGCGCGTTCGGTGACCGCCTGCCCGTCCTCGGGACGTTCTGGGCCGTGGCGGGTGCGACCGGCGACGGCTGGTTCCTCTCCGACCAGGCGCCGTTCGGCCCGCCCGAGCTCACCTACGGCAACGAGACCCTGACCGCCCATCCGCTGCGGTTCCGCCACCGCATCGGCGAGGGCACGATCGCCTACCTGCCATGGACAGCAGGCGTCACGAAACGCCGCTCCGGGCTGTCCTCCGTCGCCGGCCTCGTCACCGACACCGTCCTCGACCTCCTCGGTGACGAACGCACCGTGCGCGCGACGATCAGCAGCTCCGTTGAGATCGTCCTCGGCCGTGCCGGCGGTTCGCTCGTCATTCACCTGCTGAACCACTCCGGCGGTGTGCCGGAGCGGCTGATCGATCCCCAGCCCGCCGCCGGCATCGTGCACGTGCCCGGAAGGCTCCTCTCCGCCCAGCCGGTCGCGACGTCGCTGACGCGCCGGGCCCGGCTCGAGACCGCCCTCGACGGCCCGGACCTCGCGATCGAGGTCGCGGTCACCGATGTCGAGGTCGTGCGCCTTGACTGACCTCACCACGTCCGCACTCGGCATCCGCCACGACCCGTCGAGTGCGACCGAGGGCTCATCCCAGACCCTCGTCCTGGTCAACTCCCTCGGCACGACCACCAGGATGTGGGACCAGCTGCTCGAGGTGCTGACGGCGCGGGTCGACGTCGTCCGCTTCGAGCTGCGAGGGCACGGGAGCAACGTGACCCGCACACCGTTCGGCCTGGACGACCTCGTCGACGACCTCGTCGAGGTTCTCGACGCGACCGGCGTCGACCGAGCGCACCTTGCCGGCATCTCGCTCGGCGGCATGACCGCGATCCGTGCCGCGGCCCGGTTCCCCGGCCGCGTCGCCAGCCTCGCCGTCATCTGCGCCGCGCCGGTCCTGCCCCGCGACACCTGGCTCCAGCGCGCCGCCGCGGTGCGCGCCGCCGGCCTGGGGCCACTCGTCCCGACCGTGACCAAGCGGTGGTTCACCGAGGCGTTCGTCCGGCGCTCACCCGAGGTCGTGCGCGCCTTCGTGGGCATGCTACGAGCCACCGATCCCGCCGGCTACAGCCTCGCCTGCGACCTGCTCGCCGACGCCGACGTGAGGCCCGACCTCCCGTCGATCACCGCACCGACGCTGGTGATCGGCGGACGCGAGGACACCGCGACACCACCGTCGGACCAGCGCTTGATCGCCCATGGGATCGCCGACGCTCGGCTCATGATCCTCGACGACGTCGCCCACATGGCTCCCGCGGCGGCACCTGAGCGCATCGCGTCCGCCATGCTCGATCACACTGGCTCTCCTGAAATGCCAGGCAAGTCAGCTTGAATGACAACGAGCTTTGGTCGCCGATCTGGCACAATGGGTCCGTGAGCAATCGGCAGGCCTTCGCGCTCGCTCCCGCGTCACTCACCGACGCGTTGTACGAATCCGTGCGACGGCGGATCATCAACGAGGAGCTCAAGCCGGGCGAGAAGGTCACCGAAGCCCGTCTCACCAGCGAATACGGAGTCGCCAGACCCACCGCCAAGGCGTGCGTCGAGCGACTGGTGGTCGTCGGCCTGCTGAGGCGATCGGCGCACAAGACCGCCGTCGTCCCCGAGCTGAGCCAGCGTGACATCGTCGACCTCTTCCTGAGCCGCGAGACCGTCGAGAGTGCCGCCGTCCGCATCCTTGCCCGTGAAGCGCGCGTACCCGAGCCCGCGAGCCGAGCGCAGCGCGCGCTCGAGACCGCGACGTCAGGCGGGAACTACGAGGAGATCGTCGCCGCGGACATCGCCTTCCATGCCGCCCTCGTCCGCGGCACAGCCAGTGAGCGGCTCAGCCGCATGCATGAGCTGATCCTGGGCGAGGTCGAGCTCACCATGGGCCTGTTCTCCGCGCACAAGGCCGCGTCCCGCGAGTCCATCCCTGCCGAGCATGCCGCGATTCTCGCCGCGATCCTCGCCGGCGACGAGGATGCCGCCGGTGCGCGGCTGAGTGAGCACCTCCACGCTGCCCGGACACGCGTCCTGGCGCTCGCGTCCAACTCGCAGTCCTGAGCACGCCGTGGCCGGCCCGGCGGGATCGACCCGCCGAACACCTGGTCACGTGCCGGTGATCGTGACAGCATCGAGACAGCCGTGGAGCGCGTCCCGCGAGGGCGTCCGCCGGGCCGGGTCGCAGGCGATCTCCCGGCAAGGGGGTGCATCGTGGTCGAGAACACGACGTCGTCGGGGCGGCCGCCGAAGGCCTTGCGCAGGGTCCTCGTCCCGCTCGCGCTGGCGCAGTTCATCTGCAGCTTCGCCGGCTCGAACATGAACGTGATGATCAACGACATCAGCCGCGACCTCGACACGACGGTGCAGGGCGTGCAGGTGGCCATCACGATCTTCCTCCTGGTCATGGCGGCACTGATGATCCCGGGCGGCAAGCTGACCGACAAATACGGCCGGAAACGGTGCTTCCTGGCCGGCTTGATCATCTACGGTGTCGGGGCTCTGCTGAGTGCGGCCGCACCCGGGCTCGGAGTGCTGATCCTCGGCAACTCGATCCTCGAGGGCATCGGCACAGCGCTGCTGATCCCGCCGGTCTACATCCTGGCGACGTTGCTGTTCACCGAGGTCACCTCGCGGGCGCGAGCCTTCGGCGTGATCAGCGCGCTCGGCGGCATCGGCGGCGCTGCCGGCCCCCTGATCGGCGGCCTGATCACGTCGGCGATCAGCTGGCGGGCGGCGTTCGTGTTCCAGGCGCTCGTGATCGCGGTGATCGTCTGGATGAGCCGTGACCTGCACGACCCGTTGCCGCCCGAGCCGGACCGCACCTTCGACGTCCGTGGCGCGGTGCTCTCGGCGACCGGCCTGATCCTCATGGTCACCGGCATCCTGGCCGCCGACGACAACGCCTGGCTGATGCTGGTGCTGCTGGTCGTCGGCGCGCTCATCCTGGCAGGGTTCGTGCTGTTCATCCGGGCCAAGGAACGAGCCGGCGAGGAGGCCCTGCTGTCGACGGCGGTGTTCCGCAACCGGACGGCGAACCTCGCCCTGGTGACGCAGAACGCCCAGTGGCTGCTGCTCATGGGGTCCTCGTTCGTCGTAGCGACGTTCCTGCAGGTGGTACGGGGATACAACGCCATCGAGACCGGCCTGATCTTCACCGCCGCCACCGCCGGGCTGTTGATGTCGTCGCTGGCAGCCGAGCGCCTGGCCAGGCGCCGCGCCCAGCGGACCCTCATCGTGACCGGATTCGCCCTCACCATCGCAGGCATCGGTGTCCTGCTGCTCATGGTCGTCGGTTCGCCCTCGGCGTGGGCCTTCGCGCCCGGCCTGCTGCTGATCGGCCTCGGGCTCGGCGCGATGCTGACGCCGTCGGTGAACGTCGTGCAGTCCAGCTTCGGCGAGGACCTCCAGGGCGAGATCTCCGGGCTGTCTCGCAGCATCTCGAATCTCGGCTCGACTCTGGGGACGGCGATCGCCGGCACCGTGCTCGTGGCCGGGCTCACCGCGACACCGGAGCGGTCCTACGGCCTGGCCATGTCCGTCCTCGCCGCCGCCGGGCTGATCGGCCTGCTTGCCGCCCTGCGCCTGCCATCGCGACGCCGGCCGAGCGGCTGACGGCCACGTCGACGTCGCCGGCCGCGGAGATTGGCGCTCCGCCCCTCCGCGGGTGGTGCCGCGCCACCCGATCGGGCAGGAGGATCGCGTCGTGGTCTCAGGCGGGGAGGTCGAGATGGCGACAGCGATCCTCCCAGGCAGCAGGCCGCAAGGCATCGGGAGGACCCATGAACCGCTATCCACCCATCGAGGATCACGGGCTGATCGGCGACCTCCAGACCAGCGCGCTGGTGGCGCGCGACGGCACGATCGACTGGTTCTGCAGCCCCCGGTTCGACTCGCCCAGCATCTTCGCGTCGCTGCTCGATGCCGAGGGGGGCGGCCACTTCCGCATCGCGCCCGACCATGACGGCTGGCAGAGCAAGCAGCTCTATCTTCCCGGGACCGCGATCCTGATCACGCGGTTCCTCACGTCGGAGGGTGTGGGCGAGGTCATCGACTTCATGCCGGTGCTCCAGGGCTCCGCCACCCGGCATCACCGCATCGTCCGCGTCGTCCGCGTCGTCCGCGGGCACATGCGGTTCGTCATCGACTGTCAACCGCGCTTCGACTACGGCAGGGGATCGCACAAGACCGAGATCTCCGACTCAGGCGTGCTGTTCCACGGCGCGAACGGTCCCGACGTCGCCGTGCACGTGGTCCGTCGCCCAGGCGGGGCCGCCGCGGACCAGGCGCGGCTGTCACCGAGCGGTGAGGGGTTCCGCGCCGTCGTGAGCGCCTCCGCCGGTGACGTCGGCGGCATCGTCCTGGAGACCGCACCGGAGGGCCCGCCGCGGGAGCTCACCCGCGACGAGATCCTGGCGGTCTTCGAAGACACCCGGGACTTCTGGCGGCGATGGGTGGCCAGCTCGCGGTACCGCGGGCGTTGGCGCGAGCAGGTGGAGCGGTCCGCGATGACGCTGAAGCTGCTCACGTACCAGCCGACCGGTGCGGTGGTGGCCGCGCCGACGGCCGGCCTGCCCGAGCAGGTGGGCGGTGAGCGCAACTGGGACTACCGCTACACCTGGGTCCGCGACGGGTCGTTCTCCATCTATGCCCTGCTGGGTCTGGGGTACGCCGCCGAGGCCGAGGCATTCCTGCGCTGGCTCGGCGACCGGGTCGACGAGGCGGTCGACTCCGCCGGCGGCGACCACGTCTCGCCACTCAAGATCATGTATCGCGTCGACGGGTCGTCCGACCTCACGGAAGAGATTCTCGGCCACCTCGCAGGATGGCGCGAATCCCGGCCGGTTCGCATCGGGAACGGCGCGTTCGACCAGCTGCAGCTCGACATCTACGGCGAAGCCCTCGACTCGGTCGAGCTCGGCGATGCACACGGTCTGCCGCTGACGCACCGGGGCTGGGAGAGCATCACGCGCCTCGTGGACTGGCTGTACGACCACTGGGACTCCCCTGACGACGGGATCTGGGAGACCCGCGGAGGGCGTCAGCACTTCACCTACGGGCGGGTGATGTCCTGGGTGGCCTTCGATCGCGCGATTCGCATGGCGACGCGACGCGCGCGGCCGGCCGACCTGTCCCGCTGGACCGGCGCGCGCGATGCGATCTACCGACAGGTCATGAACCGGGCCTGGGACCCGAACCGGCAGGCCTTCGTGCAGCACTACGACACGTCGGTGCTCGACGCGGCCAACCTCTATCTGCCGCTGGTCGGATTCGTCTCGCCGCGCGATCCGATGTGGCGGTCCACGCTTCGCGCGATGGACGACGAACTGGTCTCGGACAGCCTGGTCTACCGCTACGATCCGAGCGCCTCGCCCGACGGCCTGCGCGGCAGCGAGGGCACCTTCTCGATGTGCACCTTCTGGTACGTCGACGCACTCGCCAAGTCGGGACGGCTCGACGACGCCAGGCTGACCTTCGAGAAGATGCTCACGTACTCCAACCATCTCGGGTTGTACGGAGAGGAGATCGGCAGCGCCGGCGAGCAGCTCGGCAACTTCCCCCAGGCGTTCAGTCACCTGGCGCTGATCACGGCCGCCGCCGCGCTCGATCCCCTGATCGAGGGGTGAGCCCCAAGGCCGGGTGAAGGGAGCGATCACCAGCCCATACGCGATCTGCACACGCAAGATCAGGGCTAGTATGGGGGCACCGTCAGGGGGGTGGGACGGTGCACCGAGAGACGCAGAGCCAGCCGCCGCGCACGTCAGTTGCCACGTCGTCGTCGTTCAGGTCGAAGCTTCGGCCGCCGTGGACACCAGAGCACCACGTGCGCCGGGTGCGGCTCACCTCGCTCCTGGACGAAGCGGTGAGAGCTCCGCTCACCGTCGTGACGGCTCCGGCGGGGGCCGGCAAGACATCGCTCGTGTCCGGCTGGGCCGCGGAGACGACGACGCCCACCGCGTGGTTGTCGTTCGACGAGACCGACGCCGACAGCGCCAGGCTGTGGTCAGGTGTGGTAGCCGCCCTGGAGACGTTGGCACCGGGCTGCGGACACGACGCGTCTCCCCTGTTCCTGCGTCCCAGCACGGTGACCACGGCCGTCCACCGGCTCGTGGACGGTCTCGACGCCGACGGCCGGCCACCGGCCGCGCTGATCGTCGACGATCTTCACCTGGTGGACGGCGACACCACCGCCGCCCGGTCGCTGGCTCTGTTCCTGCTTCATCTGCCGGACTGGCTGCATGTGGTGCTGCTCTCGCGGCGCGATCCACGGCTGCCGTTGGACCGCCTGCGCGCCCGCGGCCAACTCCGCGAGATCCACTTCGCCGAGTTGCGGTTCATGCCCGATGAGGCAGCGGAGATGCTGTCCCGGCTTGCCCCGGCATTGACGCGCGACCAGGTGACCGACACGGTGCGTCACGCACACGGCTGGGCTGCGGGGATCCGGCTGATGGCCCTCGCGGCACGTGCGGCCCACGCGCAGCAGCGAGCCGCGCGGCCCGCCGCCCACGCCGGCCTGATGATCGAGGACTACGTGGTGCGCGAGGTGCTCGGCGCGGAGAGCCCCGCCGTGACCACGGCGCTCGCGGACATCGCTGTCGTCGAACGCGTCAACGTCAGCCTCGCGAAGGCGCTCACCGACCGCGATGACATCCTCGACCTGCTCCTCCAGGCCGAGGCGCGTGGGCTCTTCCTGACGCGCGTCGACACCTCGGGATGGTTCGAGCTGCACGCGCTGGTTCGCCAGGTCCTTGTCGCCCAGCTCAGCAGACAGTCCGCCGATCTCCTGGCGGATCTGCACGCGCGCGCGGCGAGGTGGTTCGAAGGGGCTGACGAGACCCCTCTGGCACTCGATCACTGGCTGCGTGCGGGCCTGCCACGAGCAGCGCTCCGGCTCCTGGCGGCCAAGAACGTCGAGCTGTACGACGCGGGTCAGGAGGCGACGATCGTCCAGACGCTCGGCAAGATCCCGCCGCGGGTGGCCATGGCCGATTTCGCGTCGATGCTGGACTTTGCCTGGTGCCACGTCCTGGTCGATCGCCGCGGGTTCCTCGACGCCGTCGATCGAATCAGCTGGTGGGCGGCGCGGTCCGAGCACCTGGCCCGCGTCGCGTCTGCTCGGCTGACGATGCTCCGTGCGATCGCCGCGACCATGCTGGGCGACTGGGCATCCGGGACGAACCTGGCCCTCCGAACCAGCGACGACCTGGACTCGGCGTGGTGGCGCGACCCGATCGGGAGGTTCGGATGGAACTCCGTCGCACGTGCCCTCGCCCTCGATGAGCGGTGGGATGACAGCTCCGAGGACATCCGCACCGCCGGCATCGCACTGAGTATCGATCCTCGTCGCCGGCTGGCCTTCGAGGGCACCAGGGCACTCGGTGAAGCCCTGGCGGGACGACCCATCAATGCCGTACGGGTCGCCTCAGGTGTGCGGCACGCCGCGTCTGTCGCCAGTATGACGATCCTGGGAGCGGAGGTGTCGACGGCCGAAGCGCTCGCGCACCGCGAGCTCGGCGATCGCGCTCGTGCTGTCGCCGAGTCGGCCGAGATCGCCGAGACGGCGCCGGACCCGGTGCTGTACTGCAGAGTGCTGGCACTACTCAACCGGGCAGAGGCCCACGTCGACGACGGCGACCTCGAGACCGCCCGGCAGGTGTTCGACCGCGCGCAGAGCCTCGCGGAGGCCGAGTTGACCGGTCCGGGAAGCCGAGCTCTGGTGGCCCGCGTCGCTGCCCGGCTGAGTCTCGCCACGGGCGACATCGAGCGGGCACGCCGCTGGTCGGCTCAGATCATCGATCCGTTCTGGCGGGAGGTCTGCGGCGCCAGGCTGCTGCTCGCCGAAGGACAGCAGCTGGCTGCGACCGCGTCCCTGGAATCCGCGCGACCGCGCTGTGTACGCCACCAGGTGGTACGCAATCTCCTGCTGTCGCGCGCCACCGACACACGCGAGAGGGCAGTGTCGTACGCCGCCGCCGCAGCTGAGACGGCGGCCGTCAACGGCCTGGTCCAGACCGTCGTCTCGGAGGGCCCGGAGGTCGTGGAGCTCATCGAACATGCCGCCTGGCAACTACCGAGCTCCTGGCTGGACCGGCTGCGACGGATCGCGGCGCCGCTCCGCGGCGAGCTGCCTGCGGGTCGAGGCGGGGCTGCCGGGGAAGCACTCACCCGACGTGAGCGCGACGTAGTGCGGTTCCTGCCCAGTCGGCTCTCTCTTCCTGAGATCGCCGACGAGCTCTGCATCTCGGTCAACACCCTGAAGTTCCACGTGAAGCTCATCTACCGCAAGTTGGGTGTCAACTCGCGCGCCGAGGCGGCTGAAGCCGTCCGCTCCATGATCGCCATCCGGCGCTGACGTCAGGTGCCGGAGTCATCTGACGGCCGTGACGTCTCGGCCGTGGACGGTCAGCGCCCAGACAACGGTGACCGCCACGGCGATGATCACGACGGACCAGATCGGGTAGTACGGGAGCCACGCGAACGCCGCCAGCATGCTCAGGGCGGCCAGGATCACACCCACGGCGCGCGCCGCGACGGACCCGGTCAACAGGGCGGCGCCGGCCAACACCAGCACGATGCCCAGGATCAGGTGGATCCAGCCCCAGGTGTCCGCGTCGAAGTCGAAGACATACTCACGCACCTGCGTGAAGAAGTCGTCGTCGAAGATGGCGACCAGTCCGGCGATGGCGTGGAACACGCCGATCATGACCATCATGACTGAGGCGAAGACGGTCCAGCCCACGGCCCACATACTCGGCTCGCGATAGTCGTCTTGCAGCTCTCCGGGAATGTGCGGGTCTGTCATGTCGCACCTGCCCTCGGGCGGTCGATTGCCGGCACGTGGTTCGCACCGGGCTGCTCCAGACCCTCTCCCCCGCGGCGAGGAGCCGCATCACCCCCGGAGGGTGAATCGCGTCCGGAGGAACCGGGCATGGTGGCCACGATCCAACGGCGCGCGACGTGCTCGATGGGGGCGCGCGTCGGAAAGTGGGGAGTTGTGGTGAGCGGCCATGCGGTCCTCGATGAGGACTTCGAACATGGCCACTGACCAGCGGATTGGGTGGAGCTGAGGGGACTCGAACCCCTGACCCCCTCCATGCCATGGAGGTGCGCTACCAGCTGCGCCACAGCCCCGTGCCGAACGGCTTCGTAAGCTTAGCCGACGGCGAGGTGAACCTCATAATCGGCCGCTGCACCGCCCATCGGCGGCCCGAACGACCTCGGAGAGAGTATCAGGTCACCCCTCTTCGATCACCACCGGAGTGGGCAGCGTGCCGGCGTTGTGCTCCACCAGGATCCAGCCGTCGTCGCCTTCGCGGAGCATGGACCAGGAGCAGTTGGACAGCCCGCCGATGTTGGTGAAGCGATGCAGCGGCATGCCGATGAGCGCGGCGATGCCCAGCCGGGAGGAGCCGCCGTGGGAGGTGAGGACGGCGAGGCCGTTCTCGGGCAGCCGGGCGGCGGCGTCGGTGACGGCGGCGAACATGCGCTCGGCGACCTCCTGGCGGGACTCACCGCCGCCGACGCGCAGCAGCGGGTCGCCGCCGCGCCAGGCCTTGTGCTCGTCGGGCCAGCGCGCGGCGATCTCGGCCGACGTGCAGCCCTGCCACGCGCCGGCGAAGGTCTCGCGCAGCCGCGGGTCCAGCTCGACGTCGAGGCCGACGAGGGCGGCCAGCGGCGCGCTGGTGTCCTGGGCCCGGCGCAGGTCGGACGACACGAGCAGGTCCGGCGCGAGCGCGGCCAGCCGGGCGGCCGCCTCGCGGGCCTGCTCCCGGCCGAGATCGTCGAGGTCGACGTCGGTCTGGCCCTGGAACCGCCCGGTGGCGTTCCACTCGGTCCGGCCGTGCCGCCAGAGCACGACGCGGCGGCTCACGCCCCGTCTCCGGAGCGGGGGCCTCGTCCGGCGTTCACCTCTTCCGGCAGCTCGATCGTCGGGCAGTCCTTCCACAGCCGCTCCAGGGCGTAGAACACCCGCTCCTCGGCATGCTGCACGTGCACGACGATCTCGACGTAGTCGAGCAGCACCCAGCGGCCCTCCCGCTCGCCCTCACGGCTGACGGGGCGGGCGCCGAGGCCGCGCAGCTTCTCCTCGACGGCGTCGACGACGGAGCGCACCTGGCGGTCGTTGGAGGCCGAGCAGACCAGGAACACGTCGGTGATGGCCATGCGCTCGGACACGTCGAAGGCGACGATGTCGTCGGCGAGCTTGTCGGACGCTGCCTCCGCGGCGGCGACCGCCAGCTGGATCGCGCGATCGGTTGCGCTCAAGCGGCGTTCCTCTCTTCTTCCGGGGACCGGATGTGACCGGTCCAGCGTCTCATGCCTCGACGTAGAGGCCACGTTTGTTGATGTACTGGACGATGCCGTCGGGCACCAGGTACCAGATCGGCTCGCCGCCGACGACCCGGTGGCGGCACTCGCTGGACGAGATCGCCAGCGCCGGCACCTCGACCAGCGTGACCTTGCCCTCGGGCAGCCCGACGGCGGACAGATCGTGGCCGGGACGGGTGCAGCCGACGAAGTGGGCCAGCTCGAACAGCTCGTCGTGGTCGCGCCAGGACAGGATCTGGCCGAGCGCGTCCGCGCCGGTGATGAAGTAGAGCTCGGTGTCCTCGCCGTAGTGCGCGCGCAGGTCACGCAGCGTATCGACGGTGTACGTGGGCCCGCCGCGGTCGATGTCGACCCGGCTGACGGAGAACACCGGGTTCGACGCCGTCGCGATGACCGTCATGAGGTAGCGGTCCTCGGCCGGGGTGACCACGCGGTCGCTCTTCTGCCACGGCTCGCCGGTGGGCACGAACACCACCTCGTCGAGGTGGAACCAGTGCTGCACCTCGCTGGCCGCGACCAGGTGGCCGTGGTGGATGGGGTCGAACGTGCCCCCCATGACACCCAGGCGCTTCGGACTGTTCACCGACGACACCGTAGTGCCTGTCCGCTGCTCAGGCGTGCGGCCGGCCCTTGCCGAACGACACGACGATCCACAGCAGCAGCACGAGGATGCCGAACGCGGAGAGGCCCCAGCCCCACGCGGGGAAACCCTCCGACGACGAGGAGTGCGCCTCCTCGGCCAGCAGCACGACGGTGTTCATGGTGGGCAAGCCTACCGTCACCCGCGCACGTGGCCGTCACCGGTGACGACGTACGTCGTGGTGGTCAGCTCCGGCAGCCCCATCGGGCCGCGGGCGTGCAGCTTCTGCGTCGAGATGCCGATCTCGGCGCCGAACCCGAGCTGCTCGCCGTCGGTGAACCGGGTGGAGGCGTTCACCATGACGGCGGCGGAGTCGGTGGTGGCGGCGAACCGGCGCGACGCGGCCAGCGAGCCGGTGACGATCGCCTCGGTGTGCCCGCTCCCCCAGCGCCGGATGTGCGCGACGGCGTCGTCGAGCGAGTCGACGACGGCGGCGGCGAGGTCCAGCGAGAGGTACTCGGCGGCCCAGTCGTCGTCGGTGGCCGGCACGACGGTGTCGTCGTAGCCGCGCACCCGCTCGTCGCCGTGGACGGTGACGCCGGCGTCGCGCAGCGCGGTCAGCGCCGTGGGCAGGAAGTCGGCGGCGACGCCGGCGTGCACGAGCAGCGTCTCGGCGGCGTTGCACACGCTCGGCCGCTGCGTCTTCGCGTTCAGCAGGATCTGCAGCGCCATCGCGAGGTCGGCGTCGGCGTCGACGTACACGTGGCAGTTGCCGACGCCGGTCTCGATGACCGGGACGGTGGACTCCTCGACGACGCTGCGGATCAGCCCGGCGCCGCCGCGCGGGATCAGCACGTCGACGATGCCGCGGGCGCGCATCAGCTCCTTGGCCTGCTCGCGCCCGCCCGGGACCAGCTGGACGGCGGCGCCGGGCAGCCCGGCGGCCTCGACCGCCCGCGCGAGGACGCCGACGATCGCCTCGTTGGACGCCGCGGCGCTGGACGAACCCTTCAGCAGCACCGCGTTGCCGCTCTTCAGCGCCAGCCCGGCGGCGTCGGCGGTGACGTTGGGCCGGGCCTCGTAGATGATGCCGACGACGCCCAGCGGCACCCGGCGCTGGCTGACCTGCAGGCCGTTGGGCAGCGTGTAGCCGCGCACCACCTCGCCGACCGGGTCCGGCAGCCCGGCGACCTGGCGCAGGCCGCCGGCCATGCCGTCGATGCGCGCCTCGTCCAGCCGCAGCCGATCGATCATCGCCTCGGCGGTGCCGGTCTCGCGGGCCCGCTCGACGTCGGCGGCGTTGCGCTCGATGATCGCCGGCGCGTTCGCCACCAGCGCGTCGGCCATCGCGTGCAGCGCGGCGTCCTTCTCGGCGCGGGTGCGGACGGCGAGGTCGGCGGCGGCCGTACGGGCCGCGCGGCCCAGGTCGGCGACGGTGGAGGTCACCCCGCCATTCTAGTGGCCCGTCACCGCCGCAGTTCGCCGAGCAGCCGCTCGCGCACCGCGGCGACGGCCCGCCGTGCGGTGGCCGGCGGGCGGTAGGCGAGGAAGAGGGTGTTCAGCGGCGGCAGCTCGGGCTCGGCGAGCAGCCGCAGCGCGCCGTCGTCGAGCCCGGCATGGCACAGGTACTCCGGCAGGACGGTGGCGCCCGCGCCGGCCAGCGTGGCGGCCAGGGCGCCCCGGAGGTCCGGCACGACGAGCTCGGGCGTGCGTGTCAGCCGGACGCCGAAGACGGTGCGCCAGTACCGGCGCAGGATCGGCGCCTCCTCGCCGTACGCGATCAGCGGGACGGAGCTCAGCTCGCCCGGCGCGGCGACCCGCCCCAGCCGGTCGGCCCAGACCGGCGCCGCCACCAGCGCGAACTCCTCGTCGTAGAACGCCTCCGCAACGATGCCGCGACGCCGGGGCCGCACGCTGAGCACGGCGAGGTCGAGCCGTCCGTCGGCCACCCCGTCGAGCAGCCCGTCGGGCAGGCCGAACGTCGTGCGCACCTGCAGTCCGCCGGCGATGAGCCCGGCCAGGGCCGGGAGCACCTGCTCGCAGACGAACTCCGCGGGGCCGCCCACGTGCACCGCCGCCGGGTCGTCGTCGGCGAGCGTGACCGACTCGAGGGCGTCCAGCGGCTCGGCGACGCGGCGGGCCAGCTCGTCGGCCGCCGCCGTCGGCGCCACGCCACGCGGCAGCCGGTCGAACAACGTCCGGCCGAGGGCCGCCTCCAGCGCCTTGAGCTGCGCCGTCACGGTCGGCTGGGCGAGCCCGAGCACCTGCGCGGCCGCCGTCACCGACCCGGACCGATGGACGGCGAGGAAGCTGCGGAGCAGGTCCAGGGAGACGTTCACATCAGGAATTCTATGGCTCGACCATGTAAGGCTATTGGTGCGCTATGGCTCGACGCGCCGACGATGGGAGCATGACACGAGCACTGATCGTTCTCACCAGCCACTCCCGGCTCGGCGACACCGGCCTGAGCACCGGCTTCCACGCCGGCGAGGCCGCCGAGCCGTGGGCCACGTTCCGCCGCGCCGGCCTCGACGTCGACGTGGCCTCCGTTGCCGGCGGCCGGCCCACGGTCGACGGCCACGACGAGTCCGACACCGACCAGCGGGAGTTCTTCGCCACCGTCGACCTCGACGCCCTGCCGGCGGCCGCCGGCCTCGACCCGTCGTCCTACGACGTCGTGTTCTTCGCCGGCGGGCACGGCACCATGTGGGACTTCCCGGGCAACGCCGCGCTGCAGCGGCTCGCCGCCGGCGTCTACGAGCGCGGCGGCGTGGTCGCGGCCGTCTGCCACGGCCCGGCCGCCCTGGTCGGCCTGAGCCTCTCCGACGGCACCCACCTGGTGGCGGGCAAGCGGGTCGCGGCGTTCACGAACGAGGAGGAGGCCGCGGCCGGCCGCACCGACGTCGTCCCATTCCTGCTGGCCGACGCCCTCGTCGAGCACGGTGCGACGCACGTTCCCGGCCCGATGTGGACCGAGCAGGTGGTCGTGGACGGCCGCCTGGTCACCGGCCAGAACCCGCAGTCCGCCCGCGGCGCCGCCGAGCAGGTCGTGAAAATCGTCTCCTGACCGCGCCTGTCAGCGGCTACGGGCTCAGCCGGCGATGCCGAGGAACACGACCAAGGCCCGGTTGAGGCGCACCATGTCTTCGTCGGTCAACCGGCCGACGCGTTCACCGAGCTGATCCCGCCGGACGATCATGATCTTGTCGGCCATCACGGAACTCGGCTTCTGCAGACCGTTGATCTGCGCCGGCTCGACAGGGATGCGGAACAGTGGCAGTTCGGTCCGGTCTGTGGTCAGCAGCGCCACGGTGACAGAGGCCGTGGCGTCGAATCGGTCGTCCTGGACGATGACGACCGGTCGCGGTTTGCTCGCATATCCGGGTCCGGCAGACGTCCAGACCTCGCCACGCCTCACTCGCCCTGATCCCAAGCGGAGGCCTGCAGATCATCGGCGAACGCCTGGTCATCAGCAGCGTCGGCACTCGCCGCGGCCAGAACGGACTGGCGGTGTGCCTCCGCGGCGAACTCGGGCGAGGTGACGTCGGGAACCCAGATCTGGAGGGGCCGCAGGCCCTGTGCCCGCAGCCGTTCGCGATGTGCCCGTACCCGAGCCTTGCTCTCCGTCGCCATGCCATCGATGTTACATGTAACGGCACGGCGCAGGCCACGTCAGCGGCGGGGGCGTCCGAGCAGGACGAGGTCGTCGCGATGGACGACCTCGCGCTCGTACTCCGGGCCGAGGTCGCGGGCCAGCTCCTTGGTCGAGTGGCCGAGCAACGCCGGCAGCTCGGCGGCGTCGTAGTTGACGACGCCGCGGGCGACCGCGCGGCCGGCCTCGTCCAGCAGGTCGACCGGGTCGCCGGCGGTGAACGTACCGGTGACGGCGGTGATGCCGGCGGGGAGCAGGGACGCGCCGCGCTCGACGACGGCGCGGACGGCGCCCGCGTCGAGAGTGAGCGAGCCCCGTCCGTCGGTCGCGTGCTCCAGCCACAGCAGCCGCGTCGCCCGGCGCGCGGCCCGGCGGTGGAACCAGGTGCCGGCCGAGTCGCCGGCCAGCACCGCGGACACCTCCGGCGCCGAGGCCAGCACGACGTCGATGCCGGAGCCGGTCGCGATCGTGGCTGCCTCGATCTTCGTCACCATGCCGCCGCTGCCGAGCCCGGACCGGCCGGCCGAGCCGACGTCGATGCCGTCGAGGTCGGCCGGGCCGTGCACGTCGGTCAGCCGGGTGGCGCCGGGCCTGTGCGGGTTGCCGTCGTAGAGGCCGTCGACGTCGGAGAGCAGCACCAGCAGGTCGGCGTGCACGAGCTGCGCGACCAGCGCCGCCAGCCGGTCGTTGTCGCCGAAGCGGATCTCGTGGGTGGCGACGGTGTCGTTCTCGTTCACGACCGGCACGACGCCGAACTTCAGCAGCTGCTGCAGCGTCCGGTAGGCGTTGCGGTAGTGCGAACGGCGGGTGACGTCGTCGACGGTCAGCAGCACCTGGCCGACCCGCAGGCCGTGGCCGGCGAACGCGGACGTGTAGTTCGCCATCAGCAGCCCCTGGCCGACGCTGGCGGCGGCCTGCTGCCGGGCCAGGTCCCGCGGCCGCGTGGCCAGCCCCAGCGGCGCCAGACCCGCCGCGATGGCGCCGGACGACACCAGCACCACCTCGCGGCCGGACGCGCGCGCCTTCGCCAGCGCGTCGACCACGAGGGCGACCCTGGCGTCGTCGAGCCCGCCGTGCGCCGTGGTCAGCGACGACGACCCGACCTTGACGACCACCCGCTGCGCGGACGCCAGGCTCGCGCGCGTCGCCGCCGCGTCGCTCATGACAGCCGGGAGTCCGTGCCGCGCGGGCCGAGGTGCTCGCCGCCGGACTCGACGCTGGGCTCCCAGTCGAACACGACCGCGTCCTCGCCGCCGATGACCACCTCGTCGCCGGCCTTGGCGCCGGCCTTGAGCAGCGCCTCCTCGACGCCGAGCCGGGCCAGCCGGTCGGCGAGGTAGCCGACCGCCTCGTCGTTGGTGAAGTCGGTCTGCCGGATCCACCGCTCGGGCTTCACGCCGCGGATGCGGTACCGCTCGCCCTCGTCGGTGACGGTGAACCCGGAGTCGTCGACGGCGGACGGGCGCAGCACCAGGCGGGTCGGCTCCGGCGGCGGCGCGGCCGCCCGGGCCGCGGCGACCAGCGAGCCCATCGCGTAGGTCAGCTCGCGCAGCCCCTCGTGCGTGGCGGCGGAGACCGGGAAGACCTCCCAGCCGCGCGCCTCGATGTCGGCGCGGACCAGCTCGACCAGCTCGCGCGCCTCGGGCACGTCGATCTTGTTCAGCGCGACCATCCGCGGCCGCTTGTCCAGACCGCCGTACTTCTCCAGCTCGGACTCGATGAGGTCGATGTCGGTGAGCGGGTCGCGGCCGGGCTCCATGGTCGCGAGGTCGACGACGTGCAGCAGCGCCTTGCAGCGCTCGACGTGGCGCAGGAACGCGTGGCCCAGGCCACGGCCCTCGCTGGCGCCCTCGATCAGGCCGGGCACGTCGGCGACGGTGTAGCGGACGTCGCCGGCCTCGACGACGCCGAGGTTGGGCACCAGGGTCGTGAACGGGTAGTCGGCGATCTTCGGCCGGGCCGCGGAGATCGCGGCGATGAGGCTGGACTTGCCGGCGCTCGGGAAGCCGACCAGGCCGATGTCGGCGACGCTCTTCAGCTCCAGCACGACGTCCTTGGTCTCGCCCGGCTCGCCGAGCAGCGCGAAGCCGGGCGCCCGGCGGCGCTTGCTGGCCAGCGCGGCGTTGCCCAGGCCGCCGTTGCCGCCCTGCGCAACGACGTAGCGGGTGCCGGCGCCGACGAGGTCGACCAGCACCTCACCGTCGCGCGTGCTCACGACGGTGCCGTCGGGGACCTTGAGCTCGATGTCCTCGCCGTTGGCGCCGTCGCGGTTGCTGCCCTCGCCCTGGGCGCCGCTCTTCGCCTTGCGGTGCGGCGAGCGGTGGTACTCCAGGAGCGTCGTCGTGTTCGGATCGACGACGAGGACGATGTCACCGCCGCGCCCGCCGTTGCCGCCGTCGGGGCCGCCCAGGGGCTTGAACTTCTCGCGGTGGACCGACACGCAGCCGTGCCCTCCGTCACCCGCAGCCAGGTGCAGGACGACGCGGTCCACGAACGACGGAATGGCCATGTCTGGTATGTCCTCAGTCTGTGTCGTTCACAAAATTGGGCGGGCCGGTCATGTGACCGGCCCGCCCTGATGAGTCAGGTGTGTTGCTCGCGTGGAGCGGGGGTCACTCCCCCGCCGGCACGACGATGTTGACGACCTTGCGGCCACGCTTGACGCCGAACTCGACGGCGCCGGAGGACGTGGCGAACAGGGTGTCGTCCTTGCCGCGGCCGACGTTGTCGCCCGGGTGGAAGTGGGTGCCGCGCTGGCGGACGATGATCTCGCCGGCGTTGACCTGCTGGCCGCCGAAGCGCTTCACGCCGAGCCGCTGAGCGTTGGAGTCGCGCCCGTTCTTGCTGGACGAGGCGCCCTTCTTGTGAGCCATCTCGAGTTCCTGCCTACTTCGTCTCGATGCCGGTGACCTTGACCTGGGTGTACTTCTGGCGGTGCCCCTGGCGCCGCCGGTACCCGGTCTTGTTCTTGTACCGGAGGATGTGGATCTTCGGGCCCTTGGTGGCGCCGACGATCTCGGCCGTGACGGAGACACCGGCCAGCTTGGCGGCGTCGGTGGTCACGGTCTCGCCGTCGACGAGCAGGACCGCCGGCAGCGTGACGGTGGCGCCGACCTCGGCGTTGTCGAGCCGGTCGACGTCGATGACGTCTCCGACGGAGACCTTTCTCTGGTTACCGCCGCTGCGGACGATCGCGTACACCGCGGACTCACTCTCTCACTCGGCTTCGGGCGCGCATGCCGCCGCTGTGGAGCGGGCACGCGGGTATGGGCGCGAAGAGCGCCGACGCCCTAGGGTACGGAATTGGTCAGGGTCGGGTCAAACTCAGGGGACGGGACTGCCGGCGGGCCGTTCGGCCCGGCGGCGGGTACGACGGGGGCGGGTCGGCTCGGGAGCCTGCTCGCCGGTCTGCTCCCCCGCCTGGTCGCCGGACTGGCCGGACGGCGGCTGGGTCGCCGCCGGCTGGCCGGTGGCGCCGGCCTCGACCTGCGCCGGGCCGGTGACCAGCGCCTGCGCGGGTGGCGGAGGCGGAGGGGGCGGCGTGGACGACGACGGCGCGGCGCCGTCGGCGCCGGACCCGCTGGCGTCCCCGGCGCCGATGCCGCTGGCGCCGCTGGTGGCCCGTGCCGTGGCGTCCACGGCGCCGGATCCGCTGGCGTCGCCGGCGCTGCTGGTGGACCGTGCCGTGGCGTCCACGGCGCCGGACCGGCCGGCGCCGCCGGCGTCGGCCGGCGTGGCGTCGCTCGCACCGGCGGCGCTGGTGGCCGTGGCGGGCTGGCCGGAGCCCGGCCCGCCGGAGTCGCCGGTGGACGCCTGGTCCGCCGGCTGTGCCGCCGGGTCGCCCCCGGTCACGATCGCCTGGCCGGTGCCGGCGGCCGTGCTGCTGCCGGCGGCGCGCTGAGCCCGCCGGCGGCGTCGCGGCGCGGGCGGCGTGGCCGTCGCGTCCTCCGCATCGGTGCCGGGGCCGGCGCCGGGCTGGGGCGTCGGCTCCGCCTCGCCCGGAGCGGGCTCGGCCGGGTGGTGGTGGCCGTTGCCGTTGGCGCCGACCGGCATCAGGTCCGCCGGGGACGCCTCGCCGGGACTGGCCAGCGCCTCGAGCTTGGGCGTCAGCGCCTCGACCGGGGCCGGCGCCGCCGGCTGCTCGGCCTTGCGCCGCCGCCCGCGCCGCTCCGCGCGGCCGGACCGGCCCTCGTCGGACGACCCGGAGGAGCCGGCCGAGCCGGAACCGGACGACCCCGAGCCGGACTCGACCGGGTGGGCGTGGATCAGCAGCCCGCGGCCCTTGCAGTGCGGGCACGGCTCGCTGAACGCCTCGAGCAGGCCGGTGCCGATGCGCTTGCGCGTCATCTGCACCAGACCCAGCGACGTCACCTCGGCGACCTGGTGCTTGGTGCGGTCGCGGCCCAGGCACTCGACCAGCCGCCGCAGCACGAGGTCGCGGTTGGCCTCGAGCACCATGTCGATGAAGTCGATGACGATGATGCCGCCGATGTCGCGCAGCCGGAGCTGGCGCACGATCTCCTCGGCCGCCTCGAGGTTGTTCTTGGTGACGGTCTCCTCGAGGTTGCCGCCGGAGCCGGTGAACTTGCCGGTGTTGACGTCGACGACGGTCATCGCCTCGGTGCGGTCGATGACCAGCGAGCCGCCGCTGGGCAGCCAGACCTTGCGGTCCATGGCCTTCGCGATCTGCTCGTCGATGCGGTAGGCGGCGAACACGTCGTCGGTGCCCACCCACTTCTCGACCCGGTCGCGCAGCGACCCCGCGACGCTGGACACGTACTCGTCGATGGTGTCCCAGGCACGGTCGCCGGAGACCACGAGCTTGGTGAAGTCCTCGTTGAACAGGTCGCGGACCACCTTGATGGCGAGGTCGGGCTCGCCGTGCAGCAGCTGCGGCGCGTTGCCGGAGGCCTTCTTCTGCAGCGCCGCCCACTCGGCCTTCAGCCGCGCGACGTCGTTGGTCAGCTCCTCCTCCGAGGCGCCCTCGGCGGCGGTGCGGACGATGACGCCGGCGTCCTCGGGGACGACCTGCTTGAGGATCTTCTTCAGCCGGGTCCGCTCGACGTCGGGCAGCTTGCGGCTGATGCCGTTCATCGACCCGCCGGGCACGTACACGACGTACCGGCCCGGCAGGCTGACCTGGCTGGTCAGCCGGGCGCCCTTGTGGCCGATCGGGTCCTTCGTGACCTGCACGAGCACCGCCTGGCCGGACTTGAGCACGTCCTCGATGCGCTTCGGGCCGTCGTTCCTGCCCAGACCGCTCCAGTCGACCTCGCCGGCGTACAGGACGGCGTTGCGGCCGCGGCCGATGTCGACGAACGCCGCCTCCATGGCCGGCAGCACGTTCTGCACGCGGCCCAGGTAGACGTTGCCGATCAGCGACTGCTGGGAGGCGCGGCTGACGTAGTGCTCGACCAGCACGTCGTCCTCGAGGACGGCGATCTGGGTGAGGTCGCCGGACTGCCGGACCGCCATGACGCGGTCGACGGCCTCGCGGCGGGCCAGGAACTCGGCCTCGGACAGGATCGGCGGACGGCGCCGGCCGGCCTCGCGGCCCTCGCGGCGGCGCTGCTTCTTCGCCTCCAGCCGGGTCGAGCCCTTGACCGACGTGACCTCGTCGTCGACGTCGCGGCTGTCGCGCACCCGCACGACGGTGTTCGGCGGGTCGTCCGGACGGGACTCGTCACCGTCGTCGTTGCGCCGGCGCCGGCGCCGCCGACGACGGCGGCTGCCGCCCTCGTCGGAGTCGGAGTCGGACTGGTCGTCGTCGCCGGCCGCGTCGTCGGCCTCGTGCTCGCCGTCGTCGGAGCGGCCCTGCTCGTCGTCGGAGTCGTCGTCGCCGGCCTCGGCGCCCTCGTCGGAGCGACGGCGGCGGCCGCGGCCACCCCGGCGGCGGCGCCGGCGGCGGGTGCCGTCACCGTCGTCGTCGGAGTCGATGTCGGAGTCGATGTCGGAATCGGCGTCGTCAGCCTCGGCGGCGGTGGGCTCCTCCTCGGTCTCCTCGACCTCGGGCTCCGGCTCGGGCTCGGCCTTCGCGCGGCGGCGGCCGCGGACCGGTTGCGCGGCCTCGGGGTCGGGCGCGGCGAACAGCGGCGCCGCGGAGAACGCCGGGGCCTGGAACAGCACGGCGGAGGCGCGGGCCTCGGTCTCGGCGCTCTCCAGGCCGGACGGGGCGAACGCCGGGCTGGCCTCGGCCAGCTCCTCGTCGGCCTCGTCGGCCGGCACCGCGATCGGCTCGGGTGCCGGCGCCGCGGCCTTGCGCGAGCGGGACCGCTTGCGCGGCGCGGGCGCCTCGGCGACCTCCGGCGCGGCGACGAGGTCGGCCGCCTCCGGGTCGGGCAGCGGGTCCGGCGCGGCGCCCTTGCGGGCGGCCGTCTTCTTGGCCGGGGCCTTCTTGGCGGCCTTCTTCGCGACGGTCTTCTTGGCCGCCGCCTTCTTCGCCGTCTTCTTGGCCGGAGCGTCCGCGCTGGTCGTGGGCTCGCCGGCGTCGTGGAGCGTCGGCTCGACCGGCGGTCCGGCGGCCCTGCTCGCGGCGCGGCGGCGGCGTGGCTGGGTGGTGACATCTCCGGACGAGCCGGGGGTCTCTTCCGTCATGTGGTGCACTCCTGTCGGCCCAGCGGATGGGGCGCCGCGCCATCGTCGGCGCGCTGCTCCTCGTCCACCGGGGACTACATCGGGCCACCTGGAGCGCCCGGGCTCGGCCGCTACAGGTGGAAAGCCTGTGATCGGCGACGTCCACCGGACTGTGCGTCGTCGGGCCGCTCAGCGCCCGCCGCGGCGGCGCACCCTTGGGTGGGGCGCCTCGCGGCTGGTCCGCCATGGCGATCCCAGCGTGCCGAGCGACTCCGCGGGGACCAGTGTCGCCTGCCGATCACCGGTGCGGTGATGCGGTGGCGCCGAGCCGGACCCGCGCGGGACGTCGGCGAGGACGTCGTCGGACCGAGCGGCGTGTACCGCACGGCCAGTTCCGAGTATCGCACATGTCCGCCCGGAAACCGTGACGGCGGCCGCCCGCACCGTGTCGACCCCGCTTCGGGCGTCAGGCATCGCCGCAGGTCAGCACCGTCGCCTTACGGTGTGCGGTAGATCACGTCGCGCAATGTCACGTGTCGCGGCCCTCGGGCGGGTCCGCCAGCGGATCGGCCAGCGTGCCGGTCGCGTCGTCCCACTCCCCCTGGGCCAGCCGGACGGCGCGCGGCGGCTGCGGCGGGGTGAACCCGGCGACGAGGCGCAGCCCGGCCAGCACCTCGTCCGGCCGCACCGTCGGCGACTGGTGCCGGACGACGGCGTGCAGTGTGACCGGGTCCGCGGCGGTGTCGGCGGCGAGCCACAGGACGGCGGCCCGCGGGTCCAGCTTCCGCACGCCGTTCTTCGTCAGCCGCTCGACCGGCACCGACTCCGCCGCCAGGAACGCCGTCACCGCGGCCGCGGCCTGCTCCGGCGCCGCGCCGGGCAGCTCGATCGACCAGCTGGAGGCCTGCAGCCGGTCGGCCAGCGCGCCGGGGCCGGCCGCCACCACCTGCACGACGTCCAGCCCCGGCGGCAGCGCCGCGTCCAGCGCGGCGCGGATCTCGTCGGGGTCGCAGACCCGGGTGACCGCCAGCTCCAGGTACTCCGCCTCGCTGGCCGCCCCTGTCGGCGCGGCGCCGGCGTAGGAGACCCGCGGGTGCGGCGTGAACCCCTGCGACCAGGCCATCGGCACGTCGGCGCGGCGCAGCGCCCGCTCGAACGCGCGCTGGAAGTCGCGGTGGCTGGTGAAACGCAGCCGGCCGCGCTTGGCGAACCGGACGCGCAGCCGCTGCACGGCGGGTAGCTGCTGGTGCGGTGCGGTGCTCAGGGGTCGGTCCTCTCGGCGGTGCGGGTCGAAGGACCCATTGTCACGCGGATGCGGCGGGCGTACGTTCCATCCCACCAGTCATCCGACTTCGGGGGGCAGAGCGATGACCGGACTTCATGAGGGCCTGCGGTCGCTGCTGGACGGCGACCTGCTCACCCCGGCCGACCCGGGCTACGACGACGCAAGGACCGTCTTCAACGCCATGATCGACCGCCGGCCGGGCGTGATCGTGCGCTGCGCGAGCCGCGCCGACGTGGTGCTGGCCGTGACGTTCGCCCGTGAGAACGGCCTCGAGCTGGCCGTGCGCGGCGGTGGCCACAGCGTCAGCGGACTGGCGCTCACCGACGGCGGCCTGGTGGTCGATCTGCGCCGGCTGAACGCCGTCAGCGTCGACCCGGAGGCCCGCACGGCCACCGTCGGCGGCGGCGCCACCATGGCCGACCTGGACCGTGCCTGCGCGCCGTACGGCCTGGCCACCACCGGTGGCCGGGTCTCGACGACCGGCGTCGGCGGGTTCGTGCTCGGCGGGGGGACCGGCTGGCTGGACCGGCTGTTCGGGCTGGCCTGCGACAACCTGGTCGAGGCGGAGGTGGTGACGGCCGGCGGCGAGATCGTCCGGGCCGCGGCGGACAGCCACCCCGACCTGTTCTGGGCGCTGCACGGCGGCGGCGGCAACTTCGGCGTCGTGACGTCGATGACGCTGCGGCTGCGCCCGCTGCCGGAGTCGACGCTGGCGCTGCTGCTCTGGCCGCCGGAGGACGGGCCGGCGATCGTCCGCGCGTTCCGCGACCTGATGCACGACGCGCCGGACACGCTCGGCGGCGGCGCCATCTACCTCACCGGCCCGGAGGGCGAGGACTTCGTGCCGGCCGAGCTGGCCGGACGGCTCGCGCTGGCCGTCGTGCTCGTGCACGCCGGGAGCGAGCGGTCGCTGCGCGAGCTGGCGGCGCCGCTGTTCGCAGCGGCGCCGGCCGGCGCCATGGTGGCCGAGCTGCCCTACGACGAGCTGCAGTCAGCGCTGGACGATCCGCCCGGCTACCGCAACTACTGGTCCGCCGAGCACCTGGAGTCGCTGCCGGACGAGGCCATCGACACCTTCTGTGCCCAGGCGGCCGGCATGATCGTGCCGTCGGCGTCGCAGCACGTGCTGTTCTGCATGGGTGGCGCGGTGGCCCGCGGCCCGGACGACTACCCGATCCCGTGGCGTCAGGCCGGCTGGGTGGTGCATCCGTTCGGGCTGTGGACCGACCCCGCCGACGACGCCCGCGGCCGGCGGTGGGCCCACGACGTCTGCGCCGCCGTGCGGCCCTGGCGGACCGGCGCCGTCTACCTCAACTTCATCGGCGACGAGGGCAGGCAGCGGGTCGTGGCCGGGTTCGGCGAGGTCGGCTACGCGCGGCTGGCCTCCGTCAAGGCCCGGTACGACCCCACGAACCTGTTCCGGCGCAACCACAACATCACCCCGGCCTGACCCTCAGCTCGCCCTCGAGGACGGTGCGCGCGTGCCCGGTGAGCTCCAGCCGGTCGCCGCGCAGCGTCACGCCGACGACGCCGCCGCGGGCCGACAGCTGCGCGCCGGTCAGCCGCTTGCCGTCGCCCCGGCCGAGCTCCTTCGCCCAGTACGGGCCGAGCACGCAGTGTGCCGACCCGGTGACCGGGTCCTCCGGGATGCCCTGCGACGGGGCGAAGAAGCGCGACACGAAGTCGTACGGCTCCTCGTCCGCGCGGGCGGTGACGATGACGCCCCGCGCGTCGACGGCGGCGAGCGCGGCCAGGTCGGGCGTCAGCCCGCGCACCGTCGCCTCGTCGGCGACGGCGACGAGCACGTCGAACCGGCTCCGGCCGGTCCACACAGGCGTGACGCCGAGCGCCTCGGCCAGCCCGTCCGGGGCGGCCGCGGCCCGGGCCGGCAGCGCCGGGAAGTCCATGGTGACGGCGCCGGACCGGTCCGGGGTGACGGTGAGCACGCCACTGCGGGTGCTGAACCGGATCGGGCCCGACTCGCCGCGCTCGAACAGCACGTGCGCCGTCGCCAGCGTCGCGTGGCCGCACAGGTCGACCTCGACCTCCGGAGTGAACCAGCGCAGCCGGTAGTCGACCGCCGGCGTGGCCCGGGCCGCCTCGTCGCCGTCGACCGGCTCGACGAACGCGGTCTCGGAGTGCTTCAGCTCGGCCGCGACCGACTGCATCCACTCGTCGGTGACCGTGCGGTCCAGCAGGCACACGCCGGCCGGGTTGCCGCCGAAGGGCTGATCGGTGAACGCGTCGACGACGAGGATCCGCACGGTTCCCAGCCTACGAGGCCGCCGGGCCGCCCTCGGCCGCGATCCCACAGGTCCGGAATGCCCCCACCTCACGGTGGGGACAGGTCGACATCGACGCCGGACCAGAGCCAGAGACGCATCACCCGCTCGAGGACCTCGGGCCGATCCGGCGGGATCGAGTCGCGGTAGAGGACGAGCGTGGGATCCGCGGTGCCGCAGGGTCTCGCCCGGCGACGACGACGGCGGCTGTGCTGGGAGCGGACGGCCGGACGGCCACTCGAACAACGTCCACGAGTCACCGGCCGCGAACGCGGAGTCGGCCGCGTCGACAACCGCCTGGAGGTCTCTCGGTGTCCGTGCGCCCTCGAGCAGGTCGCCGAGACGCTCGACCGAGCACGAGGCGGCACCACCGTCGTGGAACCTGAGCTCGTACTGCCGCTCATGCGACGAGGCGCGCGGCGGCAGGCGCCGGACACCGGCGATCAGTTCACGCACGACCACGGGGCGGCCTGCCGGATGACCGGGTCAGACGGGCGTCAGCGGGAGCAGCGTCCGGCCGGTGGGGCCGGTCTGGATCTCGGTGCCCATCGACGGGCAGACGCCGCAGTCGAAGCAGGGGGTCCAGCGGCAGTCGTCCAGCTCGACCTCGTCGAGGGCGTCCTGCCAGTCGTCCCACAGCCAGTCGCGGTCCAGCCCGGAGTCGAGGTGGTCCCAGGGCAGCACCTCGTCGCGGTCCCGCTCACGCGTCGTGTACCAGGCGAGGTCGACCGGCTCGCCGGCCAGCGCCTTCTCCGCGCAGTCGACCCAGCGCTGGTAGGAGAAGTGCTCGCCCCAGCCGTCGAACCGGCCGCCGTCCTCCCACACCGCGCGGATGACCCGGCCGACGCGGCGGTCGCCGCGGGACAGCAGGCCTTCGACCATGCTCGGCTTGCCCTCGTGGTAGCGCAGGCCGATCGCCTTGCCGTACTGGCGGTCGGACTTCACCTTCTCGCGCAGCTTGCGCAACCTGGCGTCCACCACCTCGTGCGAGGCCTGCGCCGCCCACTGGAACGGGGTGTGCGGCTTGGGCACGAACCCGCCGATGGACACGGTGCAGCGGATGTCGCCGCGCCCGGACGCCTTCCGGCCCGCCTCGATGACGCGCTTGGCGAGGTCGGCGATGGCCAGCACGTCGTCGTCGGTCTCCGTCGGCAGGCCGCACATGAAGTAGAGCTTCACCTGCCGCCAGCCGCTGCCGTAGGCCGTACTGACGGTGCGGATCAGGTCGTCCTCGCTGACCATCTTGTTGATGACGCGGCGCATGCGCTCGGTGCCGCCCTCGGGCGCGAACGTCAGTCCGGACCGGCGGCCGTTGCGGGACAGCTCGTCGGCGAGGGTGACGTTGAACGCGTCGACCCGGGTGGACGGCAGCGAGAGCGACGTGTTGGTGCCCTCGTACTGGTCGGCCAGGCCCTTCGCGATGGCGCCGATCTCGGAGTGGTCGGCGCTGGACAGCGACAGCAGACCGACCTCGGTGAAGCCGGAGTTCTTGACGCCCTCGGCGACCATGGCGCCGACGGTCTCGATGGACCGCTCGCGCACCGGCCGGGTGATCATGCCGGCCTGGCAGAACCGGCAGCCGCGGGTGCAGCCGCGGAAGATCTCGACGCTGTACCGCTCGTGGACGGTCTCGGCCAGCGGCACCAACGGCTTGCGCGGGTACGGCCACTGGTCGAGGTCCATGACGGTGTGCTTGCGGACGGTGTCCGGCACGCCGGGCCGGTTCGGCACGACCGCCGCGATGGCGCCGTCGTCGTGGTAGGTGACGTCGTAGAACTTGGGCACGTAGACCCCGCCGCCGGCGGCCAGCCGCAGCAGCAGACCGTCGCGGCCGCCGGGACGTCCCTCGGCCTTCCACTCGCGCACCACCTCGGTGATCGCGAGCACGATCTCCTCGCCGTCGCCGAGCACGGCGGCGTCGAGGAAGTCCGAGACCGGCTCGGGGTTGAAGGCCGAGTGCCCGCCGGCGACGACGACCGGGTGCTCGTCGCCGCGCTCGGTGGCCAGCAGCGGGACGCCGGCGAGGTCGAGCGCCGTCAGCAGGTTCGTGTAGCCGAGCTCCGTGGCGAACGAGACGCCGAGCAGGTCGAACGCGGCGACCGGACGGTGCGCATCGACGGTGAACTGGCCGATGCCGTGCTCGCGCATGAGCTGCTCGAGGTCGGGCCAGACCGCGTAGGTGCGCTCGGCCAGCACGCCGTACTGCTCGTTGAGCAGCTCGTACAGGATCTGCACGCCCTGGTTCGGCAGGCCGACCTCGTACGCGTCGGGGTACATCAGCGCCCACCGGACCTCGGCGCCGTCCCAGTCCTTCACCGTCGCGCCGAGCTCGCCGCCGACGTACTGGATCGGCTTGGACACCCGGGCCAGCAACGGCTCGAGCTGCTCGAACAGGGACTCGACGGGCATGGACGTCCTACTCACGGCTGGGCATTCGGGCGGTCACGGGTATCGTAACCATCGGGCACGACCTGACCTCATGCGTCTTGTCGGAGGGCGAGCAGGAATGACCGAGCATGTCGTGCCGGACGGCTTCCGGACACCGTCCGTGGAGACCCGGCCGCTGGAGCTGCAACCCGCGCCCGACATCGTGGCCC
>NZ_POTW01000220.1 GCF_003236295.1 Jiangella anatolica
CCGTCCCACCGCACGGCGATGGATCCTGGCGGCCGCTGAACAAGCCGACCGCCTCGGCGCCCAGTCACTGTCCGAACAGGTCCGTCTACTCGCCCGTAGCAGCAAACTTTCGCTCGGCGCACAGGCCGAACCGCGCGCCCGTACCGGAGAACTCGAACGCCTCGGGCTGACGGAACGCGAAATCGAAGTGCTCCATCTCGTCGCAGCGGGCCGGTCCAACCGCCAGATCGGTGAGCAACTGTTCATCAGCGCGAAGACCGCCAGCGTGCACGTCTCCAACATCCTGGCCAAACTCGGCGTCAACAGCCGGGGCGAGGCCAGCGCCACCGCCCACCGCCTACACCTCCTTGACGAATAGGTGGGGGGCGAGGAGGCGCTCGCCGGCGACGGTCTGCGAGTCCCGACACGGCACTTCGAGCGCGTCCGGCCAGTTCTGAGCCAGGAT
>NZ_POTW01000221.1 GCF_003236295.1 Jiangella anatolica
CTTAACAACCGCATTGCATTAAAAATAACTACTAAGATACTTATTTCGTGAAAAAGCATCCCACTGGCCATATTTACCCAACCATAAGCCACACCGATTAATAACAACGCCACGGTTCCAATGGCAATTCCTACGTTTTGCATTGTGTTTCGCATAGTAGCCTTTGCCACCCGACGGGCATTTTGGATATTACTAAAATCAGAATCAATCAAGACCACGTCGGAAGTTTCAATTGCTACGTCAGTTCCATTTCCCATTGCAATCCCGACATTTGCCTTGGCAATTGAAGGACTATCATTGATACCATCTCCGACAAATAGGACGTGCCTACCATCATTTTGTAATTGTTCCAAAAACAGTGCTTTTTCTTCTGGTAGCATTTGTGCTTTAACCTGATTAATCCCAATAGTTTTAGCAATCTTTTCCGCAATAAATGAATTAT
>NZ_POTW01000222.1 GCF_003236295.1 Jiangella anatolica
AACACGTTGCGAACCTGTCACTTTAACTAGTGGCACATGATATTTCTTAGCCACTTCTCCTAGACGAATCAGTTGGTCTGCATCTGTAACACCCCCACGCATTTGAGGTATAACAGAAAATGTACCATCATTTTGAATATTCGCATGGTAACGTTCGTTAGCAAATCTTGATTCTCTTTCATCTTCATGATCATGTGGATAAACCATATTCAAATAATAGTTAATCGCAGGTCGACATTTTGGACATCCACCTTTGTTTTTAAAGTTTAAAACATGTCGAACTTCTTTAGATGTTTTTAAACCTTTCGCTCGTATTTGCGTAACAATTTGATCACGTGTCAAATCAGTACAACCACATATACCTGCAGGTTTAGCAGCAACAAAGTCATCGCCCAACGTGTGCTGTAAGATTTGAGCAATTTGCGGTTTACATTTACC
>NZ_POTW01000223.1 GCF_003236295.1 Jiangella anatolica
CTCTTAGGAATTTCAACATTGAGAGAAAATTCATCAGTTTCATCAAGATCTGCAGCATAAACATTCCAAATATGATCATCTCGTTTTGTACCAGAAACGGCCGTACCAAAATTAATTGCGCAAGGCATAACAAAGCCGTCGTTGTAGTCGGTATGTTCGCCGATGATATTTACTCTGCCAGGCGCATAGACGGTAATTTCTGGCAAATTT
The DNA here is from genome assembly GCF_003236295.1 of Jiangella anatolica. Lineage (GTDB taxonomy): Bacteria > Actinomycetota > Actinomycetes > Jiangellales > Jiangellaceae > Jiangella > Jiangella anatolica. The sequence continues at coordinate 211 of NZ_POTW01000223.1, forward strand.
TTATGCTGTCTATTGAAAATTTGTTGAGCATTTTGGATTGGGGTCATATTTCTATCCTTTATATTAAATCTATACTCGATCTGCACCCCTCTTTGCTAAAGCTAAAGAGGGGAACTGACTATATTATTTAGTTCTTTCTTTATAATGAACTTCACTCAAAGCACGTAATCGCTCTGCTGCCTGTTCTGCCGTTAAATCACGTTGGTTTTCGCCTAACATTTCAT
>NZ_POTW01000224.1 GCF_003236295.1 Jiangella anatolica
GGTCTGGCATTCGGTCTTGACCGTCTGACCATGCTGCTGACCGGCACCGACAATATCCGTGACGTTATCGCCTTCCCGAAAACCACGGCGGCAGCGTGTCTGATGACTGAAGCACCGAGCTTTGCTAACCCGACTGCACTGGCTGAGCTGAGCATTCAGGTTGTGAAGAAGGCTGAGAATAACTGATATGACTCAAATACACGAAATCATTCGCGTTGCATCGAGGCGGCAACTGAGTGAACTCCCATGAGCATAGATAACTATGTGAATGGGATGAGCGAAGGCAGTCAACGAAGAGGCAGCGTGAAGGATAAAGTGTATAAGCGTCACGTTTCGATCTTAGTGGTCATCTACGCACAAGATACGAAACGGGTGCTGATGTTGCAGCGGCGTGACGATCCCGATTTCTGGCAGTCGGTAACCGGCAGCGTGGA
>NZ_POTW01000225.1 GCF_003236295.1 Jiangella anatolica
CTTTCAGCCATAGCTCTGTCAAAAGAGTTTGCTTTTATAGTTTGCAGAAATTTCTTGTGATGTTCTCTTTGTAAATTAAGAGCGTCGTATTTTTCCTGCGTATCAATTTTAAGCCTGTCAATTTGCATAGCATCATAACTGTCCGATTTCTTTATTATTGTTCTGACAAAATAGGTACATTCTGAAGCAGCATTAATAATACAGGAGGATAAATCAACTGAAGTACTCTGTTGGTTGTTACAGGCGCTCACTCCAGTTGTGTCGAATTTTTCTGTAGCTACATGTCCAACATTTATAATCAATTACATTTCCCTATATTCAAAATTAAGCGATATTCTTATGTCACGACAACCTAACAGGGACTGACTACAAAGATCTTTAAAGAAACGTTCATTATTGTATCTATTGATGAACTCCCTTCAGATTTAGAG
>NZ_POTW01000226.1 GCF_003236295.1 Jiangella anatolica
CACACAAAACCCTTGTGCGCGAGCTTCGCTATCCTTTGCTGCTTGAAGCCGACCATGCCGACGATGCGTGCGTCGCTGCCGGTTCCCGCATAGGCGCCCAGCACGATGGTGGTCGCCAAGCGCTCGGCAAACGCTTCCGTCGAGAGCCCGACCTCGGCCTCGTAGGTTGAACCGAATGCGTCGGGCGAATCCTTGAGCGCAGCAAGACGAATGGCGCGGTAGTCCGCCACGTCAGCTGCATCGACAGAAGACAACTGGCGGATCAAGACTGTGTTGTTCGAGTTTGGGTTGGCGTTGGACATGGCTGGCAAGGCGATCAGCGTGTAGGCAAGAAGCAAACGTAAGCGGCCAGTATCGCGCCAATCACACGCACACGACCTACAGTGCCGCCTCCGTCCATGAAGCCGAGGGCTTTGTCCGTCAATTGGCC
>NZ_POTW01000227.1 GCF_003236295.1 Jiangella anatolica
GTGGGGCCGCGAGCTGTCTCCAGTTTCAGGCTGGACGCTGATTACTCGCGACTGCTTGAATCAACATCGGGAGCCGTCCTCGAAACCAGCCAGCACCTCGGGATCGGTGAGCAAATGAATCTGTGGAAACGCATCGCCCACGCTATGCACTGCACGCCTTGTCCGGGCAGTCAGTGAACGAGTGGGCGGTGCAGCGACCATCGTCTACTTCAGGACGAAACGAACACTTTGACCGGACATGTCGCCGAGTTTGACCAAGGCAACAGCTTTTGCGCCGGCTTGGATCTTGAAGGTCCCTTGGGCACGCAACTGGTTACCTCCGGCTGGCAGCAACTTGACTTCGATCTTGTCTGATGCGGACAGGAGCGTTACGGTAGCCGACGCATTCCGGGTATCGACAGGCTGATCGTGATCAGTCACGTAGAGGC
>NZ_POTW01000228.1 GCF_003236295.1 Jiangella anatolica
CGGCATGGCCTGGGCAGAAGAACCGCCGTCACGCACTCGTCACTTAGTCAGCAACTGCCAGGTAAGCGAAACCGACATCCCAAACGTATTTGCCGTGAGGGTGAATTATCTACTTTATCGGGCACAAAAAGAGCGCGATGAAACATTCTATGTTGGAACGCGTTTCGACAAAGTTCGCCGTCTGGAGGACGGGAACTGGCGCTTGCTGGAACGGGATATCGTCCTGGATCAAGCGGTAATCACTTCCCATAACCTGAGTGTACTGTTCTGATGAATCGAATTTATGCGTGTCCCGTTGCGGATGTGCCGGAGGGTGAGGCTCTCCGGATCGATACCTCGCCCGTCATCGCCCTGTTCAACGTTGGCGGCGAGTTTTATGCCATTAACGATCGTTGCAGCCATGGTAATGCGTCAATGTCAGAAGG
>NZ_POTW01000022.1 GCF_003236295.1 Jiangella anatolica
CCCCCGCACCCCGCCAGACCCCGACGCTGCCGCCGGGCATGCGGGCGCCGGAGCCGGTCGTCGTGCCGGACCCGGCGACCGTCGACGGCGCCGACCCGACCGCCGTCGCCGTGGCCGTACTGACCGCCGCGTACAGCTTCGACACCACCCGCGACGCGTCGTCGGAGGACGCGATGGAACGGACGCAGGCCTGGCTGGCCGAGCCGTACGACTCCTCCGTCTACGACCTCGACGGCCTGCGGCAGGACGTCGAGCGCGACTGGGAGCAGTGGGCCCAGCACCAGGCGTTCGCCTCGATCAACGCCATCGAGCCGCACCGCACCGACGTCGACACGCCCGACACCGCCACCCGGGCCGAGCGCCGGTTCTACGTGCGGATGACGCCGGTCGGCCGCGACGCCTGGAACGGCGCGCTGGTCGAGCACCAGTGGTTCGCGTTCCTCGAACGTGCCTCGCCGGACGACCCGTGGCGCGTGGTCGAGCTGCAGACGCCGCTGGCGGACCGGTGAGACCGGCGCGGCCCTTGTCACAACACCGCTCCAGGGCGCACCTTCGAAGGTGCGGACCGACCAACGAGAGGCAGTCCCGTGGCGCCACATGACCCGGTGGACACCTTCTCCACCTCGTCCGGCCAGCCGGACCCGGACACCGGCGACGACCGGTTCGCGTCGGCGCGTCCGGTCGACCCGACCATCAAGGGCTTCACTCCGTGGCAGCTGTCCGTCAGCGCCATCGCCGTCGTGGTGCTGGCCGTGGCGCTGTGGGCGATCCTCGCCACACTCGGCGCGCCGGTCATCGGCGTGCTGTTCCTGCTCCCGACGCTGGCCTGCGCCGGTGCGCTGTACGCGGTGTCGATGCGGCGACGGCTGCGGCTGGGCGTCATAGCCGACCTGGCCGGCGCACTGGCACGGCACCTCGGCGTGCCCGACGCGGCGTACCTGGACATCGACGCGCGGCAGTGGCAGGGCGGGTGGGTCGGCGTACCTCACGTGTTGAACATCCAGTACCCGACGCAGGTCGACGACTCCGCGCCCGACTGGGCCGCCGGCGTCGCCGAGGTGGTGCACGCCGAGCTGGAGCAGCAGTACACCGTCGGACGGCACAACATCCGTGGGCACCGGCTCACGCTGCGCGACCCGACGCGGACCGCCGGCTCGCTCACCCCGGAGCCGGCCGCGCGCGCCGAGCGGGCCGCCGTCCGCCGGTCGCTGCCGGACACGATCGCCCGGCCGGTGCCGACGCAGGCCGACCTGTCGTCGTGGCTCATTCCGCTGGGGGTCGACGCGAGCGGCACCCGGGTCGGCTGGAACCTGGCGGCGCCGCAGGGGCATCTGCTGGTGCTCGGCCGGTCCGGCGCGGGCAAGCGGGTGCTGCTCACCGGCATCGTCGTCGAGGCGGCGGCGCGCGGCTGGCCGGTGTGGATCATCGACCACCGCCGGGTCGACCTCCTCGGCGTGCGGGACTGGCCCAACGTGCAGATCGTCGCGTCCACGCTGGACGACCAGATCGTCGTGCTGAACCAGGCGTGGCGCGAGATGGAGGGCCGGGTCGCGCTGATCGAGTCCGGGTCCAGCCGCAACGACCTCGAGCCGCTGGTCGTCGTCGTCCACCACTTCCGCGAGTTCGCCACCGCCGTCGCCGACGCCGCCAACCGGGCCGGCCAGGGCGCCGCCGCCGCGTCGCTGGCCCATGACCGCGTCACCGACCTGCTCCGCCACGGCCGCCAGGTCAACGTCTACGTCGTCCTCAGCGTCCAGCGCGCCGACGACCAGCTGCTGCGCGAGGAGAACCGCGACGACGTCGGCGCCGTCGTGGCCCTCGGCCGGCTCGACAGCGGCGTCGCGACCGCGCTGTGGGGCGGCGACCGTCCGTCCGAGCCGGCCGAACCCGTGCCGGGCCGCGCGGTCGTGCAGACCGGCGACGGCAAGCCGGTGCTGATCCAGTGCTACTGGACGCCCGACCCGCGTGAGGCCCGCCGCGTCAAGGACGAGCAGGACCTCTATCTGCTCGACGCGCTCCGGCCCAGCCTCGTCACCCACCCGGTCCTGCACGTGCAGCGGTCGCGGGTGATGACCGAAAGTCCCGAGGCGGCCTGGCGGGTGAACCTCAACGCCGACCTCGCCGAGGGCTACGGCGCCAGCACGTCCGGCCTCGCCGACTGGAGTCGCGCTCGCGGCTCCGGCGGATCGCCCGCGCCCGCGGTGACGCAGGTCGAGACGACCGGCTGGTCGGAGATGGTCATGGTGTCGCAGCTGCAGGCCGGCAGCCTCGCCCGCCTCGACGACGAGACCGGCTGGGTGATCATCGAGCAGGTCGAGGCGGTCCCGAACGACGGGACGAAGCTGCTCATCCACTGGCGCGGCAACGACGGCGCCGGCTCCCAGGTGGTGTCGCGCACCCGCGCGGTCCGCATCCGGCACCTCAACGACGGCATCTACTAGGGGCGCGCGCCATGGCCGACAACGTCTCCGACAACGACGTGTTCGTGATGTTCCTGGCCGCGCCGCTGGTCCTCCCGGTGGCGGCGCCGCTGGTGTTCAGCTCGTGGGAGGAGGGCCGCGAGTGGATGGTGGAGCGCGGCTTCATCGCCGCACCCGAGGACGCCGTGTGGGAGGTGCCGGGCTGGGAGGGCGCCGGGATCAGCGGGGCGCACATCGTCCTGCTGGTCTGCCTGGTGCTGCTGGTGCTGGCCCTCGGCACCGTCATGTCCCGGCGGAACCGGAACCGCAAGATCGACACCGAGGGCTGGGGCCAGAGCTAGCCTGCCGAGGCTAGAAGACCTCCACCGACACCGGCACGCGGTGCCAGCCGAACGCCGCCGACACCTGCGCGACGGCGCCGGGCCGGCGCTCGGTGATCAGACCGCCGGCGGCCAGCGTGCCCGCCGAGACGCCGCCCAGGTAGAGCGAGCCGAGCGCCTTGATGTCCAGTGCCAGGTCCGCGTCGTCGTCGGTGCGGGTGACGTCGGCCTTTGCGCCGTCGACGGTCAGCCGCCAGCGTCCGGCGTTGCCGGTGAACGACGCGTCGGTGACCTCGAGCACGACGTCGGCGGGCGCGGCGTACTGGCGCGCGGTCAGCGCTCCCGCGACGTCGAGGATGCGCACCCACAGTGACCCGCCGGCGGTGCCGACCAGTCCGTCGGGATTGTCGACGAGGTGCGGCAGCGGGTCGTCGATCGGGCCGTGCGTGTACTTGACCGTGCGGACGAGGTCGATCGAGGTGAGGTAGCGCCAGAGGGCGGCGTGCGCCTCGGGCGTCTCGGCCAGCAGTTCGGTGACGCGGACCTCGCCGTCCGGTCCGCTGGCGCTCCAGTTGTTCTTCAGCCGGTGCCGGGCGTAGCCGCGGACGCCGCCGTCGTCCTCGTAGAGCACGGTCCGCTCGGCGGTCATGCCGTGCCGCCACTCCTTGGGGTCCTGGGTCAGGTACTTCCACCAGTTGCCCGGCCGGGTCGAGAGTCCAGGCCGCTCGCTCAGCGCGCGGTCGTACACGGCGACGATCTCGTCGAGCACGTCGCCGGTGGCCGCCAGCCGCAGCCGGGCGCCGTCGGGCAAGGCACCACCGACGGACGTCTGTGCGGTCGCGATCTCGTACGACACCCGCCACGACGCCAGCCCGTAGCCGTACCGGCCGTAGATGGCGCCCTCGCTCGCCCACAGCACCGCGAACGGCTCGGTGCCGCGACCGTGCGCCTCGGTCAGCATGGCGTTCATCAGCGCCGTCAGCACGCCACGCCGCCGGTGGGTCGACGCGACCCCGACCCCGGTGACGTGGGCGGCCGGAACGACGCCGCCGGGCACGGCCAGGTCGCGGGTGATGACCAGCCCCGAGCCGACGATCCGCCCGGCGTCGGTCATCAGCTGGGCGCGCTCGGGCTCGTACACCAGCCGGTTCAGCTCGGCGGTCTCCTCCTCGACGTCGTCGAGGAAGGCGCCGTGGATGTGCGCCTCGAGCTCGGCGTAGTCGTCGTCGGTGGCGGTGCGCAGCACGAGATCGTTCGTCACTGTCTCTGTCTAGCGCATGGCTCCGGGCCAGGCCAGAGGTTTTCGCCCGCCCTGAGCCGCCCCACCCGGGCCGCCGGAGCTCGTCACCCCGATCGGTGGGCGTTCTGCCGCATCAGCCGCTTGGCCTCCTCTCGTCGCTTCAGCTCGCGTTCGGCCTCGTCGAGCTCGTCCTGCACCCGCCGGCAGGCCTTGGTCAGCAGCCCGACGATCTCGTTCCAGCGTGCCGTCAGCGCCCGCCGCGCGGTCGCGAACGAGGACTCGATCGCCGTGGTGATGCGCTTGCGGATGCCGTCGTCGTGGGGGAGGGCCTGGTCGGTCTTGGTGATGAGCCGCCGTTGGACGGCCGCGAGGTCGGCGTTGGTGGCCTCGCGGCCGCGTTCGGCCGCCGCGATCGCCTCCTGCAGCGCGGTCAGTGACTGACGCAGCAGGCGGACCTCGCCCTCGACGTCGCCGCGGGCGCCGGCCGGCGCCGTGGACACGGCTACCGCCGGGCGACGTTGACGGCCTCGCGGCCGCGGTCGCGAACGGCTCGGGCGGCGGCCGGGATGATCTGGGCGAGCCGCTTCTTCACCTGCGCGAGACTGGCCGTGACCTGCCCGGCGCTCCGGGTGATCTGCTCGCCGTGGCTGAGCAGCTGATCGGTGCCCTGGCCGATCTGCTGCGCGCCCTCGGCGACGCTGTCGACGGCGCGTTCGAGCCGGGTGGCGCTCTGGCGCAGGCTCTCGGTGAACTGGGTCACCTGGGCGGCGATCGGCCGGATCTGCGGCTCGAACGTGGCCGCGAGGTCCGCGTCACCGCGCTGGAGGTCGTCGCAGGCGGAGTCCACGAGCCGGGCACCGTCCTCGGTGACCGCGGCCGCCCGCTCCAGCTCCTCGAACTTGGTCCGCGCGTTCTCGGCCCGGGCGCGCAGCCGCTCGGCGGCGGCCTTGGCCTCCTCGGCCGGCGCACGGAGATCGCGCAGCGCCTCGAGGGCCTCATTGGCCTTCTGCTCCAGCTCGGTGAGCCCACGCGACGTCTCGTCGCCGCCGCGGGTCAGCCCGGCGGCGACCTCGATGAGGATCTCGCCGGATTCCTTGATGCTCGGCATGCTGCCGCCCTTCTGAGGGTCCGTGGCCGCATCCCGCCGGGATCGGGTGGGCCCTTTACCTCCTGTAGGTGGTTCTGAGAGGCCGAATGTGACACCTAGCGGCAACTCAGTGGCGGGAATCTCGCGTCACAGCGCGCCGGCGCCGATGTTGACCGCGGCCAGGGCCAGCAGCGCCACCCCGCCCACCTGCGCGCCGAAGCGGGCCAGCGCCGGTCCGCTCGGCCGGCGGGCGAGCCCGGCGCCCCGGCAGACGCGGGGGAGCCGCCGGATCGCGGCGACCCCTGTCCCGGTCGCGACGACGGCCAGCGTGCAGACGACGAGGAGCGCGAGCGCGGTGGCCGCGGACGCCGCCGCGCCGACGACGCCCATGACGGCGGCGCCGGCCAGGCCCGCCACCCCGACGGCCCCGTGCGTGACGCGCCGGGACCGTTCGTCGTAGGCCTGGAACCAGCGGGTGAACTCCGTCTCGGCCGCGCGGAGCTCGTCGCGCCGGCGGCCGAGCGTGGTCAGGGCGACGCCGAGGTCGGCGCCACCGGTGCGACGCAGCCGGTCGAGGCCGGGTTCGGCGGCGGTGACGGCGGCCGGCGCGGGCCGGGGGGCGACGGTCACGCGGCCGGCCGGGTCCCACTCGGAGCGGTCATCGGCGGTGCCGGAGAACCCCGGGCCGGGGTGAGGCTCGGGAGCCAGGCCGATGGCGTGCGGGTCGACCTGGGTGGCGGCAGGCACGCCCGGGTCACGGACGGCGGCGCCGAGGACGTCGTGGTCCCCCGTGGGCGCGAGGCGGGACTCCGCGGCGGGCAGGCCGTACTCGGTGCGGACGGTGGCGCACTGGTCGAGTCCGTCGACGGCGGCGGCGCCCGCGCGATCGACGCCGCGCAGCCGGATGGCCGCCGTCTGCTCCCGCTGGTCGGCGTCCTCGCGCGCGCCCGCGTCGTCGTTGCGCAGCAGTTGCTCGGTGCTCTGCACCGCCGACGTGAAGCGGGCGAGCGTGGCGCAGTACGTCCGCATCGCCGGGCTGCGGACCGGCGGCCCCGGCACCGGGCGGGCGCCGAACTCCACCTCGGCGGTCATGGGAGCTCCCCGACCTGGAGCGGATCGAGCAGCACTGGATCGGCGTCGCCGGCGAGGTCGTGGAACCAGAGCCGGCCGCGGGTGGCGGGGAACGGCGGGCGGACGCCCAGGAAGGACGTGCTGTCGATGATGTCGCCACCGGCGTCGGCGCGCAGCTGCAGCCGTTCGCCGTGCTGGCCGAGCTTGCGCTGCCGGTCCGGGGTGTCGAGCCAGATCAGCGGGAACACCGACAGCGAGGGGCCGGTGCCGCACAGCCAGCCGAGCGGATGCGGCTCGTCGCTGTAGAGCGGCGCCTCGATCGTGGAGTACTGCAGGCCCAGGACCGCGACGAACACCGGTCCGGCCGCCTGGGTGGCGACGGACGGGAGCCGGTCCAGCCCCTCCTCGTCCAGGACGACGACCCGGTCGCCGAGCCACTGGACGACCTGGTCCAGCGGCCGGCGTCCCGGAATGCGCGGCGGCAGCAGGTCGACGACGACGAAGCCGGCGTCGTCGCAGCCGGGCTGCAGGGCGAGGCCGGCCAGCATCGCGCTGACGGCGCCGACGGCGTGCGCCTCGTCGCGGCCGGTGAGCAGCAGGCCGCGACCGTCGCCGGAGCGGGCCGGCACGCCGACCAGCGGCGGCGAGACGCCGACGGGAGCGCCGACGAAGATGGTGGGCGCCAACGACGACGCCAGGACCGGCGCCGCGTCGGCCAGGTCGATGCCGCCGGTGCCGCGGCTGACCCGGATCCGCGGGTCGGCGCCGTGCCGGGCGACCACGGCGTCGCGGATGCGGCGGCGCTCGTCGGCGTCGAGCAGGCCGCCCTGGAACAGCTGGTCGGCGTCCTTGTCGCCGCGCGCCTGGTTGAGCACACCGGAGCCGCGGCGGCCGGTGTCGAGGCGGTCGCGGACGGTGCGGTCGAACAGCAGGCTCAGCTCGTCGGGCTTGCACCGAAGCCCCACCCGCAGCTCCAGCTGGTCGAACACCGACGCCTTCTGCGCGGACCGCCCGGTGCCGACGGAGTTCAGGCTCTGCGTCGCCAGCAGCACGTGGATGCCCTGGCTGCGGCCCTGCTTGACCAGCGTGTCGAGGGTGGCCCAGGCGGCGTCCTCGGTCGGTCCGGCGAGCATGAGCTGGAACTCGTCGGCGACGAACAGCACGCGCGGCAGCACCTCGCCGGTGACCTCGCGGTACTGCGCGATGTTCTTGATCTCGCGGCCGGATTCAGCGGAGGCCTGCTTGAACAGCTGCTTGCGCTCCGCGTCGACGTTGGCCAGGTGCTGCAGCACGCCCAGCGCGAACGTGGCGTCTGCCTCGATGCCGACGGCGCGCACGTGCGGCAGCGCGGGCCGGCCGGGCCGCGGCGCGTACTCGGCGAACTCGACGCCGGCCTTCATGTCCAGCAGGTACAGCTCGAGCTCCGACGGCGGGTACCGGCGGGCGAGTGCGTGGATGAACGCGTGCAGCAGCGTCGTCTTGCCCGAGCCGGACGGCCCCACGACGATGCCGCCGATGGCCACGCCCTCGTCGTCGCCGACCGCGAGCTCGATCGGCGCGCCGTCGGCGGACTGGCCCACCACGGCGCCCACCCGCGTCAGGGTCGAGCCGGTCCCGGCCGGCTCCGCGGCCAGCAGGTCGGCGAGCACGACCGGCTTGTTGACCCCGCTGCGGACGGCCGGCGCCAGGATCGTGGTGAGGAACCGGTGCTGGGCGGACCCCGGCGGGTTGGGGCAGCGGATGCGGGCGTTGTTCAGCAGCGTCGGCGGCGCCGACACCCAGGTGGCGCCGCCCTCGTGGTCGACGTGCAGGTGCTCGGCGTTCTCCAGCAGGTCGGCCAGCGCCACGCCCTGCGGCAGCTCGCGTCCGGCGTCGATGACGGCGACCACCGCGACGCCGCAGCGGTTGCCCGTCCGCGCCAGCGACCAGAGCTGCTGGGCGTCGTCGGCGGTGAGGTTGGGGCCGAGCCCGGCGGCCAGCACGAGGGAGCACGGGATGCCCTGCGCCGTGCCCTCGTGCCAGCGGGCGACCAGGGAGTCGTCGTCGCCGAGCAGGACCTGGCTGTTGAGCCGGTGCACGTGCTCGCGCAGCGCCCGCAGCTCGGCCGAGACCTCCTCGTGGGTGGCCCGCACCCCGCCCGCGACCAGCGGCTCGGGCAGCCGGCTGAGGATGCCGAGGTTCTGGCCCAGCCCGCCGGGGTCGAGCAGGTGCAGCCGCAGCGAGCCGGGCAGCGCGGCCGCGAGCGCGCGGGTGACGAACACCTGGGCGAGGTTGTGCGCCGGCGCGCGGCCGGCCGGCGCGTGCGTGATGACGACGTTGCCGCCCAGTGCGGGCAGCACGAACGGCAGCTCGACGATATTGTTCGGCGAGGCCAGCCCGAGGGTGGCGGCCCGCACCACCTGGGTGACGTCGACCGGCTGGTCGTACGGCTCGGCCCAGAGCGGGGAGTCCCAGCCCTCGTGCGCGTAGCCGGGGCCGCGGCCCAGCAGCTCGGTGATGTCGAGGCGGACGCGGTCGGCGGCGGCGAGCAGCGACGCGTGCGAGCGGGCCTGCCGGCGGCGCGACTCGCGCGCGATGGACTGCTGGTCCTCGGCCAGCCGGCGGCGCTCCCGCTCGGCGGCGGCGTCGGCGAGGTCGCGCAGGTGGCGGGCGGCGTCCTCGGTGGCCTGGACGGCGTGTGCCAGAGCGGCGGGGCCGTCGTCGCCGGGACCGGGGCCGCGAAGACCGAGGTGGAGGGCGGAACCGCGCATGCCTGCCCTTCCTGTCGAGGTGCCTGTCCTCTAGGAAGGTGTGCGGGATGGCCGGTTTGTGACGGGCCGGGCGAGGTTGTTGTCCGAGGAGGTCTGGCGGTGCGGCCGGCCGACTCCGGGGCGTCGGCCGGCAGAGGTGCTCGAGGATCGGTCAGGGTCGTCCGAACGGACGGCGGTCAGGAGAAATCGTCCTCGCCGGCATCGGGAACTCGGACAAAACGTTCGAGCAATTCCGCTTCGGTTTCCCATTCGGGATACTTGACCAAGATCGAACTGGTTAGAATTCCGACCATCAGGCCCACACCGAACACCCAGAGGTCCGCTGAGAACCATCCGAGCACGGCAATGGCGCCCGCCGCGGTGAGCGCGCCCTGGCCGACCACCGTCGCCCATCCCGCGACGTAGTCGTTGTCGCGGCGCCGGGCGATGAAGTCGACGCCGCCACACGCGAGGCCGACGACGGCTACGGGGATGAAGGCCGCGTGGAGGTCGGAGACGCCCGCCAGGTCGGCGAGCGTCGCCAGCGCGGCGAAGATGATCGCGACAATCGAGGCGATCATCGTGCCGATGCCGAGAAGCAACAGCTTGGTCTGCCGAACCGCCATCGAGGTGTATGCCTCGACGGCGGCGTTCTCAGCGTTCACCAAATCGTCTCTGTATTCCATGTACACCTCTCGCCTGACGTCCCAGGAGCCCGGTCACTGACACGGTAGGTGTCCGAGCAAGGACTTCCGTGACGAGATGATCCGGGAGAACTCGGCGCTCGGCAAACGGAGCGGCTTGTTTCTGCGGATACGACATTCAATGTCGTTTTCGGCCCCGGGGGCAAGAGGTCCGGAGCAAACTAGTACGCGCTACAACGTGTTTTTACGACGATTGTGGCGGTTATGTCCGATTGATTTTTCGTCCGGACGGACGAGGGGACGCCGCGTTCGGCTGATGCGGGCCATGTGAGCCGCCGGACGCCGAACACGACGGCGCCCGCCGGGCGGACCCTCGAAACGGTCCACCGGCGGGCGCCGGGAGTGGTGGGATCAGCCGACGAAGTCGGCCAGATCGTTGAGCAGAGCGGCCTTCGGCTTCGCGCCGACGATCTGCTTGACGACCTGACCGCCGGAGTACACGTTCAGCGCCGGGATCGAGGTGATCCGGTAGCTGGCGGCGATCTCGGGGTTCTCGTCGACGTTGAGCTTGACGATCTCGAGCTTGTCCTGCGAGCCCGCGATCTCCTCGAGCACGGGGGCGATCATGCGGCACGGCCCGCACCATTCGGCCCAGAAGTCGACGAGAACGGGCTTGTCGCTCTGCAGGACCTTCTCGTCGAAGTCGGCGCTGGTGACGTGCTGGATGTTGCCCATGTGTGACTCCTCGATGGTGGGCTGGTGATTCGGTGCGGAGCTCGGGTCAGGAGACGACGAGCTCGGGCTTGGCGGCGTGGGCGTCGTCGAGGTCGGCGAGGTAGCGCTCGGCGTCGAGGGCGGCCTGGCAGCCGGTGCCGGCGGCCGTGACGGCCTGCCGGTACGTGTGGTCGACGACGTCGCCGGCGGCGAACACCCCGGCGACCTCGGTCCGGGTGGACGGCGCGTCGACCAGGACGTAGCCCTCCTCGTCGAGGCGGACCTGCCCCTTGAACAGCTCCGACCGCGGGTCGTGGCCGATGGCGATGAACAGTCCGGTGACGGCCAGCTCGCGCTCGGCCCCGGTGACGGTGTCGCGCAGCCGCAGCCCGGACACCTTCTCCTCGCCGAGGACGTCGACCACCTCGGTGTTCCAGACGAACTCGATCTTCTCGTTCGCGAACGCCCGCTCCTGCATGACCTTCGACGCCCGGAGCGCGTCGCGGCGGTGGATCACGTAGACCTTCCGCGCGAACCGGGTGAGGAACGTGGCCTCCTCCATCGCGGAGTCGCCACCGCCGACGACGGCGATGTCCTGCTCGCGGAAGAAGAACCCGTCACAGGTGGCACACCAGGAGACGCCGTGGCCGGACAGCCGCTTCTCGTTCGCCAGCCCGATCTCGCGGTAGCCCGAGCCGGTGGCGATGATGACGGCGCGGGACCGGTACACGGTGCCCTCGCTGTCGGTGACGGACTTCACGTCGCCGGTGAGGTCGACGTCGATGGCGTCGCGGGTGACGATCTCCGCGCCGAACCGCTCGGCCTGGGCGCGCATCTCGTCCATCAGCGCCGGGCCGAGGATGCCGTCGCGGAAGCCGGGGTAGTTCTCGACCTCGGTGGTGTTCATCAGGGCGCCGCCCCAGGTGACCTCGCCCTCGAGGAGCAGCGGCTCGAGCCGCGCCCGGGCGGCGTACACAGCGGCCGTATATCCGGCCGGCCCGGAACCGATGATGATCAGGTCACGGATGTCTGTCACGCCTGTGCCTTCCTTGGTCCGTTGCTTCATCTGCCCCAACGGATCCTAGGCGGTCGGCATTCCCGGCGGGCCGATTGCCGGCGTTCACTCCGCCTTGGGCACGGACACGTGCGGCTCTAGCGTCTCGTTGGACCTGGAGTTGCAGGTCTCGAGCAGCCAGCCGTCGTAAGCGGTGGCGTTGTCGAGGACGACGAGCACACCGGCGCCGACGTTCGCGGTGCCCACCCGCGGCAAGCCCAGCTCGTCAGCCAGGGCCTCGCCGCAGAAGGCCGGGGTCGCCGTCGGGTTCTGGACGATCTGCTCGACGGCGGCGGTCAGCTCGGCCACCGGGATGTGGTTCGGGGTGGTCAGCTCCTCATCCTGCACCGACGGCGTGTCGTCATCGGCCGTGGCGGTGCTGCCGGCGGTGCCGGCCCGGTTGCTGCCGGTGCTGTCGTTGCCGTCGAGTGAGCTGGACAAGGGCTGCTCCGGGGCGCCGGCTGCCGCGGCATCTTCTGCGGACGAGGTGCCGGCGTCCGAGCCGCCGCTGCCGTCGACGGCGATGTAGCCGGCCAGGCCCAGCACGGCGACGCTCGCGGCGGCGGCCAGTCCCTGCGGCAGCCGGCGCCGGAACCAGGCGACGGTGCCGTTGCCGGAGTCGGCGCCGGGGCGGGACGGCGCGGCGCCGGACCCGGAGGCCCGCTCGGCGGCCAGCGCATGCGAGATGCGGGCCGCGACGAACTCGGGGACCGGCAGCTCGGCCGGCAGGGCCTGCAGCGCGACCGTCACCTGGGCCAGCTCGTCCAGCGTGGCCTGGCAGGTGGCGCACCCGTCGACGTGGGCCTGGACCTCACGCGCCGTGGCGTCGTCGAGGACGCCCTCGGCCAGCTCGGCCAGCACATGGGTAGGCGGATGGGCCTCGGTAGCCGTCACCGATGCTCACCTCCTGTTCCCTGTGGCGTCCCAGATGGGACGTCGCCACCGCCCCCGTGGTTCCCTGTGGCGTTTCCTGTGGCGCTGAGCCGGCCGGGTGCCAGCAGCGGGACCAGCTTGGCGCGGGCCCGCGCGCACCGGCTCTTGACGGTGCCGACCGGCAGCCCGAGCATCTCCGCGGCCTCGGCGACCGGGAACCCCTCGACATCGACGAGGAGCAGCGGCAGCCGCTGGTCGGCCGGGAGCGTGGCGAGCGCCTGCTCGAGGTCGACCCGCAGCGCGGTCCGCTCGGCCGGGTCGCTGGAGGGCTCGGTGGCCGGCGCGACGCCGGGGATCTCGGTGCCGTCGAACGCGACCGGGTCCGCCGGCCGGGCGGCGGCGTGCCGGACCCGGTCGAGGCACGCGTTGACGACGATGCGGTGCAGCCAGGTGGTGACGGCGGACTCCGAGCGGAACGACCCGGCCCGCCGGAAGGCGTTGATCAACGCGTCCTGCAGCGCGTCGGCGGCGTCGTGCGGATCGCCGAGCGTGCGCAGCGCGACCGCCCACATCCGGTCCTGGTGGCGTTTGACCAGCTCACCGAAGGCGTCGGGATCACCGTCGACGTGCTGGCGCAGGAGCTCCTCGTCGGGCACCCGGGGACCGGGCGCGGACTGCGTCACCCGAGAACCTCCGCTTCGGCTATTCCGCTCCGGTAGTTGCCGTCGTCGGCCCGGGGCAACTGAGTGAACCACACGAGGAGATACCGGGTGCTCACCGGCTCGTCAAGTGTGCGGGTGACATTCTGCTCAGCGCCCTCGACGGTGTCGACGGCGGTCCAGCCGTCGAGATCGGCCGGCGCCTGGCTGGCGTCCTCGGGCGCGACCCGCAACTCGAACGCCGCGCCGGCGTTGATCAGCGCCAGCTGGACCTCGCGCACCGACACCGTCTGGCCCAGGTCGAGGTAGACGCCGACGCCGGCCTTCTGCGCCTCGAGCGGGTCGTAGTAGTTGACGGTGGTCCAGGCGCTCTCGGGATCGTCGTCGAAGACGTTCTCGACGTCGCTCGGGTTCTCCTCTCCGTTGCCGGCCGGGTCGAAGTCGGTGGCGGCGGCGACGGCGTGCGGGGTGGGGTCGGCGGCCGGCGTGTCCTCCGGCGGCGTCGTCGCGCCCTCGGTCGCGCTGGTCGTGGGCGTCGGATCGTCGCCGGCGTCGTCGATCGCGCCGAGCAGCAGCTGCAGGCCGACCAGCGTGGCGCCGACCAGCAGCAGCATCGCCGCCATGACGCCGAGCAGCCGGGCGGTGCGGCCGGACCGGCGCCGCTCCCGCAGCTGCTCGACCCGGCTGGGCGGCGGCGGGGTGCCCGGCTCGTCCAGCAGCGCGGGCCGGGCCGCGACGACCGCCTCGTCGGCGACCACGGTGCGGTGATGGTTGCGTGCCCCGTTGGCCAGCTCGGTCGCGACCTGCAGCGGCGTCGTGAGCGGGGTCGCGTGGTGCCGGCGGGCCAGCCCGATGGAGCGGTCGGTGACGGCGTCGAGCTGCCGCGGTACGCCGGGCCGGACCTGCCGCGGCGAGGCAAGCCGGCCGTCGATGAGCGGCGCCGGCGGCAGCCCGCCGGGCGTGCCGACCGGCCAGCGCGCCGTCAGCGCGGCGTAGAGGACGCCGCCGATGCCGATCGCGTCCAGCTCGGCCGGGCTCGGCCGGACCTCCGGGTCGTCCGGCGGGCACGGCGTCTGCGCGGCGCCGCGCAGCGCGTACTCCGTCTCCAGCCCGGCGATCTTCACCGAGCCGTCGGCGGTGACGAAGACCAGCGTCGGGTCGAGGTGCCGGTGCGCCAGCCCTTGCGCGTGTGCCGTGGCCAGCGCCTCGGCCACCTCACGTCCGACCGCGCCGGCCTGCTCCGGATGGAACGCGCCGGCGTGCGCCAGCAGGTCGGCCAGGCTCTGCCCCGGCGTCCACTCGCGCACGACGTAGGCGACCTCGTCGCTGCCGACGTCGAGGATGCGCAGGAACCGCGGGTCGGAGACGGTCGAGGAGACCCGGGCCGCGGTGGCGAACCCCGGCGCCCGCGGGTCGTCGAGCGCGACGGCCTGGACGAACACGGCGCGCCGCAGCACGTCGTCGACCGCCTGCCAGGACTGGATGCCGTCGGCGTCCTGCAGCAGCCGCTCGAACCGGTACCGTCCGGCGACCGTGCGCCGCTGTCCCAGCAGCGGCCCGCGCGGAGCCGGTTCGGCCGGCAGGTCCGGCCGCAGGCCCGGCAGCGGCTGGACCACCCGCGCGGCGGCGGCCGGGTCCATCCCGACGGCGGGCGCGGGCCGGCCGCGGTACTGGCCGGCGGCCGTGTCGAAGAAGCTCGGGACGCCGGGCATGGTCTCGTCGAGGAAGAACTCCGACGTCATGTCGGCGTCGACCGGGCGGCGGAAGATGCTGAGCGTGCCGGTCTCGACCGGGATGTTGTACTCGGCGGTGTCCTCGAGCAGGTCGCCGGGGTCGACGGCGGGCGCCGTGCCGCCGCCGCGCAGCCGGCCCAGGATCATCGCCACGGCCGTGCGGACCTCGGCCACCCGGAACGCGTAGGCCAGGCCGACGAACGTCGCGACGCCGACCGTCCCGCCGACGAGCAGCTCGATCATCCGGGCCAGCAGCGACGGCAGCGCGTCGCCGACGCCCAGCGAGCTCCAGCCGCGCCACACCAGCCAGGCGAGTCCACCGGCCACCAGCGAGTGCATCAGCAGCCGGATGACGTGCTGCACCAGCTGCGCGCCGCCGAGGGCGCCGATGCGCTGCTGCAGCCGGACCGCGCCGACGGTCGCGCCGACGACGTACGCCACGCTGTAGCCGGCGGCCAGCGCCATCGTGACGTACTGGTCGCCGGGCGCGATGACGGCGACGGCGACCGCGCCGACCATGATGACCGCGGAGACCCAGATCTGCGTGTAGAACGGCGTCTTGGTGTCCTGCAGCGCGTAGAAGCCGCGCAGCACGAGGTAGTGGACGGTGAACGCGACCAGCCCGGGCATCAGCACGACCAGCGTCAACGCCAGCCGGCCGGTCTGCCCGCCGGCGGACCCGTGGTCGAAGATCATCGCCGTCAGCGGGAACGCCAGCGCCGCCATCAGCGCCCCGAGCGGGATGATCACCGCCAGGCACATCCGCAGCGCGGCGGTCAGCTTGTCGCGGACGTCGTCGAGGTGGCCGTCGGCGGCGAGATCGGACAGCCGCGGCAGCAGCGCCGTCGCCAGCGACACCGTGATGATGGCGTGCGGCACCATCATGATCAGCATCGCGTTCGCGTACACCGAGTAGCCGGCGCCCGCGTCGCCGGCGCTCACGCTGCTGGCGCCCGAGGCGACCTTCACGACCACCAGGTAGGCCAGCTGGTTCACCACGACGAACGCGACCGTCCACAGGCCCAGCCGGACCGACTCGCCGAGTCCCTGGCCGCGCCAGTCGGTGCGGAACCGCAGCGAGAAGCCGGTCTTGCGCAGCACCGGGATCAGCACGACCGCCTGCGCCAGGACGCCGACGGTGGAGCCCAGCCCGAGCAGCATGGTCTGCGTGGTCGTGAACGGCTCGAAGCCCTGCGTGCCGTACACGACGAGGAACAGCGCGAACACCGCGATCGAGACCAGGTTGTTCAGGATCGGCGACCACATCATCGGGCCGAACCGGCCCTTGGCGTTGAGCATCTGGCCGATCAGCACGTACAGCCCGTAGAAGAAGATCTGCGGCAGGCAGAACCGGGCGAACATGACCATGTTGTCGAAGTACGGCCGCATCTCCGGCTCGAGATAGCGGTCGTCGACGATCAGCTGCATCAGCCAGGGCGCGGCCAGCACCGCCAGCAGCGTCGCCAGCCCCAGCACCGCAACGGCCAGGCTGAACAGGCGCTGCGAGAACGCCTCGCCGCCGTCGGCGTCGTTCTTGATCGCCCGCACCAGCACCGGGACGAGGACGGAGTTCAGCACGCCGCCGCCGACCAGGATGTAGATCATGTTCGGCAGCACGTTCGGCACGTTGAACACGTCGGCCGTGGCCGCGGTCAGGCCGATGGCGGCCGCGATCACCGCGGCGCGGGCGAAGCCGGTCAGCCGCGAGACGACGGTCCCCGCGGCCATGATGGCGCTGGAGCCCAGCAGCCCGGAGCTGCGGGGTGGCTCTTGCGTGGCCGTCACCGCGCCGCCTCCTGGGTCGGCCTCGCCTCCGCGGGCGGCCGATCGTCGAGGATGCTGCCGACGCCGGGGGGCGCGGGCGGCAGCTCGGAGCCGCGACGACGACGGCGGCGCGGCCGGCGGTTGCGCATGGTCTTGCGGACGATCGCGGCCAGGAACAGCGCGCCGGCCCCGCCGACGATGACCCAGCCGATGGTGCCGTACTCGGTGGCGTTGACGACGGTGGACACCGGCGGCCCGATCGGCCGGCCGTCGGCGGTGGTCAGCTGCACCTCGATCGGCACCCGGCCGTTGGCGACCGCCTCCGCGGTCACCTCGACCAGCTTCTGCTCGCCGGCGGCCATCTCCTGTGTCTCGACCTCGGAGATGCGCAGCCGGTCGGGGTTGTCGGCCCGCACCTGGAGCCGGACGTCGACGGCCTCGGGCAGCTCGTTGGTGACGGTGAGCGGGAACGAGCCGGCCCGGCTGGACAGCGTCACCGACTCGGGCGCGTTGATGCTGACCCGCCCGAGCAGCCCGGTGAGCTGGTCGGCGATGCCGCCGGCGTAGGCGACGCCGCCGTCGGGGTCGTCGCGCCAGCCGGTGGACGCGGCGCGCAGCGTGGCCTGGCCGAGCGTGGCGCCGACGTCGTCGGGCTCGGCCAGCAGCGTCGTGTACTGGGCGGCGTCGTCGCTGAGCCGGGCGGTCGCGGCGACGTTGGCCTCGGGCAGCAGGGCGCCGTCGCCGGACGGCATGGCCACGACCTCCGGCGCCTCGCCGGCGCCCTGCTGGCCGGCCAGGTCGACCGGCTCGATCCACGAGGTGGTCGTCCAGGTCCCGACGAGGCTCTGCGGGAGGGAGTCGGCCGGGCGCCAGCGCAGCGGCGGTGCGGCGACCAGCAGCGGCGGCTCGGTGTCCTCGTCGGCGGCGGCCAGCGCGACCATCGCGGTCTCGGCGATCCACCGCTGCCGCAGGCCGGCGGCGCCGACCGCGGGGTCGTCGGCCGCGACGGCGTCGGCGATGGCCGAGCTCAGCCCGCCATCGGCGGCGACGACACGCAGCGTGCGGTCGCCGACGGCGATCCGGCCGAGCGCGCCACTCTCGTCCTCGTCGACCGGCTCGACCGAGCCGGACGGGACCACGACGGTCTCGGCGCCGGCGTCGGCCAGCGTGGTCAGCACGTCGTCGGTGACCGAGGCGCCGTCGAGCCAGGCGACGCCGGACGTGGCCGACGGCAGCGCCTCGGCCGCGGCGCCGCTGGCCGTCAGCGACTGCTCGGTCAGCTCGGCCGCCAGCGATCGGTCGTGCTTGGTCAGCGCGCCGGCGTCGGGCACCGCGTACGGCAGCATCCACACGTCGTTGTCCTGCGTGACCTGGTCGAACCGCTCCCGCCAGGTGCGGGCGGCGTCGGCGTTGGCCTGCGTCCCGTCGATGGGCCCGTCCGGGGAGGCGACCTGGTAGCCCTCGGCCAGGATCGCGGCGGTGTCGAGCAGGTCGGGGTCGACGGCCCAGGTGACGGGTGCGTCGGCGCCGGCCTCGAGGACGGCGGACAGCGGCTGGCCGGCGGCGAGCTGCTCGGGCAGCGCCTCGTCGGTGACGGTGCCGTCGGGCAGCAGCGACGGCCGGGCGGCCAGCGGCCAGAGCATCGCGACCGGCACCGCCGGCAGCTCGTCGGTGCTCTCGACCCACGGCACGACGGTGCGCGAGGTGGTGACGCGGACCCGCTCGCCGCTGTCCGGCGGCGACGCCAGGATGTCGACGCCGACGGCGTAGACGCCGGCCGGGTCGGACTCCAGCAGTTCGGTGCTGAGCCTGACGGTGAACGTGCCGGTCTCGCCCGGCTCCAGCAGGTCGTCGACCGGGTCGTAGCCGTCGTCGTAGCGGGCGCCCCAGTACAGCTCCTCGTCGGTGCCGATGTCGCGGATCTCGGTGCGCGCCTCGATCCGGTTGCCGCTGAACCGGGGCAGCGCCTGGACGTTGGCCAGCGGCGCGTCGCCGGTGTTGCGGACCGTGCCGGTGAGCGTGAGGACGTCGTCGCTCGGGGTGAGGACGCCCGGCTCGACGGCGGTGAGGGCGCTCTCGGCGGTGACGTTCTCGGGCGCGGCCTCCTCGGCCGCGGCCGTGCCCGGGGCCAGCAGCCCGACGGCGGCGACGGCGGCGGGTGCGGAGACGGCGGCCAGTGCTCGGAGGCCGGTCAGCCTCATGACCCGTCCTTCCGGACGGCGGGCAGGGTGGGAAGCAGCTCGCGCAGCCGTCGCGCCAGCCGCCGCTCGGACGCATAGCGCATCCGCCCGGCCAGCTCGTCCAGCGGCACCCATGCCACTTCGCTCACCTCCACGTCGTCGGTGCTCAGACTCCCACCGGTGGCCTCGAGGAGAAAGTGGTGCACCGTCTTGTGGATCCTCCGATTGTCCGCCACGAACCAGTAGTCGATGTCGCCGACCGGGGTGACGACTCTCGACAGCAGACCAGTTTCCTCCGATACTTCCCGCACCGCAGCTTCCTCGGGCGTTTCACCTGCCTCGACGTGTCCCTTGGGCAGCACCCACTCCAGCCGTCCGCGCCGGTCGATGCGGCCGATGAGCGCGACGCTCGACGGGTGCTCGTAGCGGTCGACCACCAGGCCCCCCGCTGAGGTCTCGCGGACCGTGCGCAGCCGCGGCCGGCTGGCCTTCCGCCGTCGCCTCGCCCCCCGACGTCGCCGATGGTGCGGACCGTCGGCTGGCGAGGACGGCGAGCCGGGCATACGTCCAGAGTAGCGGGGATGCCGTCGCATCCCGTGCTGCTGCGAAAGCGGTTGGGATCCCGGGGGTGTCGCCCCTTAGGCTGGTCCGTCGTGATCGGAACGAAGGAAGCGGCGGACCACGTGCTCTCGAAGGCCCAGCGGCAGGCGGTGCGGCAACTGCTGCGCATCGCGCCCGTGGCCGACGAGCTGGGCGCCCGTTTCCAGGCCGCCGGCCACGAGCTGGCGCTGGTCGGCGGCTCGGTCCGCGACGCGCTGCTGGACCGGCTGGGCCAGGACCTCGACTTCACCACGTCCGCGCGCCCCGAGGAGACGAAGCGCCTGCTCAACGGGTGGGTCGACAGCCTGTGGGACGTCGGGCAGAAGTTCGGCACGATCGGCGGCACCAAGGACGGCTTCCAGATCGAGATCACCACCTACCGCGCCGACAGCTACGACCCCACCAGTCGCAAGCCCGCGGTCGCGTACGGCGAGTCGATCGCCGAGGACCTCGTCCGCCGCGACTTCACGATCAACGCGATGGCGGTGCTGCTGCCGGGCCGCGAGTTCGTCGACCCGCACGGCGGGCTGGCCGACCTCGGCCGGCGTGTCATCCGCACCCCCGGCACGCCGGAGCAGTCGTTCTCCGACGACCCGCTGCGGATGATGCGGGCCGCCCGGTTCGCGTCGCAGCTGGGCTTCGAGGTGGCGCCCGAGGTGGTCGCCGCGATGACCGGCATGGCCGGGCGGATCGACATCGTGTCGGCCGAGCGGGTCCGCGACGAGCTGACCAAGGTGCTGCTGTCGCCGGCGCCGCGGACCGGGCTGACGCTGCTGGTCGACACCGGCATCGCCGACCGCGTGCTGCCGGAGCTGCCGGCGCTGCGGCTGGAGATCGACGAGCACCACCGTCACAAGGACGTCTACGAGCACTCGCTGACGGTGCTCGAGCAGGCCATCGAGCTGGAGCCGCGGCTGCCCGGCGGCGGACCGGACCTGGTGATCCGGCTGGCGGCGCTGCTGCACGACATCGGCAAGCCGCGCACCCGCAAGTTCGAGCCCGGCGGCGGCGTGAGCTTCCACCACCACGACGTCGTCGGCGCGAAGCTGGCCCGCAAGCGGCTGACGGCGCTGCGCTTCCCGTCCGCCGTCATCGACAGCGTGGCCCAGCTCATCCAGCTGCACCTGCGCTTCCACGGCTACGGCGGCGGCGAGTGGACCGACTCCGCGGTGCGCCGCTACGTCCGCGACGCCGGCGCCGAGGTAGAGCGGCTGCACGTGCTGACCCGCGCCGACAGCACGACGCGCAACCGGCGCAAGGCACTGGCCTTGCAGCAGTCGTACGACAATCTGGAGGACCGCATCTCCCGGCTGGCCGAGGAGGAGGAGCTGGCCTCGATCCGGCCCGACCTCGACGGCAACCAGATCATGGGGATCCTCGGCATCGGCCCGGGCCCGCTCGTCGGCCGCGCCTATCACCATCTGCTGGAGCTGCGGCTGGACCGTGGCGTGCTGCCCGAGGACGAGGTCCGCGCCGAGCTGCTGCGGTGGTGGTCCGAGCAGCCGGAGTCCTCGGCGTGAGCCGCTGGGCGGCCGTGGCCGCCGACGCCGTCCTGGTGCTGGTGTTCGTGCTGATCGGACGGCGCACGCACGACGATCCGCTGGCGCTGGCCGGTGTCGCCCGGACGGCCTGGCCGTTCCTCGCGGGGCTGGCCGTCGGCTGGGCGGTGACGCTGCTTGGGGCGCCGCGAGGACGGGAGGACGCCGGCCCCGCCCGCCCTCGCGGCTGGCTGGCCGCCGGAGTCACGGTGTGGGCGGCGACGGTGATCGTCGGCATGCTGCTGCGCGCCGCGTCCGGCCAGGGCACCGCCGCGTCGTTCGTCGTGGTTGCGACGGTGGTACTGGGCGCTCTCCTGGTCGGCTGGCGGCTGGTCGCCGCACTGACGGGCCGGCGCCGCTTTGTCACCTGATCCACTTCCAGAGAACGATCAGGTGACGTAGCGCGCCGTTGCCGGGGCGTGCCCGTAGAATCGCCGCCGGGCCTAGACGGCGCCGAGGAGCTCGTCCTCGGCGGCGAAGTCGTCCATCGAGTCGCCGTAGTAGGTGGCCAGCAGCGGGAACGCCTCCCGCCAGGGCCGCTCCGCCAGCCGCTCTCGCAGCCAGGCCGACGTGTCGACGACGGCGTCGGCGTAGGTCGTCACCGGCGCGTAGCCCAGCTCGGTCGCGGCCGCCGTCATGTCCAGGACGAACGGCCGCGGCACCGACCACGGGGTCCGGCCGGCGCCGCTCGGTGGCGCGGCGCCGTCGATCGGCACCAGCTCGGGCTCGTGGCCGACGGTGGCGCTGACCGTCCGGACGATCTCGGCGACCGCCGGCGGCTCCGGGTCGCCGGCGTTGAGCACCCGGGTGCCCGGCCGCTGCGCCGCCAGCCGGATCAGCTCGCCGAGGTTCGGCGCGCTCGTGGTGTGGAACCGGCTCTCGCCGCGGTAGGCCAGCGGCACCTTCGGCCGCCGGGCCAGCGCCCGCAGCAGCGGCCACACCTCGCGCGGGCTGCTGCTGCCCGGCCCGTGGATCGCGCCCGGCCGCAGGATCGTGACCGGCGCCCGCGCGCCGTTGAGCAGGGCGATCTCCAGCAGCCGCTTCTTCGTCGAGTACGTGGCCGGCCCGGCCGGCAGCGTGGCCTGCGTCTCCGGCACCGGCCCGGCGAAGCGCGGGAAGTCCTCCGGCCCGGTCGCCGAGTCCAGCGTGCGGCCGGCGTCGTCGGCGTACACCGAGGCGCTGGAGACGACGATCAGCGAGCCGGCGTCGCCGGCCAGGTCGAGCAGCAGCCGCGCGTCGGCGTCGTCGTAGGCGATCGTGTCGACGATCGCGTCGGAACCGCCGGTCTCCTTCACCACGGACGCGAGCTCGGCGCGGTCGGCCCGCCGCTCGACGACGCCGAGCCGGGCCCAGCCGCGCGGCTGCGGCGTGCCGCCCCGGTGCACGGCGGTGACGGTCCACCCGTCGTCGAGCAGGGACTCCACGGCGGCCCGGCCGATCTGGCCGGTGCTGCCGACGACGATCGCGTGACGGCTCATGTCGTCCGACGCTAGTCAGCCGGCCGGGCCGTCGTCACGACGATTCTGCTAGGAGCCGACCGGACGCAGCGCGGCGCTGACCCGGATCAGGCCCTCGCCGTACTGCTCGTCCAGCCGCTCCTGCAGGCCGTCGTCGACGATGACGTCCACCACGATCGTGCCGGTGGTGACGTCGGTGCCGCCGCCGCTGGCCTGGTCGCCCAGCTCGGCGAGCACCTCCTCCTGGATCTCCAGCAGCTCCTGCTCGGTGTGCTCGGCCGCGCTGACGCACAGCGCACCGCCCCAGATGGCACGGAGCTCGGCCTCGTGTCGCTCGAGGTCGCCGGTGAACCGCACGTTCAGCACGAGCTGCGTGGGGTCGTTCATCGCGCCCTCGTCCGGCGTCTCCTGGCCGCTGGCCGGGTTGATCGACTGGTCGATCCAGGCGCCGGCGTAGTCGGGCTGCTCGGCGGCGTGCGCCAGGGCGGCATCCTGCGCCGCCTGGGTGGCGGTGGCGGCGTCGACGACGGCCCAGCCGCCGGCCGGCGGCTCGCACGGCGACGTGAAGTCGGGCACGGTGCCGTCGGGGACGACCGGCGAGGTGGCCGCGCCGTCCAGCGGCGGCTCGGTGAGCGTCAGCGCGGTGCCGTCCCAGGTGCCCGTCACCGCGTAGTACCCCCAGGTGACGCCGCTCTCCGACGTCACGTTCGGCGCCTCGTCCCAGTTCCAGCCGAGGACGTCGGGGCCACCGCACTGCGGCGGGAACGACTCGGCCACGACGGAGCACAGCTGCGGGCCGTGCTCGGCGTTCTCCAGCACGGTGAAGAAGCCGGTGTAGGCCTGGCCGGGGTCGGCGGACGCCGGCGGGTCCGACGGCGAGGCGCTCACGGGCGCCTCCTCTTCGCCGCAAGCGGCGAGCAACAGGGCCGCGACCGGCGCGGCGACGATCCACCCGAAGTGACGCATGCCACTTGGACGGCGCTCGCGGTGGCCGCGTTCCGCGTCAGGTCTGCTGGATCAGCGACATCGCGTGCTCGACCAGCGTGACGAGCACGACCTTCACCGACTCGCGGTCGCGGGCGTCGGTGACGACGAACGGGACCTCGGGGCCGACCTGCAGCGCGTCACGCACGTCCTCGACGTCGTGCTCCTGGACGCCGTTGAACGCGTTGAGCGCGACGACGAACGGGATGCCGCGCTGCTCGACGTAGTCGATGGCGCCGAAGCAGTCGGCCAGCCGGCGGGTGTCGACCAGCACGACGGCGCCGATCGCGCCGCGGGTGATGTCGTCCCACATGAACCAGAAGCGGTTCTGGCCGGGCGTGCCGAACAGGTAGAGGACGAGGTCCTCGGCCAGCGTGATGCGGCCGAAGTCCATGGCCACCGTCGTGGTCCGCTTCTCCGGCAGCATCGACAGGTCGTCGACGCTGGTCGACGCCTCGGTCATCAGCGCCTCAGTACGCAGCGGCTCGATCTCGCTGACCGCGCCGACGAACGTCGTCTTGCCCACGCCGAAGCCGCCGGCCACGACGATCTTGACCGACAGTGCGTCTTGGTCGGCCTGTGTGCCGCCAGACACCTCAGAGTCGACGAAGGCCATCCCTCACCCTTTCCAGCACGCTCAGATTTCGCGCCGGCTCCGCGGAGCCGGCGAATGCCGCCAGCGGGTCGGCGACCCGCACGAGTCCCTCGGTCTCGAGGTCCGCGACGAGCACGCGGGCCACGCCGAGCGGCATCGAGACGATCGCGGCCACCTCCGCGACGGATCGCGGCGAGTGGCACAGCCGGAGGATGCGTTCCCGCTCCGGCTCGGGATCGGAGCCGTGCGTGCGGCCGTCCTTCGTGGTGGAGACGAGTGCCTCGATGGCGATGTCCTGCACCGGGCGCGTGCGTCCACGCGTCGCGAGGTACGGCCGTACGCGCCGGCCGTCAGGTGCCGCCATCGTTACCTCCAGACCATCGTCGGAACATGGGTCGTCGTTCTGACCCGATCCCTACCACATCCGGTGCCCGTGCACGTCGTTTCTCATCCCACTCGCGTGGCCGGGTTGAGCACGGCGCCCACCCGCTCGACGAGCAGGGCCATCTCGTAGCCGACCTGTCCCAGGTCCGCGCTGGAGGCCGCCAGGACGGCCAGGTGCGCGCCGTCGCCGACCGCCATGACCAGCAGGAAGCCGTTGCTCATCTCGACGAGGGTCTGCTGGACCTCGCCCGCGCCCAGGATCAGCGAGGCGCCGACCGTGAGACTGGCAAGGCCCGACACCACCGCGGCGAGCTGCTCGCCACGCTCCCGCGGCATGCCCGTAGAGCCGGCCAGGTGCAGACCGTCCGCCGACACCACGACCGCGTGCGCGGCTCCCGTGGTGCGGTCGACGAATCGGTCGAGCAGCCAGCCGAGCTCGTCGCTGGAGGCGTTGGTCACGAATCGCTCCTCTCGGGGTCACTGGGCCGCTTCGGTACCCAGCCACCGGTTTCCTCCCGGCCTCGCCCGACCCCTCGCTGCAGGCTGGCCAGTGTCGAGGCCACGTTACTCGCGTCCTTGGCCGCGGCAGCAGGCCGCCGGGTCCGTTCCGTGGTCTCGTTCAGCTCGCCGATCGAACCGGGCACCAGCGAGGCGCCACGCCGCCGCAGCGGCAGGCCGGACGCGCTGAGCGCGGGCTCGGCCTCGGCGACCGGCTCCGGCACCGGCGGCGTCTCGCGCGCGGCCCAGCCGGACCCCGTCTGCGGCGCCGTCGAGATCGGCTCGGTGTCGCGCTGACCGGCCCGGGCGCTGGCGGCCTCCTCGGCCGAGCGCAGCGCCTCGGCGGCTCGCCGCCAGCCCTCGTCGGCAGGGCTGGACCAGTCGTTCGACGCGCTGCCGGACCGGCTGAACCAGGCCGAGGCGACGGAGTCATAGATCGGCGAGTCGCTCTCGGGCAACGTCGGCTCCGGTGCCCGCAGCGAGGACCGGGCGGCCGCGGGCACCGGGGCGGCCGGCGGCGGGGCGGCCGGCGGGCGGACCTCGGGACGCGTCTCCTGGCGCTCGCGGGTGGGCAACGGCGGCCGGGCCGGCTCGCCGGCGCCGAACCGGCGCTCGCCGGTGTCGCTGAGGCGGCGCTCGCCGGTCTCGGTGAGCCGGCCGTCGGCCAGCCGCCGGGAGCCGGTGTCGGTGAGCCGCTGCTCGCCGGTGTCGCCCGGCGCGTAGCGGGTCTCACCCGTGATCGGCGCGATGCGCGACTCACCGGTGTCGGCACGCAGCCGCGACTCCTCCGGGCTGGGCCAGGTGGGCCGGCCGGCGTCCATGGCCGGCGCCGGGTCGACCGGCTGCGAGTCGCCGGCGCGGCCGGGGGTCTCGGCCGGGAAGCGGGTCTCGTCGGAGCGCTCGTCGCGCCGCGGCAGCGCCGACGACGTGACCGGGAGCGCCGGCGAGGAGTCCTCGCGGCGGAACGGCGCCGGGCTCGGGTCCAGGCTCCAGGTGTCGCCGAGAGCGGCGGACGGCTGGGCGACCGGCTCGGCCGGCACCGGCGGGATGACGCCCTCGCTGGTGTCCAGCGGCGACAGGATCAGATGCGCCGGCAGATCGACCTGCGCGGCGGTGCCGCCCTCGGGGACCGCCTCGAGACGCACCTGGATGCCGTGCTTGGCCGCCAGCCGGGCGACCACGTAGAGGCCCAGGGTGCGCGACGCCGCGACGTCGATGTCGCCGACGTTGCGCAGCCGCTCGTTCAGCTCGTCCAGCTGCCCGGCCGGGATGCCCAGGCCGGAGTCGGTGACCTGCAGCCGCAGCCCGCCGCCGAGCAGCGGCTGGCTGGTCACCCGGACCGGCGTGGCCGGCGCGGAGAACTCGGTCGCGTTGTCGATCAGCTCGGCCAGCAGGTGGGCGATGTCGTCGACGGCGCCGGCGGTGATGAGGTCCGTGGGCATGACGCCGAACTTCACCCGCGGGTACTGCTCGACCTCGCCGACCGCGGTGCGGACGACGTCGAGGACGCCGGCCGCGCTGGTGTGCTTGCGCATCTCGTCGACGCCGGCGAGGACCAGGAGGCTCTCGGCGTGCCGCCGGACGCGGGTGGCCATGTGGTCGATGCGGAACAGCGTGCTCAGCTGGTCGGGGTCGCGCTCGCGCTGCTCCAGGCCCTCGATCTCGCCGAGCTGGCGGTCGACGAGCGACTGCGTGCGGCGGGAGAGGTTGACGACGATCGTGTCGAGGTTCTGCCGCAGCAGGGCCTGCTCGGCGGCGACCCGGACGGCCGTGGAGTGGACGTCGTTGAACGCCGTGGCGACCTGGCCGATCTCGTCGCGGCCCTCGGCCTGGACGGCGTCGGGCAGGTTGCGCGCCACCACCGGCCCGTCCTTGTGCACCCGCTCGACCAGCGCCGGCAGCTGCGTCTGCGCGGTCTCCAGGGCCGAGGCGCGCAGCCGGCGCAGCGGTCCGATGATGGAGCGCGCCACGACGATGGCGAGGTAGACGGTGAGTCCGAGGACGGCCAGCACGGCGAGCGCGCTGAACAGCGCGGTCACGCGGGAGCTGTCGGTGCGGTCGGCGGCCAGTGTGAGGACGGTGTTGCCGGCCTCCTGCTGGATGTCACGCAGGGCGTCGAGCCGGTTCGTCGACGCCGTCCACCACTCCTCCTTGGAGGTCCGGGCGTTGGCGCTGGCGGCGATGTCGTCGCGCGTCTCGGTGATCTCGCGGTCGCCGATGAAGATCTGGTTGGAGTAGATGCGGGCCTGCTCGGTGAAGCCGAGGCCGCGCAGGAACCGGCCGTTGAGCAGCAGGTCCTGCTCACCCTGCAGGACGATGGCCTGGTCGCGCTGGGTGTCGTCGGCGGCCTCGCCGGGCGTGAGGAAGTATGCGACGATGCCGCGCTCCATCGAGGCGGACTCGACCGCCTGCGCGATGTCGGCCAGCGCCGAGATGCGGCGGGCCAGCGTCGGGTCGTCGGTGCCGGCGGCGGACGCGGTGGCCAGCCGCTGCAGGACCTCGGCGAAGCGGTGGTAGCCGCTGGTGCCGCCGGCGTCGAACGGCGGGTCGTTGAGGTCGCGCTGGGTGCGGTAGTTCGACTCGTTCGCGCTCAGCCGCGCGACCTCGCGCTCGTAGGCCTCGACGGCGCTCTCGTAGCTGCTGCCGAGGTCGTCGCCGCGGCGCTCGTCGATCTCCGACGTCAGCGCGGCGAGCGCGGCGTCGGTGTTCTCGCGCGCGGCGGTGACCGAGCCGTCGGCGACGGTGTCGGCGCTGATGGCCAGGCCGGTGGTGTCGCGCTCGTCCTGGAGGGCCTCGAGCGCCGTCAGCGCCACCATGCCGACCTCGGCCAGGCTCTCGGTGCGCGACGCGGAAGACGCCTCGTCGAGGGCGTTCTTGAAGAACAGCGTGCCCAGCACCAGGGTGCCGAGCAGCGGAAGGAGGACCAGTGCCGCGACCCGTGAACGGACGCTGCGGTCGTGCAGGAAGGAATGCCAGAACGACTGCGAGCGCTCCCCGTCGCCGCCCTCCTTCGCACGACCGGACTTCACGGCTGGGCGTTGGTCGGCTGGGCGCTGGGTCGCGCGCGCCCGCTTCGTGGCGCCGTCGTTGCTACGGCGTCCTCGGGCGGTCCGCGTCATCGATGATCCTTCCTCTGTCGTCCCCCTTGGTCGCTCGCCAATGAGCGACTCGGGCCCCTCGTGGCCGCCGTCGTGCTCCGGGACGCACACGCGCCGCTAGACGACGCTTGCTGCCCGGCAGCGTTCTGTCAATAGGCGACCGATGGGTGAAACACCTCAATCTGGCACACGATCCCACCGGAGCATGACGGAAATGGTAGACGAGCCACGTCAAACTGCCGCATCGCTGATGGGATTCTCATCCCGTTCGGCCGATCCGGGCTCGTCTCAACGCCCGGTCCGCCGGAACGCGAGGGAGCCGGCACCCCGTGGGGGCGCCGGCTCCTGTCACCCGTGCGAGGCGCGTCAGCGCTCGGTCTCGCCGCGGATGAACTGCTCGACCTTCTCGCGGCAGACGTCGTCGGAGTACTGCTCCGGCGGCGACTTCATGAAGTAGGACGACGCGGAGAGGATCGGGCCGCCGACGCCGCGGTCCAGGGCGATCTTGGCCGCACGGATCGCGTCGATGACGATGCCGGCCGAGTTCGGCGAGTCCCACACCTCGAGCTTGTACTCCAGGCTCAGCGGGATGTCGCCGAAGTTGCGGCCCTCGAGCCGGATGAACGCCCACTTGCGGTCGTCGAGCCACGCGACGTAGTCCGACGGGCCGATGTGGACGTTGCGCGGCTCCAGGCCCTCGGCCAGCTGCGACGTGACCGACTGCGTCTTGGAGATCTTCTTGGACTCCAGCCGCTCGCGCTCGAGCATGTTCTTGAAGTCCATGTTGCCGCCGACGTTGAGCTGGTAGGTCCGGTCGACGGTGACGCCGCGGTCCTCGAACAGCTTGGCCAGCACGCGGTGCGTGATGGTCGCGCCGATCTGCGACTTGATGTCGTCGCCGACGATCGGGACGCCGGCCGCGGTGAACTTGTCCGCCCACTCCTGGGTGCCGGCGATGAACACCGGCAGGCAGTTGACGAACGCGACACCGGCGTCGATGGCGGCCTGCGCGTAGAACTTGGCCGCCTGCTCCGAGCCGACCGGCAGGTAGCAGACCAGCACGTCGACCTTCGCGGCCTTCAGCGCGGCGACGACGTCGACCGGCTGGCTCTCGTCCTCGACGATGGTCTCGCGGTAGTACTTGCCCAGGCCGTCCAGGGTGTGGCCGCGCTGGACGACGACGCCCGTCGGCGGGACGTCGCAGATCTTGATGGTGTTGTTCTCGCTGGCGCCGATGGCGTCGGCGAGATCCTGTCCGACCTTCTTGGCGTCGACGTCGAACGCGGCGACGAACTCGACGTCACGGACGTGGTAGTCGCCGAACTGAACGTGCATCAGACCGGGGACCTTCGTCGCCGGGTCGGCGTCACGGTAATAGTGCACGCCCTGCACGAGCGAGGCGGCGCAGTTACCCACGCCGACGATGCCAACACGTACCGAGCTCATCGGCCGATCTCTCCTTCGTTTCCGGTGGGGGGCGCCGGTGGCTCACCGGCCCCTGGGGTGGGCATGGCGCCCGGTGGCGCGTCGATCGAGCGCCGTTCCGCGCTGATCAGGTCGTCGAGCCACTTGACCTCGCGCTCGACCGACTCCAGGCCGTGTCGCTGGAGCTCCAGCGTGTAGGCGTCGAGTCGTTCACGGGTGCGCGACAGCGCCGAGCGGAACTGGTCGAGCTTGTCCTGCAGCCGGCCACGCCGGCCGATGAGGATCCGCATGCGGGTATCGGCGTCGGCCTTGCCGAAGAACGCGAAGTGCACGCCGAAGTGCTCGTCCTCCCAGGCCGAGGGCCCGGTGTGGGTGAGCAGCTCGGCGAATCGCTCCTTGCCCTCCGGTGTGAGCCGGTAGGCGATGCGGCCGCGGCGCCCGCTGCGGTGCGGGCCCGGCGTCACCAGGGTGCCGGCGGGCTCGTCCTCAGCCAGGTAGTTCTGCCGGACCATCGCCTTGAGGGTCGGATACAAGGTGCCGTACGAGAAGGCTCGCCCCCACCCCAGCAGCGAGTTCACCCTCTTGCGCAACTCGTAGCCGTGCAGCGGCGCGTCATGGAGCAGGCCCAGGATGGCCAGCTCCAACGCCTCTGCCCGCTTGCCCACGAGGTACGCTCCCTTGCATCATTGTCAGCTCGATGTATCGAACCGATACATCAGGACGATAGGGCGTCCCGGGCGCGAAGTGCAAGTGACCGGTCCGCATCGGTGTGACCGGTGTGACGGGTGGGTCGATTTGTGCGGGTTTGAACCGGCTGGGACGAGAGCAGGATTGGCGTGATCGACCATGGAGCGTCGTAGGCTCTGCATGAATCCGGGGCGCGTCAGCGCGCGCACCGGGCTGCCGATGTCCCCGACCCGACCGGGAACTCAGTGACCAACCAAGGGCGACGACGCGCGGGTGACCGCGCGCGCAACGCCGCGTCCAAGACGGCGCGTCCGCGGACGGCCGCGTCTGCCGGCGCGGTGCCGTCGGCGACCCCGGAACGCGGCGCGCGCCGCTACGCCGCCGGTCGCAACGGCAAGAAGGACGGCAAGGGCCGCCGCAGGGGCTGGCGCCGATTCGTCTCCTGGAAGGCATTCGGCCTCTACGCGCTCGGCATGATGCTGCTCGGCGTCGCCGGCGTCAGCATCGCCTACGCGATGACGGACATCCCGGAGGCCAACGCGTTCGCCCGGTCCGAGGCGTCCATCGTCTACTGGAACGACGGCGAGACCGAGCTGGGCCGGTTCAGCGCCGAGAACCGCGAGACCGTCGACATCTCCGAGATCCCGCAGGCCTGCCAGGACGCCGTGGTGGCGGCCGAGGACCGCAGCTTCTACGAGAACAGCGGCTTCGACCCGGTCGGCATCGTCCGCGCGGGCATCGGCTACATCCGCAACAACGGGTCGACGGCGGCCGGCGGCGGCTCGACCATCACGCAGCAGTACGTCAAGAACTACTACCTGACGCAGGAACAGACGCCGACCCGCAAGATCCAGGAGATCTTCATCTCGGTGAAGATCGACCGGCAGATGGACAAGGACGACATCCTCGCCGCGTACCTCAACACGATCTGGTTCGGCCGCAGCGGCCTCTACGGCATTCAGACCGCGTCGCGCTCGTACTACGGCAAGCCGGTTTCCGAGCTCAACGTCGCCGAGTGCGCCGGGCTGGCCGGCATCCTGCGTTCGCCGCCGCGCTACGACCCGACGGTCGGCCCGGAGAACACCGAGCGGTTCAACAACCGGTTCCAGTACGTCGTCGACGGCATGGTCGAGATCGGCGCGCTGGACGAGGCGACGGCGGCGACGCTGGTCCCGCCGGCCGTCGTGCCCGAGCAGAGCACCAACCGCTACGGCGGCCCCAACGGCTACCTGCTGCGGCAGGTCCGCGAGGAGCTGCTCGACAACGGCTTCACCGAGGAGCAGATCGACACCGGCGGCCTGCGCATCACCACGACGTTCGACCCGCAGGCCCAGGCCGCGGCGATCGCCGCGGTCGACGCGGAGCGGCCGAAGGAGAACGCCGAGGGCGTGCGGGTCGGTCTCGCGGCGGTGACGCCCGGCGACGGCGCCGTCGTCGCGATGTACGGCGGGCCGGACTACGTCGCGCAGCCGTTCAACGACGCCATCGCCGCCTCCGTCCAGGGCGGGTCGGCGGTGAAGCCATTCACGCTGGCTGCGGCGCTGGAGCAGGGCATCTCGCTGGAGAGCCGGTACTCCGGCAACACGCTCACCGACCCGATCCTCGGCCCGCCGGTGCACAACCAGGGCGACGAGGAGTATGGCGAGGCGGTCGACCTCGTCACCGCGACCGAGAGCTCGATGAACACCGCCTTCGTCGACCTCGCGATGGACATCGGCCCCGACACCATCGTCGACACCCAGTTGGCCGCCGGCCTGTCCTACGCGGCCGACGAGGAGGCGGACCTGCGGCAGAACCCGCGCGTCACCATCGGCATCGGGCACGTCCGGCCGATCGACATGGCCGAGTCGTACGCCACGCTCGCGGCCGGCGGGCGGCACGCCGACTGGTACACCGTCCGCTCGGTCAGCGAGCCCGGCGGCAACGTCCCCTACCGCGTCGAGCCGGCCCCCGAGTCGGTGCTCGATCCCGGGGTCGTCGCCGACACCACCTACGCGCTGACGCAGGTGGTCGAGAACGGCAGCGGCAGCGAGGCGCAGGAGCTGGGCCGGCCGGCCGCCGGCAAGACCGGGACGCACGAGGACCTGACCGCGTGGTTCTCCGGCTACACGCCGCAGCTCGCGGCGAGCGTCGCGATCTTCCGCGGCGACGGCGAGACCGCCGGGACCGTGTCTCTCGACGGCGTCGAGGGCTTCGAGACGTTCACCGGTGGCCGCTTCCCGGCCCGCATCTGGACCGCGTTCATGCGCGGCGCGCTGGAGGGCATGGAGGTCGAGGAGTTCCCCGAGCCGGCCGAGGTCGGCGAGCCGGTCAACCCGACGCCGACCCCCACGCCCACGCCGACGCCGACCGAGGACTCCGGCGACGAGAACGGCGACAACGGCGACGGCAACGGCGACGGTGGCGACGGCAACGGCGATGAGAACGGTGGCGACGGCAACGGCGACGGCGGCGGCGGCGACGACGAGAGCGGCAACGAGTGGGGCGGCGTCGACCCCGAGGAGCCCTCGCCGGAGCCATCGGAGACCCCGTCCGACGAGCCGACCGAGGAGCCCTCGCCCACGGAGGACCCGCCCGGCAACGAGTGGGGCGACGCCAACGGTGGCGGAGGCGGCGGTGGCGGCGGTGGCGGGCCCGGCGGGGATCGCTCACCGTAGCGCGCGGCCCGTCGCTGTGACCCGCGGCACGGGCGCCGTCTAGGCTGTCGCAACGTGTCCGAGTCGCCCGCCGCGCCGAGCCGGGACGACCCCGTCGTCAGAGGGCTGAGCGAGGCGGTCGGTGGGCCGTTGGGCCGCCGGGCTGCCGCGCGGCGGCGCTGGTGGGGCCCGGTGCGCATCGCGCTGCTGGTCGCCGTCGTCGTGCTGGCCGTCGGCTTCCTGGCCGACGAGCCGTGCCGGTCGGCGGGCTGGGCCGACCGCGCGGACCGGTCGATGTGGACGTCGCTGTGCTACAGCGACGTCGCGTTCCTGTACCGCGAGCGCGGCCTGGTCGACGGGCTGGTGGTGTACCGCGACAGCCTGCTGGAGTACCCGGTGCTCACCGGCGCGGTCATGCAGGCGACGGCGGCCGCGGCGGCGGGGCTGTACGACGCGTTCGGCGGCGACGGCGGCCTGCCGCCGGCGATCGCGGAGAGCGTCGTGTTCTTCGACCTCACCGCCGTGCTGATGGCAATCTGCGCCATCGGCGTCGTGGTCGCGACGGCCCGGACGGTGCCGCGCCGCCCCTGGGACGGCGTGCTGGTGGCGGCGTCGCCGTTGCTGCTGCTCAGCGCGTACGTGAACTGGGACCTGCTCGCGGTGCTCGCGACGTCGCTGGCGATCTGGGCGTGGTCGCGTGAGCGGCCGGTGCTGGCCGGCGTGCTGATCGGACTCGGCGCCGCGCTGAAGCTGTACCCGGCGCTGCTGCTCGGCGTGCTGGTGCTGGTGGCGCTGCGGTCGCCGGAACGACGGGCGGCGCTGCGCGACGCCGCGCTGGCCGTCGTCGCCGCCGTCGCCGCGTGGTCGGCGACGAACCTGCCGGTGGCGTGGTGGGCGCCGGACGGCTGGCGGGAGTTCTTCACGTTCAACGCCGACCGCGCCGCCGACTTCGGCTCCACCTGGTTCGCGGTGGACCTGCTGGCGCCGGACCTGCTGCCGGAGTTCATCGACTCGCTCGTGGTGCTGGCCGCGGCGGTGGCGCTGCTGCTGATCGCCGCGCTGGCCCTGACGGCGCCGGCCCCGCCCCGCGTCGCCCAGCTGGCCTTTCTCGCCGTCGCCGCGTTCCTGCTGGTGAACAAGGTGTGGTCGCCGCAGTACTCACTGTGGCTGCTGCCGCTGGCGGTGCTGGCGCGGCCGCGGGTGCGCGACCTGGCGGTCTGGCAGGTCGCCGAGGTCGTCTACTTCGTGCTCGTCTGGCGCTTCCTGGCCACGCTCTACGACCCGTCGGCGCCGCTGCTGACCAACGACCAGTACGCGCTGGCCATCCTGCTGCGGATCGCTGGGCTGCTCTGGCTCGTTGGGATGGTCGTGCGCGACATCCGCCGTCCCGAGGAGGACCCCGTCCGCCCGTTCCTGGCGCTGTACGGTGCGCGGCACCGCCGGCGGGTGGTGCCGGCATGACGGCGCGCACGCCGGCCGAGCGGCTGCTGCCGGTCGACCGCGACTCGCTGGGCGTCTGGCTGGCCAGCCGGGTCTCGCTGTGGGTGATCGCCGCCGCCTCCGGCTGGATGTTCGTCGCCCAGGGCCAGGACGTCGTCCCGGCGCTGGACCGATGGCAGCAGTGGGACTTCTGGCACTACGCCGGCATCGCGATCCACGGCTACGGCGGCCAGCCCACCGGTGTGCCGAACGAGGCGTTCTTCCCCGGCTTCCCGGCGCTGCTGTGGTTCGGCGCCGAGCTGGGCCTGCGTCACGTCACCGCCGGGTTGATCGTGTCGCTGCTGGCCGGCGCCGTGGCCGCGGTGGCGCTGGGGCGCATCGGCGAACTCGAGGGCGGCCAGCGGATCGGCCGGCTCACCGTCCTGGTGTGGGCGGTCTCGCCCTCGGCGGTGTTCCTCGCCGCGCCGTACACCGAGTCGCTCTTCCTCGCCTGCGCGTTCCCGGCCTGGCTGGCAGCGCGGCGGCAGCACTGGCTGGCCGCCGGCGTGCTGACGGCGCTGTCGTGCACCGTGCGCGTCAGCGGGCTGTTCCTGGCCGCCGCGATCGCCGTCCAGTGGCTGACGACGCGGCGCGAGGCGATCGAGCGGTCCGGGCAGCCGTGGTGGTCGGGCCTGGGCTGGCTGTTCCTGCCGTTGGTCCCGCTGCTGGCGTGGTCGGTGTACCTGGAGTCCGAGACCGGCGACTGGCTGGCCTGGCTGCATGCCCAGGCCGAGGGCTGGGACCGGCACTTCAGCTGGCCGTGGACGGCGTTCGACACGACCTGGCAGGCGGCCTACGGCGGCACCCAGACACCCGGGTTCGCCTGGATGTTCCGCGCCGAGCTGGTCGCCATGCTGGTCGGCGTCGTGCTGACCGCCGCGCTGCTGTGGTGGCGCCGCTGGGGCGAGGCGACCTGGGTCGGCCTGCAGGTCGTCGCGTTCGGCACGTCGACGTGGTTCTTCTCGGTCCCGCGGGCGACGCTGCTGTGGTGGCCGCTGTGGGTGACGATCGCCCTGCTGGCGGCGCGCCGTCGCTGGGTGCTGTGGGCCTATCTCGCGGTTTCGGTGCCGTTGATGTCGGTGTGGGCCGCTGCCTATCTGACCGGGCGCTGGGCCGGCTGACCCCCGAGCCGTTCACCCACGCGTGCCGGAGGGTTCACCCCGCACACCAATATCGGCCATGACCGTAATGTTGCCTGCACGAGAAGCACCCGACCAGGGAGGTTCTCGTGTCCGATACCCCGCGCACAGTCAACCGCCGCTCGATCCTGCTCGGTGGCACCGCCGCCGTCGGCCTCGGCCTGGCGGGTCTGGCCGCCAGGCCGGCAGCGGCCGCCGGACGCGCCCCGCTGACGGCGAACCCGTTCACCCTCGGCGTGGCGTCCGGGGATCCGTGGGCCGACAGCGTCGTGCTCTGGACCCGCCTGGCCATCGACCCGCACGCCGAGAGCGGACTCGGCGGCATGCCCGACCGCGACCTCGTCGTTCAGTGGCAGATCGCCGCGGACGAGCGCTTCGGGCAGGTCGTGCGCGCCGGGACGACGACCGCACGATCCGCGGACGCGCACAGCGTGCACGTCGAGGCCGGTGACCTGCGCCCGGGGACGGAGTACTTCTACCGCTTCCGAACCGAACGCCACCTCTCGCCGGTCGGCCGGACGATCACCATGCCGGCGCCGGGCACGATGCCGGACCTGACCATGTGCTTCGCGTCCTGTGCGGACTATGGCGACGGCTACTTCACCGCGTATCGACGCCTCGCCGAGGACCACCCCGACCTCGTCCTGCACCTCGGCGACTACATCTACGAGTACCCCGCCAACTCCGGCGACATCCGTGCCGTCCTCGGCCCGGAGATCCGCACGCTGGCTCAGTACCGCCAGCGCTACGCCCAGTACAAGGCCGACCCGGACCTGCAGCTGGCCCATGCCACAGCGCCCTGGCTGGTGATCTGGGACGACCACGAGATCGAGAACAACTGGGCCGGCGAGACGCCCGAGGCGCCGGACCCGGCGTTCCCGGACCGGCGTGCGGCGGCCTTCCGGGCCTACTACGAGAACATGCCGCTGCGCCGGACCGCCCGCCCGCGCGGCACCGACATGCGGCTCTATCGCCGGTTCGCCTGGGGCGACCTGGCCACCTTCCACATGCTCGACACCCGTCAGTACCGCGACGACCAGGCCTGCGGCGACGGCCTGCGCGTCGACTGCGCGGAGCGGCTGGACCCGAACCGCACCATGACCGGCGTCGAGCAGGAGCGTTGGCTCGTCAACGGGTTCCACCGCTCCCGGGCCCGTTGGGACGTGCTCGGCCAGCAGGTGTTCTTCGCCCAGCGCGACCGGACCTACGGCGAGCAGCAAGGCTTCGACATGGACTCCTGGGACGGCTACCGGGCCAGCCGCGACCGGATCGCCGCCGCCATGGGCAACAGCGGGGTGCGCAATGGTGTCGTGCTCACCGGCGACGTGCACCGGCACTGGGCCGCCGACCTCAGGGAGAACCCCGACCGGCCCGATTCCGCGCGCGTCGGTGTCGAGCTGGTCACCACGTCGGTCACCAGCACCGGCGACGGCAACGAGAACACCAACTCCCGCGAGCTCTCGGAGAACCCGCACATCAGGTACTTCAAGAACCGCCGCGGCTACGTCCGCACCCGGTTCACCCAGGGCGAGCTGCGCGCGGACTTCCGCATCCTTCCCTACGTCACCGTTCCGGGCGCCGAGGCGCAGACGGCGGCGACCTTCGTCGTCGAGGACGGGGACCCGGCGCTGTACCCCGGCTGAGCGGGGCGTCAGTCCCAGGCGAGGGCGTCGAACGTGGTGGTCGTGAAGCGGACCTCGACGTCGACCTCGTCGCCGACGGCGGGTAGGTCGACGTCGGCGGGGAGCCAGATCATCGAGCACTGCATGTGCGGCGGCTCGGCGAACCAGCGCTGCTTCCCGCCGACGCGGAACGGGGACAGGGCCCGCCCACCCGCCTCCAGCCCGCCGCGGGCCAGCGCCGACGCCCGTTGCCGCAGCGTTCCGGCTGCGGTCGGAGCCTGCAGGGCGACGCCGTGGGCCGTCCCGCCGGCGAGCACCACGACGGCGCCGTCGCGGCGGGCCCGGCGCTGCCGGTAGCCGTACGTCTCGCCGCGGCGCACCCGGTGCACGTCGAGCACCGTCGCCTTCGGGGTCAGCCCGGACCGGTCGCCGAGCCAGAGCGCCGTCGCCACCCGCAGCCGCACCTCGGCGGACGTCGCCTGGCCGACGGTCGCGGCACGCGCGGGACTGAGGTGGCTCACCCACACCGTGCGGGCGGCCGCCGGCACCGCCTCGAACGCCCGCCGGGCCAGCGTCGTCGCCTCGGTGGTGTGGTCGCCGGTCAGCGGCAGGTGCAGCGCGAACCCCTCGAACCGGACGCCGTCGAGCAGCTTGCCGACCTCGGCCAGGTCGCCGGGGTCGATGCCGTGCCGGCGCATGCTCGTCAGCACCTCGACGACGACCCGCGGCCGGGTGTCGCCGTCGGACAGCCGGCGCAGGTCGTCCAGGCGCGAGACGGTGTGCAGCACGCGGTCGTCGGAGAGACCGCCGGTCAGCCAGGGCCGCCACGGGGTCAGCACCAGCACGTCGCCGCCGAACGTCGCAGCGACCGCCGGGACCTCCTCGTACGTCCCGGCGGCGAGCGTCGGCACCGTCAGCCGGGCCGCCTCCGCCGCGAGCACGGCGTTGCCGAAGCCGTAGCCGTTGCCCTTCGCGACCGGCACGACGGTGACGCCGGCGGCGGTCGCGTCCTCGACGTAGCGGCGGACCCGGCCGTGCCACTGGTCCGCGGCGATGTGCAGGGTGAGGGACACGCGCTCAGCTCCGGCGCTTCATGTACAGGTCGAAGGCAGAGTAGAGGACGCGGGAGATGGGCAGGTCCCACTCGCCGAGGTACTCCACCGCCTCGCCGCCGGTGCCCAGCTTGAACCGGATCAGCCCCGCGTGCGGGTCGTCCTCGGACAGCGTGTCGGTGATGCCGCGCAGGTCGTAGACGGAGCACCCCTCGGCCAGCGCGTCCTGCATCATCCGCCACTGGATCGCGTTGGAGCCGCGGACGTCGCGCTTGGCCGTCGTCGAGGCGCCGTAGGAGTACCAGGCGTGGGTGCCGACGCGGGTCATGGTGGCGGCCGCGACGAGGTCGCCCTCGTGGTGGGCGAGGTACAGCCGCAGCCGCTCCGGCGCCTCGGCCGTCATCGCGGCCCACATGCCCTCGAAGTACGACAGCGGCCGCGGCGTGAACGCGTCGCGCTGCGCGGTCTCGGCGTAGATGCGGTGGAACTCCGGCAGGTCGGCGGCCGTGCCCAGCGTGACGACGACGCCGGACTTGTCCGCCTTCTTGATGTTGCGCCGCCACAGTTGGTTGAAGCCCTTGAGGACGTCGTCGGTGTCGCGGCCCTTCAGCGGCAGCTGGAACAGGTGCCGTGGCTGGCCGGCGGCGAAGCCTTCGGTGTCGGCCGGCGGACGCCAGCCCAGCGCCGTCAGCTGCTCGGCCAGCGCCGCGCCGGTCGCGGTGGTCTCGTCGGCGGCGACGTCGCGCAGGCGGCTGACGCCGGGGTCGGCCAGCGCGGCCTTGAGCGTCGCGTTGGACCACCGGCGGGTCACCGCCATCGGGCCCATGCGCAGGCCGAACGCGCCCTGCGACTTCACGTGCTCGGCCAGCGGGGCCAGCCAGCGCTGCAGGTCGCCGGCGGCCGCGGCGCCGTCCCAGTCGATGCTCGGGCCCTCGGGGACGTAGGCGAGGTAGCGGCGCACGCGCGGCGCCTGGCGGTAGAGCACGAGCGCGACGCCGACCAGCTGGTCGCCGTCGAACCAGCCGACCGAGCGGGACCGCCAGTCCCGTTTGACCACGCCCCACGCCGGTGTCTGGAGGAAGCTGACCGAGGGCCGCTCGGCGATCGCGGCGAGATGCTGCTCGCTCGTGATCTCACGGACGGCGAGGGGGGAGCGGGTCACGGGGCGAGGTTACCCGTTTCGCGGGCGGATCCGGCCGGCCGGTTGAACTCGGCGTCGATCTCCAGCACGACCGTCTTGCCGATCAGCACGCCGCCGGTCTCCAGCGCCCGGTTCCAGGTGAGGCCCCAGCGCTCGCGGTCGATCTCGGTGCGCGCGCTGAGCCCGACGACCTGCGCGCCCCACGGGTCGAAGCCGACGCCGTCGAAGCTGGCGCCGAACTCCACCGGCCGGGTGGTCCCGCGGATCGTCAGGTCGCCGGCCAGCACGAACTCGTTGCCGCGGACGTGCGTGATGCGGGTGGACCGGAACGTCAGCTCCGGGTGACGGGCGACGTCGAAGAAGTCGGCCGAGCGCAGCCGCTGGTCGCGGTCGTCCTCGCCGGTGGCCAGGCTCGCCGTCCCGACGACGACCTCGACGTGCGACGCCGTGGGGTCCTCGCCAAGCGTCAGCGTCGCCCTGACGTCGCCGAAGCGGCCCTTGATCTGCGTGACCATGAGGTAGCGGACGGCGAACGTGACGTCGGCGTGCTCGGGGTCGAGCGTGAAGTCGCCGGCGGCCGGCACCGTGAGCCCGTTCCACGGGTGCACGTTGCGATCGGTGTCCGACTCAGCCATGGCCTGCCCTTTCTCTGGCGTCAGTGCTTCAACGTTCAATATTTTGCGCCGTCAACCATTGTTAGCATCAGCATCTATGGCGACGACGCGAATCATCGACGACGACCGGCTCACCGCCGTCGGCCTGCTCGTCGAGGTGCACCGGGGGCTGACCAACAAGTTCGCCGCCCGCCTGGGCCGCCACGGCCTGTCCGAGAACGAGCTGGAGATCCTGCTGCGGCTGGGCCGCACGCCCAACTGCCAGTTGCGCATGAGCGACCTCGCCGCGCAGACCAGCCTGACCACCAGCGGCGTGACCCGCGTGGTCGACCGGCTGGAGCGCGCCGGCCTGGTGGTGCGGGCCAGCTGCGACACCGACCGCCGCGGCACCTGGGCCGTGCTCACCGACGCCGGCCTGGAGCGGGTGACGGCCGCCGTCGAGGAACACCTCGAGGACGTCGACCGCTGGTACACCGGCCTGCTGACGCCGGAGCAGCTGAACGCGCTGCTCGAGGCGCTGCGCATCGTCCGCGACACCGTACGGCCCGAGGCCGTCGCCGGCGTCGCGGAGGCGGCCCGTGCCCGGCCGCGCATCGCCGCTACCTCGCCTTGACGCGGTCCAGCAGATAGGCGACGTCGGCGTCCTGGCCCTCGGCCGGGGTCTCGACGATCGCGTCGGTGCCGGCCGCCTCGATGACAGCGACGATGGCGTCACCGCCGATGCTGCCGGTGCCGATGGTGGCGTGCCGGTCGGCGCCGGAGTCGAACGGGTCGCGGCTGTCGTTGGCGTGCACGAGGTCGATCCGCCCGGTGATCGCCCGGGTCTTCTCCACCATGTCCTCCGCCGCGATGCCGGCCGAGAACGCGTGACAGGTGTCGAGGCAGAAGCCGAACCCGAACTCGCCGACGGCGTCCCAGAGCGCGGCCAGCCGGTCCAGCTTGCGGGCCATCGCGAAGTCGCCGCCGGCGGTGTTCTCGATGAACACCGGCACCTTGGCGTCCAACTGCTCGGCCGCCTTGCGCCAGTTGTCGACGCCGGTCTGCGGGTCGTCGCCCTTGAGCACGTGGCCCCCGTGCACCACGAGGCCGGCCGCGCCGACCTGCGCCGCCACGTCGACGTGCTGCTGCAGGATCTTGCGGCTGGGGATGCGGATGCGGTTGTTCGTCGTGGCGACGTTGACGACGTACGGCGCGTGCACGTACACCGTCAGCCCGGCCGCCTCGGCGTCGGCCTTCAGCCCCTCGGCGCCGCCCGGATACGTCAGCTTCGGCGCCTTCCAGTCCTGCGGGTCGCCGAGGAAGATCTGCACCGCCCCGGCCCCGGTCGACTTGGACACGGCGATGGGGTCGCCCTGCTTCACGTGGGCTCCGATGCGCTGCACAGCCATGCTCACAGACGCTACCGCGCCGGTCCGACAGGTGCCTCGCTCGTTCCTCGCTCGGACGCCCGCAGCCTACCCCTGCTGGCATCCCCCGGCCCCCGCACGCTGTTGCGGTCCGCTCGGGGGTCCACGCGCAGGTGCGGTGCGGGCGGTGGCGTCCGTGGTCAGGGCTGGCCGCGCAGGTCGCCCACGTAAAGTGCAGGGGTGGGTGAGGGGAGCTGGCGGGAGCAG
Source organism: Jiangella anatolica (assembly GCF_003236295.1). Classification (GTDB taxonomy): domain Bacteria; phylum Actinomycetota; class Actinomycetes; order Jiangellales; family Jiangellaceae; genus Jiangella; species Jiangella anatolica. Next base: position 41,051 of record NZ_POTW01000022.1, read on the forward strand.
CGGCGCGAGGTGGTGCGGGCGCAGGCCGAGGCGCTGGCCCGGAAGAAGGCGGCCGAGACCACACGGGCGCGGGAGCTGGTCGCACAGTTCGTCGCCGCCATGAGGTCCGCCGGCATCGAGCCCGGGCCGCTGCGGGCCAGGGCCGGCGAGGGGGCCGTCACGTACCGGACCGGGCTGCGCGGCTGGTACGTGCGCCGCAACCACGCGATGGCGGTCGGCGACGACGGCGAGTTCTACCTGCTCGACGTGCCACGGTCGGCGGCCGCCCGGCTGACCGGCGTCCGGCCGGCCCCGTCCGACCCGCCGCTGCAGGCCGGGGTGGGCGGCCGCGACGGCGAGTCGATGCCGCTGGAGCAGTTGCTGCGGCAGCGACTGGAGGCCGGGTCCGATTTCTGACCTTTCGTAACCCCGTCGGGCGCCGGCCGAAACCGCGCCGTCACGGCGGCACGCTGGCATGAGTGGCCATGAGCCGGTTCGGGACTCCAGAGGACGACATCGCCGCGTACGTCGGAGCCAGGCTGGTGGGTCGCCTCGGCCGGCGCGGACTGCTGCGCGCGCTGGCCGCGGTCGGGACGGCCGCCGCGGCGGCGGTGCCACTGGCGGGCCAGGCGGCCGCCGGCGCGGCGGCGCCCGCGTCACGGGTGCGGCTGCCCGGACGCGTCCTGCAGCCGGGCACCGGGCCGATCGACGGCCGGCACTACCTGCGCAGTGACCCGGACCAGGTGCTGTGGGGATACCTGCCTCGCGTCGGCGACGAGCCGGTGCTGCGCATGCGCTCCGGCGAGACCGTCACCATCGACACCGTCTCGCACGAGGGGATCCTCGAGGACCAGGGTCGTGACCCGGTCGCCTACTTCGCGAGCAAGGGTGTGCGCCGCCGCGACGTGCTCGACGACGCCGTCGCGATCGCCGGCGGGTACGACCGCACGCCGCGCGACTTCGACGTCGACGGGCCGCACGTCGTCACCGGGCCGGTGTTCGTCGAGGGCGCCGAGCCCGGCGACGTCCTCAAGGTCGAGACGCTGTCGGCGCTGCCGCGGGTGCCGTACGGCGTCGTCTCCAGCCGGCACGGCAAGGGCGCGCTGTCCGCCGCGTTCGCCGACCTCGCCCGCTCCGAGGTGATGCCGCCCGTCGAGACCGACGGGCGCGCCACCGGCGACCCCGAGCGCTACGGCAACGTCTCGACGTTCACGCCGGTGACCACTCGGCGCGGCCGGGCCGTCGGCCGGCTCCCGGTGGGCCGCACCGGCGAGGTCACGTTCCCGATCGAGCCGTTCGCCGGCCTCATGGGTGTGGCCACCACGGGCGCGACGTCGGCCACCGATCCGTCGGTCAACTCGATCCCGCCCACGCGAGGTGGCGGCAACATCGACATCAACCTGCTCGGTGTCGACTCCGCGTTCTATCTGCCGGTGGTGGCCGAGGGCGCGTTGTTCCACGTCGGCGACCCGCACTTCGCCATGGGCGACGGCGAGGTGGCGCTGACGGCGCTGGAGGGGTCGCTGCGGCTGACGTTCCGGCTGACCGTGTGCAAGCGCGGCGACGGCCGTGCTCCGGGCGTCGCGTTCGGGTATCCGTTCGCGGAGACCCCGGAGGCGTGGGTCCCGATCGGGCTGTCCGACCCCGACGGCGCCATCGGCGGCCAGGTGAGCGATCTCGACGTCGCCATGCGCCGGGCGGTCGTGAACGCACTCGACTTCCTGCAGGATGACCTGGGGATGGACCGCCCGACGGCGTACGCCTACCTGTCCGCCGGTGCCGACTTCGCCGTCTCCCAGGTGGTGGACCGTACCGTCGGTGTGCACGGAATCATCCGGAAGGAGCATTTCCGCGGGCGTGCTTGAGACGCGCAGGTCAAGCCCTGTGGACAACCGAATCGGTGTTTCGGCGCAACGCTGGTAACCTTGCCTGCGGCCTGGTCGAGCACGGACCTGTGTGCACCCGACCGGGCCATCGACGTTCAAGCCCTCCTGCCACGGAGAGACCGTGGCCGCGAAGACCACAGGAGGTGATCCGGCATGCGTCGCTATGAGGTCATGGTGATCCTGGACCCCGAGTCCGAGGAGCGCACCGTGCAGCCCAGCCTCGAGAACTACCTCGGGGTCGTACGTGAGTCCGGTGGCTCGGTCGAGAAGATCGACATCTGGGGCCGCCGCAAGCTCTCGTACGAGATCGGCAAGAAGAGCGAGGGCATCTACGCGGTGCTCGACGTCACGTGCGAGGCCGACACGGTGGCTGAGCTCGACCGCCAGCTCGGACTGTCCGAGACGGTGCTGCGTACCAAGGTCGTTCGGCCGGAAGCCCACTGAGAGGGACCAGCAATGGCAGGCGAGACCGTCATCACGGTTGTCGGCAACTTGACCGACGACCCTGAGCTGCGCTTCACGCCCAGCGGCGCCGCGGTCGCGAACTTCCGCGTCGCGTCCACGCCGCGCACGTTCAACCGGCAGACCAGCACGTGGGAGGACGGCGAAGCGCTGTTCCTGTCGTGCTCGGTGTGGCGCCAGGCGGCCGAGAACGCCGCCGAGTCGCTGCAGCGCGGTATGCGGGTGGTCGTGACGGGGCGGCTCAAGCAGCGCTCGTACGAGACCCGCGAGGGTGAGAAGCGCACGGTCATCGAGCTCGATGTCGACGAGATCGGCCCGAGCCTGCGCTACGCCACGGCCAAGGTCACCCGGACCCAGCGGTCCGGCGGTGGCGGCGGCTTCGGTGGCGGCGGCCAGCCCGCCGGCGGTGGCAACGACCCGTGGGCTACCCCGTCCGGCGGCGGACAGCCGCAGGGCGGCGGCGGCAACGACCCGTGGGGCGCTCCGGCCGGTCCGCCGTCCGACGAGCCCCCGTTCTGATCACGAAGTAACCCAGCGTTCCGGGGCGGCTCTGGAGGCCGCCCCGCACGGAACGCGCCCGTCAACCCATCCCGGTCAGCCGCGGCCAGCGAGGCGACCGGGCTCCCCGAAGGAGGAGCACCACGATGGCAAAGCCCCCGCTGCGCAAGCCGAAGAAGAAGGTTTGCGCCTTCTGCAAGGACAAGGTCGACTACGTCGACTACAAGGACACTTCGCTGCTGCGCAAGTACATCTCCGACCGCGGCAAGATCCGCGCGCGTCGCGTCACCGGCAACTGCACCCGCCACCAGCGCGACGTCGCCACCGCGATCAAGAACGCCCGCGAGATGGCGCTGCTGCCGTACACCTCGACGGCTCGCTGAGGGGAGACGACGCGATGAAGCTGATTCTCACCCAGGAGGTCCCGGGCCTCGGCGCCGCCGGCGACGTGGTCGAGGTCAAGGACGGCTATGGCCGCAACTACCTCGTGCCGCGTGGCTTCGCGATGGCGTGGACGAAGGGCGGGCAGAAGGAGATCGACTCCATCCGCCGCGCCCGCTCGGCCCGCGAGTTCGCCGACCTCGACTCCGCCCGCGCCGTGAAGGCGCAGCTGGAGGGCACCGCGGTCCGGCTGTCGGCCAAGGCCGGCGACACCGGCCGGCTGTTCGGCGCCGTCACGTCGGCCGACATCGCGTCGGCGGTCACGGCGTCCGGTGGCCCGGCCATCGACAAGCGCCGCATCGAGGTGGGCAGCCCGATCAAGACGGTCGGCACCCACAGCGTCGTCGTGCGCCTGCACCCCGAGGTGGCGGCCAACGTCAACCTCGAGGTCGTCCCGGCCTGACGTCCGTTCCACCCGAGGGCCCGCGCGCCGGCACCAGGCCGGCCCGCGGGCCTTCGTGCGTCCCGGCCAGATCGTTGACGTGGAACCTTTCTCGCATCGGGGTACGTTCACTGCACGACCCCCCACGATCGACGGAGTCCCATGCTCGACCGAGACCCCAGCAGCACGCGGGCGCGCATCCAGCGCGTGGCGCTGGAGCTGTTCGCCCAGCAGGGGTACGACCAGACGTCGCTGCGGGAGATCTCCGAGCGCCTCGGCATGACGAAGGCGTCGCTCTACTACTACTTCAAGAGCAAGGACGACATCGTCCACAGCCTGGTGGACGACCTGCTGACGGCCGTCGACGAGGTGGTCGGCTGGGCCGCCGAGCAGGACCGCACGCCGGAGAACCGGCGCGAGCTGATCGAGCGGTACGGCAAGGCGATCCGCGGCCAGGGTGCGCAACTGCTGCGGTTCCTGATGGAGAACCAGCCGGCGCTGCGCTCGCACGAGTCCGGCGACGCGCTGCGCGACCGGCTGCGGGTGCTGGTCGACTTCGTCGTCGACCCGGGCGACCCGCTGCCGGTGCAGCTGTGCGGCCGGATGGCGTTCTACACGCTGCTCGGCGGCCCGATGATCATGAGCGACGTCGACGCGACCTCCGACGAGATCTTCGACGCCGCCTGCGCGGTCGCCGTGTCGATGCTGCCGGAGGACGCCGGCTGAGGCCGGCTGCGACAATCGGCTCCGTGGGAGCGCTGCGCAGCATCGTCGCGCCGCTGGCCGGGCGCCGGCTGGCCCGCCGCGGCATCCACCTGTTGCTCGGCGGCGTGATCCTGCTGCCCTACGTGTTGCTGATCGTCGCGTTCGTGCGGCTGTTCACCGACCCGGGCACGCCGTACGTCCCGGCCGCGGTGCTGGCGGCGGTCACGTTCGTCATCGCGACGGTGCCGCCGTTCCTGCCGGCGATGCGGGCGCTGGAGATCACCGCGACCCGCGCCCTGCTCGACGTCGACCTGCCCGATCCGGCCGCCGACCCGCCCTGGGAGAGCCGGCTGTTCGGCGCCGGCTGGTACGTGCTGCACCTGCTCAGCGGCGGCGTGGCGATGGCGGCGGTGCTGTTCTCCGCGCCGACGGCGGTGCTGCTGGTGGCGCGCGGGCTCGGCTTCGACGACGGCGGCGGCATCGCCGGGCTGGGCTTCCTCGACGAGGTCGGCGGCGGCTGGGCGGTGCTGTTCGGGCTCGGGCTGGTCGTCGCGACGGCGTGCCTGGTGGCCGGGCTCGGCGCGCTGCTGGCGTGGTTCGCGCCGCTGCTGCTGGGGCCGTCGCCGGCGGAGCTGCGGCTGGCGATGGAGGAGCAGGCCCGGGAGTTCGCCGAGCGCAACCGGCTGGCCCGCGAGCTGCACGACTCCGTCGGCCACGCGCTGACGGTGACGACGCTGCAGGCGGCCGCGGCGCGCCGGGTGCTCGACTCCGACCCCGAGTTCGCCCGCCGGGCGCTGCTCGCCGTCGAGGAGGCCGGCCGGACGGCGATGGAGGACCTCGACCACGTGCTCGGCGTGCTGCGCGCGGGCGGCGCCGGACCCGGTGACGGCGCGTCGCCGCAGCGCACGCTGGCCGACCTGGACCGTCTCGTCGACGACGCGCGGACCGCCGGCATGGACCTGGAGGCGACGGTCGACGGCGATCTCGCGGCCGTGCCGCCGGTGCTGTCGCGGGAGGCGTACCGGATCGTGCAGGAGGGCCTGACGAACGCGGCCCGGCACGCGGCGCGGGTGCCGGTCCGGCTGCGGGTGGTGGCGACGGCGGACGGACTGGACATCGACGTGTCGAACCCGCTGCCCGGTGGTGTCGCCGGCTCCGGCTCCGGCTCCCGGGCGAACGGTGGCCGCGGCCTGCGCGGGATGCGGGAGCGGGTCCGGCTGCTGCGCGGCGAGCTGTCCGCGCAGGCCGCGGACGGGGTGTGGCGGGTGCGGGTGCACCTGCCGGGACGGGAGGACCGGTGACCGGGCAGATCACGGTGCTGCTGGTGGACGACGAGCCGCTGGTGCGGGCCGGGCTGCGGGCGATCATCGACGCGGAGCCGGACCTGCGCGTCGTCGGTGAGGCGTCCGACGGCGCCGAGGTCGGGCCACTGGTGGCCCGGTCCCGCCCGGACGTCGTGCTGATGGACGTGCGGATGCCCGCCGTCGACGGGATCCAGGCGACCCGGCTGCTCGCCCGGCACGACGACCCGCCGCGCATCCTCGTCGTCACGACGTTCGAGAACGACGACTACGTGTACGAGGCGCTGCGCGCCGGCGCGCACGGGTTCCTGCTCAAGCGGGCCCGGCCGGAGCAGATCGTGCAGGCGGTCCGGACGGTGGCCAGCGGCGACTCGCTGCTGTTCCCGGCCGCCATCCGCGGACTCGCCGCGGCGCACGCGGGCAACGGCGGCGACGCGCTGGCCGGCGCCGGGCTGAGCGAGCGGGAGGCCGAGGTGCTGCGGCTGATGGCAGCCGGCCGGTCCAACGCCGAGATCGCCGGCGACCTCGTGGTCGGCGTCGAGACAGTGAAGACCCACGTCGGCAACGTCCTCACCAAGCTCGGCGTCCGCGACCGCACCCAGGCCGTCATCGCCGCCTATGAGTCCGGTTTCATCACCCCGCGCTGATCCCCCTGGCGAGGGACCCGTCTCACCGAGCGGCGGGAGGCCGGAGCGGTGCGCCGCGGGCGAGAGTCGGGGTATGGAACTGACGATGACGGCCGCACCGGTGCGGCTCAGCTGGTGGCGGCGCTGGCCGGACTGGGCGCCCTGGGCGGCGACGGTGTGGGCGCTCGGCTACGGGCTGACGGCGCTGGGCTGGACGCTGACCGGCGCCGGCTACCCGATCGACCCGGCCGACCCGAACAGCGAGCTCTCGCTGCTCGGCGACGTGCCGGCCGACGTCGGCGCGCCGCTGTTCGCCGCGGTCGCGTTGGCCGGCGCCGGGACCGGTGCGGTGATGGCGCGGTACCGGCCGGGCGCGAGGGTGCCGCGCTGGTGGCGGCGGTTCGCCGTCGGGTTCGGCGGGTCGCTGGCGCTGGTGCTGCTGATCGTGGTGCCGACGACGCGGATGCTGGCGCTCGTGGGCTACCTGCCGATGATCGTGGTCCTCGGGCCGTTCGACGCCGGGCTGCGGGCCGACGTCGCCAGTGCGCTCGGCGTCGATCACGTGCACCAGCTGGTCGCGCTGATCGGCGGCTTCCTCTGGGCGGCGGCGACGGTTGCCTACGCACGGCGCACCGCCGGCTCCTGCGCCAGGTGCGGCCGGCCGGATCGGGCGGCCTCGGTCGCGGTGGTGCGGCGCTGGGGCCGTCCGGCGGTCTACGTGGCGGCGGCGATCCCGGCGCTGTACGCGGCGACCCGGTGGCTGTGGGTCGCCGGCGTGCCGATCGGCATGAGCGAGCGGGAGCTGGACGAGCTGGCCGCCGACGGCGCACTGCTGGCGGCTGCCTGGCTGGGCTCGTTCGCGCTGGTGGGCACCGTGCTGACGCTGGGCCTGGTGCAGCGCTGGGGCGAGGTGTGCCCGCGCTGGATGCCCGGGCTGGGCGGCCGCCGGGTGCCGGTCGGGCTGGCCGTCGTGCCGGCGTCGGTGGTGGCGGTGCTGGTGACCTCCGGCGGGCTCGGGCTGATCAAGGGCGGCCTCTCCGAGGGCCTGATCGGCGCCGAGGACTGGGCCGCCGTCGGGCCGGCGCTGCTCTGGCCACTGTGGGGCGTCGCGCTGGGCTGGGGGACGCTGGCGTACTGGCTGCGCCGCCGCGGCCGGTGCACGGACTGCGGCCTACGATGACGCCATGCTCATCGCGTTCTCCGTCGCACCGTCCGGCACCGGCGACTCCGTCGCCGAGGCGGTGGCCGACGCCGTCGCCGTCGTCCGCGAGTCCGGCCTGCCGAACAGCACCGACTCCATGTTCACCACCATCGAGGGTGAGTGGGACGAGTGCATGGACGTCGTCAAGCGCGCCACCGAGGCGGTCGGCCGGCACGGCCACCGGGTCAGCCTGGTGCTCAAGGCCGACATCCGGCCCGGCCACACCGGCGAGATCACCGGCAAGGTGGAGCGCCTGGAGGCCGCGCTGGCCCGCAAGCGGGATCAGTAGCCGGTCCCCGACTTGACCCGGCTGCGTTCGCGCTCGTGCAGCCCGCCCTTCGCCTCCAGCGTGTGCAGGGCGTGCGCGAGATCGTCGGCCAAGGTGTCGGCGAGCGAGCGGCCCAGCGTCTGCTTGACCAGCGCGCGCAGGATCGTCACGTCCTGCGCGTCGGGCGGCAGCGAGTAGGCCGGCAGCATCCAGCCGTGCTCGCCGGCCAGCTGGCCGGCCACGTCGAACTCGTCGTAGTCGTGCTCGCCGGCCAGCCGGAACGCGACGAGCGGCAACTGCTCCGCGCCGGGCTCGCCGACCAGCTCGAAGTCGCCGGCCGCGACGATCCGCTCGGCCAGGTCGGCGGTGTTGGCCTGCATGGTCCGCATGATCGCCTGGTAGCCGGCGTGTCCGTAGCGGACGAAGTTGTAGTACTGCGCGAGCACCATGCTGGCGTTGGTGGAGAAGTTCAGCGTGAACGTCGCGTCGCGCTTGCCCAGGTAGTTCTCGTAGAAGACGAGGTCCTCGGCGAGGTCGTCGGTGGTGCGGAACACCAGCCAGCCGATGCCGGGATAGACCAGGCCGTACTTGTGCCCGGAGACGTTGATCGAGCGGACCTGTTCGAGACGGAAGTCCCACTTCGTGTCCGGGTAGAGGAACGGCCAGACGAAGCCCCCGCTGGCGGCGTCGACGTGCAGCGGGACGTCCAGGCCGCGCTCGTCGCGCAGTCGGACCAGCAGGGCGTCGATGCCGGCGATGTCGTCGGCGTGCCCGGTGAACGTCGTGCCGAGCACGGCGGCGACGCCGATCGTGTTCTCGTCGACGTGCGGCTCGACGTCCTCGGGGCCGATGGTGAGCCGGTCCGGCCGCAGCGGGATGATCCGCGGCTCGACGTCGAAGTAGCGGCAGAACTTCTCCCACACGACGTGGACGTCGCCGCCGAACACCAGGTTCGGCCGGTCGGCGCTCTGCCGCGCCGCCTCACGCCGCTGCCGCCACCTCCACTTCAGCGACAGCGCGCCGAGCATGATCGCCTCGGACGAGCCCTGGGTGCGGGTCCCGGTGGTGGGGCCGGGCGCGTGGAAGAGGTCGGCCAGCATCCGGATGCAGCGTTGCTCGATCAGCGCGGTCTGCGGGTACTCGGCGTGGTCGATGTAGTTGCGGTGCAGGTTCTCGGCGATGACCCGCTGCGCCTCGGGCTCCATCCACGTCGTGACGAACGTGGCGAGGTTGCGCATCGGGATGCCGTCGAGGACCAGCTCCTCGCCGAGCAGTCGCATCGCGTCCACGGCCGGCATGCCCTGCCGCGGCAGCCGGTCGTCGGGCGCCGGCCGCTGCAGGAACCCGGTGCCGTAGCGGTCGTCATAGCCGTTCGCATGCCGCGCCATGGCTCGACGCTAGAGACGGCGCGGCCGTCCGGGGTCCCCCGGAGCGGGTGAGAGTGGCGCCGTCAGCCGCGCCGGAAGATCTGAGCCAGCACCCGAAGCGCCAGGATCGCGCTGATCACCAGCATGTTGTAGCCGATCAGCTCGTACAGGCCGACGGCGTCGGTGAGCTGCGGCCCGCCGCCGGTGCCGATGAGCAGCACGGCCATGATGCCGGTGGTCGCGGCGAGGACGGTCAGCAGCACCTCGTGCAGCATGGTCGTCAGCACCGCGCGGTCGCGCTCGTCGGCGAGCAGCCGGACGTTGATGCCGAGCCGGCCGTGCTCGGCGGCGCTGGCGATGCGCTCGACCCGGCGCGGCAGCCGGCGCAGGATCGGCAGCAGCGCGGCCAGCTCCTCGGTGACCGCCTGCTTGAGGTGCTCGGGCCCGTACTGCTCCTCGACGTAGCCGCTGGCCAGCGCGCGGGCGCCGCCGATGAGGTCGAACCGGGGCGTGAGCCGGGTCAGCGTGCCCTCGGCCGTCGCCAGCGCCCGGAAGACCGCGGCGATCTCCGGCGGGATGGCCAGACCGTGGTCGGCGACGACGCGGAACAGGTCGCCGAACATGCGGGCGCCCGTGCTGACCGTGCCGGTCGTGTGCCTGGCCATGAACCGGCCGATGTCGCGCTCCAGCGCCTGCTGGTCGATCTCGTCCGGCCGCGGCACCAGCTCCAGCAGTGCGTCGCTGACGGCAAGTGGGTCGCCCCGGTCGACGCCGACGAGCAGCCGCTGCAGGGCGTCGCGCAAGGCGCCGTCGAGCCGGCCGACGGAGCCGAAGTCGAGCAGGCCGAGGCGGCCGTCGTCGAGCAGGAAGATGTTGCCGCCGTGCGGGTCGGCGTGGAAGATCCCGTCCAGCACGATCTGGCGCAGCAGGCAGTCCAGCAGCGTTGTCGCCAGCGCGTCGCGGTCGACGCCGCGCTCCTCGATGACGGCGCCGGCCCGGTTCAGCGGCGTGCCATGCAGCCGGTCCATCACCAGCACCCGCTCGGTGCACAGCGCCAGGTGCGGCTCGGGCAGGACGACGTCGGGCTGGCGGCTCGGCGCGGACGCGACGGCGGTGATGTTGTCCGCCTCGATCCGGTAGTCCAGCTCCTCGCGGATCGCGTCGGCCAGCCCGGCCGCCAGCGTCCGCACGCCCATCCGCCGGCCCCACCGGGTCCCGCTCTCCAGCCGGTTGGCCAGCCGCGCGGCGATGTCGAGGTCGCGCTCGACCACGGGCCGGATGCCGGGCCGCTGCACCTTGACGACGACCTCGGCGCCGTCGTGCAGCCGGGCGACGTGCACCTGGCCGACGGACGCGGCCGCCAGCGGCTCCCGGGCGAACTCGGCGAACACCTCGTCGACCGGCGCGCCCAGCTCGGCGACGAGCACCCGCTCGATCTGCGGCCACGGCACCGGGCTGGCGTCGTCCTGCAGCCGGGCCAGCTCGTCGGCGATCTCGGCCGGCAGCACGTCGCGGCGGGTGGCGAGGATCTGGCCGAGCTTCACGAACGTGACGCCGCCGGCGTTCAGCGTGTTCGTCAGCGCGCGGCCCAGCTGGGCCCGGCCGGACGGGACGTCCAGCGCCCGGTCGCGGGTGCCGCGCAGGTACGAGCCGAGGCCGTGCCGCACCGCGATGCCGATGATCTGCCAGTACCGGCGGGCCCGCCGCAGCCGGCCGAGCAGCCCGCGTCCCCACACCAGCGCCGGCGGCAGCGAGCCCAGGGGCACGAACGCCTCGATGATCACCAGCAGCACCATCGAGGCGAGGATCGTCAGCACCCCGGCCAGCAGCGCGAACCAGAACGCGACCGCTCCCTCGCTCCGGTCGGTCAGCCCGGACGGTGTCAGCGTGAACTGGTCCATCAGCGCATACATGATCAGCGGGCCGACGATGATCGCGAACCCACCGGTCAGCAGCAGCCGGAACAGCCCCAGGCGCAGGCCGAGCAGGCGCTGCGCGATCAGCCCGAAGATCAGCGCGGTCAGGACCGAGAAGGTCGCGACGAACGGGAACGTCAAGACATCCATCGCCGCCAGTGTCGCAGGCGTACCGAGCCGGCTCAGCGGACCGCGCCGGTGACCATCCAGGTGTCGCTGCGTTCCCGCAGCGCCAGCGTGACCAGGCGGACCAGCATCCAGAGGCCGATCGCGCCCCACAGCCACATCAGGCCGGCCCGCCCCGACACATCGGCGACGGAGACCGCCCAGGCCGCCGGCAGGAACGCGGCGACCGACAGCACCGACGCCCACGCCAGGTAGCGCCCGTCGCCGGCGCCGATCAGCACGCCGTCGAGCACGAACACCCAGCCGGCGATCGGCTGCATCGCCGCGGCCACCACCAGTGCGGCGAACAGCAGCGAGCGCACGTCCGGGTCGGATGTGAACAGCCGCGCGTAGCCGCTGCCGATCACCAGCAGCAGCACCGCCAGCGCGACCCCGGACAGCACGCCCCACTGGACCATCCGCCGGGTGATCGACCGCGCGCCGTCCACGTCGCCGGCGCCGAGCGCCCGGCCGACCAGCGCCTGCGCGGCGATCGCGACGGCGTCGAGGATCAGCGCCAGCAGCGTCCACGTCGTGAACGCGACCTGGTGCGCCGCCAGCGCCGCCGTCCCCAGCCCGGCCGCCACCACGGTGATCACGATGAGCGCGACCCGCATCGCGACCGTCCGCACGATCAGCGGCACGCCGGCGCCGAACGCCTGCGCGACGCCGCGCCCGTCCGGCCGGATCGGGACGCCGGCGCGCCGGGCGCCGCGCACCACGACCCGGGCGAAGACCGCCGCCATGCCCGTCTGCGCGAGGACGGTGCCCAGCGCCGAGCCGCCGATGCCGAGGTCCAGCCCGTACACCAGCACGACGTTGAGGACGACGTTCGCGACCGCCCCCGTCACCGCGACGTACAGCGGGGTCCGCGTGTCCTGCAGGCCGCGCAGCACGCCGGTGGCGGCGAGGACGAGCAGCATCGACGGGATGCCGAGGAGGCTGATGCGCAGGTACGTCTCCGCATGACCGGCCACGTCGTCGTCCGGGCCGAACAGCGACACCACCCACGGTGCCAGCGGCCAGCCGGCCGCGACGGTGCCGAGGCCGATCAGCACCGCCAGCCAGCAGCCGTCGATGCCCGAGCGCAGCGCGCCGGCCTGGTCGCCCGCGCCCAGCCGCCGCGCCACCGCCGCTGTCGTGCCGTAGGCCAGGAAGATCGACACGTTCACCAGCGTGCCGAGCACCGCCGACGCGATGCCCAGGCCGGCGAGCTCCGGTGTGCCGAGATGGCCGATGATGGCGGAGTCGGTGAGCAGGAACAGCGGCTCGGCGACCAGCGCGCCCAGGGCGGGCAACGCGAGCCGCAGGATCTCACCGTCGGCCGGGTGCCGGCGGAACGGATGTCGAATCATGGCAGCACCGACGGTAGAGGTGACACCTGTCATCGCGTGACCGTTGTCTCGCCATCTGAGATCGTGCCCTGTGGATCTCCGTCCACACCCCGTGGACGACGAATGTCGCTCGTGACCTGGGGTGACGTTCGAGCTGTGAACAACTCGCCGAGGCGCTGTCCCCAGGGTTGTCCACAGTTGGGGATGATCGTTTACGCGGTGCCTCCACAGCTCCTCCACAGCACCTGTGGATCATCGACTTGGCGACGCGCCGACGCGGGCCATAGGTTCGCCAAACAGCGGTGGCTGTTAGAACATATGTATGGACGACCCGGTGCCGGAGGTGTGTGCGTGAGCGTCGCGGAGCTGCCGGATCGCCGGGAGGAAGCCCCGGCCGACTACGGCCGCACGCCCCCGCAGGACGTCGCCGCCGAGCAGTCGGTGCTGGGCGGCATGCTGCTGTCCAAGGACGCCATCGCCGACGTCGTCGAGATCCTCCGCGGCCACGACTTCTACCGGCCGGCGCACGAGGCGGTCTACGAGGCGATCATCGACCTCTACGGCCGCGGCGAGCCCGCCGACGCCGTCACCGTCGCAGCCCAGCTGCAGAAGCGCGGCGAGCTCGGCCGGGTCGGCGGCGCGCCGTACCTGCACACCCTGGTCTCCTCCGTCCCGTCGGCCGCGAACGCCGGCTTCTACGCCGACATCGTCCGCGAGCGGGCCATCCTGCGCCGCCTGGTCGAGGCCGGCACCCGCATCGTCCAGCTCGGCTACAGCGACGACGGCGACGCCGACGCCATCGTCGACCGCGCCCAGGCCGAGGTCTACGCCGTCACCGAGAAGCGGGCCTCCGAGGACTACCACCCGCTGTCGGAGATCATGGAGGGCACCCTCGACGAGATCGAGGCGATCGGCTCCCGCGGCGGCCAGATGGTCGGCGTCCCCACCGGCTTCACCGACCTCGACGCGCTGACCAACGGCCTGCACCCCGGCCAGCTGATCATCCTCGCCGCCAGACCGGCCGTCGGGAAGGCGCTGGCACTGGACACCCCCCTGCCGACGCCGACCGGCTGGACGACCATGGGCGAGGTCCGGGCCGGCGACCTGCTGATCGGCGCCGACGGCCGGCCCACCAGGGTCGTCGCGGCGACCGACGTCATGACCGACCGGCCCTGTTACGAGGTCGAGTTCTCCGACGGCACGGTCATCGTGGCCGACGCCCAGCACCAGTGGGCGACGACCACCCGGGCGGGACGGCGTGCGGCCGCGGAGCGTCGTCCGCGCCGGTACTACTGGCCCGACGCGTCGGTGGCCAGGGCCTGCGCCATCGCCCACCGCGCCGAGCACGAGGCCGACCGCCTCGTCACCGCGGCGCAGGCGGTCGCCGAGGTCGGCAGCGAGTTCCGGCACGCCATCCACGGCGCGGTCGAGGCGGTCCGGGCCGGCGCCCCGACCTCGGGCACGACGTACTCACGTCGCCGACTGCTCGGCGAGCTGGCGAGCCGGGTGTCCCGGCCGGTGGGCAGTTGGTCCGCCGCCGAGCATCCCGGCATCGTGACGACCGAGGAGCTGGCCCGGACCCTGCGCTCCGCGGGCGGCGACCGCCGGCTCAACCACGCGGTGCGGCTGGCCGAGCCGTTCGAGCTGCCCGACCGTGACCTGCCGCTGCCGCCGTACGCCCTTGGTGTCTGGCTCGGCGACGGCCACAGCGCGTCGGCCCGGTTCACGTCCGACGATCCCGAGATCGCCGCCGAGATCCGCCGCGCGGGTCTGCGGGTCGAGCCGCGCGGCCCCCGGCTCTACTCGCTGCGGCTACCTGAGCCGGCGCCGATCGCCGAGCGTGACTGCGTGGTCTGCGGCGCCTCGTTCGTGCCGAAGACCAGTCAGGTCCGCACGTGCGGACGGCGCTGCGGTGGACGGGTCCGCGGCCTGCCCGGAGCGGGCGCGGCACCGACGTGCCCCGACTGTGGCCGCCCCTCCTCGGGGATGCGCCGCTGCGACGCCTGCCACCGTGACCACGGCACCGTCCAGGCCCTGCTGCGGACCATGGGCGTTCTCGGCGACAAGCACATCCCGGCCGAGTACCTGCGTGCCTCGATCCGGCAGCGCCGCGACCTCCTCGCCGGCTTGCTCGACACCGACGGCTACGTGAACCCGAACGGCGTGGTGCAGTTCGCCGTCACCAACCGCCGGCTGGCAGAGGACACGCTCGAGCTCGTCCACTCGCTGGGCTACCGGGCCCGCATGACCACCAAGCGGGTCCCTGGCCGCAGCGAAGCCACGTCGACGTCGTACTGCATCACCTTCACCCCGCGCGACCCGGTGTTCCGGTTGCGGCGCAAGCTGGAGCGGCAGCGTCTCGGCAGTGGCCCGACCGCCCGCATGGTGGTCGACGTCCGTCCGGTGCCTTCCGTCCCGGTCCGCTGTGTCGAGGTCGACAACGCCGACCACCTGTACCTGGCCGGCCGTTCCTGCATCCCGACGCACAACTCGACCCTGGGACTCGATCTGGCCCGGGCGGCGTCGATCAAGAACGGGCTGACCTCGGTCATCTACTCGCTGGAGATGGGCCGCAACGAGATCACCATGCGGCTGCTCTCCGCCGAGGCCAAGGTCCCGCTGCACCACATGCGCTCCGGCCAGATGACCGACGACGACTGGAACCGGATCGCCCGCAGCACCGGCGAGGTCTCCAGCGCGCCGCTCTACATCGACGACTCGCCGAACATGACGATGATGGAGATCCGGGCCAAGTGCCGGCGGCTCAAGCAGCGCAACGATCTCCGCCTGGTGATCATCGACTACCTGCAGCTGATGTCCAGCGGCAAGCGGGTCGAGAGCCGGCAGCAGGAGGTCGCGGAGTTCTCCCGGGCGCTCAAGCTGCTGGCCAAGGAGCTCGAGGTCCCGGTCATCGCGATGAGCCAGCTCAACCGTGGTCCCGAGCAGCGCCAGGACAAGAAGCCCATGCTCTCTGACCTGCGCGAATCGGGCAGCATCGAGCAAGATGCCGACATGGTGATCCTGCTGCACCGCGAGGACGCCTACGAGAAGGAGTCGCCGCGGGCGGGGGAGGCCGACTTCATCGTGGCCAAGCACCGCAACGGGCCGACCGCCACCATCACCGTCGCGTTCCAGGGCCACTACAGCCGCTTCGTCGACATGGCCCAGTGAGCGCTCAGGCGTTCGTGCGGAAGTCCTGAGTGCCGATCACCCGCAGCAACTGCAGTTTCTCGGCGGCGTCGGTGCCCTCGAGCGGGAAGTACGCCAGCAGCTGGACGTCCTCGTCGGGCGTGAGCAGGACCTCGCAGTGCACGCGGATCGGCCCGACCTCGGGATGGACGAAGGTCTTCACGTCGGAGCGGCGCACCGCGACCTCGTGCTGCTCCCACAGTTCCCGGAACTCGGCGCTGTGCTCGAGCAGATCGCGGACGAGCTCGGTGACGTCGCGGTCGCCGGCCCGGCGCGAGTGCGTCGCCCGCAGGTCGCTGACGTGCGCCGCGGACAGCCGCGGCCGATCCTCCTCCGGGGCCGGCTCGCGGCTCGCGGGATCGGTGAACCAGCGCCAGTAGACGTTGCCCTCGCGGCCGGGCCGGACGTCCCGCTCACCCACGAGCGCCGCCAGCAGATCGTTGCGCCACAGCACCTCGCCCACATCGCTGAGGATGCAGACGGGCACGTCGACGAGGCGGCCGGCGAGCTGGATCAGGCCGGGACGGACGTGGCCGCCGGCGCGGCGCGGCGGCGCGGACAGCCCGGCCAGGTGGAACAGGTGGTCGCGCTGGTCCAGATCGCAGCGCAGCGCCCGGGCCAGCGCCGCCACCACGCCGTCGGACGGCGCGGAGCCGCGGGCCTGCTCCAGCCGGGTGTAGTGGTCGGCGGACACGCCCGCGAGCTGCGCCACCTCCTCGCGCCGCAGCCCGGGGGTGCGGCGGCGGATGCCGTCGGGCAGGCCGACGTCGGCCGGGCGGAGCAGCTCACGCCGGCGACGCAGGAAGTCGGCGAGACCGGCACGGTCGATCACGCCTCTATCGTGCAACGCCGCGGCGACGGTATCCAGGGAGAGGCCGTCCCTGGATACGCCGGGCCTGCACAGGCGGCCCGGCCGCGCCGACGCTGGAGAGCATGACAACCAAGCTCGACACCCGCACCCTCGGCCGCACCGGCCCTGCCGTCACATCGCCCGGACTGGGCGGCCTGGGCCTGTCCGGCGCCTACGGCCGCACCGACGACGACCACAGCGTCCGGGTCATCCACAGCTACCTCGACGCCGGCGGCACCCTGCTGGACACCGCCGACTTCTACGGCGCCGGCCACAACGAGCAACTGATCGCCCGCGCCCTGCGCGACCGCCGCCGCGACGACGTCGTGCTGTCGGTGAAGTTCGGCGCCCTGCTCGCGCCCGGCCGCCCGCCGGGCGGGTTCGACGGCCGCCCGGCGGCGGTCCGCAGCTCGCTCGCCTACTCGCTGCAGCGGCTGGGCACCGATCACGTGGACGTCTACCGGCCGGCGCGGCTGGACCGCGGCGTGCCGATCGAGGAGACCGTCGGCGCGATCGCCGAGCTGGTGGAGCAGGGCCACGTCCGCCACATCGGGCTGAGCGAGGTCGGCGCCGAGACGATCCGCCGAGCGGCGGCGGTCGCGCCCATCTGCGACCTGCAGATCGAGTACTCGCTGCTCAGCCGCGGTATCGAGGACGAGATCCTGGCCACCTGCCGGGAGCTCGGCATCGGCATCACCGCCTACGGCGTGCTCGCGCGCGGCCTGATCGGCGGCAGCGGCACGGCCGACGGCGCCCGTGCGATCTCGCCGCGGTTCCAGGGCGCCAACCGCGAGCACAACGAGGCGCTGGTCGCCCGGCTCCAGGGCATCGCCGACGCGAAGGGCGCGACGGTGGCGCAGCTGGCGATCGCCTGGGTCGCGGCGCAGGGCGACGACATCGTCCCGGTCGTCGGGCCGCGGCGGCTCGACCAGGTGGCGTCGATGATCGGCAGCACCGGCATCACCCTGACCGACGACGACCTGGCCGGCCTCGACGAGCTCATCCCGGCCGGCTCCGCCCGCGGCGACCGCTACCCGGCGCCGTTCATGGCCGACCTCGACAGCGAGCGGCCTTAGAGCCCGGACGCGGCGACCAGGCGCTGGCCGACGGCGTGGGCGGTGTGCTGGAGCTCCGTGCACCCGACGATGCGGAACGGGACCGGCAGCACGGCCAGCTGCTCGGCGTACCACCAGGGGTTGCTGGTGCTGCCGGTCAGCCGGGTCGTCTCCGCGTCGACGGCCTCCAGGGCGCCGAGCGTGCGCGGCAGGTACCCGCGCACCTTCTCCAGCGGCCCGTCGACGATCACCTCGGTCTCGAACTCCCAGCCGCGGGCCAGGTGTGCCTCAAGTTCGGCGACGGCGTCCAGGCCGGCCGGCGGCGAGAACGACCCCGGAAGCGCCGACGCCGACGTGACGCGGTCGATCCGGTAGGCGCGCCGCGCGGACGAGCCGTGCGACCAGCACAGCAGGTACCAGCGGCCGTGCCGGACGACGACGGCCCAGGGCTCGACGTCGGCGGACCACTCCGAGCCGGCCTCGGAGCGGTAGCCGAGGTGGACGAGGCGGCGGTCGGCGCAGGCCTGCACGAGCGTCGTCGCGATGGACGGGTCGGGGCGGGCGGCGGCGCGGTCCGGCGCCGGCGCCGTCGTCCGGCGGACCGCCTCGGCCTGCTGCGCGATCGGCTCGGGGAGCGCCCGCAGCAGCTTCCCCAGCGCGCTGCCGACCGGGTCCGCGGCGTCGGCCGCGTCGTGGTGACCGTCGAGCACGGCCATGACCAGGCCCAGCACCTCGGCCTCGGAGAACAGCAGCGGCGGCAGCCGGACCCCGCGGCCGACGCGGTACCCGCCGTAGGGTCCGCGCACGGAGTCGATCGGCAGGCCGGCCTCGCGCAGGATGGCGACGTAGCGCCGGGCGGCCCGCTCGGTGACGCCCAGCGCGTCGGCCAGCCGCTCGGCGGTGATGCCGGGGCTGGCCTGGATCAGCTCGAGCGCCAGCAGCGCCCGCGCCGTCGGGCTGGCGTCGATCGACACGGCATTTCTCACAATCCGGAAGCGGAACGTCCGGAACAGACTCTAGCGTGCCTCCCATGGACCTTCAGGACATGACCGTCATCAAGGAGTCGATGGCCGGCGACGAGGTCGAGATGCTGACGTTCGCGCTCGACCGCGCCCGGGCGCAGTTCGCCTGGAAGTGCGACGGCCTCGACGCGAAGGCGCTGAGCACGCCGCTCCCGCCGTCGACCATGACGCTCGGCGGAATGCTCAAGCACATGGCGCTGGCCGAGGACATGCGCATCGCCGAGTTCATCACCGGCGACCCCATGCCCGAGCCGTGGAAGCAGGAGAACTTCGACGCCGACCCCGACTGGGAGTGGCACTCGGCGGCGAACGACACCCCGGACGAGCTGTACGGGCTGTGGCGCGCGTCGGTGGAGCGGTCCCGCGCGGCGTGGGCGACGGTACTGGCGAACGGCGCCGGCCTGGACCAGCCGTCGATCTTCACGACGGAGTCCGGCCAGCACCCCAACCTGCGCCGGGTGCTGGTCGACGCCGTTGAGCACTACATCCGCCACGCCGGGCACGCCGACCTGCTGCGCGAGAACATCGACGGCCGCGTCGGGGAGGACCCGCCGCAGCCGGCGTCGTGACGGAGCCGATCCGCGCGGAGCAGGTGACGGTCGTCCCGGCGAACGAGGCCAGCTGGACCGACCTCTCCGCGGTGTTCGGGACGGCCGGCGACGCGGCTCGCTGCCGCTGCCAGTGGTTCAAGGTCGAGGGCTGGATGTGGCGCGACTCCACGTTCGACCAGCGAGTCGAGCGGCAGCGCGCGCAGACCGGGTGCGACGAGCCGGACGCCGGGCACACCAGCGGGCTGGTCGCCTACGTCGACGGCGAGCCGGCCGGCTGGGCGGCGGTCGAGCCGCGGGTCGCGTACCCGAAGCTGACCAGAGGCCGCAGCCGGGTGACGTGGGGCGGCCGGGACGAGGACCGCGATGATCCGGGCGTGTGGGCGGTGACCTGCATGATCGTGCGGCACGGCTATCGCGGCCGCGGCTTGACCTACCATTTGGCCGCGGCCGCCGTCGGCCACGCCCGCGACCGCGGCGCCCGGGCGCTGGAGGCGTACGCGATGCTCACCGAGCCGGGCAAGGAGATCACCTGGGGCGAGCTGTACGTCGGCGCCCGGCAGGTGTACGAGGCTTCCGGGTTCACCGAGGTCAGCCACCCCACGAAGCGCCGCGTCGTGATGCGGGTGGAATTCGGCGCGTAGCTGTGTCGGATCCGGGCCGGCCCGTTCGTCGTGGGGGCGTCACCGCGAAGATGACACCATCCAGCGAAGGAGAAGCCCCATGAGGTACCTGATGCTCGTCGGCACCGACCCGGACCACACCGAGGCCGACGCCGCGGCCGCGCCCGACATCGAGGAATGGTTCGGCTACGTCACCGGCGCCGGGAAGCACGTCATCGGCGACCGGCTCCGCCCGTCCTCCGCCGCGACGACGGTGCGCGTGCGCGGCGGTGAGCTGCTGGTCACCGACGGCCCGTTCGCCGAGACCAACGAGTGGATCGTCGGCTTCGACGTGCTCGACTGCGAGGACCTGGACGAGGCGATCGAGATCGCGTCGAAGCACTCGATGGCCTACACCGGACGGCTGGAACTGCGGCCGTTCTGGCCCCTCGACGGGTGACGGACGCCCGCCGCCCGGTCGCGGCGGCGGTCGCCGGCGCCGTCGCCGCCGAGCGGCTGCGCATCGTCGCCGCGTTGATCCGGGTCACCGGCGACTTCGACCTCGCCGAGGACTGCCTCCAGGACGCCATCGAGCGGGCGCTGCAGCGCTGGCCCGCCGACGGCGTCCCGGAGAATCCCGGCGCCTGGCTGACGACGACGGCCCGGCGCCGCGCGCTCGACGTCCTCCGACGCCGGCAGACGGAGCGGACGAAGCTGCGCGAGGCGCAGGCGCTGGCCGAGCTGGCCCGCGACGCCACCGCCGACGAGCCCGGCCCGTACGCCGACGACCGGCTGAAGCTGCTGTTCACCTGCTGCCATCCGGCGCTGCCGATGGCCGGCCGGGTCGCGCTGACGCTGAAGTCGGTGGCCGGGCTGTCGACGCGGCAGATCGCCCGGGCGTTCCTGGTCAGCGAGGCGACGATGGGGCAGCGGCTGCTGCGCACGAAGAACAAGATAGAGCACGCCGGCATCGGCTTCCGGGTGCCGGAGCCGCACCGGCTGGCCGCCCGCGTCGACGCCGTCCTCGCCGTCGTCTACCTGATCTTCACCGAGGGCTACGCGACGGTGCACGACGACCTCGCCGCCGAGGCGATCCAGCTGTCCGGCCTGCTCACGCAGCTGCTCCCCGACGACGACGAGGTGCTCGGCCTGCACGCCCTGCTGCTGCTGCAGCACGCCCGCCGCCCGGCCCGCACCGACGCCGCCGGGGAGCTGATCACCCTGGAGGACCAGGACCGCGACCGGTGGGACGGCGCGGCGATCGAGGCCGGCCTGACGACGCTCGCGGCGGCCCGGGCGACCGGCCGGCCGCCCGGCTACTACCGGCTGCAGGCGGAGATCGCCGCGCTGCACACGACCGCCGCCGGCCCCGGCGAGACCGACTGGCCGCGCATCGTCATCGCCTACGACGCGCTGCTCGCGCTGCGCCCGTCGCCGTCGATCGCGCTGAACCGGGCCGTGGCGGTCGGCTTCCGCGACGGGCCCGCGGCCGGGCTGGCCGCCGTCGAGGCGATCGGCGCGGACCACCCGCTGCTGCCCGCCGTCCGGGCCGACCTGCTGCGCCGGGCCGGACGGCGTCAGGAGGCGGCCGCCGCCTACCGGGACGCCGTCGCCGCCGCCCGGACCGAGCCCGAGCGGCGGCTGCTGGAACGACGGCTCAGCGAGGTCAGCGATCCAGCCGGCGATACGTGACGGCGAAGTCGGTCGCCCACGTCCGGCCGTCGGACGACGCCTCCCAGCGCCCGTCGATCGTCGCGCCGTCCGCCGCGACGGTGCCCTCGAAGCGCTGATGGAAGTCCTCGCCAGGGCGCGACGTCATCGTCCAGCGGCGGTCGTCGTCGAAGGCCATCCGGTAGACGCGGCCGACGCCACGGGCGTCGCTGAGGAGCATCGTGTAGGCGCCGGAGTAGTCGTCGACGCCGATGACGGTCTCGGTCCACTCCGGGGCCGCCCCCTCCCACTCCGGGACGAGGAACGTCTGCGGGTCGGTCCGCTGGGCGAGGAGCCCGCCGTCGCCCTGCCAGCGGAACGTCGTGCGGGCCCGGCTCATCACCCGGTCGTCGATGGTCGCGGTCAGCTCCCAGGCGCCCACCAGAACGTCGAGGCGGGCCAGCCGAGGATTCATGGTTCGGTCCATGATCCTCAGACTGGCCCACCCGGCGGAATTCATCGAGTGGTCAGCGCACCAGCGCGGGCTCCCGCTGCATCCGTGCCTCGGCCGACTCCGGCTCGGGCGCCGACTCGGTGAGGGCGATGCGCTCGTGCACCCGGCGCAGCGGCCGCGGCAGCCACCAGTTCCACCGGCCGAGCAACGTCATCGTCGCCGGGACCAGCAGCATCCGGACCACGACGGCGTCCAGCGCGATCGCCAGCACCAGCCCCACGCCGATCGCCTTGATCGGCGCGAACCCGCCGAACACGAACCCGGCGAACACGACGCCGATGATCAGCGCGGCCGCGGTGACGATGCCGCCGGTGCGCTGCAGCCCGGCGACCACCGAGCCGGAGGCGCCGTCGCCGGCCAGCCAGCGCTCCCGGATCCGCGACAGCAGGAACACCTCGTAGTCCACCGACAGCCCGAACGCGATCGCGCCGACCAGGATCGGGACGGTCAGCTGCAGGTAGCCCAGGCCGTCGGTGCCGAGCAGCCCGGCGAGGTGGCCCTGCTGGAACACCCAGACGACCACGCCGAGCGCCGCGCCGATGCTCAGCAGGTTGGTGAGGATCGCCTTGACCGGCAGCAGGATCGAGCCGGTGAACGCGAACAGCAGGGCCAGCGTTCCGATCGCGACCAGTGCGATCGCCCACGGCAGCCGGTCGGCCAGCATCGCCTGGTAGTCGACCAGCGTCGCGGTGTCGCCGCCCACCTGCACGTCGTACGGCAGGTCCAGCGCCCGGATCGAGCGGACGGCGTCCTGGGCGGTGTCGCCCTCGGCGTCGCCGGACGGGGTCGCGGCCAGCCCGGTGAGCTCGTCGGTGAGCGGGACGACCTCGACCGACGCGATGCCGGGCAGGTCCGCGACCGTGGCCCGCAGATCCTCGACCGACGCGGCCGGCGCCGATGCCACGATCTCGATGTCGCCGGCCCAGCGGGCCTGCTCGGGGAAGTCGGCGGTGAGCCGGTCCCACAGCTCGCGGGTGTCCGTCGACGCCGGCAGCATCCGCGGGTCACCCTGCGAGATGTGCATGTCCGCGACCGGCGCCGCCAGCGTGACCAGCGCGGCCGCGGTCGTGACGAGAGTGAGGACGGGGCGGCGCTGGACGCCGCGGGCGACCCGGGCGAACACGCCGTCGCCGTTCTGCTCCCGCGACGGCGAGATCCGCCGGCCGAACATCGTCAGCAGCGCCGGCAGCAGCGTCAGCGCCGCGGCCATGTCGGCCAGCACGACGGCGGACCCGGCCAGCCCCATCGAGCGCAGGAACGGGTCGTTGAAGACCACCAGCCCGGCCAGCGCGACGGCGACCGTCAGGCCGGAGAACACGACCGTCCGCCCGGCCGTGGCCGACGTCCGCAGCACGGCCTCGCGGACGTCCGTCGTCGTCCGCCGCTCCTCCCGGAACCGGCTGACCATCAGCAGCGCGTAGTCGACGGCCAGTCCGACGGCCAGCATCGTCGTGATCTGGACCGAGTACACGGACACGTCGGTGACCTGGCTGAACGCGAACAGCGTCCCGAACGTCGCGCCGACGCCGACGACCGCGATCAGCAGCGGCAGCCCGGCCGCGAGGATGCCGCCGAACACGAGCAGCAGCAGGATCAGCACGACCGGCATGGTCAGCATCTCCGCGCGGGCGACGTCCTCCTGCGCCGTCTCGGAGAACTCGACGTCGGACAGCGGGCCGCCGGACACGACGACCGAGGTCGCGTCGACCGACTCCAGCCGCTCGGCCGCCGCGGCCGCCTCGCCCTCGCCGTCGTCCTCCAGCCCGGGCGACAGCGCGATCTCGACGAGGACCGCGTCGGAGGTCTGCGACGGCAGCGGCGGCGACACCGACGCGATGCCGGGGAGCGCGGCGACGTCCGCGAGCCCGTCCTCCAAGGAGGGGGCGGACGCGCCGGAGACGACGGCGGTGACGGTCTCACCCTCCGGCGCGACGGCGTCGACGCTCTGCTCGGCCCGCTCGGCCTCGCTGCCCGGGACCGTGCCGACGTCGGCGGTGAGGCGGTCGAAGACGCCGATGCCGATGCCGAACCCGGCGGCGAGCACGACGACCCACGTGAGGATCGTGACGAGGGGGTGCCTGACGGCGAACCCGGTGATGTGGCGCAACATGGCGGGCCTCCTGGGGATCCGATGGACTGGGTCGATCGTGTCCCCGGACCAGGGCCCGGCGGATCGCCGGGAAGAGCGGATTCGAGCCTCGCTCTCAGGAGTGAGATTCCCCCGGAACGACCAGGCCGGTCTCGTACGCGAGCACGACCGCCTGGACCCGGTCGCGCAGGCCGAGCTTGCTGAGCATGCTGCTCACGTGCGTCTTCACGGTGTGCTCGGTGACGAACAGCTCGGCCGCGATCTCGGCGTTGGACAGCCCGCGGGCGACCTGGCGCAGCGTCTCCGTCTCGCGGGCGGTCAGCGCGTCCAGCCGGCCGTCGGCGGCGCCCTGGCCGGCGCCGGGCGGGCCGCCGCCGCGGCCGACGACGTCCGCGATCAGCCGGCGCGTGACCGTCGGCGCCAGCAGCGCCTCGCCGGCCGCGACGACGCGGACCGCCTCGACCAGCTCGTCGCGGCGCATGTCCTTGAGCAGGAACCCGCTGGCGCCGGCCCGCAGCGCGTCGTACACGTACTCGTCCAGGTCGAACGTGGTGAGCACGAGGACGCGGGCGTCGGTCTCGCGGCAGATCGCGGTGGTCGCCTCGATGCCGTCCATGTGGGGCATCCGGACGTCCATCAGCACGACGTCCGGGCGCAGCTCGCGGGCGGCGGCGACGGCCTTGACGCCGTCCTCGGCCTCGCCGACGACGGCGATGTCGGGCTGCACGTCGAGGATCATCGCGAACCCGCCGCGCACCAGCGCCTGGTCGTCGGCGATCAGCACGCGGATGGTCGGCTCGGGCACGCCCTAATCCAAGCGCAGTGACGCGGTCACGCGGAAGCCCACGCCG
Source organism: Jiangella anatolica (assembly GCF_003236295.1). GTDB lineage: Bacteria > Actinomycetota > Actinomycetes > Jiangellales > Jiangellaceae > Jiangella > Jiangella anatolica. Next base: position 65,952 of record NZ_POTW01000022.1, read on the forward strand.
CCGGGTCCCGGCCCGGCGTCCAGCGTCCCGCCGGCGGCGGCGACCCGCTCGCGCATGCCGATCAGGCCGTGCCCGCTCCCGTTGGCCGACGGCGCCGACGAGGGCGCCGGGCCGCCGCCGTCGTCGGCGACCTCGATCCCCAGCGCGGAATCGGACCAGGTCAGCCGCACGTCGACGCGGCTGGCGGCGGCGTGCTTGACGGTGTTCGTCAGCGACTCCTGGACGATCCGGTACGCCGTCGCGGCGACATCGGCCGGGACCGGCCGGGGCGCGCCGTCCTGCGTCAACGTCGCCGTCAGCCCGGCCTCGTCGACCCGCTCGACCAGCCCGGGCAGCGCCTCCAGTCCGGGCTGCGGCGCCCGGTCGCCGTCGTCGTCGGCCGAGCGGAGCACGCCGAGCACGCGGCGCAGCTGCGCCAGCGCGTCCCGGGCGGTGACGGAGATGGTGTCGAACATCTGCTCCGCACGGTCCGGGTCGTGCCGGACGGCGATCGGCCCGGCCTCCGCCTGGACGACGACCAGGCTCATCGAGTGGGCGAGGATGTCGTGCATCTCGCGGGCGATGCGTTCGCGCTCGCGGGTCGCGACGGTCTCCTGCTCGCGGGTCAGCCGCAGCGCTCGTTCCTCGAGCATCGCGATGCGGTCGCGACGGGCCCGGGCCGCGGTGCCCAGGGCGTACGCGATCGCGAACATGATGCCGATCATGCCGAGGTTCAGCGCCTCGTCATCGGGGATGACGATCGAGACGGTGATGCCGGCGACCGTGCAGAGGACGGCGATCAGCCGCAGCAGCGGCGGCGACAGCGCGGCGAACGTGTACGTCGCGACCAGCTGCGCAGCCGGCACGTCGGAGAGGACGTCCGCGCTGGCCAGCACCGTCGTCGACACGCCGGTGATCGCGGTGACGGCGAACGGGTACCGTCGCCGCCACAGCAGCGGCACGGTGTTCACCGACGCCGCCAGCGGCACCCACCAGTAGAGCCGGTCGGCGACCCCGGCGTCGAAGATGACGTAGAGCGCGCAGGCCGCGGCGATCGCGGCGTCGACGGCGACCGGCGGCAGGCCGCGGCCCCACGCGGCCAGCCGCTCGCCGTACTCGCTCAGTCGCCCCATCGGCTCAGTATCCAGGCCGCCCGGCGGTCACGTCCTCACTCCCAGGAGTGGGAAACGCTCACCTCAGGGCGCGCAGCGCCGCGGCCGCGTCGGCGATGCAGACGCCGATGCCGGGCGGCTGCTCGGCCGAGACCCAGCGCGCGAAGCCGACCTGGAAGACCGTGACGGCGCTCTGCGCGGCCAGCGTGGCGGCCGGCTCGGCGACGCCGCGGCCGCGCAGCGCGCCGGCCGTGGCCTCGGCCAGCGCGGCGAGCTTCAGCAGCTCGCGCTCCTGCAGGCCGGGATTGGCCGAGATGATGGCGAAGCGGCGGACCGAGTGCTCGTGGCGATCCTCGAGCAGGCCGCCGGCGGCGAGCATGCCGGCCAGCGCGGCGTCGAGCGGCGTGTCATCGGCCGGCGCCGCCAGGATCGCCTCGACCGCCGTGCGCTCCAGCGTCCGGGAGCTGTCGAAGAGCACCTCGCGCTTGTCGGCGAAGTGGCGGAAGAACGTCCGCTCGGTCACGCCGGCGCGCGCTGCGATGTCGCCGGCGGTGGTCTGCTCGAAGCCGCGCTCGGCGAACAGCTCCATCGCCGCGCGGACCATGCGCCCGTTCGCGTCCGGCTCCCAGCGACCCATGCACGCAGTCTAGTGATGGCAGCCGCTGACATCACGCGCTAGCATCGATGTCAGGCACTGACATCATCAGACGAGAGGAAGTCCCATGCGCGTCTTCGTCACCGGAGCTTCGGGCTGGATCGGCTCGGCCGTCACCGACGAGCTCCTCGCTCACGGCCACGAGGTGGTCGGCCTCGCCCGCTCCGACCACTCCGCCGCCGCGCTCGCGGCCAAGGGCGCCGCCGTCCATCGCGGCAGCCTCGACGACCCCGACAGCCTCGCGGCAGGCGCGGGCGCCGCCGACGCCGTCGTCCACCTGGCGTTCAAGCACGACTTCACCGACTACGCGGCGGCGGGCCGCACCGAGCACGCCGCCGTCCGGCGCATGCTCGACGAGCTCGCGGGGAGCGACCGGCCGTTCCTGCTGGCCGCAGGCCTGGCGGGCCTCGTCGAGGGGCGCCCGGCGACGGAGGACGACCCCTCGCCGAACCACGGGCCGGACTCGGTGCGCGGCGGCGGTGAGAACCTCGCGCTCGGCTACGCCGATCGCGGTGTCCGCGCGATCTCGGTGCGCTTCGCCCCGACCGTGCACGGCATGGGCGACCCCGGGTTCGTCTCGACGCTGGCGACGATCGCGAAGGAGCGCGGCGCGGCCGGCTACATCGGCGCCGGCGAGACGCGCTGGGCGGCCGTGCACCGCTCCGACGCGGCGCGGCTGGTGCGGCTGGCGCTCGAGGGGGCGCCGGCTGGATCGCGGGTGCATGCGGCCGCCGAGGGCGGCCTGCTCTCCCGCGACATCGCCGCCGCCCTGGGCCGCCAGTTGGGGCTGCCGGCGGTGCCGGTGCCGCCGGATGAGGCCGAGGCGCACTTCGGCTGGATGGCCCGCTTCTTCGGCGCCGACGTCGCCGCGTCGAGTGAGCGCACCCGGTCCGAGCTCGGCTGGACGCCCCCGGGCCCTTTCCCGGTCCCGGCGAAATCACGTCGTACCGACGAGGTCGGATGGCGAGAATGGTCCGGTGCTGCTGACGCTGACCTCGACCGCCGACCACGCCACCGATCTCGGCTATCTGCTGCACAAGCATCCCGAGCGGGTGCAGAGCTTCGACCTGAGCGTCGGCACCGCGCACGTCTTCTACCCGGAGGCGACGGACCAGCGGTGCACCGTCGCGCTGCTGCTCGAGGTCGACCCGATCGGCCTCGTCCGCGGCCGGCGGTTCGGCGGCGACGCGCTCAGCCTGGCGCAGTACGTCAACGACCGGCCGTACGCGGTGTCGTCGATGCTGTCGGTGGCGCTGGGCCGGGTGTTCGGGTCGGCGCTGAAGGGACGCTGCGACGCGCGGCCGGAGCTGGTCGGCGTGCCGCTGCCGCTGGAGGTCCGCCTCCCGGCGCTGGCCGGCGCCGGCATCGTCACCGGGCTGTTCGCGCCGCTGGGCTGGACGGTCGACGCGGCGGTGCGGCCGCTGGACCCGGAGCTCCCGGAATGGGGCGACTCCCGCTACGCCGACGTGACGCTGCGCGGCACGCTGCCGCTGGACCGGGCGCTCTCGCACCTCTACGTGCTGCTGCCGGTGCTCGACGGCGCCAAGCACTACTGGGTGAGCAGCGACGAGGTCGACAAGCTGATCCGCACCGGCGGATCCTGGCTGGCCCAGCACCCGGAGCGGGACGCGATCGTCACGCGCTACCTGGCGCGCAAGCGCGGCTTCGTCGCCGACGCGCTGAGCCGGCTGGCCGAGCTGGACGACGCGCCCGCCCTCGCCGACGAGACCGACGCGGCCGACGAGACCGACGAGGCGGGCGAGATCGAGGCGGCCGGCGAGGCGTCCGTGCCGCTGGCGACGCTGCGCCGGGCGGCCGTCGTCGAGCAGTTGAAGGCGGCGGGCGCGCGCCGCGTCGTCGACCTCGGCTGCGGCGAGGGGATGCTGCTGCGCGAGCTGCTGGCCGACCCGTCGTTCACCGAGATCGTCGGCGCCGACGTCGCGCCGCGGGTGCTGGAGAAGGCGGCCGGCCGGCTGCACCTGGACCGGATGGGCGACCGGCAGCGCGAGCGCATCACGCTGCTGCAGTCGTCTGCGGTCTACCGCGACGATCGGCTGGCCGGCTTCGACGCCGTCGTCCTCATGGAGGTGATCGAGCACGTCGACCCGGACCGGCTGCCCGATCTGGAGCGGACGGTGTTCGCGCACGCGCGGCCGCGCACGGTCGTCGTCACCACGCCGAACGCCGAGTACAACGTGCTGTTCCCGAGCCTGCACGAGGGCGGGCTGCGGCACCGGGACCACCGCTTCGAGTGGGGCCGGGCGGAGTTCGCCGCCTGGGCCGAGCGCGTCGCGCAGGCGCACGGCTACACCGTCGCCCACGCGCCCGTCGGCGAGCCCGATCCCGGCGCCGGCCCGCCGACCCAGCTCGCGACGTTCACCCGGTCGGAGGCGCCGGCATGACCGGCATCGCGATCCCGGAGCTGTCGCTCGTCGCGCTGGTCGGCGTGTCCGGATCCGGCAAGTCGACGTTCGCCGCCCAGCACTTCGGCCGGTTCGAGGTCGTGTCCAGCGACTTCTGCCGCGGCCTGGTCGCCGACGACGAGAACGACCAGACCGTCAGCGCCGCCGCGTTCGACGTCCTCCACTACATCGCCGGGAAGCGGCTGGAGGGCGGCCGGCTCACCGTCGTCGATGCCACGAACGTGCAGCGCGACGCCCGGCGCCAGCTCCTCGACCTCGCGAGGGCGCACGACGTGCTGCCGGTCGCGATCGTCCTCGACGTCCCGGAGAGCGTCTGCCTGGAGCGCAACCGCAACCGCCCGGACCGCGACTTCGGCCCGCACGTCGTCCGGCGCCAGCGCGACCAGTTGCGCCGTTCGCTCAAGGGACTGGCGAAGGAGGGCTTCCGGCAGGTGCACGTGCTGCGCTCGATCGACGAGATCGAGGCGGTGACGATCACGCGTGAGCGGCTCTACAACGACCGCCGCGACGAGCACGGCCCGTTCGACGTCATCGGCGACGTGCACGGCTGCCGCTCGGAGCTGGTGAGCCTGCTGGAGCGGCTCGGCTACGTCGTGACCGACGATGACGCCGTCCACCCCGAGGGCCGCCGGGTGATCTTCCTCGGCGACCTCGTCGACCGTGGCCCGGACAGCCCGGGCGTGCTGCGGCTGGCCATGGGCATGACGGCGACCGGCCACGCGCTCGCCGTCCCGGGCAACCACGAGCACAAGCTGATCCGTGCCCTGGACGGCAAGCAGGTGAAGATCGGGCACGGGCTGGCCGAGACGCTGGCCCAGCTGGAGCGGCAGCCGCCGGAGTTCACCGTCGCCGTCCGCGAGTGGTGCCGCGGCCTGGTCTCGCACCTCGTCCTCGACGACGGCAAGCTGGTGGTCGCGCACGCCGGACTGAAGGAGGCCTACCACGGCCGCGCCTCCGGGCGCGTCCGCTCGTTCGCGCTGTACGGCGACACGACCGGCGAGACCGACGAGTTCGGCCTGCCGGTGCGCTACCCGTGGGCGAACGACTACCGCGGCCGCGCGATGGTGCTGTACGGGCACACGCCGACGCCGGAGCCGGAGTGGGTCAACAACACGATGTGCCTCGACACCGGCTGCGTGTTCGGCGGTCACCTCACCGCGCTGCGCTACCCGGAGCGCGAGGTCGTCCAGGTGCCGGCTGAGCGGGTCTGGTACGAGCCGGTGAAGCCGCTGGTCCCGTCGGCGCCGGTCTGCGGCGGCGACGAGCTGGACCTCACCGACGTGCTCGGCAAGCGGGTCGTCGAGACCGCGCACCACGGCCGGGTGACGGTGCGCGCGGAGAACGCGGCCGGCGCGCTGGAGGTGATGAGCCGGTTCGCGCTGCACCCGCGCTGGCTGCCGTACCTGCCGCCGACGATGGCGCCGGTCGCGACGTCGCCGCTGCCGGACCTGCTGGAGCACCCGGCCGAGGCGTTCGCCGCGTTCGCCGCCGACGGCGTCGGCGAGGTCGTGTGCGAGGAGAAGCACATGGGCTCGCGGGCCGTGCTGCTGGTCTGCCGCGACGCGGAGACCGCGGCCCGGCGGTTCGGCGCGCCGGCCGGCGAGACCGGCGCCGTCTACACCCGGACCGGCCGCTCGTTCTTCCCGCCGGCGCTGACGGAGCAGCTGCTCGGCGACGTGCGGGCGGCGGTGTCCGCGGCCGGGCTGTGGGACGAGCCGGCCACCGGCTGGCTGCTGCTCGACGCCGAGCTGCTGCCGTGGTCGGTGAAGGCCGGGCCGCTGCTGCGCGACCAGTACGCCGCGGTCGGCGCGGCCGCCCGGTCGGCGCTCCCCGCAGCGGTGACGGCGCTGTCGGCCGCCGCGGCGCGCGGCCTGGACGTCGCCGCGCTGCTGGACCGGACCCGGTCGCGGGCGGTGAACGCCGACGCGTTCGCGGCCGCGTACCGGCGCTACGTGTGGCCGGTCGACGGGCTCGACGGCGTGCAGGTGGCGCCGTTCCAGCTGCTCGCGACCGAGGGCGCGACGTACCACGACCGGCCGCACGCCTGGCACCTGGAGCTGGCCGACCGCCTGGTCGCCGCGGACCCCGTCCGCTTCCGTCCGACCCGCCGGCTGCGCGTGTCGACGTCGTCGCCGGAGTCCGTCGCGGCCGGCGTCGAGTGGTGGGCGTCGCTGACCGGCGACGGTGGCGAGGGGATGGTCGTCAAGCCGGCCGCCGGGCTCGTCCGCGGGAGGAAGGGGCTGGTCCAGCCGGGCCTCAAGGTGCGCGGCCGCGAGTACCTGCGGCTCATCTACGGCCCCGACTACACCGAGCCGGCGAACTTGGCGCGGCTGAAGGACCGCGGGCTCGGGCACAAGCGGTCGCTGGCGCTGCGCGAGTACGCGCTCGGCCTGGAGGCCCTGGAGCGCCTGGCCCGGTCCGAGCCGCTGTGGCGGGTGCACGAGCCGGTCTTCGCCGTGCTCGCGCTGGAGTCCGAGCCGGTCGACCCGCGACTGTAGTCAGCGTGACACTAAGGCGCTATCGTCTCCTGTAGTCACCCTGACTACAGGAGGCGATGATGATCGACTGGTTGCAGTCTCCGGCGTGGACGGCGTTCGGCGCGCCCACCAGCCGGGCCGAGCTGCTGGGCTTCCTGACCGGCGCCGCCTGCGTCTGGCTGGTCGGCCGGCAGTCGCTGTGGAACTGGCCGGTCGGCATCGCGAACAACCTGCTGTGGATCGCGCTGTTCGCGTCGGCAGGGCTCTATGCCGACTCGGGGCTGCAGGTCGTGTACATCGGGCTGGCGGTGTGGGGCTGGTGGAACTGGCTGAACGGCGGCGGCGCGGCGGCGCTGCCCGTCACCGGGGTGACGGGGCGCGAGTGGGCCGGGCTGGCCGTGGCCGGAGTCGCGGGAACGGCGACGCTGACCGTCGCCCTGGCCGCCTGGACGCCGTCGACGGTGCCGTTCTGGGACGCTGTCACGACGGTGCTGTCGCTGCTCGCGACCTGGGGTCAGGCGCGCAAGCGGTGGCAGTCCTGGCTGTTGTGGATCGCGGCCGACCTCGTGTACGTGCCGCTCTACCTGCACAAGGGGCTGACGTTGACGGCGTTGCTCTATGCCGGGTTCCTCGGGTTGTGCGTGGCCGGTCTGGTGCGCTGGCGCACGTCGATGGCCGGGACGAGCGCGACCGTCCCCGTACCGGCCGGGTGACGACGATGTACCGCCACGCCCTGGTCATCGGGAAGTTCTACCCGCCGCACGCGGGTCACCATCACCTCGTCCGGACCGCGGCGACGGTGGCCGAGCGGGTCACCGTCGTCGCGATGGCGGCGGCGACGGAGAGCCTGCCGCTGGCCGACCGCGTGCGCTGGCTTCGTGAGGTGCATGCCGTCGATCCCGGCGTGGTCGTGACCGGCGTCCGCTGCGACGCGCCGATGGACCTCGAATCGGAGACGGTCTGGGCGGCGCAGGTCGCCTCGATGCGGGCCGCGACCGCCGCCGTCACCGCCACCCCGATCGATGTCGTACTCACCGGAGAGGCGTACGGCGCCGAACTGGCTCGCCGGTTCGGGGCGGCTCACGTCGCCGTGGATCCGGATCGGACCCAGGTGCCGGTGTCGGCGACGGCGGTCCGCGCCGATCTCGCCGGGCACTGGCATCGGCTGGCCGCGCCGGTCCGCCGCGACCTCGCCTGCCGGGTGGTCGTCGTGGGCGCCGAGTCGACCGGGACGACGACGGTGAGCCAGGTGCTGGCCGAGCACTACCGAGCCCGCGGTGGCGTCTGGCGGGCGACCGCCTGGGTGCCGGAGTACGGGCGGCACTACACCGTCGCGAAGCTGGCCCAGTCGCGAGTCGGCCGGCCGGAGGCCGAGGTGACCGACCTGGTGTGGACCGCGCCGGACTTCGCCGTCATCGCGGGCCGGCAGAACCGGATGGAGGACCTGGCGGCGGCGACCGGGTCGCCCCTGGTGGTCTGCGACACCGACGCCTTCGCCACGACGATCTGGGAGCGGCGCTACCTCGGCCGCGACAGCCACCACGCCCGCGTTGCCGGCACGGTCGACCTCCCGCGACGTGACGTCTACCTGGTCACCGACCACATCGGGGTGCCGTTCGTCCAGGACGGTCTGCGCGACGGCGAGCAGGTGCGGGCGAGGATGACCGGCTGGTTCACGGCGGCGCTCACGGCCGCCGGGCACTCGTGGGTGCTGCTGACGGGCACGCTGGACCAGCGGCTACGGCTCGCCGTGCGGGTGGTCGACCAGCTGCTCGCGGTACGGTGCAGCTTCGCGGAGCCGATGAAGGCGGAGGCAGTTGGCGGGTAGGGGCGAGCAGAGCGACGAGCGGGCGTACGACCCGGCCGCCTTCCCGCCGTTCGCCGTGACGGCGGACCTGGCCGTGTTCACGTTGCGCGACGGTTCGCTCTGCCTGTTGCTGGTCCGCCGAGGCGTCGAGCCGTTCGCCGGGTGCTGGGCGCTCCCTGGCGGCTTCGTACAACCGCACGAGTCGGCCGACGAGGCGGCCCGGCGTGAACTGGCCGAGGAGACCGGTGTCGAGTTCGCCGGTCACCTCGAACAACTCGCCACCTACAGCGACCCGGATCGCGATCCGCGGATGCGTGTGGTGTCCGTCGCCTACGTCGCGCTCGCGCCGTCGTTGCCCGACGTCGCCGGCGGGAGCGACGCGGCCGAGGCGCGGTGGTGGCCGGTCACGTCGATGCGGCCGGCCGAGCTGGCGTTCGACCACGCGCACATCGTGGGCGACGCGCTGGAGCGGGTCCGGGCGAAGCTGGAATACACGACCCTGGCCACCCAGTTCGTCGACGAGCCGTTCACAGTCCGTGACCTCCAGGAGGTCTACGAGGCGGTGTGGGGGGTCACCTGGGACCGGGCGAACTTCCGCCGCAAGGTGCTCTCGACCCCCGGCTTCGTCGTCTCCGTCGAGCACGGCGTGCGGCCCGGCTCGGCGACCGGCGGCCGGTCCGCCCAGCTCTATCGCAGGGGCGACGCGCTTGCGCTGTACCCGCCGATCCTGCGGCCGAAATAAAAGGTTGCCGTGGACATAGTGTCCACGTACAGTTTTTCGGGATGAAGAAGCATCCGACACCGGGCTACCTGATCTGGCGGCTGGCCACCAAGTGGGGCGCGCTGCTGGACCGGGTGCTCGCGCCGTTCGGGCTCACCCAGGCGCAGTTCTCCGTGCTCGGCACGCTCTACGGCATCTCCAAGGGCGGCGGGCAGCCCAGCCAGCGGGAACTGTCCGACCACACCGGCCTGGACCCGGTCTTCGTCTCCAAGCTGGTACGCACGCTCGAGGGCAACGGCCTGGTGCGCCGCAGCACCGACCCGGCCGACTCGCGCGCCGTCCGGCTCGCCCTCACCGACAACGGCACCGAGGTCGTCCAGGCCGCGGGCGAGCGCGTCATGGCACTGCAGGAGCAGCTCGCCGCGCCGCTCGGCGGGCCCGAGAGCGAGCAGACCCGCGCCTTCGTCGCCACCCTCACCACCCTGCTCGAGGCGCCACCGCCGCAGGACCCCGGGAGGTCCGCATGATCACCACCCCGTTCATCGGTGTCGACATCGGCGCCGCCGCCAAGGCCATCCACTCGTTGCTCGGCCTGATCCTCGACGCCCGCGGCGTCACGCTGGCCGAGTGGGTCGCGCTGCGCACGCTGGGCACCTCGCCCGGCCGGGTGTCGCAGCCGTCCCTGCGCGACGGCCTGGTGCTGGCGCTCGACATCGACGCCGTCGAGGCGACGGCGGTGCTCTGCGCGCTGGAGGACCGCGGTCTGCTGGCCTACGACACGTACGAGCAGGCGGGGCTGACGTCGGCCGGGCGGGCCCAGTACGACGAGCTGCACGCGGGGGTCGTCGCGGTGACGGCGCAGGCCTACGCCGGCATCGACGCCGAGGAGCTGGCGACGACGCGGCGGGTGCTCGCCACGGTCGTCGCGCGGGCGGCGGAGCTGCGTTCGGAGCTCTAGCTTGACCTGAACATTGGTTCAGGTTGTCTGCTGGGGTCCGTGACCACCTCCGAAACCTCCGGACGCGCCTGGGCCGGGCTGGCCGTGCTGAGCGTCGTCGCCGTCCTCGCCTCCCTCGAACTGACCGTCACCCATCTCGCGCTGCCGGCCATCGACGCCGACCTGCGCCCGTCCGGCACCCAGCTGCTGTGGATCGTCGACGTCTACGCGTTCCTGCTGGCCGGCTCGATGCTGGCGCTGGGCGCCGTCGGCGACCGGATCGGCACCCGGCGGCTGCTGATGATCGGCGCCGGCGCGTACGGCGTGCTGTCGGTCGTCGCCGCGTACGCGCCGAGCGCCGGATCGCTGATCGCGGTGCGTGCGCTGCTCGGCGTCGCGGGCGCCACGCTGATGCCGTCGACGCTGTCGCTGACGGCGGCGATGTTCCCCGACGCGCGGCGGCGGGCCGTCGCGGTCGGGATCGTGGTCGCCAGCGTCGCGGGCGGCACCGCGATCGGCCCGCTGGTCGGCGGCGCGCTACTGGAGCGGTACTGGTGGGGCTCGGTGTTCCTGCTCGGCGTGCCGGTGATGGTGCTGATCCTCGCGCTCGGGCCGGTGCTGTTGCCGGCCGGCGAGCGGACGGCGGCGGCCCGGATCGACGTCGTCAGCGTCGTCCTGTCGCTTGGCGCGGTGCTGCCGCTGGTGTGGGGGCTGAAGGAGATCGCCGCCGGCGGTGCGGGCTGGCCGCCGGTCGCGGCGGTGGCCGGCGGCGTTGTGCTGGGCACGGTGTTCGTGCTCCGGCAGCGGTCGCTGGCCGACCCCGTCGTCGACGTGCGGCTGTTCCGCGACGCGGGCTTCTCGGTGGCGGTCGCGACGCTGGCGATCGGCATCTTCGTGCTGTGGGGCGCGAACTACTACCTCGCCCAGTACCTGCAGTTGGTGCAGGATCTCTCGCCGCTGCGCGCGGGGCTGTGGACGGCGCCGTCGGCGGCCGGGGTGATCGTGGGGTCGCTGCTGGCGCCGCGGCTGACCCGACGGATCCGGCCGGGCGTGGTGATCGGCGCCGGGCTGACGGTGTCGGCGGCCGGCTTCGCGCTGCTCACCCAGCTGACCGCGTCCTCGTCGCTCGGCCTGCTGGTGGCCGGCTCGGTGACGGTGTCGGCGGGCCTCGGCCCGATGATGGCGCTGGCCACCGACCAGGTCGTCGGCGCCGCGCCGCCGGAGCGGGCCGGCGCCGCCGCGGCGCTGTCGTCGATGGCGCCGCAGCTGGGCGGGGCGCTGGGCATCGCCGTCCTGGGCAGCGTCGTGGCGGCGGTGTTCCGCGGCGCGGGGACCGGCGCGGACACGCTCGGCGCGGCCGTCGCGTCGGTCCGGGACCCGGACGCGCTCGCGGTGGCCAGGGACGCGTTCACCGACGGGATCACCGTGGCCGCGACGGTCAGCGCGCTGCTCGCCGCGGTGCTGGCGATATCCGTTGTCGCACTGTCGGCGCGCCGGGATAGCGTCGTCCCCACGAGCCGACCCCGTGGGAGATCCGCATGACCATCGCCCAGCTCGCCGACGAGCTCATCGACGCCATGTTCGACGCGGCCCCGCTGGAGGCCTCGCTGATCGGCTTTCGCGATCGCGAGGACAAGCTGACCGACTACACCGAGGCGGGCGAGGCGGCGGTCGACGACCGGCTGGCCGGCATCGCGGCGCGCGCCGAGGCCGTCGATCCGGCCGGGCTGGACGACGCCGACCGCATCACCCGCGCCGTCATCCTGCAGCAGGCCGAGAGTGAGCGCGACCGGCTCGCCGTCCGTGGTGTCGAGTACACCGTCACCGACTCGTTCTTCGCGCCGGCGCCGGCCACGCTCTCGTTCCTGCCGATGACCGGCATCACCGAACAGGCACACGCCGACGGCTACCTCGCCCGGCTGGCCGGGCTGCCGGCGCTGCTCGACGCGATCGCGCGGCGGCACCGCGACGGCATCGCCGCCGGCCGGCTGCCGGTGCGCCGGCTGGCCGAGGCCACCGCCGAGCATTTCACCCGCTACCTGGCCAGCCCCGACGACGACCCGTTGCGCCGCCCCGAGCCGGCGGCCGGCAGCGGTGCCGACGCCGCGGCCTTCCGGGCCGAGCGCGACCGGCTGCTCACCGAGGTCGTGTACCCGGCCATCGGCCGCTACCGCGACGCCGTCGCCGCCGACGTGGCGCCGCACGGACGGCCCGACGACCGCGCCGGGCTGTGCTGGCTGCCCGGCGGCGACGAGTTCTACGCCAGGGCCGCCAAGGGTCACACCACGACTATCCGCACCCCCGACGAGCTGCACCAGACCGGCCTCGACGTGCTGGCCGGGCTGACCGAGGAGTACGCCGTCGTCGGCGAGCGGGTGTTCGGCACCGGCGAGCTGGAGCAGATCCTGCACCGGTTGCGCACCGACCCGGCGATGCGCTGGCGCGACGCCGACGAGCTGCTGCGGGCCGCCCGGTCGGCGATCCGGCGGGCCGAGCAGGCCGCGCCGCAGTGGTTCGGCCGGCTGCCGTCGCAGAGCTGCGTCGTCGAGGCGGTGCCCGCGGCCGAGGCGCCCGGCGCTCCCGCCGCCTACTACATGCAGCCGGCCATGGACGGCAGCCGCCCGGGCACCTACTTCGCGAACACGCACGAGGCCGAGAAGCGCGACCGCTACGCCGCCGAGTCCGTCGCGTTCCACGAGGGCGTGCCCGGCCACCACTTCCAGCTCACCATCGCCCAGGAGCTCACCGACCTGCCGCTGCTGCGCCGGCTCGCCAACGTCACCGCGTTCGACGAGGGCTGGGGGCTCTACGCCGAGCGGCTGGCCGACGAGATGGGGCTGTACTCCGACGACATCGCCCGGCTGGGCATGCTCAGCGAGGACTCCCTGCGGGCGTGCCGGCTGGTCGTCGACACCGGGCTGCACGCGAAGGGCTGGAGCCGGCAGCAGGCGGTCGACTTCATGGTCGCCAACACGGCCACCAGCCGGGTCGAGATCGAGACCGAGGTCGACCGCTACATCTCCGCGCCCGGACAGGCGCTGGCCTACATGGTCGGCCGGTTGGAGATCCAGCGCATCCGCGCCGCCGCGGCCGAGATCGCCGGCGACCGGTTCGACCTGCGCGCCTTCCACGACGTCGTGCTGGGCAACGGGCCGCTGCCGCTGGGCGTGCTGGACGAGGTCGTCAGCGCCTGGGCCGCGCGGCAGGGCTGAGCGATGGACGAGGTCGAACTGGTCCGCCGCCGGCTGCGCACCGTCGGCCTCGGCGGGCCGCTCGACGCGGCGACGCCGGGCGAGGTCGTCGCCTGGTTCGGCGCGCTGCAGTCGCAGGACTACCACCCGGCCAAGTGGGCCGTCGGCCAGCGGCTCGGCGGCGCCGTCACCGACGCCGGCCTGGACCGGGCGTTCGACGACGGCGAGCTGCTGCGCACCCACGTGCTGCGCCCGACCTGGCACTTCGTCACCCCCGACGACATCGGCTGGCTGCTGGCGCTGACCGGCCCGCGGGTGCACGTCCTCAACGGCTACGCCTACCGCCAGTTCGACCTCGACGACGCCGTCCTGCGCCGCGGCACGGAGGTGATCGCCGGTGCGCTGGCCGGCTCGACGTACCTGACCCGGGCGCAGGTCGGCGACGTCCTGGCGAGCGCCGGCATCGTCGCCGAGCGGTTCCGGCTGGCCTACATCCTCATGTTCGCCGAGCTGGAGGGTGTGGTCTGCAGCGGGCCGCTGGCCGGCAAGCAGCACACGTACGCCCGCCTCGACGAGCGGGCGCCGAACGCCCGGACGCTGGACCGCGACGCGGCGCTGGCCGAGCTGACCCGGCGCTACTTCACCAGCCACGGCCCGGCGACGGTGAAGGACTTCGCCTGGTGGTCCAGCCTGACCCGCACCGACATCGCGGCCGGGCTGGCGCTGGCCGGCGACGCCCTGGAGAGCCACGAGGTCGACGGCGTCACCTACTGGGCCGCGGCGGGCACGGCCGACGGCCCGGGCGCCGGCGACGTCGACGAGACCGCCGTGCATCTGGTGCAGGCCTATGACGAGTACCTGGTCGGCTACACCGAGAGCAAGCGGCTGCTCGACCTCTCCGGCGTCGCGGCCGGCACCCGGCTCGACGGCGCCGCCAACAGCGTACTGCTGCTGGGCAGCCAGGTCGCCGGGCGGTGGCGGCGGACGCTGAAGCCCGGCGAGGTGCACCTCGACGTCGGCCTGTACGAGCCGTTCCGAGCGGCCGTCGCACCCGGCCTGCAGGCCGCCGCCGACGTGCACGGCGCGTTCGTCGAGCGGACCGCCACGGTCGCCACCGCCCCGATCGGCGTCGCCTCGTAGGGTGAAGAGGTGGCTGAGCTCGCGGCGGTGGTGTTCGATCTGGACGACACGCTCTTCGACCACTCCGGCGCCGCGGCACACGGCCTCGGCGCCTGGCTGGCCACGTTCCACGGCCCGGCCACGCCGGAGCTGACGGCGGCCTGGTTCGAGTTGCAGAACCGGCACTTCGCCGCCTGGCGCGACGGCCTGGTCAGCATGGCCGAGCAGCGCCGCCGTCGGATCGACGGGCTGTTCGCGCTGCTCGGCCGGCCGGCGCCGGACCCGGCCGGGCTGGACGCGCTGTGGGCCGAGTACGCCGCGGCCTACCGGACCGGCTGGCGCCGCTTCGACGACGCCGAGGCGGCGCTGGCGCTGGTGGCGGCGGCCGGGCTGCGCACCGGCATCCTCACCAACGGGCCGGACGAGCTGCAGAACGACAAGATCGCGACGATCGGGCTGATCGGACGGGTCGGCCCCGTCGTCACCGCCGAGTCGCTGGGCTGCGCCAAGCCCGATCCGCGCGCGTACGCCGGCCTGTGCGCCGCGCTCGGCCTCGACCCAGCCAGCGTCCTCTACGTCGGCGACGACCACGAGCTGGACGTCGTCGCCGCCCGCGCCGCCGGGCTGCGCGCCGTCCACCTGGACCGCCGCGGCACCGGCCCGGCCGGCGAGCGCGACCGCATCGCGTCGCTGCACGAGCTGGCCGCACACCTGGAGCAATCATGACGACGACGAACCTGCCCGGGCCGGCCGACGTGGCCGCGGCCCGGGCCACCATCGCGCCGTACATCCGGCGCACGCCGCTGCTGCGCGCCGAGGTCGACGGCCGGCCGCTGCTGCTGAAGCTGGAGCACCTGCAGCGCAGCGGCTCGTTCAAGCTGCGCGGTGCGCTGACGGCGCTGCTGAACGGCGACCGGCCGGAGCACGTCGTGACGGCGTCCGGCGGCAACCACGGCCTCGGCGTCGCGACGGCAGCCGGGCTGCTCGGCCTGCCGGCCACGGTGTACGTGCCGCACACCGTGCCCGAGACCAAGGCGCGCCGGATCGAGGAGACCGGCGCCCGGCTGATCCGGCACGGCGACACCTACGCCGACGCGGCCGCCGCGGCGACGGCGGCGGCCGCCGGGCCCGGCGCACGGTACCTGCCCGCCTACGACCATCCCGACGTCATCGCCGGTCAGGGCACGGTCGCCGCCGAGGTGATCGAGGAGGCGCCGGACGTGGACGCGGTGGCCGTCGCGGTGGGTGGGGG
>NZ_POTW01000229.1 GCF_003236295.1 Jiangella anatolica
TTGACGCGCAGCGCTCGCCCGGCTGCAGGCGGTCGTCGTTCATGCCCAGGCACATCGAACACCCCGGGTCGCGCCATTCAAAACCGGCATCGACGAAGATGCGGTCGAGCCCTTCGGCCTCGGCCTGGCGTTTGACCAGTCCGGAGCCCGGCACCACAAGCGCCTGCACGATGTTGGCCGCAACGTGCTTGCCGGCCACCACACGCGCCGCGGCACGCAGATCTTCGATACGTGCATTCGTGCACGAGCCGATGAAAATCTTGTCGAGTGCGATGTCGCGCAGCGGCGTGCCCGGCTCGAGTCCCATGTAGGTAAGCGCCCGGGTGATGCCTTGCCGCTTGATGGGGTCGCTTTCCTCGGCCGGGTCGGGCACACGGCCGTCGATGGTGACCACCATCTCGGGCGAGGTGCCCCAGGTGACGT
>NZ_POTW01000230.1 GCF_003236295.1 Jiangella anatolica
ATGGAACAGAGATAGAATCCTGTACATCATAAATGTTACTGTACTGTTGAGCATTATGAGCTTGAATATAAAACTCAAAATCAGTCGTTATTAATCCATCATCATGAATAGTAGTACCACAACTTTTTACAATTAATGGACCAAAAATTTGTGCTTTTAACAACTGCAAATGTTGATGAAATTTATTAATTTCCTGATCTACATCTTCTACTTTTGTATCATGTAACTTTTTACAGATAACTGACTTTAGTACCAGTTTTTTATTATCTTTTACCTCTAACTTAGCCATAAGTAACCTCCTCTGTATCTAACACAGCCTGTTACTGAATTTGTTGATTCACTTGAACGCTCTGCAAACCAACCATTCTAGCATACTTTCCATTTTTCGCCATTAGTTCTTCATGAGTCCCATATTCCACAAT
>NZ_POTW01000231.1 GCF_003236295.1 Jiangella anatolica
CGCTGGAGGTGTCCCGCCCCTGGGAGACCCGGGCGGTGGTCGGCTCGTACCGGTTCCTGCAGCGGGTCTGGCGGGCGGTCGTCGACGAGGAGACCGGTGCGCTGCGGGTCACCGACGCCCCGGCCGACGAGGCCACCCGCCGGCTGCTGCACAAGGTGATCGACGGGGTCCGCGGCGACATGGAGGGGATCCGGTTCAACACCGCGATCGCCAAGCTGATCGAGCTGACCAACGGGCTGACCCGGCTGCCGGACACCCCGCGCGAGGTAGCCGAGCCGCTGGTGCTGATGCTGGCGCCGTTCGCCCCGCACGTCGCCGAGGAGCTGTGGCGGCGGCTGGGCCACGAGGCCTCGCTGGCGTACGCGGACTTCCCGACCGCCGACCCGGCGCTGCTGGTCGCCACGACGGTGACCTACCCGG
>NZ_POTW01000232.1 GCF_003236295.1 Jiangella anatolica
GATGGATGTTGATACCACCCGTCGAAAGGGAGCACATGAGCGTCTATTAGAACGTTTTGGCAACCACGAGGCAGATATTCTTTTGGGTACGCAAATGATTGCTAAGGGGTTGGATTTTCCTGATGTAACCTTGGTAGGAGTTTTAAATGCGGATACAGCATTAGAATTACCGGATTTACGGGCAAGTGAGCGAACTTTCCAGCTTTTAACTCAGGTTGCTGACGTGCTGGACGTGCTGATAAGACCGGTGAAGTACTAATTCAAACCTTTAACCCCGATCACTATGCAATTCGTTTAGCTCAAAAACAAGATTATGAAGACTTTTTCTATAAAGAAATGTATTTGAGGCATTTAGGCAAATATCCGCCTTATTACTACACGGTATTAGTTAGTGTTTCGGATCGGGATGAAAGACAAGCG
>NZ_POTW01000233.1 GCF_003236295.1 Jiangella anatolica
TCGGTCTACCATTCACTAGAGCAATCATATTCACACCAAATGATGTTTGAAGAGGTGTTTGTTTGTATAAGTTATTTAAAATGACACTAGCATTGGCATCCTTACGCACATCAATAACGACACGCACACCAGTACGTAAACTTGTTTCATCACGTAAATCAGTAATACCGTCAATTTTCTTGTCACGAACAAGCTCTGCAATTTTTTCAATCATACGAGCCTTATTCACTTGGAAAGGAATTTCAGTGACAACAATACGTTGACGTCCGCCTCCACGTTCTTCAATAACTGCACGAGAACGCATTTGAATTGAACCACGACCTGTTTCATATGCGCGTCTAATACCACTCTTACCTAAAATAAGTCCAGCAGTTGGGAAATCAGGACCTTCAATATCTTCCATTAACTCAGCAATTGAAA
>NZ_POTW01000234.1 GCF_003236295.1 Jiangella anatolica
GGGGGACGGGGACCTCGACATCGCGGCCATCGTCGGCGACCTGGAGGCAGCCGGGTACGGCGGGTGGTACGTGCTGGAGCAGGACGCCGCCCTGCCCGAGGCGCCGGAGCCAGGCGCCGGCCCGGTGCACGACGTACGGCGCAGCCTGGACTTCCTGGCCACGGTGAGCAGCGAGTTGCCCCGGGTGGCGCGGTGAGCCGGGCTGGCCGGGCCGGGCTCGCGCCGGCCGGAGCGGCGTCGTGATGGTGCATGTCAACGGCACCCGGCCGGTCACGGTCGGGTTGATCGGCGCCGGTGTCATGGGTGCCGACCACGCCCGCCTGCTCAGCGGGTCGGTTGCCGGCGCAAGGGTCGGCGGGGTCTGCGACGTCGACGAGGCACGGGCCCGCTGGGTCGTGGCGGCGACCGGTGCCCGAG
>NZ_POTW01000235.1 GCF_003236295.1 Jiangella anatolica
GCGCACCGCCTCGTAGTGCTCAAGCGCGGCACGCAAATCGCCCGGGTGCTGGCCGATGCTGCGCGCGAGTTCGATCGAATCTTCCAGCGCCAGCTTGGTGCCGGAGCCAATCGAGAAGTGCGCCGTGTGTGCGGCGTCGCCCATGAGCACCACCGGCGTGCCGTGCGCGTTGGTATGCACCCAATGTCGGCAGACCACGCGCGGAAACCGAATCCACTGCGCAGAGCCCCGCAGGTGCGTGGCATTGGAAATCAGCTTGTTGCCGTCGAGGTACTTTGCGAAGAGGCGCTCGCAATAGGCGATGGCGTCTTCCTTCTCCATGGTCTCCAGCCCGGCGGCGCGCCACACCTCTTCGGGCGCCCCGACAATGAAGGTGGAGGTTTCGTCATCAAAGCGGTACGCATGCGCCTGGAACC
>NZ_POTW01000236.1 GCF_003236295.1 Jiangella anatolica
CTCCAGCGCCGCCACCAGGCCGTCGTAGTCGATCGCCAGCTGCAGCGCCTGGCGCACCTTCGGGTCCCTGGTGGGGCCGTCGGCGGTGTTGAACAGCACCAGCAGGTTCTGGAACGACGGCGACTCCGTGGTCTGCACGCCGTCGGTCGACTGGGCCTGCTGGAACAGCTGCGGGTTGAGCCGCTGGACGTAGTCGACCTCGCCGCGCTGCAGCAGCTGCCAGGCCGTGGTGATCTCGGGGGTGACGCGGAAGGCGACCTTCTTGTACTGCTCCGGCTTCCAGCCGCCCCAGTAGCCCTCGAACGCCTTCAGCGTCAGCTCGGTCTCCTTGCCCTTCTGCCAGGAGTCGATCGTGTACGGGCCGGTGCCGGCGGTGCTCTCGCCGTCCGCGTCCACCGCGTCCACGTCGTAGATC
>NZ_POTW01000237.1 GCF_003236295.1 Jiangella anatolica
ATTCAGAAAGCCGTTGAAGGTACTGATCACCGCACCAAATAACACCGCGCCGAAGAAACCCACCAGTGGCACTGGCAGAACGTTATTGACCAGCGTCGGGTAGGCCATGTCGGCTTTCGGTAGATCCTGATACAGATGAAACGCAATCAACCCTGGCAGCACCAGTACCAGCGGGTCGAGCATTTTCAGCACCGCCGTTAACAGCGCCCCCTTTTGCCCTTCCGACAGGCTTTTTGACGCCAGCGTGCGTTGCACGATGCCCTGATTTGTACACCAGTAAAAGGTGTTCACCAGAATCAAACCGGTAAATGCCGCGCCAATCGGCAAGGGATCGGTCGGGCCGCCGACTGAGTTTAATTTCTCGGCGTGAACGGTGGTGAGTTGCTCAATGCCCTGCATAAAGCTGCCCTTGCCC
>NZ_POTW01000238.1 GCF_003236295.1 Jiangella anatolica
GATTAACGCACTTCTGGTGGCCTGCGGTAATCTGGCAGGTATTGCCTGTTTCAGTTTGTTAATCTGGTTTTCCGGGCTGGTGATGAGTGAAAACGCGATGTGGGGAGTCGCGGTTTTACACTGCGCCGAGGGCAAAATGCATCATACATTTACTGAATCTGTCAGCCTCGGCATTATGTGCAATCTGATGGTTTGCCTGGCGCTGTGGATGAGTTATTGCGGGCGTTCGTTATGCGACAAAATCGTCGCTATGATTTTGCCCATCACCCTGTTTGTCGCCAGTGGCTTTGAGCACTGTATCGCCAATTTGTTTGTGATTCCGTTCGCCATTGCCATTCGCCATTTTGCCCCACGCCCCTTCGGCAACTGGCGCACAGTAGCGCAGACAATTTTCCTGCACTGACGGTCAGC
>NZ_POTW01000023.1 GCF_003236295.1 Jiangella anatolica
GGGCAGAACGATCACGGGCGGCCTCCTGGACGGGCGGTCGGGGTGACGAGCTGGAGAGGTGTGGGCCGGGCCGGCGTGGCGCGTGGCGGGCACGCGGCCGGGCTCACTGCCGGACGAGCTTGACGGCGTCGGCACGGATGCAGCCGGCGCCGGTCCGTTCGACGCGGACGGTGTACGGGCGGTCCTCGACCAGGCTCAGCGCGCCACCGACCGGGACCCACGCGTTGCCGGCGGCGCCGAAGTCGACGGGCGCCGAGGCGAGCGTCGTGCCGCCGTCGGACACCGTCACCGGCGCGCCGGTCTGCCCGCCGTCGCCGCCGACCCGGTAGAAGTACGCGCGGTAGCTGCCGGTGGCCGGCGGCCGGACTGTCCAGTGCGCCGACGTGCCCGGGTCGCAGCTGTACCGGCTGGTCAACCGGGCGAACGCGGGCAGCCCGGAGCTGCCCCAGCCGGTGCCGGACTCGGCGTATCCGCCGGTGGGCGAGTCGTTGTCGCCGTAGGCGTCGCGCTCGTAGAAGCGGAAGTAGTCCCACTGCACCTGGCCCGGCAGCGCGCTGTCGTCGACGCCGGGACTGCCGTTGCGGCCGACGGCGATGGTCGTCAGCCAGACGTTGAGGAAGTTGTGGACGTACGTGCCCGGCGCGTAGTCGGCGTACCAGGTCCGCTGGCCGTCGACGTAGAACTGCACCCGATCCTCGGTCCACTCGAAGCCGTAGACGTGCCAGCCGGCCGAGCTGTCGAAGCCCAGTCGCAGGAGGTCGCTGCTGAGGTAGCCGCCGTGGTTCCAGGCGATGACGTTGTGCATGACCTGGTCTGGGATGTGCGAGTCGATCTCGAAGCCGTCGATCTCGGTGAACGCGCCCGTGGCCCCGACCTCGGCCGACCAGAACGCCGAGTGCCAGCCGCTACCCACGTTGGTCCGGACCCGCGTCTCGTAGTAGCCGTAGCGCGGCCTGGCCTTGCTGATCAGCCCGCCGCCGGTGTAGTCCGTGGTCGCGCTGGTCGGAAGGCACTGCGGTCCGGAGGTGCCCTTGGGGCACAGGTGGACGGTCATCACGCCGCCGCCGACGCTGACGTTCTCGGGCCGCTGCGTGCTCCAGCCGTCATGGGGCTTGGTGGTGCGGTACGACCAGCGGGTCGTGTCGACTGACGTGGTGTCGAACTCGTCGGCCCAGCTCAGGGTGTAGCCGGCTGGTGCCGCGAGGACGTCCGCCGCCGGGAGCCGTTCCGCGTCGGCCGCCGTTGACGGCCCGCCGCCGACCAGCGGCAGCGTTCCGGCCGTGACCAGGGTGATGAGCACACGAACCCGCATGATGACCTCCTCGTCACCGAGGAGACTACGACCATGCGGGTCCGATGTCTACAATGTGAATGCGGCATCTACGCCGCTGCTACTGCCCGATCTGCCGGTTCCGGCGGTTGCGCAGCTTGCGCCGCTGGGACGGGTCGAGCATGAGGTAGCCGGCGACCGGGATGCCGATCACGACGACCAGGAAGAGCCACCAGGGCAGCAGCCAGAGCGCGAGGATCACCGCGGCCGCTCCTCCGATGAGCCAAGTGGTGTTCTTGCTCATGGCGTGTCCTTTCTAGGAACGTTGCTCTTCCATTCTCCCCGGTGAACGGCGTTTCGTCTCCATCCCGGGGAGGGCGCGTCCCCTACGGGACCGACCAACCCGTGGCGAGCCCCTGTCGATCACCCCGGCCGTACGGGTAACGTCTGCGGGCGATGAAGGTCGTCGTCGCTGCCGAGACCCGTGACCATGAACGCCGGGTGGCGCTCGTCCCTGACCTCGTCGGGCGGCTGACCAGCGCCGGCCTGGAGGTCGCCGTCGAGTCCGGCGCCGGGCTGGGCGCCCTGCACACCGACGCCGCCTACGAGGCCGCGGGCGCGTCCGTCGCCGGCGGCGACGCGCTGGGCAGCGCCGACGTCGTCGTGTCGGTGCAGCCGCTGCCGCCTGATCGCCTCGCCGGGCTGCGCTCCGGCGCCGTCACCGTCTCCTTCCTGCCCGCGACGCAGGAGCTCGACGTCGTGCGGGCCGCCCGCGACGCCGGTGTGACGGCGTTCTCGCTCGAGCTGGTGCCGCGCATCTCGCGGGCGCAGTCGATGGACGCGCTGACGTCGCAGGCGCTGGTCGCCGGCTACCGCGCGGTGCTCGTCGCCGCGGAGAAGCTGCCGCGGTTCTTCCCGCTCTCGATGACCGCCGCCGGGACGATCCCGCCGGCCGAGGTGCTCGTGCTCGGCGCCGGTGTGGCCGGGCTGCAGGCGATCGCGACGGCGCGCCGGCTCGGCGCCCGCGTCCAGGCCTACGACGTCCGCGCGGCGTCGGCCGACGAGGTGCGCAGCCTCGGCGCGCAGTTCGTCGAGCTGGACCTGCCCAGTCTCGAGGGTGCCGGCGGCTACGCCCGCGAGATGACCGAGGAGCGCGCCCAGCTGCAGCGCGACCTGCTCGCGCCGCACGTGTCCGGGTCCGACGTGCTGATCACGACCGCTGCCGTACCGGGCCGTTCGGCGCCGCTGCTGGTGGAGCGGGCCGCCGTCGAGGCGATGAAGCCGGGCAGCATCGTGGTCGACCTCGCGGCGGAGTCCGGCGGCAACGTCGAGGGGAGCGTCGCGGGTGCTGAGGTGCCGGTCGGTGGCGCGCTGCTGTGGGGCGCGCAGAACGTGCCGAGCCAGCTGCCGGTGCACGCGAGCCGGCTGTTCGCCGCGAACGTCGTCAACCTCGTGCTGCTGATGACGGCCGACGGCAAGGTCACGCCCGACTTCGCCGACGAGATCGTCGACGGCGCCGCCGTCACGCATGACGGCGTCGTGCGGCATGCACCGACCCGCGAGCTCCTGGAGGCCGAGTGACCGAGGGCGTCGCGCTGCTGACGGTGTTCGTGCTGGCGGTGTTCGTGGGGTTCGAGGTCGTGTCGAAGGTCTCGTCCACGCTGCACACGCCGCTGATGTCAGGCGCCAACGCGATCCACGGCGTCATCCTCGTCGGCTCGGTGATCGTGGCCGGGACGGCGGACGAGGCCGGCGTGCTGGTGGTCGCGCTGATCGCGGTCGTGCTGGCGACGCTGAACCTGGTCGGCGGGTTCGTCGTGACCGACCGGATGTTGGAGATGTTCGGCGGGAAACGGCCGCCCGACGCGCCGGCTCAGTCGTCGGCGTCGGCTCAGTTGCCGGCGAAGGAGGGCGGCGAGTGATCCCGGTCTGGGCCCAGGTCTGCTACGTCGTCGCCGCCGTCTGCTTCATCCTCGCTCTCAAGGGGCTCTCGTCGCCGAAGAGCGCGCGCCGCGGCAACCTGATCGGCGCGTTCGGCGCGCTGCTCGCCGTCGTCGTCACGTTCATCGCCTACGACATCGACAACCTCGGCTGGATCCTGGCCGCGGTCGCCGTCGGCGCGATCGGCGGCGCCTGGGGCGCCCGCCGGGTCGCGATGACCGCCATGCCGCAGCTCGTCGCGCTCTTCAACGGGGTCGGCGGCGGCGCGGCGGCACTGGTGGCCCTGCTGGAGCTGTCCGAGCCGGCCCGCGCCGGGCTGGTCAAGCCCGACGGCTTCTTCAACAACGACGCCGGCTGGTTCGCGTACTCGCCGCTGAACGACGAGTCGGGCGGGCACAGCCTCGAGGAGCTGGAGCGGCTCGCGCAGCTGCTCACGACCGGCACGCTCACGGCGACGGCGTTCACGATCCTGATCGGCGCGGTGTCGTTCTCCGGCTCGGTCATCACGTTCCTCAAGCTGCAGGAGCTGATGACCGGGCGCCCGATCACGTTCCCGGGCGGGCCGTTCGTGTTCGGCGGCGTGCTCGTGGCGGCGCTCGGCCTCGGCGTCTGGACGGTCGCCACCGGCAGCGTGACGCTGGCGATCATCCTGGCGATCGTCGGGTTGCTGGCCGGCGTGCTGCTGGTGCTCCCCGTCGGCGGCGCGGACGTGCCGATCGTCATCTCGCTGCTCAACGCGTTCACCGGCCTCGCGGTCGCCGCCGGCGGCTACGTGCTGGAGAACGCGCTGCTGCTGGTCGCCGGCACACTGGTCGGCGCGAGCGGCACGATCCTCACCCGGGCGATGGCCCGCGCCATGGGCCGCTCGGTCTCGTCGATCCTGTTCGGCGCGTTCAAGGGCGGCTCGACGGCCGGTGGCGGCGAGGCGTCGGACCGCCCGGTCCGCTCGGCCGGCCCCGACGACGTGGCGATCATGCTGGCGTATGCGCGCCGCGTCATCGTCGTCCCCGGGTACGGGCTGGCGGTCGCGCAGGCGCAGCACACGATCCGCGAGCTGGTCGACCTGCTGGAGAAGCGCGGCGTCGAGGTCGGCTACGCGATCCACCCGGTGGCCGGCCGGATGCCCGGGCACATGAACGTGCTGCTCGCGGAGGCCAACGTGCCCTACGAACAGCTGCTGGAGATGGACACCGCCAACGGCCAGCTCCGCACCGCCGACGTCGCCCTCGTCGTCGGCGCGAACGACGTGGTCAACCCGGCCGCGCGGACGTCGCCCGGTTCGCCGATCTACGGCATGCCGATCCTCGACGCCGACCACGCCGGCGCGATCGTGTTCCTCAAGCGGTCGATGCGGCCCGGGTTCGCCGGCATCGAGAACGAGCTGCTGTTCGACCCGAAGACGACGCTGCTGTTCGGCGATGCGAAGGCGTCGCTGACGGCGCTCGTGACGGCGCTGAAGTCACTCTGACCCGCTCCGCTTGGAAATGATCACGTCAAGTGGGGTGCGCTCGCTTCCCCAGGCATGCATTCCTAGGGAGACGGGGGCGGGCCTGCTTAACGATCATTTCCTGCTCTTCTGCTGCACGTGGTGGGTGGGAACGGTGTGGGCCTGACGACGGCGAATCCACCCGGCCGTGCGTCGGGACGCTGCGACGGCCCGTGGCCGCACGGCTGTGGGGTCACTGCGGCGACGGTGTGAGATAGCTGTCGTCCCCACGACAGTGATACCGCAGCGTTCTCACAGAAATGGCACATCGTTGCTGCCGGTCGCGCTGTCCCGCGGTGGTGCTCACCGGCCGGTGACAAAGGGCAGGGGTCGGCGTGGGCGTCGGTACCCCCGAGGACGGCCGTTGCCCGCGAAACCGCCGGACACAGGCCTGAGCCAGCCCAAGACCGCCGGTGTGGCGTACGTTCGCCGGTTTCGCGGGCTCGACTGGTCCCCCACGGGTCGCCCCGCCACGAGACAGAACGTAGAGCCCATTCACCCACGGACGCAGCGGACGAGCCTCACTTCAACGTCGGGTCAGTCGACCACGCCGTAGAGCCGGTCGCCCGCGTCGCCGAGGCCGGGCACGATGTAGCCCTTCTCGTTCAGCCGCTCGTCCACCGCCGCTGTCACCACCGTCACGGGCACGCCCAGCTCGCGGGTCTCGTCGTCCAGGTGCTGCACGCCCTCCGGCGCCGCCAGCAGGCACACCGCCGTAATGTCGTCCGCGCCCCGCTCGACCAGGAAGCGCACCGCCGCCGCCAGCGTCCCGCCCGTCGCCAGCATCGGGTCGAGCACGTAGCACTGCCGGCCGGTCAGGTCGTCGGGCAGCCGCGTCGCGTACGTCGTCGCCTGCAGCGTGTCCTCGTCGCGGATCATGCCGAGGAAGCCGACCTCGGCCGTCGGCACCAGCCGGGCCATGCCGTCGAGCATGCCGAGGCCGGCGCGCAGGATCGGCACGATCAGCGGCTTCGGCGAGCTGAGCTTCACGCCCGTTGTCCGCGCGACCGGGGTCTCGATCTCGACGGTGTCGACGCGCGCCTCGCGGGTGGCCTCGTAGGCCAGCAGCGTGACCAGCTCGTCGGCCAGGCGCCGGAACGTGGGCGAGTCGGTGCGGACGTTGCGCAGCACGGTGAGCTTGTGCGCGACGAGCGGATGGTCGACGGCCAGGAGACGCATGCGAGGAACCTATATGAATACGGGCACGCTCTCGACCAGTTGGGTCCGCTGGTGCTAGCGTCCCCGGAGTGTGCAGGGGTTGCGTCTGAAGAACGGAGGCCAGATGCCCGAGGGCGCCATAGCCGAGCCTGTCGGCTCGGGTGCAGACGAACCCACAACCCCAGGCGGCGAGCTCGTCGCCGACGCCGCACGCCTGCGTCAGCGGGCGGTCTTCCTCCGTGAGCTGGCCGAAGCCCGTGCACTGCTGGCCCGCTCCACGCCGTGGCACGGCCGCACGGCCGGACTGCGCCGCCGGCTACGGCAGAGCATGTAGGAACCCCACCGCTGGTGTCCGACGGTGAGGGCGTCGTCGACTTCGTGGTCGTGGCGTACCGCGAGGCGGGCCACTGGCAGGTGGAGTCGGTGTCACGGCAGTTCGGGCACGACCTCGGCCGCATCGTCGAGGTGCTGCGTCAGCGGCCGGGCGACGGTGGCGCGCTGGCCTTCGTCTCCGTCGACGAAGACTTCTTCTACGCGGTGCGCCTGGCCGGCGCCGACGTGCGGCTGCTGCTGTCCGACGTCACCGCGGCCACCGACTGGCCGATGGCCCGCGACGTCGTGGAGCGGCTGAGGCTGCCGCTCCCGGACGACGACGACGCCGTGCAGCCGGCCGGCGACCTCACGATCTTCGCCGACCTGGGCGTCGACCCGATGGCGCTGGCCGCCATCTGCGACGACATCGACTGCTATCCCGACGAGATGCTCATGCGGATCGCCGCCCGGGCCGGCTTCGGACCCCAGCTCGACGACGTCCTGCCCTAGATCCCGCCGCGAAGGGCCAGCGCCTCGGCGACCCGGTCGACGGCGATCGCGTAGGCCGCCTGCCGGTAGCCGCAGTGGTGCTCCTCGCTGAACTCGGCCACCTCGGTGAACGTCCGTTCGATGCGGCCGCGCAGCTCCGTCGCCAGCCGCAGCTCGTCCCACGCGATGCCGGCGACGCCCTGAGCCCACTCCGCGTAGGCGGCGATCGCGGCGCCGCCGCCGGCCAGCAGGTCCGGGATCACCCGCACCCCGCGCGCGGCCAGGACGGCGTCGGCCTCCGGCGTGACGGGGTGCGCCGCGCCCTCGACCACGATCCCCGCGCGGACGCCGTCGACGTTGAACGCCGTCAGCACCTGGCCGGTCGCCGCCGGGATGAGGATGTCGCTGCCGAGCGTGAGCAGCTCGTCCGGCGCGATCCGCTGCGACGGCGCGCCGGAGTCCGCGACGGAGTAGCCGGCGGCGGTGGCGCGCAGCAGCTCGGGGACGTCCAGGCCGCGCTCGTTCAGCACCGCGCCGCCCGCGTCGCCGACGGCGACCACCCGCACGCCGCGGACGTACAGCTCGCGCGCCACCCACGAGCCGACGTGGCCGAACCCCTGGATCGCAACCCGCTGCGCCGCGAGGTCCAGTCCCCACCGCCGCGCCGCCGCCTCCAGCACGTACACCAGCCCGCGCCCGGCCGCCGCCTCGCCGCCCGGAACGCCGCCGAGGCCGACCGGCTTCCCTGCCACCACACCGGGTGCGTGCCCGTGCCGGCTCGCGTAGGCGTCGAGGAACCACGCCATCACCCGTGCGTCGGTGTTCAGGTCGGGCGCGGCGATGTCCAGCCGCGGCCCCATCACGTGGCTGACGGCGAGCGCGTAGCGCCGCGTCAGCGCCTCGAGCTCCGTCGTCGAGTAGTCGGACGGGTCGATCAGCAGGCTGCCCTGGGCGCCGCCGAACGGCAGGCTGTGCAGCGCCGAGCGCCACGTCATCAGTGACGCGAGCGCCCGGGTCTGGTGCAGGTCGGCCCGCGGGTGGAACCGCAGCCCGCCGAGGTACGGCCCGCGGGCGCCGTTGTGCTGCACGCGGTACCCCTGCACGATGGTGAGGCTGCCGTCGTCGCGGCGCAGTGGCAGCTGGACGCCGAGCTCGCGGTCGTGCAGCTTGAGCAACTCGTTGACGCCCGGACGCAGTTCCAGCAGCTCGGCGGCCCGGTCGACGGAACGGTCCACGGCGATGTCGGCGCCGAGGCCGTGGTCGATCATCGAAAGGGAGGTGAGGGTCATGAGATCTCCCGTAAAGCGAACGCTCGTTCTTCTTAGCTTCGCATTGTTGTCCTGATCTCGTCAAAGGATTTCTTCTCGTTCCTGTGGTGACGCTGAGAATCTCCGGGTTCCTCGCCCGTTAGGGTCGGGACATGTCCGTTGGACCGGCTGGGCGGGGCTACGAGCCGCTCATGCGCCTCGCGCTGGCCGAGGCCGGGCTGGCGCCGATGACCGGCGACGTGCCGATCGGCGCCCTCGTCGTCGGGGCCGATGGAGAGGTGCTCGGCCGCGACCACAACCGGCGCGAGGCCGACGCCGACCCGGCGGGGCACGCGGAGGTGCTGGCGCTGCGGTCCGCGGCCGCCGCCCTCGGCTCCTGGCGGCTGGCCGGCTGCACGTTGATCGTGACGATGGAACCCTGCTCGATGTGCGCCGGCGCCCTCGTCCTCGCCCGCGTCGACCGCCTCGTCTACGGCGCCGCCGATCCCAAGGCCGGCGCCGTCGGCTCGCTCTGGGACCTCGTCCGCGACCGCCGGCTCAACCATCGCCCCGAGGTCATCGCCGGCGTCCTCGCCGACGAGTGCGGCGCCCTCGTCCGCGGCTTCTTCGCCGAGCAGCGCTGAGCCTTAACATTCATTTATGTATGATACTTAGATGAATGTTGACGCCGGAGGGTTCTACGGCCGGCGGGCACTGCTGGCCCGGCTGGAGCGCGAGCTTGCCCAGGTCGCCGCGACGGGGCGGGGCCGCATGCTCGCGGTGCGCGGCCGGCGACAGGTCGGCAAGTCGCGCCTGCTGACGCACTTCGTCGAGACCTGCGGGCGGCCGTACCTCTACACGACGGCCGTCAAGAACGCCTCGCCGGGCGCGCAGCTCGCCGCCCTGACCCGCGACGTCCTGGCATCGACGACGCCGCTCCCGGAGGTGCCCGTGCTGTTCGCCTCGCCGCCCGGGTCGTGGGACGAGTTCTTCGGCCGCCTGCGGCTCACCTTGCAGGGCTCGCCGGCAGTTGTCGTCATCGACGAGTTTCCCTGGGCCGCGCAGGCCGACCCGACGCTGGAGGGAACTCTGCAGAACGCCTGGGATCGCACGCTGGAAGGCCTGCCGGTCCTGCTCGTGGTCGTGGGGTCCGACATCGCCATGATGGAGCGACTGACCGAGCACGACCGGCCGCTGTTCGGCCGCGCCGGCATCGTCGTCGTCCAGCCGTTCGACCCGTACGAGTGTGCGGAGCTGCTCGGCGCGGATCGCACTGCGGTCGAAGCGTTCGACGCGCACCTCGTCACCGGCGGCTACCCGCGACTGCTCGGCCGCCTCGCCGCGTCCCCCTCGGCGGAGGACTTCGTCCTCGAGCAGTTGCGGGACGAGACCTCGGACCTCGCCGTGCAGGCGCAGCTCAGCCTCGACGCCGAGTTCCCGCCCGACTCGCAGGCCCGCCGGATCCTCGCCGCCATCGGCACCGCCGAGGTCGGGCCGGTCACGTTCTCGCGGGTCACACAGACCATCGACGGCGACACCGCGACCGTGCAGACCGCGGTCACCCGCGGCCTGAAGATCCTCGCCGGCGTCGGTGGGGTGATCGCGGTCGACGTGCCGGCCGGTGCGGCGCCGAACAGCCGGCTGCGGCGCTACCGCGTCGCCGACCCGTACCTGCGCTTCTGGTTCCGGTTCGTCGCGCCGCAGCTGGCCAACATCGCCCGCGGACGCGGGGACCTCGCGATCGACGCCTTCCGTCGCGGCTGGCCGTCGTGGCGGGGCAAGGCGATCGAACCGGTCGTGCGGGCCGCCGTGCTGCGACTGGCGTCCGACCTCGACCGGCTGGACGACGCCGACGCCGTCGGCGGGTGGTGGAACCGCGACCACTCGACGGAGGTCGATCTCGTCGCGACGCACGGCCCGCGGGTCCGGGCGGTCGGGTCGGTCAAGTGGCGGACGACCACCCCGTTCGACGCCGACGACGCCGCTGTCCTGCGCGGGGTTCGCCAGGTCGTCCCGGGCGCCGATGACGCCGCGCTCGTCGCCGTGTGCCCGGCCGGCGTCACCGACGAGGCCGGTGTGGACCTCGTCCTTCGCGCCGACGACCTCCTGGCCGCCTGGGGCGTCCGCGCGTCATGATCGCGAGGCCTGCTCGATTTCCGTCAGCGCCCGCGCCTCCGGTACCCTCGACGGCGGTAGCGTGTCCGAGCGGCCTAAGGAGCACGCCTCGAAAGCGTGTGTGGGGGCAACTCCACCGTGGGTTCAAATCCCACCGCTACCGCCAGTGTGCAGAGCCCGCCCCGGCAGTCCGGGGCGGGCTCTGTCGCTCTCACTTGTCGCGCGACCACGGCTGCCCGCGCTCTACGCTCTAGACCTGCCGCGATGCGGCTCGCCGACAGGGGACGGGGGTGCGGCGACATGACCGTCGACTCGCTCAACGTCGCCCTGCTCGCGGGCGCCGCCGTGCTCATCGTCGCCGTCGTCGCGGTACGGGTCAGCTTGAGGCTGGGCCTGCCGAGCCTCGTGCTGTATCTGCTGATCGGGGTCGCGCTCGGCGAGTCCGGCATCGGCATCCAGTTCTCCGACCCCGAGCTGGCGCGGTCGTTCGCCTACGCCGCGCTCATCGTGATCCTGGCCGAGGGCGGCCTGACGACGCAGTGGGACGAGGTGCGGCCGGTGTTCGGCATCGGCCTGTCGCTGGCGACCGTCGGCGTGGTCGTGAGCACGGCGGTCGTGGCGGTCGTCGCGCACTACGCGCTCGGCCTGCACTGGCTGCCGGCGATCCTGCTCGGTGCGATCTTCGCGCCGACCGACGCGGCGGCGGTGTTCTCGACGCTGCGGCGGCTGCCGCTGAAACGACGGCTGTCCGGCGCGCTGGAGGCGGAGTCCGGCCTGAACGACGCGCCGGCGATCGTGCTGGTGACGATCCTCAGCGTCAGTCACGGCAGCGGCGACGGGTTCGTGCTGATCGGGCTGACGGTCGTGTACGAGCTGATCGGCGGCGCGGTGCTGGGCTACGTGGTGGGGCGGGTGGGTGCGGCCATCCTGCGGCGCACCGCGTTGCCGGCGTCGGGGCTGTACCCGCTGGTGGTGCTGACGCTGACGGTGCTGGCCTACGGCGTCGCGGCCTACGCGCACATGAGCGGGTTCGCGGCGGTGTACATCGCGGCGCTCGTGCTGGGCAACTCGCACCTGCCGCACCGCGCGGCGACCCGGTCGTTCGTCGAGGGGCTGGCCTGGCTGGCGCAGATCGGGCTGTTCGTGATGCTGGGGCTGCTGGCGTCGCCGTCGGACATGCCCGGCGCGTTCGTCGCCGCCGTGGTCGCGGGGGCCGTGCTGACGTTCGTCGCCCGGCCGATCTCGGTGTGGGCCGCCACGGCGCCGTTCCTGATGTCCGTCCGCGAGAAGGTGTTCCTGTCGTGGGCGGGGCTGCGCGGGGCGGTGCCGGTCGTGTTCGCGACGATCCCGCTGGCCGAGGGCGTCGACCGGGCGGACTGGCTGTTCGCCGTCGTCTTCATCGTCAGCATCCTCTACACGCTGATCCAGGCGCCGACGCTGCCGTGGCTGGCCGGACGGCTCGGCATGGTGCCGGCGTTCGCGACCCGCGACGCCGACGTCGAGTCCGCACCGCTGGAGCGCCTGGACGCCGACCTCATCCACGTCCGCGTGCCGCCCGGCTCGAAGCTGCACGGCGTCGAGGTCAACGAGCTACGGGTCCCGCCGGGTGTCGGGATCGCGCTGATCGTCCGCGGCGACACGTCGATGGTTCCCGGCCCGCGCACGAAGCTGCAGCAGGGCGACGAGATCCTCATCGTCGCGCCGCGGGCGCTGCGGCGGGCGACGGAGTCCCGCCTGCGCGCCGTCGGCCGACGGGGCCGGCTGGCCGGTTGGTTCGGCGAGCGGGGGCAAGCCGAACCCGACGACGACTAGGACAAGCCGGCGGTCGGCCGGGTCAGAACAGCGGCCCGCCGTCGGTCGCGTCGTAACGCTTGATCTCCACATGCTTCGGCGTGCCGACCTTCGGGCCCCTGGCCCGCCGGCGCCATGCGTTCAGCGCGTCGGCGTCGCGCCATATCTCGATGAGGTTGACGCGTTCGGGATCGACGGAGTCGGCGGTCATCGCCATGTGGATGCATCCGTCGGAGGCGCGGGCGCGTGTGACGAGACCACGGAAGGCCGCGACGACGGCATCGCGCTGGTCGGCGTCGACGAGTTCGTGGCCGGCGATGATGATCATGGCTGCTGCTCCTCACGCCTTCACGTAGCCGCGTGCCTCGACGATCCGACCGCCGCGGATGCGAAGGAGGTTCACGCCGCGGACCCGGTCCTGCTCGCCGTCGCCCCATCGCAGCCCCCACGGCTGCACGGCGAGATCCCCGTGGACGTCGGCCGGTTCCGGCGTGAACGTCAATGCTGGGTCGCCGGCGAGCTCGGACCACCGCGCCAGGCACGCCGCGCCACCGACCCGGTTCACCCCGTCCGGAGCCGGGCCGGAGTCCTCGATGACGCAGTCGTCGGCGATCAGATCGGTGAGCAGCCCGGGCTCGTGCAGCCGGAAGGCCTCGTTGTACCGGTCGAGGACCTCGCGGGTGGTCCGCACGCCCGCCGCGCCGCCGGCGGCCGCGCCGTCCACACCGCCTGGGCCGCCGGTCTCGGCGGCCAGCGGGACGTCGCCGGTTTTGCTGTACGCGAGCGCCTCGACGATCAGCCCGTCGCGGACCCGCACGAGCGTCACGCCACGGACCGAGTCGCCAGGGCCGTCGCCGAAGTGGTACCGCCAGCGGATCGTCGCTCGCTCGCCGTCGATGCTCACGTCCTCGGGCTCGAACAGCGTGCCGCGGTCGGATGCCAGCGCCCGCCAGAACGCCAGGCACTCGTCCCGCCCTTCGGTGCGAGTGCCGTCCGGGGCCGGCTGGATGGCCTCCATCACGCAGTCCGCCCCGATCAGGCCGGTGAGCGCCTCGGGGTCGTGGTCGGCGAAGGCGCGGTTGAATCGGTCGATCGTGTCTGCCGTGGTGCGAGTCATCGGAACTCCTCCTAGATAGACCGTTCGGTCTATCGACCATATAGACCGGTCGATCTACTCGTCAAGTAGACTGGCGCACGTGACCACACGAGCCGTGCCGGGACCGCGGGAACGCCTGCTGGAAGCGGCCAAGGAACTGACCTACGCCCAGGGCGTCGGCGTGGGTGTCGACGCGCTGTTGAAGTCGGCGAATGTGGCCCGGCGGTCGCTCTACGAGCACTTCGGCGGCAAGGACGGGTTGATCGCCGAGGTGCTCCGGCTGACCGCCGCCGAGGACGAGGCCGCGTACGAGCAGACCATGCGGGCGGCCGGCGACGATCCGCGCGAACGCCTTCTGGCCGTCTTCGACTGGCTCGGCGAGGTCGTCGCGGCGCCCGACTTCCGCGGCTGCCGGTACCTCGGCGCTGAGCTCGCCCTCGCCGACCCGGACCATCCGGCGCACGCCGTCATCCGCGGGTATCGCGAGCACTTGCACGAGCTGTTCGAGCGGGAGTTGCGCGCGCTCGGCCACCCGCAACCGGCTGGCGCGGCCGACCAGCTCGTGCTCCTCATCGACGGCGTCCTCGCCGTCGGCGCCATCCGGCCCGACTCGCGCCCGGCCGCGGCGGCCCGCCGGCTCGCCGAACACACCGTCGGCGACCGCCGCCTCAGCACCGGCGGCTCGTGACGACGGCAGGATCGTCGCCACCCACGCGGCTCCAGGCCCTCGCGATACGAACCGCACCCGCAGGCCGGCGGCCCTGAGTCCGGCGTCCACAAGGGTGACGTGCCCTGGGCACATCGCCCGCACGACCGGCCGGGAGCTAGCCCGTCACTGCGCGACCGGCGTGCACGGCTCCAGGCCGGCCGCCGGAGTGGGCGGCGGCGCGGCCGGGTCGGCCAGGGCCTCGAACGCCTCGCCGAGCACGAGGTCGATGGTGGCCTCGGTCCGCTCGTCCGGCACGTACACCGCGCCGGGAACCATCGTCGCGACGAGCTCGGCGGCGGCCTGATCGTCGGGACGCGATCGCACCTCGGCCGTCCCCGCGATGGTCCGGTCCAGCGGGTCGTTGTCGACGTCGACGACGGTGAAGCCGCGCCCGCGGACCTCGCGGGCGATCGCCGACGCCAGCCCGTTGCGGTCGGTGGAGTTGTAGACGTTCACCAGCACGTCGGCCGGAGCCGGCGCGGCCGTCGGCACCCCCAGGGCGCACGGCTCGCCGCTCGACGCCGCCGAGGTCTCGCCCTCGTCGACGACGTTCGACCAGCTGTACCAGGCGGCGCCGATGACCACGCCGATCAGGATCAGCAGCGTCGCCGAGGTGCGGATGCGCCGCCAACGATGCCGCCGGGCAGCCTCCTCCTCGGTCAGCTGCTCATCCTCGAAGGCCATGGGTGCTCCGGGGTCGGCGGCGGCGGTGCCGCTGGGTCGGGGAATGGTGATCTACCAAGCCTAACTGTTTCCGCAGGTCATGCCTCGGTGTCGGCGTCCGTTGCCGGTGCCGGTTCGGGCGTCTTGTCCTGCAGGAGGAGAACGCGGGCGTGG
The DNA here is from genome assembly GCF_003236295.1 of Jiangella anatolica. Lineage (GTDB taxonomy): Bacteria > Actinomycetota > Actinomycetes > Jiangellales > Jiangellaceae > Jiangella > Jiangella anatolica. Next base: position 14,452 of record NZ_POTW01000023.1, read on the forward strand.
ATCACCGGACGCTGCTGCAGCGCCGCTCGCAGAGCACGGTGTAGCCCGTCCTCGAGGTACAGCTCGCCGCGCCACTCGACCACGTGGGCGAAGAGGTCGCCGTAGAACGTGGAGTCGTCGGCCAGCAGGGTCTCGAGGTTCAGCGTGCGCTTCGTGGTGACCAGCTCGTCCAGGCGGATCTGGCGCGGGGGGAGCTCGGACCACGCCCGCAGTCCCGTGTCGTGCTCGGGGTAGGGCCGGCCATCTCCGACGCGCTTGAAAATCACCTAGCGCAGTCTAAACTGCGCCCGTCGATTCGCCAGGCATATGCCGCGACCGGGCGGAACTCAGCCCGCGATCACCGGTCGTCCAGCTCGGCCAGGCGGCGGGCGAGGTAGCGACGCTCGCCCGCGTTCGCGGCGACGGCGAGGGCCGCGCGGTACTGCGTCGCGGCGTCGTCGGCCCGGCCGGCGCGGCGCAGCAGGTCCGCTCTCGTCGCCGGCAACAGCGGGTAGCCGGCCAGTTCTGGTGCGACGGCGTCGACCTGCGCGAGCCCGGCGGCCGGGCCGTCCGCCATCGCGACGGCGACCGCCCGGTTCAGCCGCACCACCGGCGTCGGCGTGTACTCCAGCAGCTGGTCGTAGAGGCGGACGATCCGCGGCCAGTCGGTGTCCTCCGGCCGGGCGGCGACCGCGTGGCAGGCCGCGATCAGGGCCTGCAGTTGGTACGGGCCGGGCCGCTCGCGGTCCAGGGCGCGCCGCAGCAGATCGACGGCGGCGTCGATCTCTGCGCGGTCCCAGCGGCCGCGGTCCTGCTCCTCCAGCGGGACGAGCGCGCCGTCGGCGCCGACCCGGGTCGCGGCGCGGGCGTCGTGCAGCCGGAGCAGGGCGAGCAGGCCGAGCGCCTCGGGCTCGTCCGGCAGCAGCTCGGCGACCAGCCCGGCCAGCCGGAGCGCCTCACGGGTCAGCTCCGGCCGCATCAGGCCGTCGCCGCTCGTGGCGCCGTAGCCCTCGTTGAACAGCAGGTACACGACGCCGAGGACGGCGCCGGTGCGGGCCGGCAGCTGGTCCGGCGGCGGGACGCGGTACGGGATGCCGGCGACGCGGATCTTCCGCTTCGCCCGGACCAGCCGCTTGGCCATCGTCGCCTCGGGCACCAGGAACGCCCGCGCGATCTCCGCCGTCGTCAGGCCGGTGAGCGTGCGCAGCGCCAGCGCGACCTGCGCCTCCTTGGCCAGCGCCGGATGACAGCACGTGTAGAGCAGGCGGAGCCGGTCGTCGTCAGGTCCGTCCGGTGGCTCGGTGCCGAGGGCCGCCGGCTCGTCCGCCGTCGCCGCGAGCAGCCGCAGCTTCACCGCGCCGGCCTTCGCTCGTCGTAGCCGGTCCAGCGCCCGCCGGCGTGCCGTCGTGGTGAGCCAGGCGCCGGGCCGGTCCGGGACGCCGTCGCGGGGCCAGGTCTCCAGCGCCGCGGCGAACGCGTCGGCGGCGCACTCCTCGGCGAGGTCCCAGTCCCCGGTGCGGGCGATCAGCGTCGCGACGATCCGGCCCCACTCGTCCCGGAACGCGGCCGCGACCGCCGCCTCGACGTCGGCGTCGTTCATCGGACCGGGCGGATCTCGACCTGGCCGAACCGTGCGGCCGGGTGACCGGCGGCGATCTCGACCGCCTCGTCCAGGCCGGCGCACTCGATCAGCGCGAACCCGCCGACCTGGTCCTTCGTCTCCATGAACGGCCCGTCGGTGCGCAGCACCTCGCCGTCGCGCACCCGCACCGTCGTCGCCGTCGAGCTCGGATGCAGGCCCTCGTGCGCCCGCAGCACGCCCCGTCGCTCGAGGTCGGCGAACCACTCGTGGAACCGGTGCAGGCCCTCGTCGCTGACGATCTCGGGCGCGAGGTCCTCGTCGGCGCTGATCAGCAACAGGTAGCGGGTCGGCTGGCTCATGGTGTCCATCGTGCGCCCTCCCGTTCGTCGTGGGGTCGAACCGTCCCGACTTCGAGGAGTGACCCATGCCTGCCACCACGTCCGCCGACGGCACGACGATCGCCTACGACCTCGCCGGCTCCGGCTCGCCGATCGTCTTCGTCTCCGGCGCGTTCAACGACCGGCACACGCTGGCCCCCGTGGCCGCCGAGCTGGCGTCGTCGCACACCGTCGTCTGCTATGACCGCCGCGGCCGCGGCGACAGCTCCGACACGCCGCCCTACACCGTCGACCGAGAGGTCGAGGACCTGGCCGCCGTGCTGGAGGTCGTGGGCGGCTCGGCGGCCGTGTTCGGCTTCTCGTCGGGGGCGAATCTGGGCCTGCTCGCCGCGTCGCGCGGTGTCGCCGTCACCGCCCTCGTGCTCTACGAGGCGCCGTTCGCGCTCTCGCCGGAGGACCGCCGTCCCGCCGACCTGCCGGAGCGGCTGGCGGTGCTGATCGCGGCCGGCGATCGGGCCGGCGCCGTGACGACGTTCCAGCTCGAGGGGATCGGGCTGCCGCCGGAGATGGTCGCCGGGATCCGGCGGTCGCCGTTCTTCCCGCAACTGGAGGCGATCGCCCCGACCGTCGTCTACGACGCCACCCTCACCGCGCCGCCGTACGACCGCCCGACCCCCGAGATGCGTGCGGTCGGCGTGCCGATCCTGGTCCTGACCGGCAAGGAGACCTGGCCCGTGCTGCGGCGGACGGCCGAGGCGCTCCCGTCCCTGCTCGCCGACGCCCGGTACGAGACCGTCCCCGGCGGCGAGAACCACACCATCTCGCCGGAGGCGACAGCCGCCGTCGTGCGGGAGTTCCTCGCCTAGCTGTGATGTCCAGGCAGGTTGTACGGGTCGGATGCTCGGCAGAACCCTCACTCGCGAAGGAGGCCAGAGCGATGACGACGCGCACGGGCCAGGTCATCTGCAACATCACGATGACGGCCGACGGGTAAACGGCCGGGCTCAACCAGACCGAGGAACGTCCCTTCGGCGGCGACGGCTGGGGCGACCAGCTGCACGCCTGGTTCACCGACAGGGCCGAGAACCAGGCCGAGATCGAGCAGATGACGGCCGCCAGCGCCTTCATCATGGGGCGCAACATGTTCGGCCCGGTGCGTGGTGAGTGGGACCGGCACTGGAACGGCTGGTGGGGCGACGATCCGCCGTACCAAGCGCCGATCTTCGTGCTTACCCACCACGCGCGCGAACCGCAGCCGATGGAGGGCGGCACCACGTACCACTTCGTCACCGACGGAATCGAGTCGGCATTGGCACAGGCCCGTGCGGCGGCCCGCGACGGCGATGTCGCGATCACGGGCGGTGCGACGACCATCAACCAGTACCTCGCCGGTCTGGTCGACGAGCTGCGGCTGCACATCGTGCCGATGTCGCTGAAGCTCGAGCAGGTGAAATCGCGGGCGGCGAGCTCAGTGACGCACGTGGCCTATCGCATGGCGGTCCTGAGCGGGTGTGTCACAGCAGGTTCGACCAGGGGTCACCCCACGTTCCCGTTGATGGGCCAGGGTCGAGCGTGGTTTCGGGCGATCTGTCCGAGATATCACCGACGGAGAGGAGACATCATGTCTCGCACTGCTCGCGTCTTCGGTGCGGCCCTGGTTGCACTGGTGCCGGTGCTCGCCGCGGCCGGACCGGCCACGGCCGGCGGAGCCGAACCCGAAGTGGAGGTCATCGCCCACCGCGGTTCGTCGGGCGCGGCGCCGGAGAACACGATCGCGGCCATCCGCCTGGCGCTCGCGCACAAGTCGGACGTCGTGGAGAACGACATCCAGCGCACGCGCGACGGTGAGCTGGTGATCATGCACGACCTGACGTTGGCCCGCACGACCGACGTCGAGGAGGTCTTCCCCGACCGCGCGCCCTGGAACGTTCGCGACTTCACCCTCGCCGAGATCAAGCAGCTCGACGCGGGCTCGTGGTTCGCTCCGGAGTTCGCGGGCGAGCGCGTGCCGACGCTGGCCGAGTGGGTCAACGCGGTCGGCGACCGCGCCGGGATGCTGCTGGAGCCGAAGTCGCCGGAGCTCTACCCCGGCATCGAGGCCGACCTCGACGAGGAGCTGCGCTCGCTGCCGGCGTTCAACCGCGCCCTCCGCGCCGACCGCGTCGTCCTGCAGTCCTTCAACCACGTTTGGCTGCGCGTCTACAAGGACCTCGCCCCCGATGTCCCGGTCGGCCTGCTCTACGGCGTCAAGCCCACCGAGGCCGACATCGCGGCGGCGGCGACCTGGGCGCAGCAGGTCAACCCGGCCCTCGGCGTGATCGATCAGGCCACGGTCGAGCAGGTCCACGCCGCCGGCATGGAGATCAACGTCTGGACCGTCAACGGCGGTCAGGACATGCGCCGGGCCATCAACTGGCAGGTCGACGGCATCATCACGAACTACCCGCAGGTGCTCCGCGACATCCTGCGCCGCGGCTGAGCTCGGCCGTGCCGGGCGTTGCGCACGTCGCAGCGCCCGGCGCCGCGGGCCTTCCCTCATGGGGTTGGCGGAGGATAGGGGATTCGAACCCCTGAGGGATTGCTCCCAACACGCTTTCCAAGCGTGCGCCCTAGGCCACTAGGCGAATCCTCCGCCGGAGAGGTTATCGGACGAGGGCGCTCCGCCTGAAATCGGAGTACGGATGTGGTCCCTCGCCTGAGACCACGTACACTGGCAGCCGACCCCTCGCGTGGCGGCACCCCGCCTAACTCCCCCAGGGCCGGAAGGCAGCAAGGGTAAGTGGGCTCTACCGGGTGCGCGAGGGGTCCTTCTGCGTCCGGATGGGATTCTGTCGGTCCGGGCGACTAGGGTTCGCAAGGTGTCGTCGCTCGCTCTGTATCGCACCTATCGGCCAGGCCGGTTCGCTGACGTGGTGGGGCAGGAGCATGTCACCGTCCCGCTGATGCGAGCGCTGGCCAACGACCGCGTCCACCACGCGTACCTGTTCTCCGGGCCGCGCGGCTGCGGCAAGACGTCGTCGGCGAGAATTCTGGCGCGGTCGCTGAACTGCGAGAAGGGCCCGACGGACGAGCCGTGCGGGCAGTGTCAGTCGTGCCTGGACCTGGCGCCGAACGGGCCGGGCAACATCGACGTCGTCGAGCTGGACGCGGCGACGCACGGTCTGGTCGACGACGCGCGGGACCTGCGCGAGAAGGCGCACTTCGCGCCGGTGTCGTCGCGGTTCAAGATCTACATCATCGACGAGGCGCACCAGCTGGGGCCGGGCGCGGCGAACGCGCTGCTCAAGCTGATCGAGGAGCCGCCGGCGCACCTCAAGTTCATCTTCGCGACCACGGCGCCGGACAAGATCATCGACACCATCCGGTCGCGCACGCACCACTATCCGTTCCGCCTCATCCCGACGAAGACGCTGCAGCAGAACCTCGGCTGGATCTGCGAGCAGGAGGGCGTGCCGATCGAGCCGGCCGCGCTGGCGCTGGTCGCCCGCGCCGGCGCCGGGTCGGCCCGGGACGCGCAGTCGATCCTCGGCCAGCTGATCGCCGGGGCCGGCGACGACGGGGTGACGTACGACCTGGCGGTGGCGCTGCTGGGGTTCACCGACGCCGCGATGCTCGACCAGGTGGTCGAGGCGATCTCCGCCGTCGACGGCCGCTCCGTCTATGCCGCCGTCGACCAGGTGATGGACGCCGGCCACGACCCGCGCCGCTTCCTCACCGACCTGCTGGAGCGGTTCCGCGACCTCATCGTCCTGCGCGCCGCGCCCGACGCCGTCGCCGAGGGGCTGCTGGACCTGCCGCCTGAGCAGGCCGAGCGGATGGCCATCCAGGCATCGCAGTTCGGCCCGGCCGACCTCGTGCGGCTCGCCGCCGTCGTCGACGAGGGCATCACCGCCATGAAGGGCGCCACGCCGACGCGGCTGCAACTGGAGCTGGTCTGCGCCCGGCTGCTACTGCCCGGCGCAGAGGACACGGTCGCCGGGGTGCAGGCCCGCCTCGACCGGGTCGAGCGACGGCTGACCGGCGGCGAGCCGCTTCCGGCGGCCGGTGCGCCGGTTGCCGCCGCGGACCCCGGCCCAGCCGCACAGGCGACGCCGATCCCTGACGTGCCGCCAGGTATGTCCAGGCGACAGGCGGCGTTCGCGCGGGTCAGCCCGGCGGCCGAGCCCCCGGCGACGGGACCGGCCGCGCCCGCGGCCCAGTCGACGGCCGAGCCGGCGCCGACGACCGGAGCGGCCAGCCCAGGCGACTCGCAGCCCACGCGACCGGACGCGGTCCCGCCGGCGGCCGAGAGCGCTGCGACGTTCGGAGCCGGCGCCACTTCGCCAACGACACAGCCGACGCGGCCCGACGCCGGCCCGCCGACGGCGGAGTCCGTATCGGCCGGTGGGGCCGACGCTCCACGGGGCACACAACCGACACGGCCCGACGCGGTCCTGCCGACGGCAGGCCCGGAGCCGACGCCCTCAGCCGGGTCTGCGCCGAAGACTCAGGCCGGGTCAGGCCCGGCCGATCCGTCGCCGGAGCCGTCGTCGCCCGCGACGCCGGCGGACGCTCCCGGCACTGATGAGCCATCGTTCGCCACCGGCCCCGAGCCCTCCGACCCGTGGCCGTCCGATCCCGAGCCGTTCGCCGAGCCGCCGGCGGCCGCGCCCGAACCGGCCGCCGCCGCTGCCGCGACCGAGCCGCCGGGCGAGCCGGCTCCGTCGGCACCGCCACCGGGCGCGCCGTCGCCGGCTCAGCCGACGCGGGCGCCGGCGCAACCGACCGGCCCGCAGCCCGCCACGCCGCAGCCGATCGCGGCGGCCGGCGCCTCCGGCGGGGTCGCCGACCTGCGGCGCATGTGGCCCGAGGTCCTCGTCCGACTCCGGGAGATCAAGCGCACCCCGTGGAGCCTGATCTCGCAGGAGTCGGTCGTCTCCGACGTCGCCGACGGCGTGCTGACCCTCGCCTTCCGGCAGCCGACGCTGCGCGACACGTTCGCCCGGCGCGCCGACTTCCAGGAGTGTCTGCAGCAGGCGATCAAGGACGTGCTGCTGCTCGACCTGCGGATCGAGGCCATCGTCGACCCGTCCGCCGACCCGGCGGCGCAGAACCGCGGCCCGGCCGGGTCGTCGTCGCAGCAGCAGCAACCGGCCCAGCGACAGCAGGCGCCGCAGCCCCCGCCCGGCGGAGCCCAGAGCGGCGATCCAGGCTCGACCGCCGGCCCGGGCGCGCCCGGCGCCGACCAGGCCCCGCCGAGCGAGCCACAGCCGAGCCGTGCGGCCGCCGCCCGGGAGGCCGCCCGCCGGGTGCAGCAGAACACCGCCGCTGAGGCCGCCAGGGCCACGGCGGCCGCCGCCGGTGCCGGCGCCGCGGCGAGCCACCGGGCGACCGACGACGACGCCGACCCGGACGACGACGCCGACCTGGCCGACGACGGTGTGTCCGAGCGCGAGCTGCTGGAGCGGACCCTCGGCGCCACCGTCATCGCGGAGATCGAGCACGAGTGATCGCATCGTCAACGCACCTGGTCAGATCGGGCCGGGTCGGTGACGTAGGCTCGCTGTGACCAAGTGCCATGACAAGACACCCGCGTGGGTGAGGAGGCAGCCGTGTTTCCGCCTGGTTCCGAAGGCTTCGACATGAGCCAGCTGCTGCAACAGGCCCAGCGCATGCAGGAGCAGCTCCTCTCCGCCCAGCAGGACCTCAGCGAGGCCGAGGCGACCGGCAGCGCCGGCGGCGGCCTGGTCCGGGCCACCGTCACCGGCGCCGGCGAGCTCACCGACCTGCAGCTGGACCCGTCCGTCGTCGACCCCGAGGACGTCGAGACGCTGGCCGACCTCATCATCGCGGCGGTCCGCGACGCGCACGCGGAGATCCAGCGCCGCGCCAACGAGCAGCTGGACTCGATCAACGACGACGTCGCCGGCCTGCTCGGCGGCGCCGGCGCAGCGGGCAACCCCCTGGCCGGCCTGTTCGGCGGCGGCGGCACACCCGGCAGCGCGCCCGGCGGCGGCGCGCCCGGTGGTGGCCCCCAGGGCAACACCATCCGCGGTGAGATCGAGGGCGACGACCGCCTCGGCCAGGGCAGCTGAGCCGAGGCCGTCGTGTACGAAGGCGTCGTCCAGGACCTGATCGACGAGCTGGGACGGTTACCCGGCGTCGGGCCGAAGAGCGCCCAGCGCATCGCGTTCCACCTGCTCGCCGCCGACGCCGACGACGTGCGCCGGCTGGTCGCCGCGCTCACCGAGGTCAAGGAGAAGGTCCGGTTCTGCACGACCTGCGGCAACGTCGCGCAGCAGGAGCAGTGCCGCATCTGCCTCGACCCGCGTCGGGACCCGTCGATCCTCTGCGTCGTCGAGGAGCCGAAGGACGTCGTCGCGATCGAGCGGACCCGCGAGTTCCGCGGCCGTTATCACGTGCTCGGCGGTGCGATCAGCCCGATCGAAGGTGTCGGTCCGGACGATCTTCGGGTACGTGAGCTGATGACCAGACTGGCCGACGACACCGTGCAGGAGATCATCCTGGCCACCGACCCGAACCTCGAGGGCGAGGCGACGGCGACGTATCTGGCCCGGATGATCAAGCCGATGGGGTTGCGCGTGACGCGGCTGGCCAGTGGACTGCCTGTGGGCGGTGATCTCGAGTACGCCGACGAGGTCACCTTGGGCCGCGCATTCGAGGGACGGAGACTGCTGGATGTCTAGCGCTGCACGAACTGCCGACGACCGGGCCACCGAGTACGGCGACTTCGCCGCGGAGATCGCCGACCAGATCGAGAGCTTCCTGCTGGCCGTCCGCGAGATCGCCCGCGGCGCCGACCCCGGCAGCACGTTGTCGCTGCTCTTGCTCGAGGTCAGCCAGCTGTGCCTGGCCGGCGGCCGGCTCGGCGCGATCAGCGACGTCGTGCCGGACGAGCGGTTCGAGCCCGACGCCGGCCCGGACGCCGACGTCGACGAGCTCCGGCTGCGCATCGCCGCCCTGCTCGAGCCCGTCGACGGGTACGTCGAGGTCGTCGACCCGGTCGACCCGGAGCGCGGCGCCACCGGGTTCCGGCTCTCCGACGACCTCGCCAGCATCGCCCAGGACCTGCTGCACGGACTGACCCACTACAAGGACGGCCGGGTCATCGAGGCGCTGTGGTGGTGGCAGTTCTCCTACCTGTCGTCCTGGGGGTCGACAGCCGGTTCGGCGCTGCGCGCGCTGCACTCGCTGATCGCGCACACGCGGCTCGATCACCACGACGAGCAGATCGAGGTCACGCAGGAGGAGCTGCTTCCCGCCCAGGCCGAACTCTGAACACCTTGTCCCGCGATCCGGACGTCTCGGGGCACAGCCAGCACGTCGCCTAGACTGCCATCGGCACGTGCTGGCTGTGGGAGGAGTGTGCCGTGGGGCTGGTTGTGCAGAAGTACGGGGGTTCCTCCGTTGCCGACGCCGCGGCCATCAAGCGGGTGGCGCAGCGCATCGTCGCCACCAAGAAGGAGGGCCACGAGGTCGTCGTGGTCGTCTCCGCCATGGGTGACACCACCGATGAGCTGCTCGATCTCGCTCAGCAGGTCTCACCGCTGCCACCGGCGCGCGAGCTGGACATGCTGCTGACGTCCGGCGAGCGGATGTCGATGGCGCTGCTGGCGATGGCGATCGGCGATCTCGGCCACGAGGCCCGGTCCTTCACCGGCAGCCAGGCCGGCGTCATCACCGACTCCGCGCACGGGCGGGCCCGCATCATCGACGTCACGCCGGGCCGGATCCGCCAGGCGCTCGACGGCGGCGCGATCGCGATCGTGGCCGGCTTCCAGGGCGTCAGCCAGGACAGCAAGGACATCACGACGCTCGGCCGCGGCGGCTCCGACACCACGGCCGTCGCGCTGGCGGCGGCGCTGAACGCCGACGTGTGCGAGATCTACACCGACGTCGACGGCGTCTTCACCGCCGACCCGCGGATCGTGCCGGCCGCGCGCCGCCTTCCGCGCATCACGTACGAAGAGATGCTCGAGATGGCCGCGTGCGGGGCGAAGATCCTGCACCTGCGCTGCGTGGAGTACGCGCGCCGGTACAGCATCCCGATCCACGTGCGTTCCAGTTTCTCGACGCTCACCGGCACGTGGGTGTCCGATTCCGAGGGAAGTGAACAGGCCGACATGGAGCAGGCGATCATCTCCGGCGTGGCGCACGACCGCAGTGAGGCGAAGATCACCGTCGTGGGCGTGCCCGACAAGGTCGGCGAGGCGGCCACGATCTTCAGCTCGGTCGCCGCGGCCGACGTCAACATCGACATGATCGTGCAGAACGTCTCGGCCGTGGACACGAACCGCACCGACATCTCGTTCACGCTGCCGGCCAGCGACGGGCGCAAGGGCGTCGAGGCGCTGACGGCGATCCAGGACACGGTCGGCTTCGAGTCGCTGCGCTACGACGACGGCATCGGCAAGGTGTCGCTGATCGGTGCCGGCATGCGCAGCCACCCCGGCGTGAGCGCCAAGTTCTTCAGCGCGCTGGCCGACGCCGGCGTGAACATCGAGATGATCTCGACGTCGGAGATCCGCATCTCGGTGGTCGTCCGCGCCGACGACGTCGACGCCGCGGTCACCGCCATCCACCGGGCCTTCGACCTCGACGCGAGCCAGGTCGAGGCGGTCGTGTACGGGGGTACCGGGCGATGACCGACAACCGTCCCACCCTCGCCGTCGTCGGGGCCACCGGCGCCGTCGGCACCGTCATGCGCGACATCCTCTCGACCCGGCAGAACGTCTGGGGCGAGATCCGGCTCATCGCGTCGGCCCGCTCGGCCGGGCGCCGGCTCTCTGTCCGCGGCGAGGAGGTCGAGGTCCTGGAGCTGACCGCCGACGTCTTCGACGGCGTCGACGTCGCGATGTTCGACGTGCCCGACGAGGTGTCCGCCGAGTGGGCGCCGGTCGCCGCCGAGCGCGGTGTCGTCGTGGTCGACAACTCCGGCGCGTTCCGCATGGACCCCGACGTCCCGCTGGTCGTGCCCGAGGTCAACGCGCGCATGACCCGGCAGCGGCCCAAGGGCATCATCGCCAACCCCAACTGCACCACGCTGTCGATGATCGTGGTGCTGGGCGCGCTGCACGCCGAGCTGGGGCTGACGGCGCTGCACGCGTCGTCGTACCAGGCCGCCTCCGGCGCCGGTCAGGCCGGCATCGACACGCTGCACGACCAGCTGAACAAGGTCGCCGGCAACCGCGAGCTGGGCACCCACCCGGGCGACGTCCGCCGCGTCATCGGCTCCGACCTCGGCCCGTTCCCGGCGCCCCTCGCGCTGAACGTCGTGCCGTGGGCGGGCTCGCTGAAGAACGACGGCTGGAGCTCCGAGGAGCTGAAGATCCGCAACGAGTCGCGCAAGATCCTCGACCTGCCCGACCTCAAGGTCTCGGCGACGTGCGTCCGCGTGCCTGTCGTCACCACGCACTCGGTGACCATGCACGCGACGTTCGAGAACGAGGTCACGACGGAGCGGGCCTGGGAGATCCTGCGCGACGCGCCCGGCGTCGTCCTCTACGACGACCCGGCCCGCGGGGAGTTCCCGACCCCGGCCGACGTCGTCGGCACCGACCCGACCTGGGTCGGCCGGATCCGCCGCTCGCTGGACGACCCGCACTCGCTGGAGCTGTTCGTCTGCGGCGACAACCTCCGCAAGGGCGCGGCCCTGAACACCGCACAGATCGCCGAGCTGCTGGCCGCCGAGCTCACGCCCGCCTGATCACGGGGACTCTTCGAGGAGCTCTTCGGCCGCCTCGACAAGGTGGCGGGCCTGGCGGAGCGCTGCGGTCACACGCTGGTGGCTGACGGTCAGGACCCCGTAGTGGGCATCGTCCTTGACGGAGAGCAGTCGGCGCAGGTCGCGGGCCATGGCCTCGCCGATGCCCGCGACCTGGCCGAGGAGGTCCGCGGCCTGCCGGTGATCCTGTCCGCGCGAACGCCGGCCCAGTGCTGCGCAACACACCGCGTCAGAGGCCGCGATGCCAGCCAGGACGGCGAGCGACGCGGCGACGTTCGGCGTGGCCAACTCATCGTCCTGTTCGCCGACCAAGTCCGCGACCTCGAGGAAGGCACGAGCGTGGACCAGCCGGGTGGTCGCTTCGGCCGGACTGCAGGCGGCCGTACGGCCGGTGGACCTGGTGTTCACCCGAGCCTCCTGACCTCGCGTACGACGTCCTGCAGGCTCGCGCCAGCGAGCGCGACGGAGTCCCTGAGCCATCCGTCGACCAATGGGTCTCCCGCTGCGACGTGCTCGGCAAGGCGAGCGACGGCGAGGGTGTAGACCTGGCATTGATTACCGGTCCAGGTCTCTACACGTTGTCGAAGTTGGTCGATCTGCTCGAGCCAGATCGTCTCGTCGTGGTGGTCAGGTTCAACGAGCAAGATGTCGATGTCGGAGTCGGCGTCGCCGTCGCCACGGGCTGCCGAGCCAAAGAGTGACGCATGCGTGGGCTGCTCCTGCCAGGCCTCGAACTCCGCGCGGAGTCGTGCGAGGAGGGTACGCCGAAGAGAGGTCAGGATCTCGACTGCGGGCCATGCGAGGTGGTCGCGATTGGCCTGGTAGAAGACGGCCGCGGCTCGTTCGTCGGCGCGAACGACGCCCTGGTGCACCAGGCGTGCGAGAGCCAGTCGGATTCCGTTCGGGGATCCGACTCCGGCCAGTTGCTGGACCTCACGTCCCGTCAGTGGACGAGTCGTGCGCGCCAGCACGGACAGCACCGGTCCGTCGAGAGTGGAGATGACGGAACGTATCGGCAGGGCGACATCCATTGATCACCATCCTGAGCACGTGCGCAATTTTGTGCGCACACGCTCAGGATAGTGCGCATTGCCGCCGTTCGCATCTCTGCCGCTGGCCGTTGGTCAGCACGCCCGCCGCACCGTAGCCAGGGTGACCGGTCCAGCGCCGGCCCAGCTGCCGGTCAGGACGTCGGCGCCGGTCGGCGGCTCGGTGCCGACGGCCCGGACGACGACCAGCTCGAGGTCGCCGGCCCGGACGATCGTCGCCGGGCCGTCGTCGCGCGTGGTCACGGCTGCGTCCTCGGGCAGCGCCGGATCTGGGCCGCGGCCGCTGCCGCTCACCCGGGCCGACGGCTCGCGCGGGACCGACTGCCCGTCGACCAGCTCCTCGGCCTGCGGCGCGCCGGCGACGACGACGCGGGCCAGCGCCGCCACGAAGACCGGGTCGGCGCAGCCGTCGTAGACCCAGCGCGGGCCGAGGACGGAGTGCTCCATCGTGCCGACGAGCGCGGGCTCGGCGCCGGGCAGTGGTGCGCCGCGGTAGGTCAGCGGCACGTGCAGCACGGCGCCGTCGCCGTCCTGGATCAGGTGCGCCTCCAGCCCCACCTCGCCGGCCGGGTCGTCGAACCGGTAGGCGCCGAGCTGCCGGTACGGGCCGGCCCCGGCCCACGGTCGCTCGGGCAGCCAGCCGGTCAGCAGCTCCAGCTTGGTCGGCCGCAGCGTCGCCTGGTGGATGCGCGCCACGGTCAGGCCAGCTTGGCCTTCACCGCGGCGGCGACCTTGCTGCCCTCGACCCGGCCGAGCACCTTCGGCTGCACGAGCTTCATCACCTTGCCCATGTCGCGCGGCGACTCCGCACCCGTCTCGGCGATGGCGGCGGTGACGATCGCGTCGAGCTCGTCGTCGGTGAGCGGCTGCGGCAGGTACTCGGCGATGATGGCGGCCTCGGCCTCCTCGTTCGCCGCGCTGTCCTCGCGGCCACCGCCACGGAACGCCTCGGCGGCCTCGCGGCGCCGCTTGACCTCGCGGGTCAGCAGCGCCGTGACCTCGCCGTCGGTCAGCTCGCGCGCGGCCGAGCCGGCGACCTCCTCGGTGCCGACGGCGGCGAGCACCATGCGGAGGGTGGCCTTGCGCACGTCGTCCTTGGCGCGCATCGCGGAGGTGAGGTCGGCGCGGAGTCGGTCCTTGAGGGCTGCCATGCGCCTAGTCTGCCTCAGCAGCCGTGCGACGGCGGCAGTCCCGGCGCCGAGCACGGTGCGGGCGCCGACGACGCCCTGGCCGCGGCGGCGGCCACGGTTGCGGGCTCCGCGGCCGGCTCGGTGGCCGGCGGCTCGGTGAGCGCGCGCGGCCGCAGCGTCATCGCCGCGACGGCGCCGGCGGCGAGCAGGCCGGCGCAGACGCCCATCGCGATGCGGTACGCGTCAGTGAGCAGCTCCGGGTCCTCGTAGGCCGCACCGGACAGCCCGGCGACGGCGGGCAGGGCGGCGACGGCGAGCAGTCCGGCAGCACGGGCGACGCCGTTGTTGACGCCGCTGGCGACGCCGGCCAGGTGCTGCGGCGCCGACGCCATCACCGTCGCCGTCAGAGTCGGGACCAGCGTCGTCAGGCCGATGCCGAGCAGCGTCACACCGGGCAGGACGCCGGTCAGGTAGTCGTCGCCGGCGTCGACCATGACCAGTAGCACGACGCCGACGGCGGCGCACAGCGAGCCGACGACCAGTGGCGGCCGGACGCCGAAGCGCTTGGCGAGGTCGGCCGAGCGGCCGGAGAACAGCAGCATGAGGATCGTCGTCGGGACGGTCGCGATGCCGGCCTCCAGCGGCGACCAGCCCAGCGTCACCTGCAGCTGGATCACGAGGAAGAACATGACGCCGGACAGCCCGGCGTACACCGCGAGCGTCATGAGGTTGATGCCGCTGAACGTGCGATCGGAGAACAGCGACAGCGGGACCATCGGGTTCGCGGCCACACGCTCGCGGTAGACGAAGCCGGCCGCCGCCGCGACCGACAGCACCGCCATGCCGACGTTGACCGCGGAGGCTCCGGACTCGGGCCAGCTGATCAGCGCATACGTGCTGGCCCCGAGCGCGACGGCGCCGAGCGCGGCACCGGCCACGTCGAACCGGCCGGTGGCCTCCTCGTCGCGGCTCTCCGGCGCGCTGACGAGGATCAGCCACACCGTGACGACGGCCAGCGGGACGTTGATCGCAAACACCCAGCGCCAGTCGTACTCCAGCAGCCAGCCGCCGATTAGCGGTCCGATGACGCCGGAGACGCCGGTCAGCCCGGCCCACGCGCCGATGGCCCGGGGCCGGTCGTCGGGGTGCATGGTGGTCTGCAGGATCGCCAGCGCGCCGGGGGTGAGCAGCGCGCCGCCGATGCCCTGCAGCGCCCGAGCCGCGATCAGCACCTCCGCCGTCGGGGCGGCGGCGCACAGCACCGACGCCACCGTGAACCAGACGACACCGACCAGGTAGATGCGACGGCGGCCGAGCCGGTCGCCGAGCGAGCCGCCGAGCAGGATCAGCGCGGCCAGCGTGAGCGTGTAGGCGTTGACGGTCCACTGCAGCGCTGCGAGGCCGGCGTCGAGCTCGCGGCCGATCGTCGGCAGTGCGACGTTGACCACAGTGCTGTCGAGGAACGCCATGCCCGAGCCGAGCGCCGTGGCCGTGAGCAGGGCCCGCCCGCGCGGAGTGGCCAGGCGTACACCGTCGCTCATGGTGAAGGAGGGTACCCGTGGGGTCCGACTATGGGACGCTGGAGACATGGTCGTGAAGCGGGTTGCGCTCGGGCTGGCGGCGACGGCCGCGGCCGGGCTCGTCTACGCGGCCGGCTATGAGGTGCGGTCCTACCGGCTGCGGCGTTTCGACGTCCCGGTGCTGGCGCCGGACAGCCGGCCGCTGCGCGTGCTGCATGTGTCAGACCTGCATCTCACGCCTGGTCATCGCGGCCGGGCGGCCTGGGTGCGCCGGCTCGCGGCACTCGAGCCGGACCTCGTCGTCAACACCGGCGACAACCTCTCGCATGCCGACGCCATCCCGACGGTGCTCGACGCGCTCGGGCCGCTGCTGGAGCTGCCCGGGGTGTTCGTGTTCGGCTCCAACGACTACTTCGCGCCCCGGCCGAAGAACCCGGCCCGGTACCTGCTGCCGCTGGATCGGATCCGCCGGCAGAACGCCCGCGACCACGCCGAGGCCGTCGACCTGCCGTGGAAGGAACTGCGCGACGAGCTCAGCTCCGCCGGCTGGGTCGACCTCACCAACACGCGCGCCTCCCTGACGGTCGACGGCCGCCGCCTGACCTTCGCCGGCGTCGACGATCCGCATCTCGGTCGCGACCGGCTGGGCGACGTCGCCGGGCCGCCGCCGTCGGGCGCGGATCTGGCGGTCGGCGTGGCGCACGCGCCGTACCAGCGGGTCCTCGACGCCTTCCATCGCGACGGGTACCAGCTGCTGCTGGCCGGGCACACCCACGGCGGCCAGCTGTGCGTCCCCGGCTACGGCGCGCTGGTCACCAACTGCGACCTCGACACCGCCCGCGTCAAGGGCGTCTCCCGGCACCCCCGCGTCGGCGGTCCCGGGGCCTCCTGGATGCACGTCTCGGCCGGTCTCGGCACCTCGCCGTATGCCCGCGTCCGGTTCGCCTGCCCGCCCGAGGCGACCCTGCTGACCCTGACCGGCGAGCGCTGACCGACCGAGGGGTGAACCGGATTTCGATCCTGCGCCCGGCTCGGATATGCTGGCCCAGCACTTCGGGGTGTGGCGCAGCTTGGTAGCGCGCTTCGTTCGGGACGAAGAGGTCGCAGGTTCAAATCCTGTCACCCCGACAAAGGTCAGAAGGTATCTCGATCTTCGGCCACACTGATTTGATCTTGTTCTGCGGGCAATATGAGGGACGATCTTGGGCGCCGCAGAACTGCTGCGGATCTACTCACGCAGCATCGTCCGAATATGGGAACCCGCCCATCCATGACGAGTGCTCTGCCGCAGCGCCGCTCGCCGGGGAAGACAATGGCCGCCCGACTCTGATCAGTCAGCGTGTCGACGCGGTTCTGGCCAGCGACGGCAGGCGCGTCCAAACAGTGGGCTGCAAACGACACCCCACCCGCTACGGGGGAACGCGGGTGGGGTGCCTTTCGGGGGATGTCCACTTTGCTGACGATCAGCCGCTCGATGCGGGATCGGCTTGCCAGCTTGCGATCAGCTGTGGGTCGTCTCCAGGTGCGGGATGCACGGATTGTGCGATGTCCAGTGTGGTGTCAGCGCTGGCGTTGTGGGTCGTGAGGCTCGCGAGCACCTCCTCGGCTACCTGCCAGGTGACCGAGACGAGCACGGGCTCCGCGTGTAGGAGCCCCGGCTTCCCGTTAACCTCGATGACCTCGTCGCCCACACGGGCTCGCAGCCACAGGTTCTCCTTGGCGCTATCGACGGTCAAGATCAGCTCGTCGTTCTCGACCTGGTAGAACACGCCGCCGACCGCAGCGTTGCCGGCTCTCGCGGGCACCATGTAGTCGGCGTCGGCGGCTATGGACCACTGATCGAGCGAAATCTGGCCGTCGGTGTATCGGGCCGCGAGGGCGAGTTCGACGACTTCGTCGTCGGACAACGGGCTACCGGCAACCATCCAGCTACCCTCGGCAGTCCCCCAGCTCGCGGCTACGCCATCCTTTCCGGCCTCCTGGTGAGAGACGGAAATGAGCGTGGATCCGGCTTCCAGTGTGCGAGCCTCCGCGTTGGGATCACGAACGTAGGGAACGTCGACGTAGCTCACGGAGACGGCACGGGTCACTGTGCCGTCGTCCAAGTCGACGAGCCTGAGGTTCTGCATCGGTAGCGCCGCGCAAGCGTCTTCGTACGGTGCGAGCAAGTCTGCCGCGGCCGTGTAGTCAGTCGCCGAGGCCGTCTCGGGCGCCGGCGCCGCCTCCTGGGACCACAGCAAGCGCAGCGGTACGGGAACGTCCGTGGTGTCGGCCACGTGGCGCACGCCCTCCGTGACGGCCTGGTCGACTGCTGCCTGTGCGTCGCCAACCGTCTGCGGGCAGTCGACCGGCGCCGCAGCGTGGTCAAGGGGCCCCGCGGCGGCGCGATCGTCGGGACCGGAATCGAACGGGCTGGATGTTCCCCACCAGGACGTGGTTGTGCCCGCGACGGTCAGGGCGGCAACGGCGGTGACGGTGAGACCGACTGCGCTGACACGACGGTGCCGGTGGAGCATACGCGCACGCACCTCGATCTCCCCGAGGGGACGCGGCGGCGCGGCCGGGAAGCTGCGTAGGTGCCGTGCGAGTTCCTCGTCGAGCGGTGTCATGAGATCTCCTCGGAGGTCGCGGTGGGAGAGGAGAGGACGCTGCCCAGCTGCTGGCGCGCGCGGCTGAGGGTGGACGCGACGGTGCCGCGCGTGATCCCGAGCGTCACGGCGATCTCCGCCTCCGGCAGGTCCGCGATGTAGCGCAGCGCCACGATGTGGCGGGTCCGGCTCGGAAGTGCCGCAACCGCATCCCACAGGGCATCGTTCCGCGGCTCCGGCGCGTCCGGATGCCGCTGGGGCTGCCCCGCCATCCGTTCCAGCGCGCGCCGCTCCAGGCGGCCGCGCCGCCACCGCGACCGCACGTGGTTGATGGCAACGGTTTGCAACCACGCGATGGGCGAGGTGACCTCGGCCGTGGCCGGCCAGCGCGCCAGCGCCCGCGCGAACGCCTCGGCCGTCGCCTCCTCAGCGAGGTCGCGGTCCCCGACGGCGACGGTGACGACCCGCAGCACGCGCGGCCACAGCGCGCTGTACCAGTCGGCGAAGTCGTCCTGCATCGTCCTCACGGTGTCATGACCTTCGAGGACCCGAGAATGTTGAGTAGATGTCTCGGTTAGCTGCCTTCACTCTGGACCGCGCGACCCGGGGCCGTGGAGCAACCAGCCTGACGCACGGCGAGGCAATGGTTCCGGCCTGGACGAAGGGCGCGAATCGAGGGTGGCTGAGGCCGGGCGGGATGCTGCTGGCTCGGCCTGCGCTGGCTGGCCTCAAGCATCGTGTACGGCGCAGACAATCCGTCCGGGCAGCAGGACCAGGACACGTACCTATGCGCGCTCCAGGCTGCTCTGGCGTCGACGTGATCGAGTTCGGCCAGTGGCTCATCGCCTCTCATGGACGTGCTCGAGGGCTTGGGCTGCAGCCCAGGTCACGGCGGCGGCCAGGTCGTCCGGGGTCTGTCCGGGCGGCTCGGGAACGATCTGATCGACGACGCCGGAGACGAAGAGGTGCGTGGCGTCGATCTTCTGTCGCCGGGCCAGGTCCGGGGCGTGCGCGGTATCGCGATGGACGATCGCGCTGGCCCCCTCGGGAGCGAGCGGTGCGAGCCACGCGTGCTCCGTCGCGATGACCTGCTGGGCTCCGAGGAGCGCCAGAGCAGCTCCGCCGGCGCCCTGGCCGAGCAGGAGAGCGACGGACGGCGCGGTCAGGGTGAGGAGATCGGCTGTGCACTGGGCGATCGTGAAGGCGAGTCCGCCGTTCTCCGCCTCGGCGGAGAGGTCGGCGCCGGGAGTGTCGATCACGGTGAGAAGTGGCAGCCTCCATTCCTCGGCAAGCGTCATCGCGCGTTGCGCTGCGCGTAGGTCGTGCGGACGTATGGGCTGGTCCGATCGTCGGTCCTGGGCGACGAGGACGCACGGGATGCCGCGGACGCCGGCGAGGCTGACGTGGATCGCCGGCCGGCCGTGGCCGGTCCCCGCCAGCGGGACGAGCGCCGCGACGCCGTTGCGGTAGAGCTCGCTGAGCGTCACCCGATCGGATCGGCGCGTCAGCTCGACCGATGCCCAGGCGTCGACGGGTTCCGGTGCCGCAACCGGCTGCCGGGCCGCAGGCCCGCTCATGCGAGTGGGAACGCCGCGGAGTGCGCCGAGGATCGTGGTGAGGAGCCGGCGCAGCTCGCTGACCGGAGTCAGGGCATCGACGAGACCGCGGGCGGCGAGATTCGCCGCCGTCTGCACGCCTTCCGGCAGCGCCGATCCGGTCAGCATCTCGGTGACGCGAGGGCCCAGGAAGCCGAGGAGCGCACCCGGCTCCGCGAGCGTGATCTGTCCGAGAGCACCCCAGGACGCCATCACCCCTCCGGTCGTGGGATGGCGCAGATGGGCGATGTACGGGAATCCCGCCGCGCGGTGGCGCGCGACGGCGGCGCTGACGTCGAGCATCCGAACGAAGGCGGGTGTGCCTTCCTGCATCCGGGTTCCTCCTGAGGCAGTGGAGGCCAGGACCGGGAGACCCGACCGCGTTGCCCGTGCCAGCGCAGCGACGATCCGGTCGGCGGCCGCGACGCCGATGGAGCCGGCCAGGAAGTCGAACTCGCTGACGATGAGCACGACCGGGTATCCGGCGACCTGCCCCAGTCCGGTCACCACCGCCTCGTCGGCCCCGCTTCGCGCCCGAGCACGCGCGAGCGTCGCGGCGTACTCGACGTCGGCCTCTGGTGCATCGGACGGCACGTCCCACGACTCGAAGGTTCCATCGTCGACGACCGCTTCGATCACGTCGTGCGCCGGCATGGGAGCGCCTCTCTGGCGATGAACTATTGGCTCAGTGGCCCAGCCAATATGCCATCGGATGCGCCTGTCAATAGGGTTG
This sequence comes from Jiangella anatolica, assembly GCF_003236295.1. Lineage (GTDB taxonomy): Bacteria > Actinomycetota > Actinomycetes > Jiangellales > Jiangellaceae > Jiangella > Jiangella anatolica. Next base: position 34,690 of record NZ_POTW01000023.1, read on the forward strand.
GTCCGTGCGCAACCAGATCCGCCCGGTCGTCCGCCCGCGGCTGTACGAGACCGTCGCCCGGCAGATCGCGGCCTGGGTCGACGAGAACCAGCTCGGGGTCGGAGATCGTCTTCCGCCCGAGCGGGAGCTCGCGAGCAGCCTGGGGGTCAGCCGCACCACGGTCAGCCAGGCCCTCGTGGCCATGGAAGTGGTGGGGGCCGTCGCGGTCCGGCACGGCGACGGGGTGGTGATCACGTCCGGCGCGAGCATGGGCCGGATCGCCGACGCCATCCGCGAGCATGCCCGCCGGCTGCCCGACGTCCTCGACGCTCGCGACGCCATCGAGACGAAGCTCGCCGCGCTGGCCGCGGCCAGGCGCACCGACGCCGACCTCGCGGCCATGGACGCCGCGCTCGAGCAGATGGCTGCCGACGTCGAGCGAGGTGGGCGTGGCGTGGAGGGCGATGAGCGGTTCCACGCCGCCGTGACGTCGGCCGCACGCTCCGGGCTGCTCAGCCGCGTGATGCTCGAGCTGACGGCCGAGATCACCGAGACGCGCATCGAGTCGCTCGGGCAGCCGGGGAGGCCGAACGAGTCTCTCGACCAGCACCGCCGTATCGCCGACGCGATCCGGCGCGGTGACGCGGACGCCGCTGCCGCCGCGATGCACGCGCATGTGACGACAGTCAGCGATCTGGCCATTCTGCGCGAGTCCTGATCCCGTAGCCGGGCCGCTGGGGACCGGGCGCACGCCCGCTGCCTGACGTGCATCGGCATCACCGCGCCCTCGGCTGTGCCGAGTCTTTAAAAATATTTAAAAGTCCAGTAGGCTCAGCGCCCCTCACCTTTACGCACAAGGAGGCGCTTCATGCGAGGTCTGTTGAAGGGCGTAGGTGCCACATCTGTCGCGTTCGCTCTCGTGCTGACCGGGTGCAGCAGCACGGAGGCCGACGGGGGCGAGGGCTCGCCCGCTGAGTTGGTGATCGGCTCCTCCGATCCGGTGCCCAACCTCGTGCCCGGCCGTCAGAGCAACGCGTTCGGGCTGACCATGTCGGTCTTCAGCCCGCTGACCTTCCTCGACGCCGAGGGCGAGCTCAGCTATGTAGCGGCCGAGTCGGTCGAGAGTGACGATCAGATCACCTGGACGATCACGCTGCGCGACGGCTGGACCTTCCACGACGGCACCCCGGTGACGGCTCAGGACTACGTGGACAGCTGGAACACGGTGGCGTACGGGCCGAACGCGTTCGAGAACTCCGGCCAGCTGGCGGTGATCGCCGGATACGCGGATCTGAACCCGGCAGAGGGCGAGCCGGCTACGGACGAGCTCTCCGGATTGGCCGTCATCGACGACCTGACCTTCAGCGTGACGCTCAACCGGGCGGACAGCCAGTTCCCCGTCCAGCTCTCGCAGGCCCAGACCGCCTTCTATCCGATGCCGCAGAGCGCCTTCCAGGATCTGGACGCGTACGGGAAGCAGCCGATCGGAAACGGTCCGTTCGCGGTGACAACCCGCTGGACGGAGGGCGAGCCCATCGTCGCCGAGCGGTACCAGGACTATGCCGGCGACGAGCCGACGGTCGACAAGATCACCTGGGTGCCCTATTCGGATCGGCTCACCGCCTACACCGATGCCCTCGCCGGCAACGTCGACATCGTGCGGCTTCCGGCCAACCGGATGACGCAGGTGGCCGACGACTTCGAGGACGATCACATCTACAGCTTCTCGGGACCGGCGATCAGCTACCTGAGCTTCCCGTACTGGGACGCCAGGTTCGACGACGTCCGGGTCCGGCAGGCGATCTCGATGGCCATCGACCGGGATGCGATCAACGAGGCGCTCTTCGGCGATCTGAACGCACCCGCCACGGCGTGGACGCCGTCGATCATGCCCGGTAACCCCGACGGCATCTGCGGGGAGTACTGCGAATACGACCCCGAAGCCGCTGCCGCGCTCCTGGCGCAGGCGGGGGGCTTCGAGGGAGAGCTCACGATCCACTTCCCCGGCGGCGCGGGCCAGGACGACCTGTTCAACGCCATTGCGAACTACCTGCGCCAGAACCTCGGCGTCGACGCCATCGCCCGGCCCTCCGTCGGATGGGCCGAGTTCAGCGAGGATCGCAACAACAAGGTGCTCGACGGGCCCTTCTTCGCCCGTTGGGGTGCGCTCTACCCGAGCCAGCAGTCGACCCTGAGGGCGGTGTTCACGAGCGCCGCGGGCTGCACCAACTGCGGCGGAGTGATCATCCCCGAGGTGGAGCAGGCGCTGAACGACGCCGACGCGAGCGACAGCGAGGACGGCGAGGCGTACGCGGCCGCCCAGCAGCACCTCGCGGAGGGGTTCCCGGTCGTGCCGCTGTTCGAGGAGTCGTACAACTTCGTCACCTCCGACAAGGTCGCGGAGCTCACGGCCTCGGCCGTGGGAGAGCCGCTCCTCACCGACGTGATCCTCGCCGGCGACTGAGCCGCACCGGAGCACCATGACGCGCTACGTATCCCGCCGGCTGCTGGAACTGGTCATCGTCTTCTTCGGTGTCACGTTCGTCATCTACTGCGCGGTGTTCCTTCTTCCCGGCGACCCGATCGCGGCCCTCGGCGGGGACCGGCCGCTGCCGGAATCCGTGCAAAAGCAGCTGAGGTCGCGATACGGGCTGGACCTCCCGATCTGGCAGCAGTACCTCGACTACCTGGGCGGCCTTGCGCGGGGGGACTTCGGCACGACCTTCACCGGTCAGTCCGTCGGCGAGCAGATGGCCAGCCGATGGCCCACCACGATCAAGCTCGCGCTGACGGCGTGGTCGTTGACCGTGCTCATCAGCGTCGCGCTGGGACTGGCGGCGGGACTGCGGCACGGTTCAGCGCTGGACAGGAGCGTGCTTCTCGGCACGATCGTCGCGGAGTCCGTGCCCATCTTCGTCCTGGGCATCATGGCGCAGTACATCGTCGGCATCACGCTCGGCTGGGCGCCCATCGCCGGTGTGGACGACGGATGGCCGCGGGCCTATCTCCTCCCCGCGCTGATCATCGCGGTGTACGGGCTCGCAGGCGTCTCGAGGCTCATGCGAGGCAGCCTCGTCGACACGATGCGGTCGGACTTCGTGCGCACGCTGAGAGCCAAGGGCATGTCGCAAGGCGACGTCGTCGGCCTCCACGTCATGCGCAACGCCGCGGCGCCCGTCGTCAACCTGCTGGCCATCCAGCTGGGCTCGCTGCTGGGAGGAACGGTGGTCATCGAGGCCATCTTCAACATCAACGGAGTGGGACAGCTGCTGTACAAGGCCATTCAGGACCAGGAGGGAACGCTGGTCGTCGGCGTCGCCACGACGCTGGTGTTCATCTTCCTCGTCACCAACCTGCTCGTCGACATCCTCTCGTCCGTCCTCGACCCCAGGATCCGACATGACTGAGCCGGCCACGGTGGCGCTCGACGGCACCCTCGACCGGGCCACCACCACACAGGGCCTCTGGGCCGCGCTGCGCAGCCGGGTCCAGTTCTGGGTGAGCCTCGCTCTGCTGACCGTACTGGCGATCATCGCGGCGGTTCCGGGTGTGCTCGCGGGCCTCTTCGGAGAGGGCGATCCTCGAGCCTGTGACCTGACGGCGTCGAATCGTCCGCCGACCTCCGGCCACCTGTTCGGTACCGACGTGCAGGGCTGCGACGTCCTGGCCAACGTCCTGTTCGGTGCGCGGACGTCGCTGTTCATCGGCCTCGCGACGACGGCGATCTGCTTGGTCGTCGCCGTGACGCTCGGAACGCTGGCGGGATATGCCGGAGGGTGGCTCGACGCGCTGATCGCGCGCACCGCCGACGTGGTGCTCGGCTTCCCGTTCCTGCTCGGTGCGATCATCGTGCTCAACACCGCGCCGAATCGATCTCCGCTGCTGCTGGCCGCGGTGCTGGCCTTCTTCTCGTGGCCCACCTTCGCCAGGCTCATCCGTAGCTCGGTCAGGGAGGTGCGCGAGCGCGAGTTCGTGCAGGCCTCGCATGCGCTGGGCCTCTCACAGGCACGGGTCGTCCTCACGCACGTGCTACCCAACTCCCTTGCCCCGACCCTGGCCATCGCCGCGACCATGGTGGGCGGTGTCATCGGAGCGGAAGCCACGCTGACCTTCCTCGGGGTCGGCCTCGTCCCGCCGTCCATCTCCTGGGGAGTCCAGCTCTCGACCGCGCAGTCCTACTTCCAGGGCGCTCCCCACACGGTCGTCTTCCCCAGCATCTTCCTCACCGTCACCGTGATCAGTCTCATCATGCTCGGAGACGCGCTTCGTGATGCTCTCGATCCGCGGGGGCGCACATGAGCGCCGACGTCGCGTGTGACGATCTAGCCGTTGGGGACATCGAACATGAGGAGCGCATTTCCATGGAGATGAGCGAACTGAGTGACGAGATCCGGACCTTCATCGATCGGTTCACCGATGCCTGGGAGCTGATGCGCGGAAAGCGGATGACCGGACGAGTCCTCGCACTGCTGATCATCACGGACGAGCCGTACCTCTCCTCGGCGGACCTCGGGAGGCTGCTGAACACGAGTCCCGGCACCATCTCGACCGCGACGCGGGCGCTCCTCGGGTCCGGGTACATCACGAAGGTCTCGATCCCGAACAGCAGGATCACCTGTTTCAGAGCGGAGGACGACGTCTGGGGAGCCTTCCTCAGCCGCGAGAAGCTGGGCCTTCAGCGGATGGAGGAGGTCCTTCGAACCGCCAGGTCGACGCCGGCCGGCTCGGCGCCGGCGACCGCCCGGCGCCTCCGGAACGGCAGTCGCTACATGGCATGGGTCGACCAGTATCACCGCAACGTGCTGGAGCAATGGCACACGTATCGGGACCAGGACGAGGACACGCCCCCGCCGCAGGAGCTTCCCGCGGAGATGCTGGCCGCGATCAAGCGCGGGGATCACGAGGAGAGTCCATGAGCGCGCCCCTGCTGGCACTCGACGATCTGACGGTGGACTTCCGCGGGCGACGAGGCGACGGGGTCCGGGCGGTGGACGGCGTGTCGTTCGAGGTCTTCGAGGGCGAGATCGTCGCCGTCGTCGGTGAGTCCGGATCGGGGAAGACCGTCACGGCGATGAGCGTCCTGGGTCTGCTCCCCGACAACGCCGAGGTGGCCGGCCGCATCCGGCTGGGCGGCGAGGACCTGCTGACCGCCGACGAGAAGACCCTGCAGAACGTGCGCGGCCGGCGCATCGCGATGATCTTCCAGGACCCGTTCGGGGCGCTCGACCCGGTCTTCACGATCGGGTTCCAGGTCCGGGAGGTCCTGCGCAAGCACTTCCCCGAGCTGAGCGCGCGGGATCGCAGGCGCCGGGCGATCGACCTGCTCGCGGCCGTCGAACTGCGTGAACCGGAGAAGCGCTCCCGCTCCTATCCGCATCAGCTGTCCGGCGGGCAGGCCCAGCGGGTGGTGATCGCCATGGCGCTGGCCTGCGGCCCGGAGATCCTGATCGCCGACGAACCGACGACGGCCCTCGACGTCACGGTGCAGCGGGAGATCCTCGATCTCCTGATGCGTGTGCGTGAGAGGGAGGGGACGGCCGTCCTCCTCATCACGCACGACATGGGCGTCGTCGCCGATGTCGCGGACCGGGTCGTCGTGATGAGGGACGGACGGGTCGAGGAGACACAGACCGTCGAGCGACTCTTCGCGCACCCCTCGGCCGCGTACACACAGCGGCTGCTGCGGTCCGTGCCACGCCTCGACGCGGCTGACCGCGCCTCGCTCGCCGACGACCGGCCGGCTCTCGTCCTCGACGATCTCACGGTCGAGTACCGGCAGCGGTTCCAGTCCGTGACCGCGGTCGCCGGCGCGAGCCTGACCGTCGCGCGGGGTGAGGTCGTCGCCCTCGTGGGCGAGTCCGGCTCGGGGAAGACGACCATCGGCAAGGCCATCACCGGCCTCGCCCCGGTGACGAGCGGGACCATCGTCGTCGACGGCATGGACGCGGTGAATGCCCGCAGGCGGCGGGCGGCGGACCTGCGGAAGAAGATCGGCGTCGTGTTCCAGAACCCGATGGGCGCGCTCGATCCGCGCTGGACGATGGCGGAGTCCATCGGCGAGCCGCTGCGCGTCCACCGCGGCGTGCGCGGCAAGGCGCTGAAGGCGCGAACGGACGAACTGCTGGATGCTGTGGGGCTCGCCCGCTCCTGGTCCACCCGCTATGCGCACGAGCTCTCGGGCGGACAGCGCCAGCGCGTCGCCATCGCTCGCGCCCTGGCCCTGGACCCCGTGCTGCTGATCGCGGACGAACCGACCTCCGCGTTGGACGTGTCCGTGCAGTCGACCGTTCTCGATCTCTTCCGCAGCCTGCAGAGAGAGCTGCACTTCGCCTGCCTGTTCATCAGCCACGACCTCGCCGTGGTCGACAGCCTGGCCGACCGGATCGTGGTGATGAGCAACTCCCGCGTGGTCGAGGAGGGCGCACGCAGGCAGATCCTGCTGGATCCGCGGGAGGACTACACCAGACGGCTCCTGGAGGCCGCACCGGTTCCGGACCCGGATGTGCAGCGGAGGCGAAGGAGAGAACGAGAGAAGGTATGACCACAGAGACTCTGCAGTCGGTGTCCGACGACGAGATCGTCCAGCGGGCCACCTCGCTCCCGGACTTCCAGGGGTATCCAGGCGTGGACGAGCTCATGGAGCAGGTCGAGCAGCTGAGGCTCGAGTTCCCCGACCTGCTCTCGGCCCGGCGGGTCGGCACCTCCCGTCTCGGTGAGCCGATCACGCTGTACACGCTCTCCCTGAGCCGTGCAGGTGCGGCGGGGGACGAGGGCGCGCCGGCGAAGCACTGCCTCGTCGTCGGTGGCGTGCACCCGAACGAGCCGATCGGATCGCACACCGTCGTCCGCCTGCTGACCGATCTGCTGGGCGATGCCTCCCTCCGTGAGCGGCTGGGCACCGTCTGGCATTTCATCCCGTGCGCCGACCCGGACGGCATGCGACTCAACGAGGGGTGGTTCGACGACCCGTTCGACGACGAGAGGTACTTCCGGCACTTCTACCGGCCGCCGGGGAACGAGCAGGTGGAATGGACCTTCCCGATCAGCTACAAGTCGAAGTATTTCGACGCGATGCTGCCCGAGACGCAGGCCCTGCAGCGGGTGATCGACGAGATCCGCCCCGACTACTACATCCCGCTGCACAACTCCGAGACCGGAGGCGCGTACTTCTACCTCTCCCAGCCGGTCGGGGACCTGGTGCCCCTCCTGCACCGTCTCCCCGCGGAGTTCGGCATCCCGCTGCACCTGGGCGAGCCCGAGGCCGCGCACTTCACCGTTCTGGCTCCGGCGATCTTCGAGTCCGGCACGTCGCAGGACGTCTATGAATGGCGCGAGGCGAACGGCCTCGACCCGGTTCCCAGCGGAGCCGCGGGCCAGTCGTCCACCAGCTACGTGCGCAGGTACGGCACCGTCTCCCTCATCGCCGAACTTCCGATCTGGCGGACCTTCGGCGCCGACGACACGAGCCCGGTCGACGCGAACTACGCCGTCCTGCTCCGCGACGCCGGCGAGGCACTGACCGGCACGGGGACACAGCTGGCGGAGCTCCTGGCCCGGGTCGAACCGCACCTCACCCTCGACTCGCCGTTCCTTCGCAGCGCCCGCGTGTTCATTCCCAGCATGTCCCGGGCCGGGGAGTTGATGATCGCGCGGTCCGCGGTCCCGGAGAACGACCGTGCGGCGACGGTGGCGGAGCGGCCCATGGCGGTCGTCTGGATGTACCGGCTCCGTTTCGGTGGCGCTCTGGTCCGCGCGCTGAACGCCGAGGTCACCGCGGGGTCGGCGCGAGTCGTGGTGCGGCGCTGCGCGAGGGAGCTCGAGCGCGTCTGGAGCGGCTGGCTCGAACAGCGCGTCTCCGACGAGAAGACGCAGGGGATTCCGGTCAAGGACGTCGTCGGCGTTCAGTACGGCGCGGTGCTGGGCCTCGTGGCGCATGCGCCATCCCCCGAGGCGCACACCCACGACACCGCGCCCGGCGGGCGGCCATGACGCCGCCGGGACCTGTCTACGAGTCCGAGCTCACCTGGCTGAGCACGCGCGAACTGGCCGCACGGATCGCCTCCGGTGAGGTGTCCGCCCGGGAGGCGCTCACCGATCACCTGGCCCGCATCGACTCGGTCGATCCCGCCATCAACGCCATCGTCACCCGTGACGACGAACGCGCCTACGAGCGGGCCGAACGCGCCGACGCCCGGCATGCCCGCGGGGAACGGCTCGGCCCGCTCCACGGCGTGCCGCTGACCCACAAGGAGTCCACCGACACGGCCGGGCTGCGGACCACGCGCGGCTCGCCGTTGCTGGTGGACAACGTGCCTGCTCGGGACGCGCTCATCATCGCCCGGCTGCGAGCCGCCGGAGTGGTGACCACCGGCAAGTCGAACGTGCCCGAGTTCACCGCCGGTTCGCACACGTTCAATCCGCTCTTCGGGACGACCGTGAACCCGTACGACACGACGAAGTCGGCCGCCGGGTCCTCCGGCGGAGCGGCGGCCGCGATCGCGGCCGGCATCCAGGCGTCGGGCGACGGGTCGGACATGGGTGGGTCCCTGCGGACGCCCGGCTCGTTCAACAACGTCGTCGGCCTGCGCCCGTCGAACGGGCGCATCCCCCATGCGCTGCCCGCCGACCCGTGGAAGTGGCTCGCCCAACCGGGTGTCCTGGCGCGAACCGTGGACGACGTCGCACTCCTCATGGCCGCCGTCTGCGGACCGGCCCCGGGCGCGCCGTTGTCGATTCAGGAGCCCGGATCCGTGTTCGACCGCCCCGAGTTCGCCGAACCGGGCCGGCACGAGCCCGGTTCGTGGCTCGCAGGCGTACGAGTCGGCTTCTCCACCGACCTGGGCGGGCTGCTCCCGGTCGAACCCGCGGTGGCGGCGGTCGTGGGCTCCGCCGCGGAGACGCTCGCCGCCGCGGGAGCGCGGGTCGACGACGTCCTGCCGGTTCTCGACGACGCGGATGAGGTGTTCCGGGTCTATCGGGCCCTCGACTTCGCCGCCGACTATCGGGAGATCGTCCGCAACCATCGGGACGAGGTCAAGCAGGCGGTCGTCTGGAACACCGAGCTGGGACTCGCCCTCACCGTCGACGAGATCGTCGCGGCAGAAGAGGCGCGGGTCCGCCTGCTGGCCTCGATCGAGGACTTCTTCTCGCATCACGACCTGCTCGTGCTCACGACGAGTCAGGTGGCGCCGTTCGATGCGAGCCTGGAGTACCCGCGTCAGATCGCCGGCACCCCTATGCGCGACTACCTGGAGTGGATGCGAGCGGCGACGGTCATCTCGGCGACCGACTGTCCCGCCATCTCCGTACCGGCCGGTTTCACCCCGGACGGACTGCCCGTGGGCGTCCAGCTCGTCGCGGCGCCGGGCAAGGACGTCGAGCTGCTGCTGGCCGCACAGGCGTTCGAGGAGCTCACTGGCCACCATTCCAGGAGACCGGCCTTCTGATCGGTTCGATCGTCCAGAGGGTGACCCTAGCTCCAATGCAACCGGGCACCCCGCAGGAGGGTCATGGCTAGGTGAGGGGCACCACATTCGGGCCCCCGCATGCAGTCTCGACCCCGGGAGAATGCCATGAGACTCACCGCAACCGCTGTCGGCGTCATCGTCGCGGCCGTCGTGAGCAGCGGTGTCACGTCGAGCGCGACCGCACCCTCGAGCCCCGCCGCGGCGCCCGCCGCAGCACCAGCGGCCGTGTGCCAGACACACCTCGGCACGTTCGACCAGAGCGGCAACTACCGCAAGCTCAACGTGTCCAGCAACCTCGCCACCGTCATCGGCGAGGGCGGCAACCTTCCTGGCGCGGCCGACCTCCGAACCCTGGGCACGGGCAGCATCGACTACGGCGACCACGCCGAACCACAGCCGTTCCACGACAACTGGCACCTCGCGACGTCCGCGGCCGGGCTGTACCTGATCCGCGCCCAGAGCGATTCCTGGACCGGTGAGCACGACAGCGTCACCGCCGAACTGGTGGCGCCGCGATGGGGAGGTTTCCGCCACCTGGTGCAAGCCGGTCAGCCGGGCGAGTCAGTGCCCAACCTGATCTACGGCCTGCACGACAACGGCGCCTTGTACCGGTATCGACTCAGCTGGGGCGGAGGCACGCCCAGTGTCACCTCCTACGGCAGCGTGGCCGGATTCGGCGACCTCCGGACGATGACGTTGATCAGCCGCAGATCGGGCTACGACACGCTGCTGGCCACCACGACCACAGGGCAGCTGACCTCGATCAGGATTCCCACGACGGCCACCATGACCGCCACCCGCTCGGTGATCCGGACGCGCACGTGGGGCGCACTCGACCAGCTCGCCATCGAGGTGTGCGACTCCGGCACGATGCTCGTCGCCATCAACAGTGCGACCGACCTGGCCTACGCCTACCACCTCGGCCTCCTCAACGGCACGGGCACCCCGATCACCAGCTGGGGGCAGCTCCAGGGCCAGTGGGCCTACCGGCTCGTCACCAACAGCTTCCCCTTCGGCACCATCCCACGCGGAGCGTGATCAAATGAGAGCACGTGGCGGTTCGCCGCATCCGGACGGCACCCTTGCCGGTGTGCGGCTCGCCGCAGCGTTCGCGCTCAGGTCGGGTCGCTGAACGGTTCGGCGTCCTCGATGAGGCCGGAGGCGATGAGCGTGTCGCCCTCGTCGACCACGGTGTCGGCGGTGGCGTAGGTGAATCCTTCGCCCGGCTTCTTCACCGCGACGATGGTCACGCGGTGCTTCTTCCTGATCTCCGAATCGCCGAGACGCCGCCCGATCGCCGCACGATGCTCGAACCTATCGCTGCGCAGGCGACACGGAGCGCCGTCCTCCCTTCCCGGGTGTTAAGAGACCGTCAAGATCCCCACGCGATCCGCGCTGTCGGAGTGGCGCCCAGAGTGACCCTGTAGTCGCCCGCCTGGCCCCGCGGCTCATCGCCCCCGGCGGGTCCTAGGCTGGTCCGGTGACGACGCAGGGTGCTCGTGGAATCGGGCTGGGGCTGGCCGCGCTGGGCCGTCCGGGGTACCTGAACCTCGGCCACGGCGACGACTTCGGGTCCGGCGCGACGGTCGATGACCTGCGCGGACGGACGCATGCGCTGCTCGACACCGCGTGGGCGGCGGGTGTGCGCTACGTCGACGCGGCGCGGTCGTACGGGCTCGCCGAGCGGTTCCTCGGCGAGTGGCTCGCGGCGCATCCCGGCCGCCGCGACCAGCTGACCGTCGGCTCGAAGTGGGGCTACACCTACACCGCCGGCTGGCGCGTCGACGCCGACGTGCACGAGGTCAAGGACCACTCGCTCGCGACGTTCCGGCGGCAGTGGCGCGAGACGCTCGACGCGCTGGGCGGGCCGCCGGACGTCTACCTGGTGCACAGCCTGACGTCGGACAGCCCGGCCCTGGACGACGCCGGCCTGCTGGCCGCGCTCGGCGAGCTGGCGGCCGGCGGCGTCGCCGTGGGGTTCTCGGCCAGCGGCCCGGACCAAGGCGCCGTCATCGACCGCGCGCTCGCCCTGACGGCGGACGGCGCCGCGCCGTTCCGGGCGATCCAGGCGACGTGGAACCCGCTCGAGCCGTCCGCCGGTCCGGCGCTGGCCAGCGCGCACGACGCCGGCTGGCTGGTCGTCGTCAAGGAGGCGGTCGCCAACGGCCGGCTCACCGAGCGCGGCGACGTGCCCGCGTTCCGCGCCGCGGCGCACGCCGCCGGGACGACGCCCGACGCGCTGGCGCTCGCCGTCGCGCTGCGGCAGCCGTTCACCGACGTCGCCCTGAGCGGCGCCGCCACCGAGAGCCAGCTGACCAGCAACCTCGCCGCCCGCGACCTCGACGCGCCACCGGAACCGGACGTCGCCGAGGACCCGAAGGCCTACTGGGCCACCCGCTCCGCCCTGACCTGGACCTGAGACGGAGAGCACACGGCATGCGACGCACCACGCTTCTGGTCCTCCTCACTGTCGCCGCTCTCGCCGGCTGCAGCGACGACCCGGCCGAGACACCGGCGGCGCCGTCGCCCACGCCCACAGCCACGCCCACGCCGACCGTCAGCACCCCGGCGGCGACGACCGACCCGGCGGTCGCGGCCGCGCTGACCGCGCTGGAGGCCGACTACCAGGCCCGGCTCGGCGTCTACGCGATCGACACCGGGACCGGCCAGATCGTGGAGCACCGCGCCGACGAGCGGTTCGCGTTCGCGTCCACCCACAAGATGCTCTCCGCCGCCGCGGTGCTGCAGGCCACCGAGCCGGCCGACCTGGAGCAGCTGGTGCCGATCGACGCCGCCGAGGTGGTCGGCTGGTCGCCGGTCACCGAGCCGGCCGCCGGTGCCGGGCTGACGTTGCTGGAGATCATCCAGGCCGCCATCACCGTCAGCGACAACACCGCCGCCAACCTGCTGTTCGAGCAGCTCGGCGGGCCGGACGGGCTGGAGGCGGCGGTGCGCGGGTTCGGCGACGCGACCACGTCGTTCGATCGGATCGAGCCGGACCTGAGCGAGTGGGCGCCGGGCGAGACGCGGGACACGACGACGCCGCGGGCGATGGCGGCCAACGTCGAGGGGCTGCTGCTCGGCGACCTGCTGGCGGACGAGGACCGGGCGCTGCTGCACGACACGATGCGCGCCAACACGACCGGCGACGAGCTGATCCGGGCCGGCGTCCCGGCCGGTTGGCTCGTCGCGGACAAGACCGGATCGGCGACGCACGGCGGCCGCAACGACGTCGCCGTCATCGAGCCGCCGGGCGCCGCCCCGATCGTCCTTGCCGTCTACTCCAACCGGCTGGACCCGGACGCCGAGTCCGACCCCGCGCTCATCGCCGCCGCCACCGCGATCGTGGTGGACGAGCTGAGCGGCTGATCACGGCTCCGACGGGCGCAGCCGCGCGCCATAGCGGGCGAACAGCGCCTCGTTGTGCGCGTCGCCCTCGGGCACGTTCGCCGAGACCAGCACCGGCACCTCGTCGCCGGTCGCCAGCAGCAGCCCGCACACCTCCGTCAGCAGCAGCTGCGCGATCAGCACGCCGGTCAGCGACGACGTCGGCGTGATCCGGACGCCCGTGGGCAGCTCCAGGGTGGCGTCGCCACGCGGCGAGCCGTTGTCGATGACCACGTCGGCCAGCTCGAACAGCCGCTGGCCGGACGGGTGCCGCGAGGTGATCTGCCCGCTGTGCTCGGCCGACGTGATCGCGATGACGGGGTGCCCGCCGTCCTTGGCCAGCCGGGCCATCTCGACGACCGAGCCGTTGCCGCCGGAGTTCGACGTGATGACGAAGACGTCGCTGGGGTGCAGCTCGACGAGGTCGAGGATGCGCTGCGCCAGCGCCGGGTCCCGCTCGACGGTGGGATCGAGGATCTCCCGCGGGTCGGCTCCGCCGTACATGACGAGATCCTTGATCGACAGCGCGTTCGCCGGGACCAGCCCGCCGGCCCGGCCGACGATCTCGGCGGTGATCGAGCGGGAGTGCCCGGTCGCGAACGCCTGGATCAGCCCGCCGGCGCGCAGCCCGTCGGCGACCAGCCGGGCGGCGGCGGAGATGGCCTCGGCCTGGGTGGCGACCAGCCGGTCGGCCGCGGCCAGCAGGATCCGGGCGGCGGCGTTCTGGTCGATCGTCTCGGCGTCGGTGGTCATCGTGTCAGCCTCCGTGGGTGATTCGGTGGACGAGCTCGTGCAGGACCCCGGCGGCGCGCTCGGCGGCGTCGGGACGGAACGGTGAGATCAGCACCTCGTAGCCGGGGGTGTCGAAGTCGGCGGCGGCGGGCAGGTAGCCGGCGTAGCCGTTGGCGTACCCGAGCAGCACCGACGGCGCCGCGGTGTCGCGCAGCGACAGGAACGGCTCGCCGCCGATGCCCTGCAGCGTCAGCCCGCCGAGCCGGACCGCGGCCAGTTCCAGCGGCACCGTCTCCGGGCCGCCCACGCGGCGGGCGGCCGCCTCGACACCCTGCAGCGCGGTGACGGCAGCCCGCCCGGCCGGGTCGTCGTCGGCCAGCCCGGCCAGCCGGCCGGTGAACTCCGCGCGCAGCCCGGTCAGTAGGTCGCCGTCGTCGTGCCGGGCCGGCAGCGGCAGCGTCGCGCGGGCAGCGGCGATCCCGTCGTCGGCGGTCCAGACCCGGCCCGGCATGGTGACGAGCTCGGCGAGCTGGTCCGCCGCCAGCGCGGCCAGCCGCCGGCCGTCGGCCTCGGTCTGGGCGTGACGGGTCCAGCGGGTGCTGACGTCGCCGGCCGCTCCCGTCGCGACGACGACCCAGGCCGACCCGCCGAGCCGGTCCCGTAGCTCGTCCCGGATCCACGCCGTCAGATCCCCGCTCACCACCGACGACGACGCCGGCAGGACGGTCGGGTGGACCGGCACGACGGCCAGCACGCCGGCCACGCGATCGCCGCCCAAGCGCAGCACGTCGACCGGCACGCGGTGGTCGCCGGTGTCGGCGCCGCGGCGCGACCCGACGCCGTCCAGCCGGCCCGAGCGGTGGCTCGCGACGCACTCCGCCTCGGCCGCGACGGCGTCCCGTGCCGCCGCGGCCGCCGCGTCGGCGACGGCGGACAGCCAGCCGTCCGGCGTCGTACCGCCGCCCGGCCCAGATCCGACGTCGGGGCCGGAGTGCGTGTGGGTCGCGCACAGCCAGGTCTCGCCGATGCCGGCCAACCGGCGGCGGACCTCGGCGGCGAGGTCGGCGTTCACCCCGACCAGCTCGGCGACGACCAGCAGGAACCGGTCCGTCCCCGCGGCGATCGAGACGCAGTCGACCCGCAGCGGCGCCAGCGTCCCCGCCGACGGCGCGGTCCGGGCGGCGTACCCGCCCAGCGGCGTGCCGTCCGGGACGGCCAGCGTCGCGGACCCGTGCCCGACCCTCACCGCACCGCCTCGACCAGCCGCCGGGTGATCGCCATCGGGTTCGTGACGGCGGTCCCGACGACGACGGTGTGCGCGCCGGCGTCGAAGGCGGCCAGCACGTCGTCGCGGGTCCAGTACCGTCCCTCGGCGACGATCGGGCAGTCCAGCTCGTCCACCAGCGTCCGGACCAGCGCGAGGTCCGGCCCGTCGACAGGCTCGCCGCCGGTGTACCCGGACAGCGTCGAGCCGACGAGGTCGGCGCCCGCTGCCCGCGCGTATCGGCCCGCGGCGAGCGTGTCGACGTCGGCCATGACGGGCACGCCCAGCCGGTCGTGGATGGCGGCGATCAGCTCGGCGAGGTCGCCACCGGGCCGGGGCCGATCGGTCCCGTCCAGCGCCACTACCGTCGCGCCGGCCCGCACCACCGCGGCTGCTGACTCGAACGTCGGCGTGATGTAGACGCCGTCGCGGTCGCCGGTCTTGTTGATGCCCAGCACCGGCACCGAGACGACGGCGCTGATCGCGGCGACGTCGGCCGGGCCGTTCGCCCGGATGCCGGCCGCGCCGCCGGCCTCCGCGGCCCGCGCCATCAGCGCCATCGGCTCCGGCCCGTGCAGCGGGTTCTCCGGGCCGGCCTGGCACGACACCACGATCGAGCGGTACGGGAACACGGCGTCAGACATGGGCGTCCCTCCCGGCGGTCAGCATCAGCGGTTCGTACGGGCCGAGCCCGGCCAGCAGCCGGACGGCGCCGTCGAGCGGGTTGCCCAGCGGCTCGCGCACCTCGACGCCCGGGCAGCGGGCCTGGATGGCGTCGGTGAACGGCCGCCGCACCAGGTCCTCCATCGCGAACAGGCCGCCGGCCCAGGACACTGGCACCCCCTCCGGTGACGGGAACGAGCGGGCCAGCACCGCCGCCGTCGTCACGACCAGGGCGTCGACGGCGTCGGCCCAGATGGCCTGCGCCACCGCGTCGCCCTCCCGGGCGGCCGCTGCCACCCACGGCGTGCACCGGGCGACCATCCGCACCGGCGCCGGCGAGGTGTAGATCCGCTGCGACAACCCGGCGAGATCGCCCAGCGCCTCCCGGGCGGCCTCGGTCAGCGTGGTCGCCGGGCCGCGGCCGTCGCGGGCGGCCAGCACCGCCCGCAGCGCCGCCCGGCCGATCGAGAACCCGCTGCCGGCGTCGCCGAGCAGGTAGCCGTGGCCGTCGCCCTGGTGCGCCCCGCCGTCGGCGGAGATGCCCAGGCAGACGACGCCGGTGCCGGCCGTCGTGACCACACCGGGGGCGCCGCCGAGCGCGCCGGCGTGCGCCGTCACCATGTCCGGGCCGAGCCACACCTCCGGGTCGCCGAGCCGGTCCCGGATCCGGGCCGCCAGGCGACGGCGCCGGTCCGGCTGCAGCGGCGCGGCCGTCAGTCCGAGGCAGATCCGGCGCACCGCGGCCGGCGAGCCGAGCGCCTCGTACGCCTCGGTCACCGCGTTGGCGACGCTGTCCAGCAGGTCCGTCTCGGCGCTGTAGGCGAACCCGCCGGCGTGCGTGATCTCGACGGCCACACCGTCGTGCACCAGCGCCATCCGCAGGTTCGTCTGCCCGCCGTCGACGGCCAGCTCCAGGCTCACTTGATCCCCGCCGTCATCGTGATCCCTTCGACGAACTTGCGCTGGAGGACGAGGAAGAGCAGCAGCGTCGGCAGCAGCGCCAGCAACGCGGCCGCCATCATCATCGGCAGACCGCCGGAGCCGAGGTTGTTAGCCTGCATCGCGGCCAGCCCGACCGGCAACGTCTGGTGGTCGGCGTCGTTGCCGACCAGCAGCGGCCATAGGTGGCTGTCCCAGTTGGTCATGAAGATGAACAGCGCCAGCGCCGCCATCGGCGACACCATCATCGGCGCGACGACGTGCCGCAGGATCCGCAGCTCGCCGGCGCCGTCGATGCGCGCGGCCTCCAGCAGCTCGTCGGGCAGCCCGTCGATGCTCTGCCGCATCAGGAAGATCCCGAACGCACTGGTGGCCGACGGGATGATCAGGCCGGCGAAGCTGTTCACCCAGCCCAGGTCGAAGACCAGCGCGTACAGCGGCACGTAGATGACCTCGAGCGGCACCATCAGCGTCGCGAGCACGACGAAGAACAGCACGTTGCGGCCGCGGTAGGCGAACTTGGAGAAGCTGTAGCCGGCCAGCGTGCAGGTGACGACGTTGAGCAGCGTCACCGAGACGCCCACGACGGTGCTGTTGAGGTAGTAGCGGGCGAACGGCGCCTGCTCGAACGGCAGCGTGAAGTTGCTCCACAGCCACTGCGACGGCAGCCAGCGCATCGGGCTGGCCAGCACCTCGTCGGCCGGCTTCACCGCCGACAGCGCCGCGTAGACGAACACCGACGCGAACACCAGGCCGCCGGCCAGCAGCAGCGTGAACACGACGACCTTGCCGACCGGGCGGCGCTTGCGCGAGACGACCATCGCCCCAGTGCTCATGCCGACCTCCGCAGCGCCCGGAGCTGCACGAACGTCACCATCAGCAGCAGCACGAACATGAGGACGGCGACGGCGGACGCGCGGCCCATGCGGGCGCTGGCGAAGGCCGTCTTGTACACGAACAGGTTGATCACCTCGGTGCCGAAGCTGCCGCCGGTGAGCACCACCTGCGGGCTGAACGACTGGAAGCCGCGGATCACCGCCATCACCAGGACGACGACGGTGATCGGCTTGAGCAGTGGCAGCGTGACGTAGCGCAGCCGCCGCAGCGCGCCGGCGCCGTCCAGGGACGCCGCCTCCAGCAGGTCCTTCGGGACGTTCTGCAGCCCGGCCAGGAAGATGATCAGGAAGAACCCGACCTCCTTCCAGATCGCCGCGATCGCGATCGCCCACTTGGCCCAGGTGCTCGACGTCAGCCACGGGATGTCGGTGTTCAGGGTCTGGTTCAGCAGCCCCTCCGGCTGCAGCACCAGCCGCCAGATCACCGACACCGCCACCCACGACGTCGCGACCGGCGCGAAGTACAGCAGCCGGACGAACGCGCTGCCACGCATCCGGTTGTTCAGGCCCAGCGCGAGCACCAGCGCCAGCAGCACCGCCGGCCCGTAGGTGATGACGACGTAGAACAGCGAGGCGCCGAGCGAGGCGAGGAACCGGTCGTCGCCGAACAGGAACCGGAAGTTGTCCAGCCCGACCCACACCGGCGGGCTGGTCAGGTTGTAGTCGTACAGGCTGAGCTGGAACACCCGCAGCATCGGGTAGATCGCGAACGCCGCGAACAGCGCCAGCGCGGGCAGCGCGAACACCAGCCCGATCGCGTCACGGCGGCGGCGCCAGCCGGGGCGGCCGGCGCCCGGAGGCCGGGCCCGCGTGCCGCGGGCCCGGTCCGGTGCGGTTCTGGTCAACGCCATGCGACTAGCTCGTGACGCTCTGCTCGACGGACTCCGCGGCCTCTTCCAGGCTCTCCGCCGGTGGCTGGCCGTCGAAGATGGACCGCTCGATCGCCGCCTTGATGGCGTCCTGGACCTCGCTCCAGTGCGGGCCGACCTCGTCGAACCTGCCCTGCTGGTAGGCCTGCGACCACACCTCGAGGAACGGGATCTCCGCCGCGGCGGGCGACTCCTCCCAGCCCTGCAGCGGCTGGACGAAGCTGACGTCCTCGAGCCAGCGCTCGCTCTGCGACGTCATGTACTCGATGAACCTCCATGCCTCCTCCTGCTGCTCGGAGGCCTTGTTCACGGCGAAGTAGTAGCCGTACCAGCGCCCGGACGGGTTGGCCGGGTCGACCTGCGGGAGCGGGACGACGGCCAGGTTCTCGAACGTCTCGGGGTTGTCGATGGCGATCTGCTCGACCGCCCACGGATAGATCATCGTCATCGACCGGCGGCCGGAGGCGAAGTCCTCGAACGGCGACGTCGCCTCGCGGGAGGCGGTGTCGGCGTTGCCGACCTGGTCCTCGCGGATGAGGTCGTACCAGATCTGCAGCGCCTCGACCGACTCCGGCTCGGTGAGCGCCGACCCGTCGCCGTCCTCGTTGAGGATCGAGCCGCCGGTCTCGTTCAGCAACGTCTGCAGTTGCTGGGTGTACCAGCCGGAGTGCAGGTAGACGAAGTTGAAGCCCTCGTGCCCGGCGGCGACCAGCTGCTGGCCGTACTCGGCGACGTCGTCCCAGGTCTGCGGCGGGTTGGCCGGGTCGAGGCCGGCGTCGGCGAAGTGCTGGGTGTTGATGGCGAACGCCGTCGCGTTGAACTCGCTCGGCACGCCGTAGAGGGTGCCGTCCTCGCCCTTCGCGCCGTCCAGCGTGCCGTCGACGTAGAGCGCCTCCAGCTCCTCGACGGAGTCGGCGCCGAACGCCGCCGGGTCGATCGGCGCGAGCAGCTCCTTGGGGATGTACTCGCCGCGCAGCGCGCTGTCGTCCATGTTGATGATGTCCGGGCCGGAGCCGTTGCTCAGCGACGTCAGCATCTTCGTGCCGAAGTCGTTGTTCGGGATCATCTCGTAGGTGATGTCGACGTTCGGGTTGGCCTCTTCGTACTCCGCGATCAGCTGCTCGTTCAGCTCGTTCATCGGCGGGTGCGTGTGGGTCCAGTAGGTCAGCTCGATCTGCCCGCCGTCGCCGGTCGAGCCGCCGTCGTCGGAGCCGCACGCGGCGGTCACCGCCAGCACGGCCACGGCCGGGATCAGGACCGCGCGGGCGCGCGCTCGTGTGCTCATGGGTTGCTCGCTTTCGTCGGTCCGCCCGGAGGGCGGCGCGGAAGGTCAGGCGGAACGCCGGGTGCGTCCGCGCAGGGCGGGCGCGGGCACCGGCCGGAGCTCGGCCGTCAACTGGAACCGGTCACCGCGGAAGACGTCGGTGCCGCACTCGACGACGCGTCCGTTCGTGCCGAACGTGACGACGTCGAGCTGGAACGCCGGGCGGCCCGGGTCGGTGTGCAGCAGTGCGGCGTCGTGCTCGTCCAGCAGCGTCGGCTCGATGGTCGTGCGGCCGGTGAGGATCGGGATGCTGTAGCGGCCGGCCAGCAGGTCGTACCAGGAGCCGTTCAGGTCCGCCGGCGCCAGGCCGGGCACGAGGTCGTCGGCGACCCAGGTGGTCTCCAGGCCGATGGGGTCGCCGTCGGCGGTGCGGAGCCGGGTGAACCGGACGATCGTCGTGTTGACGGGGATGCGCAGCGTCCGGGCCTGCCGTGGCCCGGCCGGCAGCCGCCGGAACTCCAGCGTCTCGCTGCCCGGCACCAGGCCGCGGCGGCGCATCTCCTCCGAGAACGAGGTCATCGCCAGGCGGCGGGTCAGCTTCGGTCGCGCGACGAAGTTGCCCCGGCCGTGCTCGCGTACGACGAACCCGGCCGTCGCCAGGTCGTCGAGGGCCCGCCGCAGGGTCATGCGGGCCACTCCCCAGTCGTGTGCCAGCCGGCGTTCCGACGGCAGCGCCACGCCTTCGTCCTCGTGGTCGATGAGCTCGAGCAGGCGGCCGCGCACCTGTGCGACCTTGCCGGCCGCCGATCCGAAGCTGTCGTTCGCCATGCCACGAGCTCCTCGACATGAGGTGAGGTGCAGTGCGCACCTTTATAGACCGTGCCGCCGAAGCCGCACCAGAGCGGCCGCGAACCTCGATTAGACCAGTCGCGCGCGCGTTTGTCGCGCGATGCCGCAGGCCACCGGCTTCTTCGTGCGAGTGGGCCGCAACTGGTCCAATCGGCGCGCTCTCTCAGCGCAGCAGCGATCGGCCGGTCGGCGCCAGGCGGAGGGTGACGGGCGGCGCCGTGAGCCGGCGGTCCAGTTCGGCGCGCAGGTCCGCCCGCTCCTCCCACCGGTCGCGGTGGGCCGCGTAGGCGTCGGCGTCGTCGAACCGGGCCACCCGGACGACGACATTCTCGCCCGTGCGCACCGGCAGCCCCAGGAAGGTGTTCGGCGACGGGTCGGTCTCGAGCCGGGCCAGCGGGACGACGCCCAGCGCGGGCTCGATCTCGGCGGCGAGGAAGCGGCCGAACTCGCTCCGGTCGCCGTCGACCGGGTAGACCACCACGCTCACCACCGACGACGCCGGTGCGGTCGGCCGGTCGACGGCGGCGCCGACGGCCGGGAACGGGAAGCCGCCCTCGGCGTCGGCGGGCCGCAGCAGGTGCACGTCGTCGACGTCGATCATGGTGACGTTGGCGGCGGCGGCGTGCTCCTTCCAGACCGGGCCGGAGTAGAACGCCGTCAGCGCCTCGTGCCGCGTCTCCAGGTCGGCGAAGCCCCGGATCCAGACGAACCGGTCCGGTCGGTCGAGGTCGCGGAACTGGCCGATGAGCCGCATGCCGACGGCTTCCTGCGACTCGACGAGCTCGCGGTCGAACAGCGTGACGAGGTCGTCGCGGCGGTCGGCGTGGACCGTGTACTGGCGCAGTTCGACGAGGGGACAGCACGGGTCGCTGGTCATGCCGCGAACGGTATCGGCCGGGGCCGACAGACAGCGGCGGCTCAGCGCCGGGCGTAGAGCCGGTAGAACAGCTCGACGGCCTGAGCGGCCCGGTCCTCGACGGTTGCGCCCGTCCACGCGGGGCCGGCGCCCAGCAGCGCCGTGATCTGGGCGTCGCGAACGGCCAGGCCGAACAGCACGCCGAACGCCTCGGCCGGGTCGGGGCAGTCGAGCTCGCCGGACTCCGTCGCCCGGGCCAGCACCGCCTCGAACAGGGGCCCGGTGGTGGCGCGGCCGCGCTGGTACAGCACCGCGGCGAGATCGGTGTCGGCGGGAACGCCGGCGATGGCGGCCCGGTTCAGCGCCAGCGACCGCGGCCCGGTGAGCAGCGTGAGCAGCCCGGCGATCGCGGCCAGCAGGACGCCGCGCACGGGGGCATCGGCCGGGCCTTCGAGCGCCTGGCGCAGCAGCGCGTTGGTGCCGCCGGACTGCCGCTGGACCAGCGCCTCGAGCAGACCGCGGCGGCCGCCGAACCGGGCGTAGAGCGTCTCCTTCGAGGCCCGCGCCCGCTCGGCGATGCGGCGCGTGGTCAGCGCGGCCACCCCGTCCTCCTCGAGGATCGCGGCGGCGGCCGCGAGGATCGCCTCCTCGCGCGCCTCGCCTCGCGCCGCGGATCTCGGGGTCGATCCCGGGGTTCTTCCGGATGTCGCCATGTCCGAACCGTACCGTACGGTTCGGACATGACCACCTCGAACCGCGGCCAACTCGCCGCCGCCGGGCTCGCCGTGCTGCTGCTCGGCCTCATCTCCGGCTTCTTCTACGCCTACGCCTGCTCGGTGATGGTCGGGCTGGCCGACACCGACGACCGCACGTTCATCGCCGCGATGCAGGCGATCAACGCCCACGTCCGCAACGCCGGCTTCGCGCCGAGCTTCTTCGGCGCGCTGATCGCCACGGCCGCGGCGGCCCTGCTCGGCGCCCGGCGCCGTCCGTCGCGGGCGACCGTGCTGCTGGCGGCCGCCGCGCTGGTCTACGCCGTCGGCGGGTTCGCGCTGACCATGGGTGTCAGCGTGCCGCTCAACGACGAGCTGGCGGCGGCCGGCGCGCCCGCGTCGATCGCCGATCCGGCCGCGGTCCGGGCCGACTACGAGGGGCCGTGGACCACCTGGAACCTGGTGCGGACGGTCGCGTCGACCGTGGCGTTGGCGCTGGCCGTCGCCGCCGTCCACGACCTCGGCCGGAGCTACCGCCGCAGCAGGTCGCGCAGTTCGGCGGCGATCGCGGCCGGGTCCGCCTCGGCCATGAAGTGACCCGCCGTCGTCGTGACGTGCCGCAGGTCCGGCGCCCACGCGCGCCACAGCCCGGCCGCGTCGAAGCCGAGCGCGGCGCCCCAGTCCTGCTGGACGACGGTGACCGGCATCGCGAGCGTCCGGCCGGCCGCCCGGTCCGCCGTGTCGTGCTCGACGTCGACGCCGGCGGACGCGCGATAGTCGGCGACGATCGACGGGACGGCAGCCGCGCAGGCACGCAGGTACTCCGCGCGCACGTCGGCCGGGATCGCGTCCGGATCGGCGCCCCACTGGTCGAGGAAGTAGCCGAAGAACTCCTCCGCCGACCCGGCGATCATCCGTTCCGGCAGGCCGGGCGGCTGTGCCATCAGGTAGAGGTGGAACGCGACCGCCGCCGACGCCCCGTGCAGGACGTCCCACATGTCCAGCGTCGGCAGCACGTCGAGGATCGCGAGGTGGCTGACCCGGCCCGGGTGATCCAGGCCGGTCCGGAACGCGACCAGCGCGCCGCGGTCGTGCCCGGCCAGCGCGAAGCGGTCATGGCCCAGCTCGGTCGCGAGGGCGACGACGTCGGCGGCCATCGTGCGCTTCGAGTAGTCCGCCGCGGGCTTGTCGCTGCCGCCGTAGCCGCGCAGGTCCGGGACGATGACGGTGTGCTCGGCGGCCAGGTCCGCGGCGACGTGCCGCCACATCAGGTGGGTCTGCGGGAACCCGTGCAGCAGCACGACCGGGCGGCCGGCGCCGCCGACGGCGACGTTCAGCGCGACGCCGCCGTCGACCGCGACGCGCCGGTACTCGAAGCCGGGGATGGTGGGCGTCATGACTCTCCTCTGGGTGAAGCTGGTGACGTGTCCAGCCTCCGGCCCGCCGATGAGCGTTCGATGAGCACGTCCTTCGGCGTGCTCGGCCCGGTGGTCGCGTGGTCCCGTGGCGCCGACGTCGATCTCAAGGGGCCGCGGCATCGCGAGGTGCTGGCCCGGCTGATCGCGGCGCACGGCCGGGTGGTGCCGGTTCAGCGGATCGTCGCCGACCTGTGGGAGTCGCCGCCCGACGCCGCCGTCGTCGCGGTCCGCACGTTCGTCGCCGCGCTGCGACGGGCGCTGGAGCCGTCGCGCGCGCCACGGTCGCCGGCGACGTTGCTGGTCACCGAGGGGCCGGGCTACGCCCTGCGGCCGGCCCATGACGCCGTCGACGCGTGGCGGTTCGCGGCCGCGGTCTCCGCCGCCGGCGACGCGTCGCCGGGCGACGCCCTGCGGCTGCTGGACGACGCGCTGGCGCTGTGGCGCGGCCCGGCCTACGCCGACTTCGCCGGCGCCGCGTGGGCGCGGGCGGAGCGGACGCGGCTGACCGAGCTGCGGCTGACGGCGGTCGAACGGCGGGCGGACGCCCTGCTGGCGCTGGGCCGGGCCGCTGACGCCGTACCGGACCTGGACGCGCACGTCGCCGAGCACCCGTGGCGCGAGGAGGCGTGGCGGCTGCTGGCGCTCGCGCTGTACCGCGCGGGACGGCAGGCCGACGCGCTGGACGTGCTGCGCCGGGCCCGGTCGCTGCTCGGCGACCAGCTGGGCGTCGATCCCGGGCCGCGGCTGCGGCAGCTGGAGACCGACCTGCTCCGGCAGGACCTGCCGGTGGACACCGTCGGGCGGGTGTGGGCGGACGCCGCCGCGGCCTATGACCAGACGGTGGCAGCGGGCGCGCCCGGCCGGCTGGAGTCGACCGTCGGGCTGCTGCGGATCCTCGCGCTGACCGGCGGACGCGGGCTGGCGGCGGCGCAGGAGCAGCGGGTCGCCGCGATCGCGGCCGCGGAGCAGCTCGGCGACCCGGAGCTGACGGCGCGGGTCATCGGCGCGTACGACGTGCCCGGCGTGTGGACCCGGTCGGACCATCCGGACCGATCGGCGCTGGTCGTGGCGGCGGCGGAGCGGACGCTGGCCGCGCTGGCGCCGTCCGCGCCGCCGGCGACCCGGGCCCGGCTGCTGGCGACCGTCGCGATGGAGTCGCGCGGGTCGCACTCGTCCCGTCCGGCGCAGGCCGCCGCCGAGGCGGAGCGGATCGCCCGCGAGTTGCACGACCCCGCGCTGCTGGCGTTCGCGCTGAACGCGACGTTCCTGCAGACGTTCCAGCGGGCCGGGCTGGCGCCGTCGCGGGACGGGATCGGCGCCGAGCTGGTCGCACTGGGCGCCACCCATGGGCTGTCGGCGTTCGAGATCCTTGGCCGGCTGGTCCGGATGCAGGCCCGCGCCGCCCTCGCCGACTTCGCCGGCGCCGACGAGCACGCTGAGGCTGCCGACGACCTGGGCGCGCGGCACGACCGGCCGCTCGTCGCCGTCTTCACCCAGTGGTACCGGGCGGTACGGCTGGCCGCCGCCGGTGGAGAGGCCGAGGACGCCTACCGCGCGGCTGCGGAGCGGCTGGAGGGCGCCGGGATGCCCGGGCTGGAGCGCGGGCTGCTCCCGCTGGCGCTGCTGTGCCTGCGGGTCTGGCGGGAGCGGCCGCTGGACTTCGCCGACGACACCGACTGGGGCCCGTACGCGCCGTGGGCGCTGCCGCTCGTGCTGGCGTCCCGTGGCCGGCACGCGGAGGCCGCGGGATTGCTGCGGCGGATGCCCGAACCGCCGCGTGACCTGCTGTTCGAGGCGACGTGGTGCCTGATCGGCCGGGCCGCGCTGGCGACCGGCGAGTGGGCGCTGGCCGAGCGGGCCCGGTCGGTGCTGGCGCCCGCGGCCGGCGAGCTGGCGGGGGCGGGCAGCGCGGTGCTCACCGCCGGACCCGTGGCGTTCCACCTCGCCGCGCTGGACACTGGGCTGTCGACGAGGGGGTCGGGATGAGCGCACGACGGGAAGACTTCGACGCCGCGCTGGATGTCGCGAGCGACCGGGCCAGGGCCTGGCTCGGCGGCCTGGACGGGCGGATCGTGCGCGCGACGGCGACGGTCGACGAGGTCCGGGCGGCGCTGGGTCCGGCGCTGCCGGACGGGCCCAGCGACCCGGCCGACGTCGTCCGGCTGCTGGCTGACGCCGCCGAGCCGGGGCTGGTGGCGACGCCGTCGGGCCGGTTCTTCGGGTTCGTCATCGGCGGCACGCTGCCGGCCGCGCTGGCGGCGGACTGGCTGGTCGGCGCGTGGGACCAGAACGCCGCGCTGCGGGCCGCGAGCCCGGCCGGCGCCGCCGTCGACGACATCGCGGCGGGCTGGCTGCTCGACGTGCTGGGCTTGCCGCCCGCCGCCGGAGCCGGGTTCGTCACCGGCGCGACGATGGCGAACTTCGCCGGCCTCGCTGCCGGCCGGGACGCCGTCCTGGCCCGGGCCGGCTGGGACGTCGGCGCGCGCGGGCTGAGCGGCGCCCCGTCCGTCCGGGTGCTGGCCGGCGCGGAACGGCACGACTCCATTGTGTCGGCGCTGCGCTACCTCGGGCTCGGCGCGCCGGAGGCCGTCGCCGTCGACGACCAGGGGCGGGTGCGGTTCGACGCGCTGGCCGCCGCGCTGGCCGCGGAGCCGGGCCGGCCGACGATCGTCTGCCTGCAGGCCGGCAACATCCACTCCGGCGCGTTCGACCCGTTCGCGTCGGCCGTGCCGGCGGCGCACGCCGTCGGCGCCTGGGTGCACGTCGACGGCGCGTTCGGGCTGTGGGCGGCCGCGTCGCCGCGGACCCGGGCCCTGGTGGCGGGCGCCGGCGACGCGGACTCCTGGGCGACCGACGCGCACAAGACGCTCAACGTCCCCTACGACAGCGGGGTGGTCGTGGTCCGCGACCCGGCGGCGCTGCGGTCGGCCATGAGCTACCACGCCGACTACCTGGTCACCGACGCGGCGCACCTGGAGCCGTACGAGCGGGTGCCGGAACTGTCGCGGCGGGCCCGGTCGGTGCCGGTGTGGGCGGCGCTGCGCTCGCTCGGCCGGTCCGGCCTCTCCGACCTCGTCGACCGGCTGTGCCGGCACGCGGCCGCGTTCGCCGCCGGCGCCCGGGCGATCCCCGGCGCCGAGGTCCTCAACGACGTCGTGTTCACCCAGGTCTGCCTCTCCTTCGGCGACGACGAGCGCACCCGCGAGGTCGGCCGGCGGCTGATGGCGGACGGGACGGTCTGGATGACCGGCTCGCGCTGGCGTGGCCGCGAGGTGCTGCGCATCTCGGTGAGCAACTGGTCCACCACCGACGCCGACGTCGCCCGCGGCCTCGACGCCCTCGCCCGCGCGGCCGGCTGACTGACCGCGGCGCGGCGTGCATGGCCGGGGTGGGTGGTCAGCTGCTAAACTCGTCAGCAGAGACCGGTGAAAAGAGGCCCAGGGGGCCTCTTCCCCTCGTGGGATAGCCGGTCTTTACTATTGTGACCGTCCCCATGGCGTGAAAAAGGACCGCTGAGTCGCTTTCACACAGGGTTCGTACCAGCTACACCGCTTGCCTTCGAGTACTCGCTGCGCGGCCCACAGGCCATAGTCGGCTACCTGCAGACCCCATGAGGTCGGACCGTCCCAGACGCAGAGAACTATCTGACGGTGTACCTGTGCGCAGACCTCGGCCATGGCTTTACGGGCGGCAGTGGCGCGTGCCTTGGTGCCGAAGGAGCTGACGATCGCGAAGAGACGATCCCGCGGCCCGGCCACTTGTCGGGCGACCTCCTTGAAATGCAGATACCACGCCATCTGATACAGGTACATCTCGCCTCGTGCCTGGACGGACGGATAGGCATTCGCCTTGCAGAGGAAGGTCATGTCGAATCGTGGCGCCTGCGCCTTCACGACGGCGAACATCTGCCAACGAGTCGCTGGACTGTCGTTCTTCGCATGGAAACCGCGGGGAAGCTTCACTCCGCGCTCCTCGAGTTGTGCGCGTAGTGCCAGCCCGCCCCACAACTCCGAACCGTGGTCGCGGGGAAAGACCGCCGTTCCGAAACCAAAATAGCGTGAAGCGCATTCCTTGCCGATCGTGACGTCCTAGTCGAGGTTCCCTGTCTCGTCGGCGTACAGGTAGATATCGGCCATGCATTGACCCCGGATAATCCTTCGATTCCTTCTGGTCGAGCGTAATGCGCTCCCATAGAACGCCGCAGCTGATCGTTCTCCGCCAGGGCCAAGGTTGGCCGGTTGGGGCGCTGGCAGGGCAGCCAGCCGGTCGCATCGTCGGCGCAGGCTCATAATGGAGACCCCTGGACCGAAGGAGTCGTGATGGCGCGTCAGGGATCCAGGTCGCGGCCTCCGACCATGGCCGACGTCGCGCGGCTGGCGCAGGTCTCGCCGCAGACGGTGTCCCGGGTGCTCAACGACTACGCGTTCATCCGGCCCGACACCCGCGACCGCGTGCTGCAGGCCATCGACGTGCTGGACTATCGGCCGAACCAGGCGGCTCGGACGCTGGCGACCAGCCGGTCGCGCACCATCGGCGTCGTCGCCACCGACTACCTGAGCTACGGCCCTGCGGCCGCGCTGTGGGGGGTCGAGCGGGCCGCCGGCGAGGCCGGCTACGGCGTCAGCATCGTCAGCCTGCGCGAGTCGAACCACCGCGCGTTCACCGAGGCCATGCAGCGCCTCGTCGGCCAGTCGGTCGAGGGCATCGTGATGATCGCGCCGCAGGACCAGTCCACCCACGAGGTGTTCGACGCGTTCGACAACGTGCCGGTGGTGACGCTGAGCTCGTTCGAGACCGGCGAGCACAAGCCGATCATGCTCGACTCCGCCGAGGGGTCGCGCATCGCCACCCGGCACCTCGTCGAGCTCGGGCACACCGTCATCGCGCACCTGTCAGGGCCGCCCCGGTTCACGGTGTCCGAGGAGCGGGTGCGCGGCTGGCGCGAGGTGCTGGCCGAGACCGGCCTGGCCGCGCCCGAACCGGTCGTCGGGGACTGGACGGCGGAGAGCGGCTACCTCGTGGGGCGCGAGCTGGCCGCCGACCGCCACGTCACCGCCGTCTACGCCGCCAACGACCGCATGGCGCAGGGCCTGCTGCTCGCGCTGCACGAGGCCGGGCGCCGGGTGCCGCAGGACGTCAGCGTCGTCGGCTTCGACGACGTGCCGGAGGCGGCGTACATGATCCCGCCGCTGACGACGGTGCGCCAGGACTTCGCCGCGCTGGGGCGGCGGTGCATCGAGGCGGTGCTGGCGCTGATCGGCAACGAGCCGCGGCTCGAGCCGGACCCTCTGGTGCCGACCCTCGTCGTCCGGGAGAGCAGCGGGCCGGCGCCGCGCTGAACCGCACGAGCTCGCGGATTGTTTGCGCTAACGAAATTCAAAGATCCAGTCCAGCGACGGGCTTGACGCGCAGTTTGAGAGCGCTAACAATGGCCGCGTGGCTCAGCGCAGATACCGCATCGGCGACCGGATCCTCTTCGGCGCGGCGTACTACCCCGAGTACCAGCCGGTCGAGCGGATGGACACCGACTTCGGGTTGATGCGCGACGCCGGGTTCTCGTTGATCCGGGTCGGCGAGTCGGTGTGGAGCACGTGGGAGCCGCGTGACGGCGAGTTCGAGCTGGAGTGGCTGGCGCCGGTCCTCGACGCGGCCCACGCGCACGACATCGCCGTCGTCCTGGGCACGCCGACGTACGCGGTGCCGTCGTGGCTCATGGTCAAGCATCCGGAGATCGCCGCGGAGAGCCGCACCGGCGTCCGCGTCCCGTGGGGCGCTCGCCAGGAGACCGACACGTCGCACCCGGTGTTCCGCCGCTACGCCGAGCGGATCATCCGCGCCGTCGTCGCCCGCTACGCCGGCCACCCCGCGGTCGTCGGCTTCCAGGTCGACAACGAGCCGGGCAACGTGCTGCCGCACAACGAGCACGTCTTCGCAGGCTTCAAGGCCTGGCTGCTCACGCGGTACAAGGACGTCGGCGCGATCAACGACGCCTGGAACCTCACCCACTGGGCGCACCGGCTCGACGACATCGACGAGCTGTGGCGGCCCGACGGCAACCACGTCCCGCAGTACGACCTCGCCTGGCGCCGCTACCAGGCCGAGCTGACGACGGACTACATCGGCTGGCAGACGGCGCTGGTCAAGGAGTACGCGAGCCCGGACCAGGCCGTGTTCACCTGCATCGACGTCGCCCGCCCGGCCGTCGACGACCGCGCGCTGGGCCAGGTCATCGACATCGTCGCGGCCAATCAGTACCACGCGACGCAGGACGAGCTGGGGCCCGGCGCCGACGGCGGGCACGAGTTCCCGCCGTCGGGCAGCTGGGCGCCGTTCTTCGTCGCCGACCGCACGGCGGCCATCCGGCCGGGCGAGCGGTTCATGGTCACCGAGACCAACGCCACGAGCGTCGGCTTCCCGTGGTTCAACCACCCCGCCTACGACGGCCAGTGGCGGCAGGTCGCGTGGGCGATGATCGCCCGCGGCGCTCGCGCCATCGAGTACTGGCACTGGCACACGATGCACGGCTCCTGGGAGTCGTACTGGGGCGGCATCCTGCCGCACAGCTTCCGGCCGGGCCGGGTCTACGAGCAGGTCGCGCAGCTGGGCCGGGAGATCCGGACGGCGGGCGGGGCGGTCGAGGGGATCGTGCCCGACGCCGGCGTCGCGCTGGTCTACTCGATGCCGACGCGGTGGGCGTTCGAGTTCCACCCGCCGCTGCAGGACCCGGCCGCCGACCCGCGCAAGCAGGGCGGCCCGGACCGCGCCGCCTACGAGCGCATCGTCTACCGCTGGTACGGCGGCCTGAGCCGGGCCGGTCACCAGATCCGGCTGCTGCACGCCGACGACCTGGGCGCCGGCCTGCCGCCGGTCGTCGTCGCGCCCGCCCTCTACCTCGCCACCGACGAGCAGCGCGAGACGCTGCGGGAGTACGCGGCCGGCGGCGGGCACCTCGTGCTCGGCACCCGGTCGCTGTACGCCGACGAGATCGGCCGGCCGCGGCTGGACCGGCAGCCGGCCGGGCTGGCCGACGCGGCGGGCGCCTGGTACGACGAGTTCAGCAACCTGCTCGCGCCGATCCCGGTCACCGGCGAGCTGACCGGCCGGGCGACCGGCCTGATCGAGGGGCTGACGGCGGACGGCGCCGACGTCGTGGCCGGCTACGACCACCCGCACTTCGGCCGCTGGGCCGCCGTCACGACCCGCGAGTACGGCGCCGGACGCGTCACCTACGTCGGCACGATACCGGACCTGGAACTGGCGACGGCGCTCGGCGGCTGGCTGGCCCCGGCCAACCCGTGGCCGGTCGGCGGCGCCGTCACCGCGCACGGCGCCACCAACGGCGCCGGTGAGCGGCTGTGGTTCGTGCACAACTTCGGCTTCGAGCCGCACACCGTCGTCGCGCCGATGCCGGTCGCCGACGTGCTCACCGGCGCCCCGGTGGACCGGCTGGAGCTGGGCCCGTGGGACGTGCGGATCGTGCGCGAGACCACCCCATGAGCGGCGTCCGGGCGAACCGGACGGCGTACCTGTTCCTGCTGCCGTTCCTCGCCGTCTTCGCGGTGACGATCGCCGTGCCGCTGGGCTACGCGATCTGGCTGAGCTTCTTCAAGCACCAGTTGATCGGCGGCACCGTCTTCGCGGGCCTGGACAACTACACCCGCGCGCTGTCGGACCAGCTGCTGCACGAGGGCGTCGGCCGGGTGCTGCTGTTCCTCGCCGTCCAGGTGCCGATCATGCTGGTGATCGCGCTGGCGGTGGCGCTGGCGCTGGACAGCGGCCGCATGGGTGGCGGCGCGATCGTGCGGATCGGGCTGTTCCTGCCCTACGCCGTCCCGGCGGTCGTCGCGACGCTGATGTGGGGCTACATCTTCGGCGGCCAGTTCGGCCTGGCGGCGCAGGTGTTCGACGCCGTCGGGCTGCCGACGCCGGACCTGCTCGGCCCGGGTCTCATGCTCGCCAGCATCGGCAACGTCGTGACCTGGTCGTTCGTGGGCTACAACATGCTCATCTTCTACGCGGCGCTGCGGACGATCCCGGCCGAGGTGTACGAGGCGGCGGCCATCGACGGCGCCGGCGAGTACCGCAAGGCGTGGTCGATCAAGCTGCCGGCGCTGCGGCCGGCGCTGGCGCTCGCACTGATCTTCAGCGTCATCGGCAGCATCCAGCTGTTCAACGAGCCCAGCGTCCTGCAGGCACTGCGGCCGAGCGTCGTCACGACCAGCTACACGCCGAACCTGTACGCGTACAACCTGGCCTTCACCGGCGGGCAGACGAACTACGCGGCGGCCGTCGCCGTGCTGCTCGGCGGCATCACCGTCGTCATCGCCTACGCCGTGCAGCTGGGCGTCGCGCGCCGGAACCGGGTGATCTGATGCGCGTCCGCCGCTCGCCCGTCCTCACCGTCGTCTGCTGGGCGCTGCTCGGCTACTTCCTGCTGCCGCTGGTGTGGCTGCTGGTCAACGCGACGAAGACCAACTCCGACCTGTTCTCGACGTTCGGGCTGCGGTTCGGCACCGAGTTCGCGCTGTTCGACAACGTCCGCGCACTGGCGACGTACCAGGACGGCATCTTCTTCCGCTGGTTCGCCAACACCGTCCTCTACGCCGTCGTCGGCGCGGGCGGCGCGGCGGTGTTCGCCGCGATGGGCGGCTACGCGCTGGCGAAGTACCGGTTCACCGGCCGCCGCGGCGTGCTCGCGGCGGTGCTCGGCGCGGCCGCCGTCCCCGGCACCGCACTCGCCGTCCCGACGTACCTGCTGTTCAGCCAGTGGGGCCTGGTGAACACCGAGGCCGCGGTGATCCTGCCGGCCCTGGCCAGTCCGTTCGGGCTGTTCCTCATGATGATCTACGCCCAGGACGCGGTGCCGGACTCGCTGATCGAGGCCGCCCGCATCGACGGCGCCCGCGAGGGCCGCATCTTCTGGTCCATCGGGTTCCGCCTGCTCGTCCCCGGTTTCGTCACCGTGCTGCTGTTCCAGCTGGTGGCGACCTGGAACAACTACTTCCTCCCGCTCATCGTGCTGAACGAGTCGGACAAGTTCCCGCTCACGGTGGGCCTGAGCCTGTGGAACAAGCTCGCCAACGCCGGCGGCGTCAACCTCACCGAGCCGCTGTACCCGCTGGTCATCACCGGCTCGCTGCTCGCCGTCGTCCCACTCGTCGTCGCGTTCGTCGTGCTGCAGCGGTACTGGCAGTCCGGCATCGCCGCCGGCGGCGTCAAGCAATGACCCACATCACTGGAGATGAGGCCATGATCACCACCACTCGCGCGCGCCGCCTGACGGCGCCGGCCGCCGCCCTGGCACTGCTCGCGCTCGCCGCGTGCGGCGGCTCCTCGACCGACGGCGGCAGCGACGGCGGCGACGGCGGGCCGACCGGCACCGCCGACGACCCCGTCGAGATCACGTTCTGGTCCTGGCTGCCGGACATCCAGAAGACCATCGACCTGTTCGAGCAGGCGCACCCGGAGATCGACGTCACGCTGGAGAACGTCGGCGTCGGCACCGACCAGTACACGAAGATCCAGAACGCGGCCGACGCCGGCAGCGGCGGCCCGGACGTCGCGCACATGACCTACGACGCGATCCCGAGCTTCGCGCTCACCGGCGCGCTGGCCGACCTCACCCAGTACGGCGGCGAGGACATCCCGGACACGTTCCTGCCCGCCGTCGTCGGCCTGGTCCAGCAGGGCGACGCGGTCTACGGCGTCCCGCAGGACTTCGGCCCCGGCGTGATGTACTACCGGACCGACGTGTTCGAGGCGGCCGGCGTCGAGGTGCCGACGACGTGGGCGGAGTACGCGACCGCCGCCGAGGCGATCAAGGCGAGCGACCCGAACCGCTACATCACCTACCTCGACCCGGGCCTGGCCGACGCCGCGTACATGGGGCTGTGGCAGCTCGACGCGGCGCCGTGGACGCTGGACGGCGAGTCCGACCTGGCCCTCGACCTGAACTCGGACCGGGCGCTGCAGTGGGCCGACTACTGGGACGGCCTCAACCAGGCCGGCCTGACGATCGAGTCGGTGCAGGGCTCGGACGAGTGGTTCAAGCAGCTCGGCGACGGCCAGATCGCCACCTGGGTGGTCGGCGCGTGGGGCCTGCAGGCGCTGACCGGCGTGCTGCCGCAGAACGAGGGACTGTGGCGGGTCGCGCCGATGCCGGTCTGGGACGAGGGCGACACCGCAACCAGCCAGTTCGGCGGCAGCGGCACCGTCGTCCTGGAGCAGAGCGAGCACAAGGACGCCGCCACGACGTTCGCCCTGTGGATGAACTCCGACCCGACGGCGGTCGAGTCGCTGAAGAACGACCAGGGCCTGCTGCCGACGACCAACGCGGCCTGGGAGGACCCGGCCTTCCTCGACGAGGAGATCGCCTACCTCGGCGGCCAGCAGGCCCGGCAGGTGTTCGCCGAGTCGGCCCGCAACTCCGTCACGACCTGGCGCTGGCTGCCGTTCCAGCCCTACGTCGGCAGTGTCTACAAGGACACCGTCGGCCAGGCGATCTCGGGGAGGACGAGTCTCGCCGACGGCTTCGCCGCCTGGCAGGACCGCGTCGCCGAGTACGCCGAGCAGCAGGGCTTCACCGTCACCACCGACTGAGAGGGTTCCACGTGCCAGGCATCACCTTCCCCGGCGGCTTCCAGTTCGGCGTCGCCACCAGCGCCTTCCAGATCGAGGGCGCCTGGGACGCCGACGGGAAGGGCCCGTCCATCTGGGACACCTTCGGCCACACGCCGGGGAAGGTCCACGACGACATTCCCGGCGACGTCGCCTGCGACCACTACCACCGGTTCCGCGAGGACGTCGCGCTGCTCAAGGACCTGGGCGTGGACAGCTACCGGTTCTCGTTGAGCTGGCCGCGGATCATGCCCGACGGCACCGGCGCGGTGAACCGGAAGGGCCTGGACTTCTACAAGGCCCTGGTCGACGAGTTGCTGGAGGCGGGCATCGCGCCGAACGTCACGCTGTACCACTGGGACCTGCCGCAGGCCCTGGAGGACCGCGGCGGCTGGCCGAACCGCGACGTCGCCGGCTGGTTCGCCGACTACGCCGCGCTGGTGTTCGACGAGTTCCGCGGGCTGGTGCCGCGGTGGAGCACGCTGAACGAGCCGATCGCGCTCTGGGTCGGCTACGGCATGGGGACGTTCGCGCCGGGGCGGACGGACGAGCGGGCCGGCCGGCAGGCGATGCACAACGCGCTGCTGGCGCACGGCCGCGGGGTCGAGGCGTTCCGCGCGTCGGGCGACCCGGACGCGGAGATCGGTGTCGTCATCGACATCTGGAAGCGGCACCCGGCCCGGCCGACCGTCGCCGACCACGACGCGGTCGAGCGAGGCGAGGACGAGACCTTCCGGTTCTTCCTCGACCCGCTGCTGCTCGGCGGCTACCGGGACCGGCTGGTGCGGCGGCTGACCGAGCGCGGCGTCATGCCGGAGACCCGGCCGGAGGACTTCGAACTCATCACCACCCCGGTCGACTACCTCGGCCTCAACGTCTACTCGCGGGTCGTCACCAGCGCGGAGGACGACGATCCGCGCTGGTGGGTGGCCGGCGACGGGCATCCGGGCGGGAACTTCCTCGACAACGGGATGGAGTTCTACCCCAAGAGCGTCTACGACGCGATCAACATGGTCACCGGAGAGTACGGCTTCGACCGGCCGATCTACGTGACGGAGAACGGCGTGTCCGACACCCTCGGCGACGACGTGGCGCACCCGATCGACGACGTCGAGCGGATCCGGTACGTCGCCGGCTTCCTGTCCTGGATCGCGAAGGCGATCGAGGAGGGCGCCGACGTGCGCGGCTACTATCTGTGGTCGCTCCTGGACAACTACGAGTGGTCCGCCGGGTTCGGCCAGCGGTTCGGCCTGTACCACGTCGACACCCGGACGCTGGTGCGCACGCCGAAGCGGTCGGCGCACTGGTACCGCGACGTCATCGCCGCGCGTGGCTTCGATCCGCCGGAGCTCTAGCCCTCGAGGTACCAGTGCGGGCCGGCGGCCCAGCCGAGCAGCCGCCGCCCGCCGCCGGGCGCCGTCCCGTCCGGTGCGAACCGGCCGCCGGCCAGCACGTGCTCCAGCCCGTCGACGGCCGGACGGAGGCGGGTCAAGCCGGCGGTCTCGGCGTCGGTGCGCAGCCGGTCGACGGCGGCGCGCTGGTCCTCGCCGGAGCAGAGGGAGGCGAAGAAGATCGCCTGCCGCCAGGCGTAGGCGGCGTTCTTGACCGCGATCAGCGCGGCGTGCCGGTCGGGCGCGGACTGCGCCAGCCGGCCGACCAGCCAGGCGAAGACTCGCTCGGTCAGGTCGGGTGCGGCGGCCCGCAGCTCGTGCGGGTCCAGCACGCGCAGCAGGGCCGCGAGGTTGTGCGTGGTGAGGATCTGGCTCTGCTCGATCGTCGTGCCGTTGACGGCGACGTGGCTGCCGCCGCCGGTGCGGGCCTCGGCCGCGCGCTCGGCGCACAGTGCGGCGAACGCATCGGCGGTGACGGGGCGCGCGTCCGGGCCGTCCGGGCCGGGCGGGTCCGGCGGCGGCTCGTGGGCGCGCCAGTACGCCGCGTCGGGCAGGTCGTAGTAACGGGCATACAGCGTGCCGGCCAGTTCGGTGCTGGCGAGCGCGGCCGCGTCGTGCCACTTGCGGGTGAACGCGCCCATGAAGATGTCCGCCGCGACCTCCTCGACCAGCGGCAGCCGCACATCGGCGTGCGCCACGAGGGCGCCCAGCTCGCGCACCAGCGGGTTCGGCAGGATCGCCTGCGGGAACGCGGTCAGCGCGAGCAGCGCCGTCCGTCGCAGCGTCGCCCGGGCGGCGTCGGTCACCGGCGCCCGCAG
The DNA here is from genome assembly GCF_003236295.1 of Jiangella anatolica. Lineage (GTDB taxonomy): Bacteria > Actinomycetota > Actinomycetes > Jiangellales > Jiangellaceae > Jiangella > Jiangella anatolica. The sequence goes on from NZ_POTW01000023.1 coordinate 70,812, forward strand.
CGCCTCGACCGCGCTCACCCAGGGCAACTCCTCGAACCGGACCTGGTGCTCCAGGTTCAGCAGCAGCAGCCCGCGCCGGCGGCGGAACGCGGCGTAGGTCTGCGCGTACAGCCGGCGCAGCGCGGGATCGTCGAACCCGGCGGCCAGCAAGGGCCCGGTCAGCTGCGGCAGCACCTCCGCGAGCACGTCGCCGGAGCCGATCACGCCCCGCTCGACCAGCGTGTCGACGGGCGCCGCCCAGGCCCGCTCGACCTTCGCGACCAGCCTGCGCGGCACCGGCTGCCCGTCGGTGACGGCGTCGACGGACGGCACGCCGTCGTCGGCCGGGTACGGCTCCAGCCGGTCCGCGAGCACCCGCGCGATCGCGGCGTGCGTCGGCCGGGCGGCGACGTCGGCCTGGACGGCGCGCAGCGCGGCTCGCCGCGGCGAGCCCGGCGCGCCGCGCGCGGTGACGGTGTTCGCGATCGCGCGCCGGATCCAGCCGACGTCGCGGCCGGTGAGCTCCGAGCTGTCCAGGGGGCAGCGTTCGAGCGCGGCCCGTAGCCGGGCGGCGTTGCTCCTGGGATGGCGGGGCGGCAGCGCGGCGGCGTCGGCCAACCAGTCGGCGCGACGCTCCGCCCAGTCCGACGGCCAGCGCCGGCACGGCCAGCCGCCGCGGACCCCGCCGTCGCCGTCGAGCTCCGGCAGCGGTCCTTCGACCGTGTCGCACCACAGCTCGACCAGCCGGTCGTACAGCGGCGCGGCCGCCAGCGTCGCGCGCATCGCGTCGATCCGCGGCGGCACCCTCCGCGCCCGAAACGACGCCCGGACCGCGCCCACCGGTTCCAGGTGCACCGACGTGCCGTCCGCAGGCGCGGTCGCGGCGGGCGGCGGGGTGAACCGGAGCCGGTCCAGCCAGGGCCACAGTTCGGCGACGAGGTCGAGCGCGGCCTCGTGGTGCCCTTGCGCCAGCAGCCAGGCGACCGTCGGCAGCGCGGCGTCCTCAGGCAGCTCGACGCGATACCGGCCGGACTCCAGCACGGCCAGCAGCTCGGCCTGCCCGTCGTCGCCCAGATACCAGCGGTTCGGCCGCTCGCCGACCGGCCGCTCGGCCAGCAGCCGGCCGGTCGCGAAGCCGCCGTGCACGACCTCGAGCGTCACCCAGGCCGGGACATCGGCGACCGGAGAGCGCGAGCCGACTCTCAGCCGGCCGCGGGCCATCCCGTCGAGCACCGCGTGCCAGCGCCCGGCCTTGGCCAGCGACCGTTCCCGGACTGCCGGGTCGTCGTGCTCGATCGCCACCCGCAGCGCGCGACGGAACTGGCCGAAGGCGTAGCCGCGCACGAGACCCCCATCCGGTCGGCCTGCAGTCGACATGGAGGCAGGACTCGAACCTGCGCCCTCCCGGTCCCAGCCAGGCGATCTGCCACTGATCTACTCCATGTGGGTGTGCGCGCTCATCGTACGATCCCGCGCAGCAACTCCACGATGCGTTCGGCGTACTCGCCGGACGGGTCGAGGTCGGCACGGAAGTCGGTGACGCTGACGCCCAGCAGCCGCGGCGACGCCGCCAGCGGCGCGAGCACCTCGGCCAACTCGTCCCACGATGGGCCGCCCAGCTGCGGGTACGACACGGCGGGCAGCGCGGACGGATCGAGCACGTCCAGGTCGACGTGCAGCCAGACGCCGTCGCCGTCGAGGAGACCGGCCGCCGCCCGCCCGGCGGCCGCCGGGCCGGCCAGCAGCTCCGGCGCGGCGATCCGGTGCATGGCGTCGGGCAGCCGGGCCACCTCGGCGGCCGACGCCGGGTCCAGGTCCTCGGTCCGATGTCCGAGCAGGACGACGGCGGACGGTTCCAGCATCGGCGCGGCGCCGGCCAGCGAGGCTAGCGCCGGCGCGCCGTCGCCGGTCAGGATCGCGAGCTCCATGTCGGCGGTCTCGCCGGTGTCCGACGTCGCGCCGTCGAGGTAGTCGGGGTGGCCGTCGACGAACCACAGCCCGGCCGGCCGCACCGCGGGGATGACGCCGAGCAGCAGGCTGCAGTCGCCGCCCACGACCAGCGGGCGCGAGCCGGGCCGGTCCCGCAGCGCGGCGGTCAGCGACGCCGTCAGCGACCGCGCCGCCGCCAGTGTCGAGGGCAGCGCCAGCACGCCGGTCTCCGCGTCCCGGACACCACCGGAGATGACGGTGTCCGCGTCGCCGAGGTCCGTCTCGACCAGCGAGGTCAGCCCGGTGGCCCGCAGCGCGGCGGGCGCGCCCGCCTCACCCCGTCCGGATGCCGAGCAGTCCCACGGGGCGCCGAGAAGGAACCAGCCCACCCCTCGATCTCAGCGCACTCCGTACAAGTAGTCCAGCGCCAGCTGGTCCAGCCGCTCGAACGCCATGCCGCGCTGGGCCGCCTCCTCGGGGTCGAACTCGTCCGCACGCAGCGAGTCGACGGTCTCGCCGGGCGCCGCCGTCGGCGTGGCCAGCTGGTCCAGCCGGGCCGCCGCCAGCGCCTCCTGGACCTCCGGGTCGGCCCGGAACGCCGCGGTCTTCTCCCGCAGGATCAGGTAGTTGCGCATGCAGCCGGCCGCCGACGCCCACACGCCGTCCATGTCCTCGGTGCGCGGCGGCTTGAAGTCGAAGTGCCGCGGGCCGTCGTAGCCGCCGGACTCGATGACGTCGACGGTCCAGAACGCGCCGCGGGCGTTGCCGGCGCCGAAGCGGAAGTCCTGGTCGTAGCGCGGGCCGGTCTGGCCGTTGAGGTCGATGTGGAAGAGCTTGCCGTGCCACAGCGCCTGCGCGATGCCGTGCGCGTAGTTCATCGACGCCATCTCCTCGTGCCCCACCTCGGGGTTGAGGCCGACCAGCTCCGGGTGCTCGAGCTCGTTGATGAACGCGATCGCGTGGCCGATGGTCGGCAGCAGGATGTCGCCGCGCGGCTCGTTCGGCTTCGGCTCGATGGCCACGCGCAGGTCGTAGCCGCGGTCGAGGATGTACTGGCCGAGGAGGTCGAACGCCTCCTTGTAGCGGTCCAGCGCGGCCCGGATGTCCTTCGCGGCGCCGGACTCCGCGCCCTCGCGGCCGCCCCACGCGACGAACACCTTCGCGCCGAGCTCAGCGCCCAGGTCGATCTGGTCGGCTGCCTTGCGGATGGCGAAGCGGCGCACGTCGCGGTCGTTGTTGGTGAACCCGCCGTCGCGGAAGACCGGGTGCGAGAACAGATTGGTGGTGACCATCGGCACCTGCAGGCCGGTCTCGTCCAGCGCGGCGCGGAACGGCTTCAGCGCGGCGTCGCGCTCGGCCGCCGACGCGCCGAACGGGATCACGTCGTTGTCGTGGAAGGTGATGCCGTAGGCGCCGAGCTCGGCCAGCTTGTGCACGGCGGTGGCCGGGTCCAGCCGCGGCCGGACCGCGCCGCCGAAGACGTCGACCCCCTCCCAGCCGACCGTCCACAGGCCGAAGGAGAACCTGTCTTCGCGGGTGGGGGTGTAGTCGTTCATGCGCCAGTCCTCCAGCCGAAAGTTTCCACGAATGGTCGACACATTAAGCCCGTGTGTCGGACAACCGCAAGGGTTGGACGTGGGTTGATGGCGAGCCATTGACGTGTGGCTGTGACGCTCGTTACGGTGAGCGCTCCGAAACTTTCGGGGGTGACCGTGACGCACGACGTTGTCCGCCGCAGCCAGGCCTGGTTCGGCGCCGCCGGCCGATCCGGCATGATCTACCGGTCCTGGATGCGCAACCAGGGCTTCGGCCCGGACGTGTTCGATGGGCGGCCGGTCATCGGCATCGCGTCGACCTGGTCGGAGCTGGCGCCGTGCAACGCGCATCTGGACCGCGTCGCCGACGCGGTCAAGCGCGGCGTGTGGCAGGCCGGCGGGTTCCCGCTGGTGTTCCCGGTCATGGCGACCGGCGAGACGCTGCTGCGGCCGACCGCGATGTTCTACCGGAACCTGCTGGCGCTGCAGGCCGAGGAGCTGATCCGGGCCAACCCGCTCGACGGCGTCGTGCTGCTGTCCGGCTGCGACAAGACCACGCCGGGGCTGCTCATGGGCGCGGCCAGCGTCGACCTGCCGGCGATCATGGTGACCGGCGGGCCGATGCTGTCGGGCAAGTTCCGCGGCCAGGACGTCGGCTCGGGCACCCACGTGTGGAAGTTCGAGGAGGAGCTCAAGGCCGGGCGGATGACCCAGGCCGAGGCGTTCGAGGCCGAGGGCTGCATGGCCCGCTCCAACGGTCACTGCATGACGATGGGGACGGCGTCGACGATGGCGTGCGTGGCCGAGGCGCTGGGTATGCAGCTGCCCGGCTCGGCGACGTGGCCGGCCGTGGACATGCGCCGCTACGAGACCGCGCAGGAGGCCGGCCGGCGGATCGTCACCATGGTCGAGGAGGACCTGCGGCCCAGCGCGATCATGACCCGGGCGGCGTTCGAGAACGCGATCCGGGCCAACGCCGCGATCGGCGGGTCGACGAACGCGATCATCCACCTGCTCGCGATCGCCGGCCGGCTCGGTGTCGAGCTGTCGCTGGACGACTTCGACGAGCTGGCCCGGCCGGTGCCCACCGTGGTCGACCTGATGCCGTCGGGCCGGTTCCTCATGGAGGACTTCTGCTACGCCGGTGGGCTGCCGGTGGTGCTGCGCGACCTCGCGGAGGAGGGCCTGCTCGACGGTGACGCCCTGACGGTCACCGGCCGGTCCATGGGGGCGAACGTCGCGTCGGCCCAGTGCTGGAACCGCGAGGTCATCCGGCCGATGTCCGAGCCGCTGCAGCCGGCCGGGTCCGGCACGGCGGTGCTGCGCGGGAACCTGGCGCCGGGCGGAGCCGTGGTGAAGCAGTCCGCGGCGTCGCCCGGGCTGCTGCAGCACACCGGGCGGGCGGTCGTGTTCGACACCCCGGAGGCCTACCACGCGGTGTGCGACGACCCCGACCTCGACATCGCCGCCGACGACGTCATCGTGATCCGCGGCTCCGGGCCGCGCGGCTACCCGGGCATGCCCGAGGTGTCCAACGTCCCCATCCCGACCAAGCTGCTCCAGGCCGGGGTCACGGACATGGTCCGGGTCTGCGACGGGCGGATGAGCGGCACCGGCTACGGCACCGTCGTCCTGCACGTCACCCCGGAGTCCGCGATCGGTGGGCCGCTGGCGCTGGTGCGCACCGGCGACACCGTCACCCTCGACGTGCCGGCCCGCACCATCACCCTGGACGTCGACGACGACGAGCTCGCGCGGCGGCGGGAGGCGTGGAAGCCCGCCGAGGCCGTCCACGGCAGCGGCTACGGCTGGCTCTACACCCAGCACGTCCTGCAGGCCGACCAGGGCGCCGACTTCGACTTCCTCGTCGGCTCGCGCGGCGCCGCCGTGCCGCGCGAGTCCCACTGAGCCCAGAGCGGACGGAGAGCCCTGTGTTGCTGGTCAGGTTCGCCACGGCCGCGTCGCCGGCCGCGAGCGTCGGCGTGCTCGACGACAGCACCGTCACCACGATCGACGGGGTGGCGACGCTCGGTGAGCTGTGGCGGCTGCCGCTCGCGTCGCTGCGGTCCGTCGTCGAGGGCGCGTCGGGCGCCGCGTTCCCGGTCGCCGACGTCGCGCTGCTGCCGCCGGTCGACGGCGCGACCGAGGTGTGGGCCTGCGGCGTCACGTACAAGGTGTCCGAGGAGGCGCGGGTCGAGGAGAGCGAGCGGGCCGCGTCGGTCTACGAGCTGGTCTACGACGCCGAGCGGCCGGAGCTGTTCTTCAAGTCCGTCGCCTGGCGCGTGGTCGGCGACGGCGAGCCGATCGCCGTCCGTGCCGACTCCCGCATCGACGTGCCGGAGCCGGAGGTCGCCGTCGTCGTCACCGCGCATGGCGAGATCGCCGGGTACACCGTCTGCAACGACGTCTCGTCGCGCACCATCGAGGGCGAGAACCCGCTCTACCTGCCGCAGGCCAAGGCGTACCTCGGCGCGTGCGCCGTCGGCCCGGGCATCCGGCCGGCGTGGGAGGTGCCGGACCCGTACGCGCTGCCGGTGTCGATGTCGATCACCCGGGCCGGTGAGGAGTCCTGGTCGGGCACGGCGAGCACGTCGCTGCTGCGGCGCAGGTTCGACGAGCTGGTGTCGTTCCTGGTCCGGGCCGACGCGTTCCCCGACGGCGCGGTGCTGTCGACGGGGACGTGCCTGGTGCCGGCCGCGCCGTGGACGCTGGTGGCCGGCGACGTCGTGCGGATCGAGGTCGGCGGCGTCGGCGTCCTCGCCAACCCCGTCGTCGAGGGCGTCGAGGCGATGTCGTGGCTGGTCGGCGCGCGCGACGACGTCCGGCGGCGTCCGGCGCCATGACGAACACCCGGGTGACGATCGCCGAGATCGCCCGCGAGGCCGGCGTCTCCGAGGCGACGGTGAGCAAGGTGCTCAACGGCCGGACGGAGGTCGCGCCGGCCACCCGGGAGCGGGTGCAGGACCTGCTCGACGCGCGCGGCTACGAGCGCCGCGGCACCCGGGTCGAGGAGCGGACCGGCCTCATCGACCTGGTCATCTCCGAGCTGAACACGCCCTGGTCGATGGACGTGCTGCGCGGCGCCGAGCAGGAGGCCCGCCGCGCCGGCGCCGCCGTCGTCGTCACGTCCACCGAGGGCCGCGGCGACGCGAGCTGGCTGGACACCGTCACCGCCCGCCGGTCCGACGGCGTCCTGCTCGCGCTGGCGCCGCTGCCGCCCGGCGGCGCGCGCCGGCTCACCGCGGCCGGCATCCCGTTCGTGCTGGTCGACCCGGTCGGCGGGTTCGACCCGGCGATCCCCACCGTCGGCGTCACGAACTGGGCCGGCGCGCTGGCCGCGACCGAGCACCTGATCGGGCTCGGGCACCGTCGCATCGGCGTCATCACCGGCCCTCCGGACCTCGTCTGCAGCCAGCAGCGGCTGGAGGGCTACCGGGCGGCGCTCGGCCGGGCCGGGCTGCCGCTGGACGACTCGCTGGTCCGCTACGGCGACTTCCGCCCCGGCGGCGGCACGACCGCGGCCCGGGCGCTGCTGGACCTTCCCGACCCGCCGACGGCCATCTTCGCCGGCTCGGACCTGCAGGCCACCGGCGTCTACACCGAGGCGCACCGGCGCGGGCTGCGGATCCCGGACCAGCTCAGCGTCGTCGGCTTCGACGACGTCGCGCTGTGCGAGTGGGTGTCGCCGGCGCTGACGACGGTGCGGCAGCCGCTGCTGGAGATGGCCCGGCTCGCAATCCGCACCGTCCTCGATCCGCCGGGCACCGACCAGCCGCTGCGGATCGAGCTGTCCACCAGCCTGATCACCCGGGAGAGCACGGCGGCGCCGGTCAGTTAGGCACAATGGCCCGGTGGCGGTTCCGGAGATCTCGGCGCGTGAGGCCGAGGTGCTCGCGGCGCTCGGTGAGCATCTGACCAACGCCGAGATCGCGGCCCGGTTCGTCATCTCCGTGCGGACCGTGGAGAGCCACGTGTCGGCGCTGCTGCGCAAGTTCGGCGCGAGCGACCGGCGTGCGCTGGCGTCCCTGGCGCCGTCGGTGGTCGCGCCCGGCGCCGCCGCTCCCGCGCTGCCCGCCGCGCTGACGTCGTTCGTCGGACGGGCGGAGGAGCGGGCGGCGCTCGTGTCCGCGATCACGTCGCAGCGGCTGGTGACGGCCGTCGGGCCCGGCGGCGTCGGCAAGACCCGGCTCGCGCTGGCGGTCGCCTCGTCCTCGGACGTGGCGGAGCGGTTCACCGGCGGCGCCTGGTACGCCGACCTCGTGCCGGTCGCGGACGGCGAGGGTGTCCCGGCGGCGGTCGCGGCGGCGCTCGGACTCGGCGAGCAGCCGGGCCGGTCGGTGCTGCAGACGGTGGTGGCGTG
>NZ_POTW01000239.1 GCF_003236295.1 Jiangella anatolica
GGCTTACAGGGCGATTCGTCAGGGCTGGCCAGCATTCTCACAGTGGCTTGATGCCGTGATTCAGCGTGTCGAAATGTACAACGCATCGCTTCCCGTTCCGCTTTCTCCGGCTGAATGTCGGGCTATTGGCAAGAGTATTGCGAAATACACGCACAGGAACTTCACGCCGGAAACTTTCGCACAGTATGTGGCTGATACGCACACGCCAGAAATTCAGGCTACACGCGGTCGCAAGGGCGGGAAAATTGGAGGTGCTAAGTCTAAGCGTGGTGCTGTTGCCACATCTGCGCGAACGTTGAAACCGTGGGAGACTCTTGGAATTAGCCGCGCCTGGTATTACCAACTGAAAAAACGAGGTCTCGTAGAGTAGACCAAATAAAACCTATATCAGATAACAGCGCTTTTTTGAGC
>NZ_POTW01000240.1 GCF_003236295.1 Jiangella anatolica
GCGCTGGAACGGATCATTCCTAGCCAGCGCTCGACCACGGCATCGATGCCTTTCATGAAAAGCGCCGGGGCGTACTTGCCTTTGGCGATCATTCCTAGCGCATCCTCCCACGCCGCAGTCACCCCAGGGTCAGTCATTTCCTGGGGAATCGAGTCGATGACCTGGCAACCCAGTTCGGTGGGCCGAATCGCCTTCTTGTCCACTCGGATGAAGCTGCGGCGCTTGAGTGTTTCGATCGTTTCGGCCTGAGTCGCGGCAGTGCCAATCCCGGAGGTTTCCTTCAAGACTGCCTTCAGCTTGGGATCCTGTACGTATTTGGCCACGCTACGCATGTCCGAAATCAGGCTAGCCTCCGTGTATGGCTTGGGCGGAGTGGTTTTTGCCTGAACTTGCTCGCATGCGATCGCCAT
>NZ_POTW01000241.1 GCF_003236295.1 Jiangella anatolica
GCGGTGGAGCGCTGGACCGACCAGGTGGCGGCCGAGCACGGGTTCACCGACGTCGGCCACACCCTGGAGATCTTCGGCACCTGCGCCGACTGCGCCCGCTGACCCGGGGCCGCGATCCCGCCGCCTGCGGCCGGGCGACCTCGCCCGGCTGCTCCACCGCGACCTCGAAGGGGGTGTCGGCCGAGGCGGTGCCCTCCCTGCCGGGGCGACACCGCCGGCGACGTCAGCGGCGGGTCGGCGAGCTGGCCGGGGCCGCCCGACGCGTCCGGCCCTTGAGGTGGCGGCCCAGCTCGCGGGCGATCTCCCGGTCGGCGTCCCGCTCGGCCAGCGCCTGCCGCTTGTCGTAGGCGCTCTTCCCCTTGGCCAGGGCGAGCTCGACCTTGGCCCAGCCGTCGGCGAAGTACATCGAC
>NZ_POTW01000242.1 GCF_003236295.1 Jiangella anatolica
GGTCTTCTGGGTCCGAAGGCTGCGGGCAAGGATGTTCGGTCGGTAGCCCAGGTCCTCGGCCGTCTGCTGGACGCGGCGGCGGGTCGCATCTGGGACGCGGACACCGTCCCGGCGATCGTTCAGGACGACGGACGCGGTGGTGGTCGAGACCCCCGCAGCCTGTGCGACGTCCTTGAGCGTCGGCCGACGAGTCGTCGCCAACCTCTTCACCTCCTGGGACAAGACGTGCCCTTCTCGAGGCCCACCCGACATCGTCGCAGGACGGCCGTCGAGGCCCTCGGCAGGGACACGGATCCGAAACACACTCTTGACGCTGAAGGAACGTTACTCCATAGTTTGGCGAAACGTTTCTTCAGTGACCTTGACGGCCCGCCACCTGCGGTGAGTCGCCGGGCGGGGAGGCCGGTAC
>NZ_POTW01000243.1 GCF_003236295.1 Jiangella anatolica
CTTCATAACTTGCCCATCGACCACAAAAGGTGCTCGTAATTCTGCTACGGGGACACCCATTAACGCCTTGACAGTCATCGTCGTCACCAGACCGTGCGATACGATTAATAGTGGTTGCGTGCTAGCTACCCCAACTTGATCAATCAAACGATGTAGCGTCGAAGTCGTTCGGGTGACAAAATCCGCATAACTTTCGCCACCGCCAGCTAGTTCCGGTCGGTATTCGGCGGGTTTAGTAAAAATAACTTGGGCGTAGGACTGCGGCTGTACTTCCGCTTCCTGTTTGCCGTCCCAATCACCAAAATCAAACTCACGCAAGCCATCGTCGATTTGAATCGGCGGTTGCCACTGATTGGCAGCCACAATGTATTTCGCCGTATCCAGCGCTCGTTGCTGCGGACTGCTA
>NZ_POTW01000244.1 GCF_003236295.1 Jiangella anatolica
CACGGTGAGCGCACGGGGTGCGGTCACGACACACCCCCCGGTGTGGGCGTTGCCGGCGGCGGGCTCCCGGCCGGCGGCACGGCCAGCGGGGTGCCCGGCGGCACGGCGAGCGGGTCGGTGATCCGGTTGTGCTCGGCCAGCAGCCGCCACCGCAGCGGCGAGCCCAGCGCGTCGTGGGCAAGCAGGTCGAACCGTACGCCCGAATAGCCTGGCGCGGCGGCGCCGTCGCCCGCGGCCACCACCGCGCTGCCGGGCGCGGCGGCCGGGGTGCCCGCGGCGGCCAGTTCCTCCGCGAAGCCCTCCCGCGCCCGGTCAGCCGTCTCCGCCACCCGGACCAGCTTCAACCGCAGCCAGGAGCGGCGTGGCGAGCCGGTGACCGTGAAGGCGTCGAACCGCTCGGCCA
>NZ_POTW01000245.1 GCF_003236295.1 Jiangella anatolica
CTGCGCGCCCATGCGCATCTGGCGCTTGCACAGATGTTCGAGCAGACGGAGCGCATGGAAGACGCCCAGCGCCACTATCGGCAAAGCGCATTGCTTGCCGTGAAATGAGAAAAGACCGGGATCATCCCGGCCTTTTTTCTTGCTGGTGACGGCGCCTATTTGTTCACCATCCGTGCTGGTACGGAAAGCGTGAGGATCGCACCCAGCACCATCGACGTGGCCAGCATGTACATGCCCGAATCGGTGCTCTGCGTGGCGTCTTTCAGCCAGCCGACGGCGTAGGGGCTCAGGAAGCCCGCGAGGTTGCCCAGCGAATTGATGAGCGCAATGCCGGCGGCGGCACCGGTGCCGGCCAGGAACGCAGTCGGCAGGCTCCAGAACAGCGGTAACGTGGTCAGG
>NZ_POTW01000246.1 GCF_003236295.1 Jiangella anatolica
GCGTGGGCCTTTTGTGACCAGTATCAGCCTGGCTGAAGGCGCGGCGTCGGCGCGCCGTTCGGGCGGGCGGCTGGGCGGCGGCATAGGCTGCCGGCATGGCCGCCCCGATCGCGCTTCCGGAGACCTTCGCCCGCGCGGTCGCCGGGCTGCGGTCCGCGGCGCCGCGGCCGGAGATCCTGCTTGAGGAGGTCGGCGCGCCGCAGCGGCTCGCCCCGTACGCCTTCGCGCTCTCCGCGACCGTGCTGCGCGACGGTGACGAGGTGGCCACCGGGCGGCTGATCCTGCTGCACGACCCGGCCGGGCACGAGGCGTGGCGGGGCACCCTGCGGCTGGTCACCTACGTGACCGCCGAGCTGGAGGTCGACCTGGCCGCCGACCCGCTGCTGCCCGGCGTGGGCT
>NZ_POTW01000247.1 GCF_003236295.1 Jiangella anatolica
GTGGTGGAGGTGGCCCGCCCGCGTCGGGTCCATCGGTCGACGGTGCATCGGTGGGTAGGCCGGTATCAAGCCCGGTCCTTGGGCGGCCGAGGACCTGGCGGTGCCGTCGGAGGCTGGAGTGGGGGCCGGTGATGCCGGCGCGTTGCCGGCGTTGGAGATGTCCTGACAGGGATATCCAGCGGTGAGGACGTCAACGGGCTGGATGCGGATCCAGTCGACGGTGCGGATGTCGCCGAGGTTGGGCACGCCGGGCCAGTGGTGCTCGCAAACGGTGCGGGCGTGCCGGTCGGTTTCGGCGTACCAGGTGAGCTGGCCGCCGAGCACCAGCTCGACGGCCATGTCGAGGCCGCCGTTGCCGGTGCACAGCGATGCGATGCGCGGTACGGGTCGGTGGTCAAT
>NZ_POTW01000248.1 GCF_003236295.1 Jiangella anatolica
CCCTGAGACGCCCCGCACCCCGCCGCCGCCCCGGTCCCGGCCCGCTTCGTCACCTGATCGTTCTCTGGAGAACGATCAGGTGACGAAGCGACGGGGACAGCGGTGAGTACGTCACCTGATCGGCCGCAACGGGGCGGACCGCCGCCGCCGGCGCCGGATCGCCCGGTTGCCAACTTCGTCTGAGCCCACCAACGCGTCGGCGCGGATTGTAGAGTTCGACGAACTACTGATCGTCGTCCGCGTGCTTGGGTTCAGAGGTGTTGCGCATGACCCTGCGACCGAGGGCCACGCTCGGCCGCGTCCTCGACGACCTCGGGTCGACGCTGCTCGAGGTGGTGGCCGGGCGGGTCGATCCGGCGCGGTCGGTGGGCGGGCTGGTGATCCACGACCCGCTGGAC
>NZ_POTW01000024.1 GCF_003236295.1 Jiangella anatolica
GTCATGGACGAGCGGGTCGACGACGCCCGGGCCGAGCGCGACGCCGCCCGCGACGAGCTGGCCGCCGCGGCCGAGGAGGATGCGCCCTCGTCCGGGCTCGGCGGGCTGGAGGACCTGTTCGGCGAGGACGGGCTGGAAGGGCTGCTCGGCGACCTCGGCGGAGACCTCGGGCTGGGCGACGTCGACCCGATCCTGTACGAGTGCCTCGGCGCGGGCGGGCTGGGCCTGGGCGGCTCGGACTCGATCCCGGACGCCGACGTCGAGACGCAGGTCGCGGCGATCGCTCAGCTGGTCGAGGAGGAGCGCGGGCTGCCCGCCGGCGACGACGTCGACATCGAGTTCGTCAGCCTCGACGAGGTGCAGCGGCGCGCCGTCGAGCTGACCGAGGCAGAGCTGGACCCCGAGCGGGCCGCCGTAGACAGCCGGCTGCTGGCCGCGCTGGGCGCCGTCGAGCCCGGCACCGACCTCGTGCAGAGCCAGCTCGACGCGCTCGACGCCGGGGTCGGCGGCTTCTACGACCCGGAGACGCGGCAGCTGGTCATCGGGTCGGAGGAGATGGACGGCATGGGCACGTTCATCACCGCGCACGAGCTCGTGCACGCGCAGGCCGACGCCGCGCTCGGGCTGCCGGACCAGGAGGCGATCGCGGCCGAGTCGGGCTCCGACGCCGCCTACGCCGCGCTGAACGCGATCGAGGGCGACGCGTCGCTGTACAGCCAGCAGTTCATCGCGCAGCACCTGCCGCTGGACGAGCTGCTGGCGCTGCAGTCGGCGTCGGGACAGACGTCGGCCGACCTCGACGCGCTGCCGCACTTCGTCGCCCGGCAGCTGGAGTTCCCCTACGTCGAGGGTCTGACGTTCACCTGCGACGTCTTCCTCGACGGCGGCTGGGACGCGGTCGACGCCACCTACGACGACGTGCCCACGACGACGGCGCAGATCCTGTTCCCGGACCGCTACCGGGCCGGCGAGGCCGCCGTCGACGTCCGCGACCCGGCCGGCCCCGGCGATGGCTGGGAGGAGCTGCGGACGGACACGTTCGGCGCCGCCGACCTGCTGTTCCTGCTGGAGGCGCCGGGTGACGACGAGTCGCTGGCGCGGTCCGAGCCGAAGGACCTGACCGCGGCGTGGGCGGGCGGGGAGGTCACCGTCTGGGGCGAGGGCGACCGGACCGCGGTGGCGCTCGTGCTGGCCGACCGCGGCGACGCCGCGCCGCTGTGCGAGACCGTCGCCGACTTCTACGCGGCCGCGTTCCAGGACGCCGACGTCACCGAGGAGGGCGGCCGGACCGTCTTCACCGGCCCCGGCCAGTCGGCGGTCGTGTCCTGCTCCGGCGCCGAGGTCGCCCTTGGCATCGGCCCCGACGCCGCCACCGCCGCGGCCGCCGTCAGCTGACCCGCCGTCAGGCGGTGTGGCTCTGCTGCTTCCGTGGGTCGCCGGTCACGCTGGGACGCTGCGACGGCCGATGCCCGCGAAACCGCCGGACACACACCTGCGCGAGCCAGGAGCCGCCGGTGTGGCGTGCATACGCCGGTTCCGCCGACTCGACTGGCCCCTGGCGTCGCCCCGCCACGAGAGCAGAGTCCACCCACGGAGGCATCAGAAGAGCCGGAAATGAGCGAGGGGTCGTCAGGCTGTGAGGCGCTTCACGGCGGCGTCGACGCGCTCGTCGGTCGCCGTGAGGGCGATGCGGACGTGCGAGCCGCCGGCGGGGCCGTAGAAGTCGCCCGGCGCGGCGAGGATGCCGAGGTCGGCCAGCCGGCCGACGGTGTCCCAGCAGGGCTCGTCGCGGGTCGCCCACAGATAGAGGCCGGCGGTCGAGTGGTCGATGCGGTACCCGCCCTCGACCAGCGCCGCCCGCAGCGCGTCGCGACGGCGGGCGTACCGGGCCCGCTGCTCCTCGACGTGCTCGTCGTCGTCGAGCGCGGCCACCATGGCGGCCTGCACCGGCGCCGGGACCATCAGCCCGGCATGTTTGCGCACCTCGAGCACCCGCCGGACCAGCGCCGGATCGCCGGCCATGAACCCGGCACGGTAGCCGGCCAGGTTGGACCGCTTCGACAGCGAGTGCACCGCCAGCAGCCCGTCGAGCGAGCCGCCGTTCACGGCCGGGTCGAGGATCGAGACCGGCCGCTCATCCCAGCCCAGCTCCAGGTAGCACTCGTCGGACGCCACGATGGCGCCGCGCTCGCGCGCCCAGTCGACGACCTTCGCCAGGTGTGCGGCCGGCAGCACCCGCCCGTGCGGGTTGGCCGGCGAGTTCAGCCAGATCAGGCCGACCCGGCGCGGTCCGAGCGCGGTGACCGAGTCGCTGGCGACCGGCTCCGCGCCGGCCAGCCGGGCGCCGATGTCGTACGTCGGGTAGGCCAGCTCCGGGAACACGACGGTGTCGCCGGCGCCCAGGCCGAGCAGCGTCGGCAGCCAGGCCACCAGCTCCTTCGAGCCGATGGCCGGGATGACGGCGTCGGTGTCCAGGCCCGGCGCGCCGGCCCGGCGGCCGAGCCATTGCACGGCGGCCTCACGCAGCGCCGGCGTGCCGACCGTCGTCGGATAGCCCGGTGCGTCCGCCGCCGCGGCGAGCGCGCGGCGGACCACCTCGGGCGTCGGGTCGACGGGTGTGCCGACGGAGAGGTCGACGATGCCGTCGGGGTGTGCCGCCGCCCGCTCGGCGTACGGGACGAGGGCGTCCCAGGGAAAGTCGGGCAGCTGCACCCTGCTCAATGCCCCTCGTGCTCCTGCGGGGGCAGCGCAGCGACGACGGCGTGGTCCTTGTCGATGGCGCCGAGCTTCGCGGCGCCGCCGGGCGAGCCGAGGTCGTCGAAGAACTCCGCGTTGGCCTGCGTGTAGTCCTTCCACTCGCCGGGGACGTCATCCTCGTAGAAGATCGCCTCGACGGGGCAGACCGGCTCGCACGCACCGCAGTCGACGCACTCATCCGGGTGGATGTAGAGCATCCGCTCGCCCTCGTAGATGCAGTCGACCGGACACTCCTCGACGCAGGCGAGGTCCTTGAGGTCGACGCAAGGCTGCGCGATGACGTACGTCACGGCGGTGTCCTCCTATCGCAAGCCCATCCGGTGGACCGGTGCGGCTACTCAGTCGTGCTCAGCCCTAGTATCGCGTTGCCCGCATCCCATCGTGCACCAAGGTCAGCCTATGAGACAGCCCAGCACGAATCAGGACCCGTCCGCCCTGGTCGGGCGGCGTGTCGTGGTCCGGTACCGGCTGCACGACGAGGAGTTCGGGGCCACTGACGTGCTCGGCGTGCTGGTGTCGTGGGCCGGTGGCGAGCTGCGGATCCGGCCGTCGAGGGGCGGCGACGTGGTGAACGTCACGGCGGACGACGTCATCGCCGTCAAGGCCGTGCCGGAGCTGACGGTGACCCGGCGCGACGTCCGCGACCTGGAGGCGGCCGCGCTGCACGGCTGGCGGGCGCTGGAGTCCTCGTGGGTGGATGGCTGGCTGCTCCGGGCCGCCGGCGGGTTCACCGGGCGGGCGAACTCCTGCCTGCCGCTGGACGACCCAGGGCGGCCGCTGCCGGACGCCGTCGCGCTGGTCGAGGACTGGTACCGGTCGCGGGGGCTGGTTCCGGCGTTCCAGGTGCCGGAGCCGCTGGGCCGGGCGCTCGGACCGGTGCTGGACGCGCGCGGCTGGCCGGCGCCGGAGGACCGGACGTTCGTCATGGTCGCGCCACTGTCGGTCGTCCGTGGTGTTGAGCGCCCCGGGCTGCCGCCGGTCCGCGTCGACGACCGGCCCGACGACGACTGGCTGGCCGGCTACCACTACCGGGGCGGCGAGCTGCCCGCGCACGCCGTCTCCGTGCTCGTCAACGCCGAGACCGTCGGGTTCGCGTCAGTGGACGACGACGGCGTGCGGGTGGCGATCGCGCGCGGTGCCGTCAGCTCCGCGCCCAGCGGACGGCGCTGGCTGGGCGTGACGGCGGTCGAGGTCACGCCGTCGGCCCGTCGTCGCGGGCTGGGCGGGCACATCGTCACGGGGCTGGCGGCGTGGGCGGAGCGGCACGGCGCCACCGACGTGTACCTGCAGGTCGCCGAGCCGAACGAGCCGGCCCGGGCGACCTACCGCAAGGCCGGCTTCGCCGAGCACCACGCGTACCACTACCGCCGGCTGCGCTGAGCCGCCGTCAGTCCTCTCCGTCGCTCTCGCCCTCGCCCGCACCCGGATCCGGACCGCAGATGACCCGGTGGTTCGGGTTGTAGGTCCACGGGTCCGCCTCGTCCTTGACCATGGTGCCGTCGAGCGTGAACACCTGCCGGTACGACGTGATGCTGAAGCCCTGGCTGCCGCCCTGCGCAGCGCAGTTGTCCGACGTGTCGTAGATGGTCTGCGGCGAGGTGAAGTTGGAGCGCTCGGAGACCGACGTCTCGACCGTGTAGTACTTCGTGCTCCAGATCTTCACGTTGAGCGTGCCCTGGTTGCCCGGCGAGCTCCGCGAGAACGTCGTGTCGACGACGACGCCGTACGGGGTGTCGTTCTTGAACCGCATGTCCTTCGAGCCCCACGCGACCGTGGCCTCCTGGCCGATCGGGTAGCGGTCGAAGTAGATCGAGTGCGGCCAGTGCTCGACGTCCTCCAGGCCGGCCAGGAAGGCCGCGTGGAACGTCGTCGTCGCGACCTGGGAGACGCCGCCGCCGAGGGACTCCTCCAGCCGGCCGCCGTCGATGATGGTGCCGGTCGTGAAGCCGTTGGCCTCGGTCCGCTCGCCGACGATGCCGTTGAGGCTGAACTCCTCGCCCGGCAGCAGCAGCGTGTTGTCGATGCGCGCCGCCGCGGTGCCGATGTTGACGTTGCGGTACTCGGCGTGCGGGAACCGGGTGGTGAACTCGGCGACGATCTCGGTGACGCCCAGCTCCTCGGCCGCGGCCGTCGACAGCTCCGGGTCGACCTCGCTCAGTTCGACCGTCGCCGTGCGCGCGTCGCCCTCGGCCGTCAGCACCGGCAGCAGGGCCGCGCTGAGCGTCTCCGGTGCGATGCCCTGGCCGCGCTCGGCCGGGACGACGACCGGCGCGCCGCCCTCGATCGTGATGGTGGCGTCGCGGCCCTCCTGGCCGACCTCGGCGAGCAGGTCGCGGGCGACCTCGGTCAGCTTGGCGCCGTCGAGGGCGGGCTGCAGCGTGCCGGCGTCGTCGGGCGCCATCGTCAGGGCCTGCCCGACGAGGTCCGGCGGCAGCTCGACGCTCTCCTCCCCCGCGACGACGGTCACCGGCGCGGACATCGCCGGCTGGGCGAACTCCGCGACGGCGCGCTGCACCTCCTCGGCGCTGACCGCAGGCTGCACCTCGTCGACGGCCAGCTCGATGTCGCCGATCGGCAGCGTCGACTCGGCGCCGAAGAACGCGTCCTCGAGCCGCTCGATGGTCGTGTCGAGGTTGACCGTGCGACCCGGCTGCGGGTCGCTGGTCACGACGGTGCCGGCGTCGAAGGCGACCGCGCCGTTCACCGGCTCGACGTCGGCCTGGGCGGCGATCTCGGTCAGCGCCGTCTCCAGCGCCGCCCGGTCGATCGCCGGCACCGGCGTCGTCTCGCCCCCGCCGAACAGCGCCTTGACCAGCGAGATCGGATTCGCGCTGCCTCCCGGCACCGCGTCCACCGTCGCCGGGACGTCGACCGTCATCCCGGCCGCCGACGGCACCACCTCGTAGGTCGTCTCGCCGTCGCCGAGGGTCAGATGGAAGGGCTGGTCGACGAGCGCCGGCAGCTGGGCGGCGAGCGTCTCCTCGGCCTCCTCCGGCGTCATCCCGCCGACGTCGATGCCGGCGACGGTCGCGTTGCGGGCCAGCGAGCCGCCGGCGACCGCGTACGCGACGCCGTAGCCGATCCCCAGCACGACGACCACGCCGGCGACGATCAGGGCCGCCAGCCGGACCTTGCTCCGGCCGCCGGCGGCCTCGCCGCTGTCCTCGTCGTCGCCGCCGCCGTTCTGGCCGCCGCCGTTGCCGCCGCGCGACTCGAGCAGGGCGGCCGCGGTCGCGGCCTGACCGAAGGAGCGCTGCTGCTGCCGGCGGGCGGCCCGGCCGGGCGCGGCCTCGCCGCCCGGTGTCTCAGGAGCCTCGTCGGCCGCGGCGAGGACCGCCGGCGGGATGGGCGCCCCGGGCAGCGTCGGCGCGTCGGCGCCGCCGAGGGCCTGGGTCTGGTCCTGGGGCTCGCGGCCGGGGACGGTGTAGATGCCTGCGGCGCGCACGCCCGGCTCCCGCGGCGTCGCGGGCTCGGTGGGTGTGTCCGGCTCGGCAGAAGTGTCCTGTTCAGTGGCCCCGGCTGCATCGGCCGAGGTGTCCGGCCCGCCGGCGGTCGCCTGCTCGCCGGACGTGGCCGCCGCGGCGCTCTTCGCCGAGTCGGCCGGCGTGGCCTGCTCGGTGGACGTGGCGGACGCGGCCTGCTCGTCAGCGCTCGTCGACTCGACGGTCGTCGCCGACGCCGTGGGCGCGGCCGGTTCCGCCGGGCCCTCGTGTTCAGTGGACGGCGCTGCGGCGGCCACTGCCGGCGACGTCGCCTGGCCGGCCGTGGTGTCGCTCACGCTCGAGTCCGAAGCCTCGGTCTCCACGGCTCGCGGCTCCGTCGTCTCGGGCTGGGGCGCAGTCGTCTCGGACTGTTGGGCCGCGGTGCCGGGCTCGGCGCCGCCGTTGGCCGCGGCGGCGGGCTGGGCGGCGTCGCCGCCGGACTCTTCGGCTCGTGCCCGAGCTTCCCTTGCATCGCGCACGACTCGTGGCTCCTCGTAGTGCTGTCCGTTCCCCACGGCACCCGGCGGCACGGAGGCCTGACCGGGTGCGGGCCGCTGGGCGGCTCGCGCCTGCGCGGCGGTCGGGACCGGCCCGGACAGGCGTGGGTCGACCGGCGGCTGTCCGACGCGGTCGCGGTCCTTGACGTTCGATCGGCCCGGCGCCGGACGCTGCGCCGGCGATCCGTTGCCGGCGGCGGCCGGCCGCTCCTGGCCATCGCCGCGGTCCTGGCTGTCGCGGCCGGCGGCGGCCGGCTCGGACTGCTCGGCCGCCCGGGCCCGGGCCGCCTGCGCCCCGGTGAACGCCTGCGCCGTCGCGGCGAACCGCGACTCGTCGGCCGCGGGACGGTTGGCGGCGCGCTGGTCCGGCTGGACCGGCGGCAGCATCGACGGCTGCGGCGTCGCCGCACCCAGGGGCGCCGAGGTCGGGCGCTGGCGGGTCGGCAGCGGCTGCGGGCCACGGCCGCCATCGGTGGACGGAGTCGGCTCGGCAGCGCGCCGGTCCTCGGAACGGCCGTCAGCCGCGTCCGTGCGACGCGCCTCGGCCGGCCCGGCCGACAGCGCGGACTGGCCGGACGCCGAGCGGCTCGGCCGCGGCTCCGCGCCACCACGCCGGGCGTCGTCCGGCCCCGGACGGCTCGTGGCGGCGGCGCCGTCCTGCACCCGGCCACGCGGCTCGCGCGCCCCCTGCGCCTCGGCACCACCACGCTGGGCACCGTCCGGCCCCGGACGACTCACTGCGGCGGCGCCGTCCTGCACCCGGCCACGCGGCTCGCGCGCCCCCTGCGCCTCGGCACCACCACGCTGGGCACCGTCCGGCCCCGGACGACTCACTGCAGCGGCGCCGCCCTGCACCTGACCACGCGGCTCGAACATACCCCGCACCTCGGCCGGCCGGGTCGGCTGCGTGTCGGGACCGCCCGCCGTCCGGGCGGCGTTCGCTTCGGCCGCCGCTCGGGCCTTGGCCGCCCGCTTCTGCGCGAGCACTGCCGCCGACGCGGCGATGGTGGTGCGCCGCTCCGGCGCGCCGGAGCCGGCGCCGGCACCCGCGGATGTGCCGTGCGTCTCACCGTCAGGGCGTGCGGATGCGTCTCCGCCCGGCCCGGTAGGGTCTGCGGCAGACGTCACCGCCGGGCCGCCGGTGGACCGGT
The DNA here is from genome assembly GCF_003236295.1 of Jiangella anatolica. Taxonomy (GTDB): domain Bacteria; phylum Actinomycetota; class Actinomycetes; order Jiangellales; family Jiangellaceae; genus Jiangella; species Jiangella anatolica. Next base: position 7,888 of record NZ_POTW01000024.1, read on the forward strand.
CGGACTCGGCGCCGGCAACGGCATCGCCGCCACCAGGTGGATTGTCGGTCACGCTGGAGCACCTATCGATGGAATATGCGCAATTCGTCAGTAGTCAGGTCGTGCCCAGCGCATCTTACGTCACTCGTCGAGTCGATCTCGCCTCGGCGCCAAGGCCCAACGCGACCGCCTGCGCCACCGTTCCGCCGAAGAGAAACACCAGGCCGGCCTCGTCGGCCATGATGACGCGATCCTCGCCCGGCGGCTCCATGCCCAGCCACAGCACCGGAGCCAGCCAGAGCGCCGAAACCACCGCGAGCCCGGCCCGGCTGCGCGCGCACGCCCGCGCCAGGATCGCCAGCGCGACGGCGCCGCCGACCGCGAGCAGGATCCCCGCCGGGTTGGCCCAGCGGTGCACGAACGCACCCGACACCCCGACGGCGACCGCGACCACCCCGAGCAGGGCGACGCCGACGGCCGAGAGCACCCGGACCCGCCGCGACGGACCCGGCGCGGGCGCCGGGCGCACCGACGGCGCCGCTCCGGGTGCGACGGTCACGGCTCGACGCCGGCGAAGAGGTCGGTCTCGTAGCCGGTGGCGGGGTCGGCCGGGCCCCGACGGCCGTGCGCCAGCCGGAAGTACTCCTGCGCCCAGATCGGCTGCCCGACGTTGTCCGACAGCGTGAAGTACGGCCAGTGCACGTCGATCTGCGTCGCGTGCGCCCGCATCGCCGCCATCTTCGCGTCGAGGAAGTCCGTACCGTCGACGACGGCGTCGACGTCGGCCAGGCCGACCACGTAGCCGAAGTCGTCGGCCGAGGCGATCTCCTCGAAGCCGGACCCGCCCCGCTCGCGCAGCGCCGTCAGCGCCTCCTGCAGCACCTCGCGGGGCGTGGCCGTCCAGTACACCTTGGCGATGTCCCAGGCAGGCCCGAGGTCGGGCCGGTAGGAGCGGACGGCGGCGAGGTCGCGCGCGTAGGTGGCCACCCGGTGCGCCTGGATGTGGTCCGGATGCCCGTACCCGCCGTGCTCGTCGTAGGTCACCAGCACCTGCGGCCGGATCTCGCGCATGACGGCGACCAGTTCGTCGGCCGCCTCGCGCAGGTCGGCGGCCCAGAACGCGCGCGGGTCGAGCTGGTCCGGCGCGACCGCGCGGCGCCCGTCGCTGCCCCACACCATGCCGGAGTCGCGGTACCGGCCCGGACGACCCAGGAACCGGTGGTCGGCGACCTTCAGCTGCGCCATCGCGGCGGCCAGCTCGCCGGCCCGGTGCGGGCCCAGCGCGTCGTCGTGCTCGGGCGCGAGGTGCGCCAGCTCGGGCACCAGGATCTCGCCCTGCTCGCCCTGTGTGCAGGTGACGAGCGTGACGTGGGCGCCCTCGGCCGCGTACCGGGCCATGGTGGCGCCGGTGCCGATGGACTCGTCGTCGGGGTGGGCGTGGACCAGCAGCAGCCGGCGGTCGGGAAGGTCGACGGGCATGCACCCCAGCCTATGCAGCGGCGCCGACAGGGTAGCGATCGCCGGGGTTCGGCCGTCGGGCGGTGCGAGGACGGCCTACTCTAGGCGTGTCCGCGGACCACCTCCCCAGGAGGAGTGACGTGCCCAGCCTCTCGCTCGCGCTCCCGAACGGCGTCGACCCGGTCAGCCGCTGGCGCAACACGGCCCGGGCCCACGAGAGCTTCCTGCGGTCCGAGCTCCGATCCGAAGCGGACGGCCCCGGCGAGGTGCGGCCGGTCGTCCTGGAGTCCTGGCGGCGCTCGGCCGCCCTGCACGTCGATCCGGACCGCCGCGACTCGCCGGTCACACTGGTCGACGACGCGCTCGCCGAGGCCCGCGCGACCCACCCGCTGCGGCACGCCATGCCGGTCGTGCGCCGGCTGCTGGTCGACGACGCCGCCGACGCGGGCGTGCTGGTCATCGTCGGCGACGCCCGCGGCCGCATCCTGTGGGCCGAGGGCGACGACGACCTGCGCCGACGAGCCGAGCGGCTGCACCTGCAGGCCGGCGCGGACTGGTGCGAGGACGCCATGGGCACCAACGCCATCGGGACGGCGCTGGCCGTCGGCGACACCGTTCAGGTCTTCGGCAGCGAGCACTACGCCCGCAGCGTCCAGCCGTGGAGCTGCACCGCGGCACCCATCCGCGACCCGCTGACCGGCCACACCATCGGCGTGCTGGACATCACCGGCGGCGCCTCGGTGGTGGCGCCGCAGTCGGCGTTCCTGGTCCGGTCCGCCGTCGCGGCGGTCGAGGCGGAGCTGCGGCTGCTCGGCAGCACCGTCGCCGTGCCCGGCAGTCGTCTGGAGGTGCTGGGCCGCCCCCGCGGGCTGCTGGTGCACCAGGGCCGCAGCCTCGAGCTGAGCCTGCGCCACACCGAGCTGCTGCTCCTGCTCGCCGAGCATCCTGACGGACTGCCCGCCAGCGAGCTCGCCTGGCAGCTGTACGAGCACGACGCCGCCGAGGTCACCGTCCGGGCCGAGATGTCCCGGCTGCGCAAGGCCGTCCCCGACCTGCTCTCACCGGCCGGCCAGTACCGGCTGCGGGCGGAGCTTCGCACCGACGCGATGGACGTCGCGGACCTGCTCGGCCGCGGCGATCACCGCGCCGCGGTGGAGCTGTACCGGGGCGACCTGCTGCCACGCTCGGCCGCGCCCGGCGTTGTCGCGCTGCGCTATCGGCTGCACGGCTGGCTGCGCAACGTGCTGCTGCAGTCCGGCGACGGCGAGGCCTTGCGGCGCTACGCCCTGTCGCCCTCCGGCCGCGACGACGCGCAGATCTGGCGGGCCTGCCTGGACGGGCTCGCGCCGGGCTCCCCGGAGAAGGCCGAGGCCGCCGCCGTCCTGGCCAGCTTGGACGGCGAGCTAGGGCTTGCCACAGACGTCTAAGAGTTCGACTGGGCGGGCGCCCATGGACCAGCCGGGCTCGTTGTCTACACGGCAAGAAAGTTCGACCGGGCGGGCGCCCATGGACCAGCCGGGCTCGTTGTCTACACGGCAAGAAAGTTCGACCGGGCGGGCGATGGGCGGGCTGGGTTTATGGGCGGCCCGCCCGGTCGTGAGACGAGGGTAGGCGACGACACGTTGCAGTCGCGTTGCGACCGCATTCGCCCTGGTCAGTCCCCTAGTGGTGGACGACGACGTCCTCGCGGACGGCGGCGTAGTGGCAGGCGGACTCGTGGTCGCTGCCGGGCCGGATCGTCAGCGCCGGGTCCTCTTGAGCGCATTTGTCCGTCGCCTTCCAGCAGCGGGTCCGGAACCGGCAGCCGCTGGGCGGGTTGGCCGGGCTGGGCACGTCGCCGCTGAGGATGATCTGCTGGCGCTGGCCACGCACCGACGGGTCCGGCACCGGCACCGCGGACAGCAGCGCCTGTGTGTACGGGTGCGTCGGCTTCTCGTAGATCTGCGTGTCGCTGCCGGTCTCGACGATACGGCCGAGATACATGACGGCGACCCGGTCGGCGATGTGCCGGACAACGGAGAGGTCGTGGGCGATGAAGATGTACGACAGCCCGAACTCGTCCTGCAGCTTCTCCAGCAGGTTGATGACCTGCGCCTGCACCGACACGTCGAGCGCGGAGACCGGCTCGTCGCAGATGATGATCTCCGGCCGCAGCGCCAGCCCGCGGGCGATGCCGATGCGCTGGCGCTGGCCGCCGGAGAACTGGTGCGGGTACCGGTTGATGTGCTCGGGGTTGAGGCCGACGACGTCGAGCAGCTCCTGGACCCGCTTGCGCCGCTGGCCGCGCGGCGCGACCTCGGGGTGGATGTCGAACGGCTCGCCGACGATGTCGCCGACGGTCATCCGCGGGTTCAGCGACGAGTACGGGTCCTGGAACACGATCTGGATGTTCCGGCGCAGCTCGCGCAGCGCCCGGCCCTGCAGGTCGTAGATGTTCTGGCCGTGGAAGTACGTCTGGCCGCTGGTCGGCTCCTCCAGCCGCATGAGCAGCTTGGCCAGCGTCGACTTGCCGCTGCCGGACTCGCCGACGATGCCGAGGGTCTCGCCCTTGTGCAGCTGCAGCGAGACGCCGTCGACGGCCTGTACGGCGCCCACCTGGCGCTTGATGACGACGCCGGTGGTCAGCGGGAAGTGCTTGACCAGGTTGTCGACCTCGAGGACGACCTCACTGCTGGGCGGGTTCGATGTCACCCTCGAGCACCTCCTGTGCGAAATGGCACGCGCTGAACCGGCCGGGCACGACCTCCTGCAGTGCCGGCCGCTGTTCCTTGCAGATGTCGCGCGCGTAGGGGCAGCGGGGCCGGAACTCGCAGCCGGCCGGGATGTTGGTGAGGTTCGGCGGCAGCCCCTTGATCGCCGAGAGCTCCTGGCCCTTGAGGTCGACCCGCGGGATCGACTCGAGCAGCCCCTTGGTGTACGGGTGGGCGGGCGTGGCGTAGATGTCGTGCACCGGCGCCTGCTCCATGATGCGCCCGGAGTACATGACCTCGATCTTGTCCGCGACGTCGGCGACGACGCCGAGGTCGTGGGTGATGAGGATCAGGCCCATGTTCCGCTCGCGCTGCAGGTCGGCCAGCAGCTGCATGATCTGCGCCTGGACGGTGACGTCGAGCGCGGTGGTGGGCTCGTCGGCGATGAGCACGTCGGGGTCGAGGGCGATCGCCATCGCGATCATGATCCGCTGGCGCATGCCGCCGGAGAACTGGTGCGGATAGTCACCGGCCCGCTCGCGGGCGGCCGGGATCTGCACCCGCTCCATCAGCTCGACGGCGCGGGCGCGGGCGTCCTTCTTCGACAGGCCCTCGTGGACGCGGAACATCTCGGCGATCTGCCAGCCGACCGGGAACACCGGGTTCAGCGCGGACAGCGCGTCCTGGAAGATCATCGAGATGCTGCGGCCGCGGTAGGCGCGTCGCTCGTCGTCGGGCAGCGTCAGCAGGTCCTGGCCGCGGAAGCGCACCTTGCCGCCGGTGACGAACCCGGGCGGGCTGTCGAGGATGCCCATGATGGCCTGGGCGGTGACGCTCTTGCCGGAGCCGGACTCACCCAGCACGGCCAGCGTCTCACCCTCGTGCAGCGTGTACGACACGCCGTTGACGGCCTTCGCGACGCCGTCGCGGGTGCGGAACTCCACCCGGAGGTCCTCGACCTCCAGCAGCGGGGTGGTTCCGGCCTGGTCCGCGCGCGGCGCGATGCCGGCTTGCGTGGTCGCCACTCGACCTCCTCCTGTGGTGTTGCTCAACGCAGCTTCGGATCGAGCGCATCGCGGATGGCATCACCGAGCATGATGAAGGCCAGCACACACAACGACAGCGCTGACGCCGGGAACAACAGCATATGCGGCGACGTGCGGACGTAGTCCTGCGCCCGGCTGATGGCCAGGCCCCACGAGACCACCGGCGGCTGCAGCCCGACGCCGAGGAACGACAGCGTCGCCTCGGCGGCGATGTACCCGCCGATGGCGATCGTCGCGACGACGATGACCGGCGCGATCGCGTTCGGCACCACGTGCTTGAGGATCATCCGGGTGCCGCCGGCGCCGAGCGCGCGCGCCGCCTGGACGTAGTCGGCCGAGCGCACCTGCAGCACCGACGAGCGCATGATGCGCATGATCTGCGGCCAGCCCAGCGCGGCCAGTGCCAGCACGACCTTCGAGATCGTGACCAGCTCCGGTGTCTCCGCGTCGCCGGGGAACGAGACCAGCACGATCAGCGCGCCGAGCAGCAGCGGGATGCCGAAGAAGATGTCGCCGAGCCGGGACACGACGGTGTCGGTGGTCTTGCCGTAGAAGCCGGCGATGGTGCCGGTGATGCCGCCGATGATCAGCACGCCGATCGCCGTCAGCACACCCACCATGATCGAGGCCCTGGCGCCGTAGATGGTCTGCGTGTAGACGTCGCAGCCGTTGTTGTCGTAGCCGAACCAGGCCGCGCCGCTGGGGCCCTGGCGGGTCAGCCCGAGGTCGCAGTCGGTCGGGCTCAGCGAGGTGAACAGGCTCGGTGCGATGGCGATGGTCACGAACAACAGGAACAGCACGCCCGAGATGATGAACGTCGGCTTGCGGATCAGGTCGTGCCACGCGTCGCGGCCCAGCGTCCGGACGGCGGTCTCGGTCGTCTCGGGCGCTTCGGCCGCGGCGACGACGGGAGGTATGGGGTCAGCCATGACTGATCCTCGGGTCGAGCCAGCCGTAGATGAGATCGACCAGCAGGTTCACCAGCAGGAAGACGAGGACGAGCACGGTCACCGCGCCGGTGACCATGACACCGTCCCTGGTGGTGATGGAACGGAAGATGAGGTTCCCCACGCCGGGGACGTTGAAGATTCCCTCGGTGACGATGGCGCCACCGAGCAGCGCGCCGAAGTCGGCGCCGATGAACGTGATGACCGGGATCAGCGAGTTGCGCATCGTGTGGATGCCGATGACGCGGCGCTGCGGCAGGCCCTTCGCGACGGCCGTGCGGACGTAGTCGGCCCGGCGGTTCTCCGCGAGGCTGGTCCGCGTCAGCCGGGCGACGTAGGCCAGTGAGAGTGAGGCGAGCACGAACCCCGGCAGGATCAGGTTGTACAGGCTCGCGTCACCGCCCACCGTGGCCGGGAAGATCCCCCACCGCATGCCGAGGAACAGCTGCAGCACCGATCCGATGACGAACACCGGGATCGAGACGACGACCAGAGTGGAGACCAGCACAAGGTTGTCGATGAAGCTGCCGCGCCGCAGTCCGGCGAGGATGCCGGCGCCGATGCCGATGAGGATCTCGAAGGCGATCGCGACCAGGGCCAGCTTCACCGTCGTCGGGTAGGCCCGCAGCAGCTCCTCGCCGACCGAGAGGCCCTGGAACGTCTCGCCGAAGTCGCCGTGCAGCAGGCTCCACAGGTACTTGGCGTAGGCGATCAGCCAGAAGTCGTCCAGGTTGTACTTGTCCGTCATCTCCGCGACGTACGCGGGCGGACACGGCCTGGCACCGCAGCGGCCGGCGAACGGATCGCCCGGCAGGAACCAGACCAGGGTGTAGATGATGAGCGTCGTGCCGATGATCACCGGGATCATCTGGAGCAGGCGGCGCGCGACGTACCGGCCCATGGACCAACCTTTCCCGTCGGCAACGGTTTGCGCCAGCGTGCGGGGCGTCCATCTCGCCTCAGGCGAGATGGACGCCCCGCAACCGACCGCTGCGACCCTAGATCGTCGGTTACTTCACCGAGATCGACAGCGGGTCGACGTAGCCCTTCCAGGTGAAGCCCGGCTCGTTGACGTTCTCCGACCAGCCGCGCTGGCCGTTGTCGTACCAGAGCGGGATGATCGCCATGTCGTCGGCGAGCAGCGTCTCGGCCTGGTTGTACAGCTCCAGCGCCTCCTCGCCCTCCAGGCCGGCGGCCTGGCGGATCAGCTCGTCGAACTCGGGGTTGTTGTAGCCACCGTCGTTGGCCGAGCCGTTCGCCGTGTAGAGCGGCGCCAGGAAGTTCTGGATCGACGGGTAGTCGGCCACCCAGCCCGTGCGGAACGGGTTGGTGATCTCGTTGGCGTTGACCCGGCCGCGGAACGAGCCGAAGTCGGGGTCATAGTCGCCCTGGCACTCGATGCCCAGCGTCTCGCGGATCGACGTGCAGGCCGCCTCGACCCACTCACGGTGACCGCCGTCGGAGTTGCTGGAGATCAGCAGCGGGCCCTGGACGCCCGGCGACTGCGCGTACAGCTCCTGCGCGGCCTCGGGGTCGAAGTTGCACCACTCGCCGCAGGTGCCCTCGACGTAGCCGTCGTTGCCCGGCGGGACCCAGCTGTTGGCCGGGACGTAGTTGCCCGCGCCGTAGGCGGCCGCGATGACGGCCTCCCGGTCGATGGCCATCGAGATGGCCTTGCGCAGGTTGGGGTCGGCCCAGGCCTCGGTGTTCGTCAGCGGGAACGTGAGGCTGGTGAACCGGGTGGTCAGCGGCTCGGAGGCGGACCGGCCCTCGAGGTCGGTCATCCACACGTCGCCGGCCAGACCCACCGGCGGGATCTTGTCGAGGATGTCGAGCTGGTTCGACACGACGTCGGCGTAGGCGGCGTCGAGGTCGGCGTAGATGCGGTACTCGATGTTCTCGACCTGCGGCTTCGGGTCGCCGGCGTAGTCGGCGTAGGCCCGCAGGTTGATCGACTGGTTCGGGACCTCTTCGACGAACTCGAACGGGCCGTTGCCGATCGGGTGCTCGATGAAGCCGGCCTGGTCGGTGAAGAAGCTCTCCGGCATCGGGTAGAACGCCGAGTAGCCGATGATCGTCTCGAACAGCGAGTTCGGCGAGCCGAGCGTCACCGTGAAGGTGGTGTCGTCGACGACCTCGAGGCCGCTCATCGTCTCGGCAGTCGCCGAGCCCGGGACGAACGCGCCCGCGTCGTCGGTCTGACCGGCGACCTCCTCGAATCCGGCGATGTTGGCGCCGTCGGGACCGAAGAAGTACTGGTTCAGCTGGGCGTTCTCGCCCGCGGCGCCGAAGTTCCAGGCGTCGACGAAGCTCTGCGCGGTGACCGGCGAGCCGTCGTGGAACGTCCAGCCGTCATTGATCGTGATGGTGAACTGGGTGAAGTCCTCGTTCGGCTCGATCGACTCGGCCACGGCCAGGCCGGGCTCGGCCGTGTCGGGGTCATACGAGACCAGGCCGGTCCACATGGCGTCGACGATGTTGCCGCCGCCGACCTCGTTGGTGGTGGTCGGGATCAGCGGGTTCTCCGGCTGCGTGCTGTTGATCGACACCGAGCCGGTGGGGCCGTCGCCGGAGCCACTGTCGCCGGTCGAGCCGCTGCCGCCGCCATCGCCGTCGTCGTCGCCGCCACACGCGGCGAGCACGAGCGCCAGGCCGACGGCGGCTGCGACCACGGCTCCTCTGCGAGCAGAGCCTCGCATGGAATCCTCCTCATTACGGGCCTGCGCCCGGTGGGTTCACGGGCGTGACCGATCGGTCTCGCCACAGTTCGTGCGGATCTGCGCACATCCGGGTAGGGGCGCGACCCTGATCCGCGCCCTCATTTCTAAACCCGCGCATCTCTGCGGGCAAGTCCGTCAGGACCGACGTCGTACAACGCAACCGGACTGTGACCATACCGGCTGGTAGCTGTGATCCTGCCGCTGTACTGCGACGTTAGCTGCGGATTCTTCGGCGGAACCGGTCCGATCATGACGTGTTTGCGGAACTTCGGGTGGTCACGATCACACGTCAACGCAGCCTCGGGTCGAAGGCGTCGCGGACCGCGTCGCCGAGCATGATGAAGGCGAGCACCGTCACGGAGAGGAAGGCGCCGGGGAACAGCAGCATGTGCGGGGACTGACGGATGTAGGCGCGCGCCTCGCTGATCGCGATGCCCCACGAGATGACCGGCGGCCGCAGCCCGATGCCCAGAAACGACAGCGTCGCCTCCAAGACGACGAACACGCCGAGGATGATGGTGGAGTAGACGACGACCGGCGCGACGGCGTTGGGCAGGACGTGGCGCAGCAGGACGCGCCGGCTGCCGGCGCCGAGCCCGCGTGCGGCCTGCACGTACTCGGCCTGCTTGACCTGGATCACCGTCGAGCGCATCAGCCGGGCCACCGTCGTCCAGCCGAGCACGCCCAGCGCCAGCACCACCTTGCCGATGGTCTGCCAGGCCGGCGTCTGCACCGTCGACGGGAACGTCGCCAGCACGATGATCGCGCCGAGCAGCATCGGCACGGCGAAGAACATGTCGGTGACGCGCGACAGCAGCGTGTCGAGCCAGCCGCCGTGGTACCCGGCGATCATGCCGATCACGCTGCCGACGACCGCGATGCCGATGGTCGTCAGCACGCCGACCAGGATCGAGGCCCGCGCGCCGTAGACGGTGCGCGCGTACATGTCGCAGCCCTGGAGGTCGTAGCCGAACCAGGCGCTCGCGCTCGGCGGCTGGCGGGAGAAGGCGAGGTCGCAGGCCTCCGGATCGGTGCTGGTGAACAGCCCGGGCGCCGCGGCCATCGCGACCAGCACGACGATGATCGCGGCGGAGATCAGGAAGACCGGGCTGCGGCGCAGGTCGCGCCAGGCGTCGCCGGCCAGCGAGTGCGGGGTGGACGCCGCGTGCCCGCCGCCGCGCGGGCGGCCGCGCCTCGTCCGCCCCGGACGGACACCGCGTCCGGCCGCGCGCCGTCCGCCGGCGCGGGCCGGCGGCGGCACGACCTGGTCCGGGATCGTCGGCCTAGACATGGCGGATCCTCGGGTCGAGCACCGCGTACAGCAGGTCGACGACCAGGTTGACCAGCAGGAAGACCAGCACGAGCACGGTGACGGCGGCGGTCACCGTCCCGCCCTCGTGCGCGTTGATGCCGCGGAAGATCATGTTGCCCACGCCCGGGATGTTGAAGATGCCCTCGACGACGACCGCGCCGCCGAGCAGCCCGCCGAAGTCGGCGCCGACGAACGTCACCACCGGGATCAGCGAGTTGCGCAGCGTGTGCACGCCGATCACCCGCTGCCGCGTCAGCCCCTTCGCGATCGCGGTGCGGACGTAGTCGGTGCGCAGGTTCTCCACCAGGTTGGCCCGGACCAGCCGCGCGACGAACGCCAGCGACAGGCTGCCCAGCACGATCGCCGGCAGCACCAGCGAGAAGAGGCTGCCGTCCGACGTCACCGGGAACCAGCCGAGCCGCACGCCGAACATGATCTGCGCCAGCAGCCCGGTCACGAACACCGGGATCGACACCACGACCAGCGTGCTGACCAGCACCAGGTTGTCCAGGAAGCCGCCGCGGCGGATGCCGGCCAGCACGCCGGCGGCGATGCCGATGACGACCTCCACCAGGATCGCCAGCGCCGTCAACTGCAGCGTCGTCGGGTAGCGCTGCAGCAGCTCGTCGGCGATGGACGCGCCCGTGAACGTCTGGCCGAAGTCGCCGGTGACCAGGTTGCCCATGTACTTCAAGTAGGCCAGCGGCAGCGGGTCGTCGAGGTTGTACTCGGCCGTCATCCGGTCGATGTAGCGCTGCGGGCACGGCCGGTCGCCGCACTTGGCCGCGAACGGGTCGCCCGGCAGCGCCCACACCAGCGCGTAGATGAGGAACGTGGTCCCGATGACCACGGGCACCATCTGTCCGAGGCGCTGGACGACGTACCGACCCATGACCTTCCTTCAGCGGGGAGCAGCGCCGCGGGTGCGCGCCGCAGCAGACTGTACGGCGCGCACCCCAGGAAGCGTCAGCCGGTGGTGGTGACGCTGAGCAGGTCGACGGTCTGGAACACGGTGATCCGGACGTTGTCCACGTGGGTGGAGTAGCCGGCGATGTTGACCCGGTGCCAGAGCGGGATGGCCGGCATGTCGGCAGCCAGCATCCGCTCCGCCTCGAGGTACCTCGCGATGCCCGGGACGCCCCCCAACGTGGCCGCCTCGTTGACCGCGTCGTCGAAGGCCTGGTTGTGGTAGTCGCCGTCGTTCGCCGACGCGCCCGTGGCGTAGAGCGGCACCAGGAAGTTCTCCAGCGACGGGTAGTCCATCTGCCAGCCGGTGCGGAAGATGCCGCCCATCTCACGGTTGGTGATCAGGTCGCGGAACGTGGCGAGGTCGACCACCGGCGAGGGAACGCACTCGATCCCCAGCACGTCGGTGATGTTGTTGCAGACCGCGGTGACCCACCCGTTGTGGTCGGAGTCGCCGTTGAACGACAGCGCGATCGGGCCCTCGATCCCATCGGTCTGGGCGTACAGCGCCTGCGCCGCGGTCTCGTTGTAAGTGCAGAAGTCGCCACACGTGTCCGGGACGGCGCCGGGGACAACCTGCGGGATGGACCAGCTGGTCGCCGGGGTGCGTGCGCCGGAGAAGATCGTGTCGACGATGGTCTGCCGGTCGATCGCCATCGAGATGGCCTGCCGCAGCCGCGGGTCCTCGAACCGGTCGTCCACGCTGACGGGTGCGAACGTGATGGTCTCGGTGACACCGGTCGGACGGCGGATGTACCGGTCGCCGAGGTCGATCTGGTACGTGTTGCCGGCCAGCGCCGACGTCGGCAGCAGCGGCATGATGTCGAGCTGGTCGGCCTGCAGGTCGTTGTACGCGGCGTCGTCGTTCTCGTAGATGCGGTAGATCGCGCCGTCGATGCTCGGCTGCACGTCGCCCGCGTAGTCGGGGTAGGCGGTCAGCCGCACGTCGATGTTCGGCTCCCACGACTCGAACTGGAACGGGCCGGTGCCGATCGGGTGCTGGCCGAACGCCTCGGGGTCGTCGAAGAACGCCTGCGGCAGGGGGGCGAACGCGGTGTAGCCCAGACGCAGCGAGAACTGCGACTCGGGCTGGCTGAGCGTGACGGTGAACGTCAGGTCGTCGACGACCTGCAGCCCGGACATCGTCTCGGCGGCCGCCGAGCCCTCGACGTACTCGCCCGACTCCGGATCGAACTCGCCCTGGACGTCCGCGTAGCCCTGGATCGGCTCGAAGAAGTAGCTGTTCAGCGTCGCGTTGGAGCCCAGCGCCGCCCAGTTCCAGGCGTCGACGAAGCTGCTCGCGGTGACCGGGGAGCCGTCGTGGAAGGTCCAGCCCTCCTCGAGCGTGATGGTCCAGACCTGGCTGTCGTCGCTGCTGATGTCGGCCGCGATCTCGTTCGCCATGTCCCCGGTATCCGGGTCGTAGCTGATGAGGAACGAGAACACCTGGTCCAGGATGTCGCCACCGCAGACCTCGTTGGTGTTCGCCGGCACGAACGGGTTCTGCGGGTTGCAGCCGCGGACGGTGACGGTGTTGGCGCTCTCGCCGGCCGCGTCGCTGCTGTCGTCACCGCCGCCACAGGCGCCCAGTGCGAGCGCGAGCGCGACGGTTCCCAGCACCACCGACCTGCGTGGCGAGACTGGCATGGCGTTTCCTCCCCGAACTCCCGAGGCGAGGCTGCGGAGTGCCCGATGCCAGCGCCACTCGGCCGTTTTGGCCGATTTGGGCACAAACGTGCCCGTCACTTTCTATGTGCCGACCTCGTCCCGGGGCAAGTCCTGCCGTTGGCCGATCTCATACTCGCAACAAGAACGTGACCTCTCCCGCGACCGGTGACATCATCGCTCACCTGCGCCGACGACGCCAGGAGCGGGCTACTGGGCGTGCTTGCGACGGGCCGCCGCCCGGCCACGTGTGGCGGCGTCGAGGACGACCTTGCGCAGCCGGACCGCCTTCGGCGTGACCTCGACGCACTCGTCGTCACGGCAGAACTCCAGCGCCTGCTCCAGCGACAGCTTGCGCGGCGGGATCAGCCGCTCCAGCTCGTCGGCCGTGGAGGAGCGGACGTTGGTGAGCTTCTTCTCCTTGGTGATGTTGACGTCCATGTCGTCGGAGCGGGAGTTCTCGCCGACGATCATGCCCTCGTACACCTCGGTCGTCGGCTCGACGAACAGCGTGCCGCGTTCCTGCAGGTTGAACATGGCGTACGAGGTGGCGACGCCGGAGCGGTCGGCGACCAGCGAGCCGGTCGGGCGGGTGCGCAGGTCGCCGGCCCACGACTCGTAGCTCTCGAACACGTGGTGGGCGAGGCCGGTGCCGCGCGTCTCGGTGAGGAAATCGGTGCGGAACCCGATCAGGCCGCGGGCCGGCACGACGAACTCCATGCGGATCCAGCCGGTGCCGTGGTTGGTCATCTGCTCCATGCGGCCCTTGCGGACCGCCAGCAGCTGGGTGACGGCGCCGAGGTACTCCTCCGGGCAGTCGACGGTGAGCCGCTCGAACGGCTCCTGCACCTTGCCGTCGACCTCGCGGGTCACGACCTGCGGCTTGCCGACGGTGAGCTCGTAGCCCTCGCGGCGCATCGTCTCGACGAGGACGGCGAGGGCCAGCTCGCCGCGGCCCTGAACCTCCCAGGCGTCCGGCCGCTCCGTCGGCAGCACCCGCAGCGAGACGTTGCCGATCAGCTCGGACTCCAGCCGGTCCTTGACCAGCCGCGCCGTCACCTTCGATCCCCCGGACCGGCCGGACAGCGGCGACGTGTTCGCGCCGATCGTCATCGACAGCGCCGGCTCGTCGACGGTGATCAGCGGCAGCGGCCGCGGGTCGTCGACGTCGGCCAGCGTCTCGCCGATGGTGATCTCGGGGATGCCGGCGACGGCGATGATGTCGCCCGGGCCGGCCTTCTCGGCGGGGACCCGCTCCAGCGCCTCGGTCATCAGCAGCTCGGTGACCTTGACCCGCTCGATGCTGCCGTCCTTGCGGCACCACGCCACCTGGGAGCCCTTGGCGATCTCGCCCTCGCGGACCCGGCACAGCGCCAGCCGGCCCAGGAACGGCGACGCGTCGAGGTTCGTGACGTGCGCCTGCAGCGGCGCGCCGTCGGTGTACGTCGGCGCCGGGATCGTCTCGAGGATGGTGGTGACCAGCGCGCTCAGGTCGTCGGCCGCCGGCATCTCGCCGTCGGCCGGCCGCTCCAGCGCCGCCTTGCCGTCGCGGGCGCAGGCGTAGACGATCGGGAAGTCCAGCGCGCTCTGGTCGCTGGAGTCGTCGAGCAGGTCCAGGAACAGCTCGTACGTCTCGTCGACGACCTCGGCGATGCGCGCGTCGGGCCGGTCGGTCTTGTTCACCACGACGACGATCGGCAGCCGGTTGTGCAGCGCCTTGCGCAGCACGAACCGCGTCTGCGGCAGCGGCCCCTCGCTGGCGTCGACCAGCAGCACCACCCCGTCGACCATCGACAGGCCGCGCTCCACCTCACCGCCGAAGTCGGCGTGCCCCGGCGTGTCGATGATGTTGATGGTGGTGTCGCGCCAGCGGACGGCGGTGTTCTTGGCGAGGATCGTGATGCCCTTCTCCCGCTCCAGATCACCGGAGTCCATCACGCGGTCGGCGACGTCCTGGTTGGCCCGGAACACCCCGGACTGCCACAACAGCGCATCGACGAGAGTGGTCTTGCCATGGTCGACATGGGCGACGATCGCGACGTTCCGAAGGTCGTCGCGGCTGCGCACGGACATGCGGAGAACCCGTTCTGGATGGGGGAGATGACAGCCCATCCTACGGCGTACGAGCCCGCCGCCCCGCATCGCGCCTCATCGCCGGCGCATGACGCCCGGTCCGGACCGAACGATGTGGCATCGGTGCTCCCCCGGGCACCGGGAACTCACATCGATCCCGCAGTGACGGCACATCGTCACCCCGCGTGACTGCGCCTACTCGACTGGAGTGCGGCCTCGATCTGAGCCAGCACCGTCCGCGCTTCGTGCCGCAGCCGCCAGGGCGAGACGGGCACGACGGTCCAGCCGAGAGCGGCGTACCGGGCCCGACGCCGTTCGGTCCGCTCCGGCCCATCACCGAGCCGGTGCCACTCCGACGAGTCGACCTCGACCACAACGCGTGCATCGCGCCAGTGCGCGTCGGGAATCAGTTGACCCGCGGTCTCCTCCGGCAACGGACGGTTCCACAGGGGCTCGTCGAGCACGAGCGAGGTCCGAACGAGGTCTCGCAACTCACACTCCGGCGCCGACCGGCATCCCACCTCCACGTCTCCCAGCGCCAACCGGACCAGCGCGGACCCAGGCCATCTCGCGTCGCCGACGGCGCCAGCCAACTGCTCGCGGGTGGTCAGGCCGGACTGGACGGCCTCGCAGAGCAGTGCACGTACCGCTCGCAGTGAGAGCATGCCTCGGCAGGTGTCCACGACGGCTCGCGCCGGCGGCGCCACCGGAATGCCGTCGATCCGCCTGGGCGTCGGCAGGGCTGACGTGCGCCGATATTGGGCAAACGCCAATCCGCCCGGTTGCCGGGCCGCTGGCACCAGGCAGACCAGCGCGGCCTCGGCCGGTACGTAGCGCAGCCCGTAGGCACGACAGGCGTGGCCGCCACTGATCATCGCCGCGGCGCCGCCGCGCAGGAGGGCTGCTCGCACCCGATGCCGAGGGGTCAGCCGGCCGGTGAACGTCGCGTAGATGCCCGTGGCCAGTCGCTGCCAGTGGCCGCCAGGACCGAGTGCGTGCCGGATGGCGGCCGCCGACATACCGCAGCCGATGGCCTGACGCCGGGTCACGATCGCGTCCTGGATCGCCGCCACGCGCGCCAGTTCGTCTGGGATGTTCACGCCTTCATCGTCCGCCCGCCACGTTGAGCACACCGCCGCGAGACCGGCGAATGTGGACAACCCCGCACAGCGGCCCGGCCTGTGGACATGCGAACGGTGTGGCACCGGTGCCGGGACGATGTGAGGTCGCTGTCGCTGGCGGGACAGTGAACTCACAGCGTTCGGGCGAGTGGGCTCAGACGACGCGGGTGTCGATCTCGGCGAAGTGGCAGGCGACGGGGTGACCGACGCCGGTGTCGATGAGGGGCGGCTCCTTGGCGGCGCAGATGTCCTGGGCCTTCCAGCAGCGGGTCCGGAACCGGCAGCCGCTGGGTGGGTCGAGCGGGCTGGGCACGTCGCCGGCGAGGATGATGCGCTCGCGGCGGCGCTCCTCGACCGGGTCGGCGGTCGGGGCGGCGGAGAGCAGCGCCTGAGTGTACGGGTGCGCCGGGCTGTCGTAGACCTGGTCGCGGGTGCCGGTCTCGACCACCTTGCCGAGGTACATGACGGCGACGCGGTCGGAGATGTGCCGGACGACCGAGAGGTCGTGTGCGATGAAGATGTAGGCCAGGCCCAGCTCGTCCTGGATGTCCTCGAGCAGGTTGACGACGCCGGCCTGAACGGACACGTCGAGCGCGGACACCGGCTCGTCGAGCACCAGCAGCCGTGGCTGCAGCGCCAGCGCCCGGGCGATGCCGATGCGCTGCCGCTGGCCGCCGGAGAACTCGTGCGGGTAGCGGTTGCCGTGCTCGGGGTTGAGGCCGACGAGCTCCAGCAGCTCCGCGACGCGCTTCTTGCCACCGCCGCGCCACTTGCCGTGCACCTTGAGCGGCTCGGCGATGATGTCGTTGACCGGCATCTTCGGGTTCAGCGAGGCGTAGGGGTCCTGGAAGACGATCTGCAGGTCGCGGCGGACCTCGTTCATCCCGCGCGCGTCCAGCCCGGTCAGCTCCTTGCCCTGGAACACGACCGAGCCGGACGTGGGCTTGTGCAGCTGCAGGATGGCCCGGCCGGTGGTCGACTTGCCGCAGCCGGACTCCCCCACGACGCCGAGGGTCTCGCGCGCGTCGACGTGCAGCGAGACGCCGGTGACGGCCTGGACGTGGCCGACGACGCGGCGCAGCAGGCCGCCGCCGTAGACCGGGAAGTGCATGACGAGGTCGGTGACGTCGAGCAGGTGCTGGCCGCCGCCGGCCTCGGACGCCGCCTGGGGCGACGTGTCGGTCGAGGTCGCCATGGTCACACCGCCTCGCTCTCAGTGCGGAAGTACACCGTCGGGTCGTCGACGTCGGCGAGCTTGTCCCAATGGTGGCACGCCGCGACGTGGCCCAGCTCGTCGGTGGCCGCCAGCGGCGGCTCCGACTCGTGGCAGACGTCGGTGGCCAGCGGGCAGCGCGGCGAGAACGGGCACCCCTGCGGCAGGTTGATCAGCGACGGCGGCGTGCCGACGATCGGCCGCAGCCGGGAGCCACCGCCGCCGCCTTCGAGCGACGGGATCGAGCCCAGCAGGCCGGCGGTGTACGGCATCCGCGGGTGGTAGAAGATCCGGTCGGTCTCGGCGATCTCGACCGGCTTGCCCGCGTACATGACGAGCACCCGGTGCGCCATCCCGGCCACCACGCCGAGGTCGTGCGTGATCAGCACGATGGCCGCGTTGACCTCGTCCTTCACCTGGACCAGCGTCTCGAGGATCTGCGCCTGGACGGTGACGTCGAGGGCCGTGGTCGGCTCGTCGGCGATGATGACGTCGGGGTTGTTGATGACCGCCATCGCGATCATCGCGCGCTGCCGCATGCCGCCGGAGAACTCGTGCGGATAGTTGTCCAGCCGCTTCTTCGGCTGCGGGATGCCGACCAGCGCCAGCATCTCCTCGGCCCGGGCCAGCGCCTTCTTCCGCGGCATGATCTCGTGCGAGAGGACCGCCTCGGCCAGCTGGTCGCCGATCGAGTACACCGGGTTCAGCGCGGTCATCGGGTCCTGGAAGATCATCGCGATCTTCTTGCCCCGTAGCGCCCGCTGCTGCTTCGCCGACTTCTTGAGCAGGTCGTCGCCGCGGTAGAGGATCTTGCCGGAGATGCGGGCGGACTTGGGCAGCAGCCCCATGACCGCCATCGACGACACCGACTTGCCCGAGCCGGACTCGCCGACGATGCCCAGCACCTCGCGCTCGTGCACGGCGTACGAGACGCCGCGCACGGCCCGGACCAGGCCGTCGTCGGTGGGGAACGAGACGGTGAGGTCCTCGACGCGCAGGACCTCCTTCTCACCGGGGCCGGCGGTCTCCTCGAGCTTGGTCGCGACGTGCACCTCGGCGGCGGACTCGATGATCTCCGGCTGGTTGACGCCGCCGGCGGCGGGGTCGGGCAGTGGCGCCCCGACGGGCAGGCTGGGATCGGTCATCAGTCACGCACCCGGTTCTGTCGAGGGTCGAAGGCGTCGCGCAGGCCGTCGCCGATGAAGTTCACCGACAACGCGATCGCGATGATGAAGACGCCGGGGAACCAGAACAGCCACGGTCTGGTGGAGAACGCGGTCTGGTAGGTGCTGATCAGCTTGCCCAGCGAGGTGTCCGGGTCCTGCACGCCGAAGCCCAGGAACGACAGCGCCGCCTCCAGCAGGATCGCCGCGGCCACGGCCAGCGTCGCGGCCACGATGATGACGCCCACGATGTTCGGCAGCATGTGCTTGACGATGATCCGCCGGGCCGACGTGCCGGCGGCGCGAGCCGCCTCGACGAACTCCTTCTCGCGCAGCGACAGGAACTCGCCGCGGACCAGGCGGGCCAGGCCGGTCCAGGTGACCAGCCCGATCACCAGGCCCAGCACGACGATGCCGGAGCTGCCGTAGCGGCGGCCGAGGACGGCCGCGACGACCAGCAGCGGGATCGTGATCATGACGTCGGTGAAGCGCATCAGCACCGCCTCGACCCGGCCGCGGAAGTAGCCGGCGGTCGCGCCGATCATGGTGCCGATGACCGTGCCGACGAGGCCGACGATGAACGCGATCGTGAGCGACTGCTGGACGCCGCGCATCGTCAACGCGAAGTAGTCCTTGCCGACGTTGTCCTGCCCGAACGGGTGCTCGCCCAGGTGCATGCCGTCGCCGCCGAGCCAGGTCGGGATGACGCTCAGGGTGGGCCGGCCGCGGTTCTCGACGGTGGCGATGGAGAAGTAGTCCTTGTCCCACCAGCCCGGGACGCTGGCGAAGCCGATCGAGCTGAACGCCAGCACGACGATCAGCAGCAACGTGATCAGGCCGGCCATGGCGGCGCGATGCCGGAAGAACCGGCGCCGGACCATCTGGGCCTGGGTGCGGGCGACGACGTTCATGCCCTGCGCGTCGCCGGCCACCGCCGCGGCGGCCGGGATGGAGCCTGGGGTCGTGGGGTCGCTCATCGTCTGGTCCTCCTCACGACAACCGGATGCGCGGATCGAGGAACGCGTAGCCGATGTCCGCCAGCATGTTGAACACGACGACCGCCGTGCCCGCGATGAGGAAGAAGCCCATCACCGGGTTCGGGTCGACTCGCGCGAGCGAAGTGACGAACAACGTGCCCAGGCCGGTCCAGCCGAAGACTCTCTCGGTGATGACCGCGCCGCTGAGTACCCCGGCGAAGTCGAACGCCATCAGCGTGGTGATCGGGATCATCGCGTTGCGGAACGCGTGCTTGACGACGACACCGCGCTCGGCCAGACCCTTGGATCGAGCGGTGCGCACGTAGTCCTGGTTCAGCACCTCGAGCATGCTCGAGCGGGTGTACCGGGTGTAGGTGGCGAACGAGATCAGCACGATCGCGATGGTGGGCAGCAGCAGATGGGTGGCGCGGTCCAGCCCCTCCTCCCAGAACGTGCCCTGGAAGTTCGGGGTGCGCGCGCCGATGGTGGCGATGACGCGGCCGCCGACCCGGTCGGAGTAGCTGTCCCAGGCGCCGAGCAGCCGGTCGACGAAGAGCAGCCCGCCGGTGCCGAGGCCGGTGAGGACGGCGGCCTGGATCGCCTGCCGGCGCTGCAGCCCGCCCAGGCCGTAGCCGAGGCCCATGCCGACGGCGACCGTCACCAGAGCGAGCAGCACGATGGTCAGGCCGCTGGGGTCGTCGAGCACGGAGTCCAACGCGAAGTGGCAGACGATGCCGATGCCGGCCGCGGCCAGCGCGGCATAGAGCACGTTGCGGTAGGTGAACCCGGCCACCACGGCCGTGGTGAGGAACGCCAGCCCGACGGCGGTGACGGTGATGACGACGATGCCGAGGCCGGGGTCGGCGAACCACTGGGTCTCCGACAGCAGCCACAGCGCGCCGGCCGAGGCGACGAACGCCGCGGCGAACGTCGTCACGCGTCTGGTCCGGTCGCCGGCGATGACGATCATCCAGAACAGCCCGCTGATGGTCCCGAGGACCACGGCCACCCCGATGGGGATCGTTGGATCGGCGAGCCAGTCGTTGAACCGGATCGCGCCGTACTCCTTGAGCAGCACCGCCACCCAGAAGATCGGCAGCGAGAAGAAGAGGAAGGCGCTGAACGTGACGGTGTAGTCCAGCCCGCTGTACTGCCGCAGGGCGGTGACGATGCCGACCGTGATGCCCAGCACCATCGCCAACACGGTGGCGGCGATGACCAGCTGCAGCGTCTGCGAGAACGCGACGCTGAGCAGGGCGGTGACGTCCTGGCCCTGGATGCTCTGGCCGAGGTCGCACTCGAGGGCGAACGGCACCAGGCAGCCGGCAGCGCCCCTGAGCCAGATGAAGTAGCGCAGCGGCGCCGGGGTGTCCAGGTTGAGCAGCCGGATCCGGGCCTCGATCTGCGCCTCGCGGTTCGGCGCCCGTGACTCCTGCAGGTCCTGCAGCGGATTGCCCGAGTTCGCAACCAGCAGGTACATCACGAACGTCGCCGCCAGCAGGATGAAGAACGAGATGATCACCCTGCGCACAATGAAGACCAGCATGGCTACACCAGCCCGTCGACAGTCATCAGTTCAAGCCACCCTCGTCAGGTTCCGCGCCGCGGGCCGGTCCGGGTGGGACGGAAACCTCGGCGCAAGGCTCGGGCCAGGAGCGATGAGCCCCTGGCCCGAACCATCGGGCCGGTCCGGCCGGGTTCACCCGGCCGGACCGGCAACGGTCAGGACGTGCGCGACCACTCTTCCATGTTGAACGACACCTGCGTCTGAGCGGCGTTCAGCTGGACCCCCTCGATGGCGGGGTTGTGCGCGGTGACGCCCGGGTGCGCGTAGAGCGGGATGCTGAACAGGTCGGCCCACAGCTGGGTCTCGATCTCGGTCAGCAGCTCGACCTGGCGCTCCGGTTCGACCGTGACGATCAGCTCGGTCCACGCGGCGTCGACATCGGCGTTGGAGTAGCCGTACGGGTTCTGGCCCTCGTTGGTGCGGTAGAGCGAGGCGCCGGAGGTCATGACACCGGAGCCGGCCCACGCGAACAGCGCGACCTCGTAGCTGGTCACGTCGACGATGCCGGCGCCGAGGTCCTGGGTCGGGGTGTCGACGATGTTGAAGCCGGCCTGGTCGCACGAGGCCTTGATCGCCGCGACCGTGTCAGCGCGCCGCGGGTTCGGGTCCGACCGCAGGATGCGGATCGTCGTGCCGGTGGCGCCGGCCGCCTCGACCAGAGCCGCGGCGCCGTCGATGTCGGGCTCGTCGTACTCGCCGCCGTAGGCCTCGCCGACGACCTGGTCGTACTCCGGGTCCCACGGGAAGAACTCACGCAGGTTCATCACGACGGCCTCGGGGTTGGCCGGGGCGATCAGGTTGTCCACGATCTGCTGCCGCGGCACGCACATGGCGAAGGCCTGACGCAGGTTCGGGTCGGAGAAGACCGCGCCCTCCGTCTGGTTGAAGTCCAGGTGCTCCCACGTCATCGCGTCACCCTTGATGACGGTGACCTGGTCGCCCAGGGCGTCCAGCGAGGCGACGAGGTCCACGCTCACCTGCGGGTCGATGATGTCGACCTCACCGTTGGCCAGCGCCTGGACCTGCTGGTCCTGGGCGATGAACCGGATGACGATGGTGTCGGTGGCCGGCGGGTCGCCGTAGTAGTTCTCGTTGGCGACCAGCGTCAGCGACTGACCGGCCTCCCAGCTGTCGATCAGGTACGGGCCCGACGACGGGATGACGGCCTGGTCGAGCAGCGCGCCCGGCTCCATGTCCCAGCCGCTGTTCCAGAACTCCGCGACCGGGGCCAGCGCCGCCATGTCGTCGTTCTGGATGGCCGTGACCAGGTCCTCCGGCGTCATGCCGGCCTGCTCGGCGGCGACGTGCGCGGGCAGGTAGCCGCTGGTGACGACCTCCCAGTCGGCGAACGGCTCGGAGTAGACGAAGTCGAACTCCTTGTCACCCGGCTCGCACTCCGGCTTGGCCACCAGGTCGTAGCCCGTGGTACCCGGGACGGCGAACAGCGGGATCGGCTGACCGTCCTCGCCGACCTCCTCGGTGACGTAGGCGCCGGACTGGGTCGCCCACTCGAGCAGGGCGTCGTCGCAGTCGATCGGCTCACCGTCGGACCACGTGGCGTTCTCGGCGAACGTGTAGTGGACGGTCAGCGGGTCCTCGGACGTCACCTCGTAGGTGCCGAAGTTCTCGTTGCGGACGATCTCGCCCTGAGGGCCGAAGTCCCACCAGCCGTCGATGACACCGTTCATCACGAAGGTGTTCCACGTGCCGTTGCCGGTCTCGGAGTTCAGGTTGTAAGAGGTGAACTCGGCGTCGGACGCGACGGTGATGGGGCCGCCCGACGAGCCGCCGGCCGGGGACTCGGTGTCGCCGCTCCCGGAGCCGTTGTCGTCGTCGCCGCCACATGCAGAGAGCGCCAGCGCCCCTGCCGTGAGGACGGCGAAGAACGCCATACCTCTGCGC
Organism: Jiangella anatolica; assembly: GCF_003236295.1. Classification (GTDB taxonomy): domain Bacteria; phylum Actinomycetota; class Actinomycetes; order Jiangellales; family Jiangellaceae; genus Jiangella; species Jiangella anatolica. The sequence goes on from NZ_POTW01000024.1 coordinate 30,687, forward strand.
TTGCTGGTCAAGGCTGACTCCTCGTGTGTCGGATCGCAAGGATCGCAGAATTGAGAGTGTGGCTAAGACCATCACCGCTACTGACGTACACACAAGGTGGCAGGGCGCGCTGTTACTGACCTGAAACCCAACTAGGGCGGCAGGCTACGAAATCACAACGGATCGGACACGAACCTTCCCGGAAATTCTCCTGTTCAATCGGGATCCGACAGGACAACAAGCGTGCGGCGCACCAGCAATGCCGCGGCGGCGATTCCGATTCCACCGACGATGAATGGCAGCCGCAGATCGATGGCGCCGAGCAGGCCGCCGGCGAGCATGCCGACCGGCATCAGCCCCCAGCCGAACGTGCGCCAGGCGCCGTGCACCCGGCCGAGCAGCCGGCTCGGCACCAGCTCCTGACGCACGGTGACGCTGACGACGTTCCAGGCGGCGACGCCGGCGCCGACGGTGACCATGGCGGCGGCCGCCGCGACCGGGTGCGGCACGAACCCGCACAGCGCGTAGGACAGGCCGGTGACCAGCACCGAGGCCAGCATCACCCGGCCGCGCCCCCATCGCCGGATCAGCCGGGGCACGATCAGCGCGCCGAGCACGGCGCCGGCCGCGGCGGCCATCGCGAACACGCCGAACAGGGCCGCGGACAGGCCCAACCGCTCCAGGACATAGAGGACGAACACCGCCTGCGCCAGTGCGTTGAACAGCGCCAGCACGCAGGAGACGACCCACAGCGGCCGCAGCACCGGATGGCCGAGCAGGAACCGGATCCCGTCGGCCAGCGACCGGCGGGTGGCGGGCGGCTCGGCGTCGTCGACGCCGCGCGGCGCCCGGGCGGCGGTGAGCGGCAGCGTCAGGACGAGCACGGCGGCCAGCAGGTAGCCGGCGGTGAGCGGCACGAACGGCATCGCCGCGGCGACCGCGAACAACACCCGCCCAGCGGCGCGGCGACGAAGTTCTGCGCGACGACCTCGGTGGCCTGGAACCGGCTGTTGGCCCGCACCAGCCGGTCCCGGCCGGCCACCGCAGGCACCATCGCCTGCAGCGACCCGTCGGACAAGGTCTCGAACGCGCCGAACAGGAACACGGCCGCGATCAGCACCGCGATGGCCAGGCGGTCGGTCGCGACCAGCAGGCACACGACGGCGGCGAGGACGGCCCGCACGCCGCAGGCGAGCGCGGCCACCCGGCGCCGGTCGAACCGGTCGACCAGGCCACCGGCCGGCAGGCCGAGCAGCAGCCACGGGAGGAACTGTGCGACGCCGACCAGAGAGATGAGGACGGGGTCGCGGGTCAGTGTGGCGGCGAGCAGCGGTGCCGCGGTCGCGGCGAAGCCGTCGGCGAGGTTGCTGCCGACGGCCGCGCCCCACAGCCGGGCGAACGCCGGGCCCAGGCCGCGCGCCGACGGCGCCGCGACCGTCACGGCACGTCCTCGGCGGCCACCGGGAACGTGTGCAGCTGCACCTCGACGATCCGGGTGCCGGCCTCGGGATCGGCGTCGCGGTCGCGGACCCGCTCGCGCCAGGCATCGAGGACGGCGGTCAGCTCGGCGCCGAGCTCGGCCAGCTCGCCGGCCCGCAGCCGCAGGTGCGCCGTCGTGTCGACGCTGGCCCGGCCCCACTCGCGCGGGACGTGCAGGTAGCCGGCGGCGAGCCAGTGCTCCAGCCGGGCCGACTGCGTCCGGTGCAGTTCGCCGACGACGAGCCGGGCGGCCTCGCCGCTGCCGCCGTCGGTCAGCTCGTAGCCGTCGAGCTGGGCGCCGCCGGGATAGGCCCGCCAGTACCGCTCCCGGCCGGCGCCGCGGAACGGGTCCTCCTCGACGAAGCCGTGCTTGGCCAGCTGGCGCAGGTGGTAGCTGGTCGACCCGGTGCTCTCGCCGAACCGGCCGGCCAGCATGGTCGCCGTCGCCGGGCCGTACGTCACCAGCGCGTCGTAGAGCTGGACGCGCAGCGGATGCGCGAGACCCCGCAGGGTGGTCGCGTCGATGTTGCGCCGGGGCGGGTCGGCCATACCGGAACGGTACGGCTTACCAACAACTCTTTGCAACCATGTCTTTGCATAGGTGCGCGAATTTCACAACATGATCGTCTTGAAAATCAAGGGAACGGCTGTGTGATGTTCATCCCATCGAAGGCAACCCCTGGATTCGTCGCCGCACCCGTGCCAGGCTGCGCCCTATCGCGACCGCCGACGCTCGCGGGAGGCAGTGATGGGAGTGTCCGAGAGCCGGGCCGCAGTGGCCGAGGCCGTGTCCGCGCTCGACGCGGCGGTGGCCACCCTGCGCCTCCATTACGGCGACACCCTGGGCGTCCGGCGGCTGGTCAGCGACGTGGCCCGGCTCGGCGACGACCTCGCCGAACTCGGCGATCCCCAGCCAGGCCATCGGCCGCATCCGGTCCGGCAGCTGGAGATCGTGCCCGACGAGCCGTACGACCCGAGCATGTGGGCCGGCGCCGAGGACGAGGGCCTGGGCGCACCTGACCGGCGCGCCCCATAATCCGGGCTCCTGAGCCTCAGCTTCCCGTCCCCGTCCCCCGTTCTCTGAAAAGAGCACTCAGAAGACATGGCCGCCCCTACCGGAATCAAGTCTCCGACCCGGGCCCGCATCGCCGCCCGCACCCTGCGCACCGACCGATGGTGGCTCTACCCCACGTTCACCGCGCTGGTGCTGCTCGCCTTCGTGGTCTACGCGACCTACCGGGCCTTCGTCGGTGAGTACTACTTCGCCGAGCCCTACCTGACGCCGTTCTACTCGCCGTGCGTCACCACCGAGTGCGTCGACGGCTCCCGCCACCTGGGCACCTGGGTCGGCGACTGGTGGCCGTTCTCGCCGGCCGTGCTGATCCTCGTCATCCCGCTGAGCCTGCGGCTGACCTGCTACTACTACCGCAAGGCCTACTACCGCTCGATCTGGATGTCGCCGCCGGCCTGCGCCGTGGGCGAGCCGCACCGCCGCTACACCGGCGAGACCCGGTTCCCGCTGATCCTGCAGAACATCCACCGCTACGCGCTGTACCTCGCGCTGGCGTACAACGTGCTGCTCACCTACGACGCGGTGATGGCGTTCAAGTCGCCCGAGGGCGAGTGGGGCCACATGGGCCTGGGCACGCTGATCCTCGTGGTCAACGCCGTGCTGCTGGCCCTGTACAGCCTGTCGTGCCATTCCTGCCGGCACATCATCGGCGGCCGGCTGCGCAACTTCTCCAAGCACCCGGTGCGGTACCGCCTGTGGGGCGGGGTGTCGGTGCTCAACGGCCGGCACGCGCAGCTCGCGTGGGCGTCCCTCGTCTGGGTCGCGTTCACCGACTTCTACATCTGGATGGTCGCGTCCGGCACCTGGTCCGACCCGCGGTTCTTCTGAGGAGCAGAGCTACACCATGGCTGATATCGAACGCCACAGCTTCGACGTGCTCGTGGTCGGCGCCGGCGGCGCGGGGCTGCGCGCGGCCATCGCGGCGCACGACGCAGGCGCCAAGGTCGGCATCGTCTGCAAGTCGCTGCTGGGCAAGGCGCACACCGTCATGGCCGAGGGCGGCATCGCCGCCGCGATGGCGAACGTGTGGAAAGAGGACAACTGGAAGGTGCACTTCCGCGACACCATGCGTGGCGGGAAGATGCTCAACCACTGGCGGATGGCGCAGCTGCACGCGCAGGAGGCGCCGGACCGGGTCCGCGAGCTGGAGGAGTGGGGCGCGCTGTTCGACCGCACGCCCGACGGCCTGATCTCCCAGCGCGACTTCGGCGGCCACCGCTACGCCCGGCTGGCCCACGTCGGCGACCGCACCGGCCTGGAGCTGATCCGCACGCTGCAGCAGCGCGCCGTCGCCCTGGGCATCGAGGTCTTCATGGAGGCCACGATCACGCGGCTGCTCAAGGACGGCGACCGCATCGCCGGCGCCTTCGGCTACTGGCGCGAGTCGGGCCGGTTCGTCGCGTTCGAGGCGCCGTCGGTCGTGCTGGCCACGGGCGGCATCGGCAAGTCCTACAAGGTGACGTCGAACTCGTGGGAGTACACCGGCGACGGGCACGCGCTCGCGCTGGAGGCCGGTGCCAGCCTCGTCAACATGGAGTTCGTCCAGTTCCACCCGACCGGCATGGTCTGGCCGCCGTCGGTGAAGGGGATCCTGGTCACCGAGTCGGTCCGCGGCGACGGCGGCGTGCTGCGCAACAGCGAGGGCCGCCGGTTCATGTTCGACTACATCCCCGAGTTCTTCAAGGCCGAGACGGCGGACTCCGAGGAGGAGGCCGACCGCTGGTACGAGGACAAGACGAACAACCGCCGGCCACCGGAGCTGCTGCCCCGCGACGAGGTCGCCCGGGCCATCAACGCCGAGGTCAAGGCCGGCCGCGGGTCACCGCACGGCGGCGTGTTCCTCGACATCGCCTCGCGCCGCACGCCCGAGTACATCCGCCGGCGGCTGCCGTCGATGTATCACCAGTTCAAGGAGCTGGCCGACGTCGACATCACGGCCGAGCCGATGGAGGTCGGCCCGACCTGCCACTACGTCATGGGCGGCGTGGCCGTCGACCCGGACACGGGCGAGTCGGCCGTCCAGGGCCTCTACGCCGCGGGCGAGGTGGCCGGCGGCATGCACGGCGCCAACCGGCTGGGCGGCAACTCGCTGTCGGACCTGCTGGTCTTCGGCCGGCGGACGGGGCTCAACGCGGCCTACGCGGCGGCCCGGCTCAAGCAGCGGCCGGCGATCTCCGAGGACGACGTGCGCGCGGCGTCGGAGCACGCGCTGGCGCCGTTCGGCATCGAGGGCGGCGAGAACCCGTACACCGTCCAGCACGACCTGCAAGAGGTCATGCACAACCTGGTCGGCATCATCCGGACCGCCGGCGAGATGGAGCAGGCGCTGACGGACCTGGCGTCGCTGCGCGAGCGGATCACCCGGCTCAGCGTCGAGGGACACCGTCAGTACAACCCGGGCTGGCACCTGGCGCTGGACCTGCGCAACATGCTGCGGGTCTCCGAATGCATCGCGCGTGCGGCGCTGGAACGAACGGAGAGCCGCGGCGGGCACACCCGCGACGACTTCCCCGCCACCGACGACTCCTGGGGCAAGATCAACCTGCACTGCCGCCTGGACGGCGAGGCCGTCGGCGTCACACACGAGCCGCTGCCTCAGATGCCCGACGACCTGCGCGAGCTGTTCAACTAGGAGAGTGTGAACGTGGGATACGACCTGAAGATGAAGGTGTGGCGTGGCGACGCCACCGGCGGGGACCTGGTGGACTACACCGTCCCCGTCGAGGAGGGCGAGGTGGTCCTCGACGCGCTGCACCGCATCCAGGCGACGCAGTCCGGCGACCTCGCGGTGCGGTGGAACTGCAAGGCCGGCAAGTGCGGCTCGTGCAGCACCGAGATCAACGGCAAGCCGCGGCTGGCCTGTATGACCCGGCTCTCGACCTTCGAGGAGGGCGAGACGGTGACGGTGACGCCGCTGCGCACGTTCCCGGTGGTCCGCGACCTCGTCACCGACGTCTCGTACAACTACCGGGTGGCCGAGACGGTGCCGGCGTTCGCGCCGGAGCCGCGGCCGGCCGACGGCCAGTACCGCATGCAGCAGGTGGACGTCGAGCGCGGCCAGGAGTTCCGCAAGTGCATCGAGTGCTTCCTGTGCCAGGACGTCTGTCACGTCATCCGTGACCACGAGGAGAACAAGCAGTCCTTCTCCGGCCCGCGGTTCTTCCTGCGCTACGCCGAGCTCGAGATGCACCCGCTGGACACCAACGACCGGCGTGCGCTGGCCCGCGAGCAGGCCGGCATCGGCCTGTGCAACATCACCAAGTGCTGCACGGACGTGTGCCCGGAGGGCATCCACATCACCGACAACGCGATCATCCCGATGAAGGAGCGCGTGGTCGACCGATCCTTCGACCCGGTCACCTGGCTGGGCCGGAAGATCTTCCGCCGCGACCAGCTGCCGGAGGCGCAGGTCCCCCAGGCGCGAGCAGAATGACAGCATGACCCGGCTCGACGAGGACGGCGTCCGGGCGGCCCTGGCGGGGCTGCCCGGATGGTCCGGCGACACGTCCGCCATCAGCCGTGACGTCGAGGCGCCGGACTTCCTCACCGGGATCCGGATCGTCGACGACGTCGCGGCCGCGGCCGAGGCGGCCGACCACCATCCCGACATCGACATCCGCTGGCGGACTCTGACGTTCACGCTGTCGACCCACTCCGAGGGCGGTGTCACGTCCAAGGACGTCGACCTGGCGGCGGCCATCGACGCCATCGCCGAGCGGCATGGCGCGCGATAGCGTCCGCACATGGACGTCATCGAGTACACGCCCAGCCGCGAGCAGTACGCCTACACCTTCGGTGGCGCCGCTCCGGCGCTGCGCGTCGCACCGGGGACCGCGCTGCGCCTGTGGTCCGACGACGCGTTCGGCGGCGTCCTGCGCTCGGTCGACGACCTCTCCAGCGCCAAGGTCGACCTGCGCTTCGTCAACCCGCAGACCGGGCCGTTCTGGGTCGAGGGCGCCGAGCCCGGCGACACGCTGGTGCTGCACCTGGCCGCGCTGGAGCCGGCGCGTGACTGGGGCGCGTCCGCGGCCATCCCGTTCTTCGGCGGCATGACCAGCACCGACCGCGTCGTCACGCTGCAGGACGCGCTGCCGGACACCACCTGGATCTACGAGCTGGATCGCGACCGCAACACCGTCGCGTTCGCGGCCCGGCACAGCGACCACCGCATCGAGCTGCCGGTCGAGCCGATGCTCGGCACCGTCGGGGTGGCGCCGGCCGGCGGCGAGGTGCGCTCGTCGCTGGTGCCGGACCGGTTCGGCGGCAATATGGACACGCCGCAGATGCGGGCCGGCACGACGGTCTTCCTCGGCGTGAACGTCGAGGGCGCCCTGTTCTCCGTCGGCGACGGCCACTACCGCCAGGGCGAGGGCGAGGCCTGCGGCACCGCCGTCGAGGGCGCGATGACCACCACGCTCATCGTCGACCTGGTCAAGGGCGGCGCGCCGGGCTGGCCGCGGCTGGAGGACGACGCGCACTGGATGACGGTCGGGTCCAGCCGACCGCTGGAGGACGCCTGGCGCATCGGCAACGCCGAGCTGGTGCACTGGGTCGCCGAGCTGTACGGCCTGCACCCGATGGACGCCTACCAGCTGTGCTCGCAGCTCGCGCAGGCCCCGATCGCGAACGTCGTCGACGCCAACTACAGCGTCGTGGTCAAGGCGGCGAAGGCGCTGCTGCCGGCCGCCGACGCGTTCGGCGGCATCCACGCCGACCTGCGCGCCCGCGCCGCAACTCTCCTCTGACGAAAGGCCAGCCATGGACCTGCAGCTCAGCGGCACCCGCGTCCTCCTCACCGGCGGCACCCGCGGCATCGGCCGGGCGATCGTCGAGGCGTTCCTCGACGAGGGCGCCAGAGTCGGCTTCTGCGCCCGCGACGCCGACGCGGTGCGCGCGACGCAGGAGGCGCTGGCCAGCCGCGGCGACGTCACCGGCTCGGCGGTCGACGTCGGCGACGGTGCTGCGCTCGCGGCCTGGGTGGAGGAGTCGGCGGCGGTGCTGGGCGGGCTCGACACCGTCGTCGCCAGCGTCAGCGCGCTGGCCATCCCGGACACCGAGGAGAACTGGCTGCAGAGCCTGAACGTCGACCTCATGCACACGGTCCGGCTGGTGCGCGCCGCCCTGCCGCACCTGGAGCGCTCGTCGGCGCCGTCGATCATCGCGATCTCCAGCGTGTCCGGGCGGGAGTCGGACTTCGCCTCCGGTCCGTACGGGACGGCGAAGACTGCCATCATCGGCTACGTCAGCGGGCTGGCCATGCAGCTGGCGGAGAAGGGCATCCGGGCCAACGTCGTGTCGCCGGGGAACACCTACTTCGAGGGCGGCGTCTGGGCGTCGATCGAGACCGGCGACCCGGAGCTGTTCCGGACGGCGGTCGGCCTCAACCCGACCGGCCACATGGGCACGCCGCAGGAGGTGGCCGCGCCGGTGGTGTTCCTCGCCAGCCCGGTGGCCAGCCGGATCAGCGGCGCCAACCTCGTCGTGGACGGCGCGCTGACCCGCGGCATCCAGGTCTAGGCCGTGGTGCCGTGCCCGACCGACCTGAGATCGTCTGCATCTGCGGCTCGGCCCGGTTCGTGGACGAGCTGCGTGCGGCGAACCGTGAGCTGACCTTCGCAGGTGTCATCGTCGTCGCGCCCGGCGAAGCAGACGAGTCGATCACCGACGAGCAGAAGGCCGCTCTGGACGCCCTCCACCTGCGCAAGATCGACCTGGCCGACCGGGTTCTGGTCGTCAACCCCGGCGGGTACATCGGCGAGTCCACGAGCAGGGAGATCGCGTATGCACAGGCCACCGGCAAGCCGATCTCGTTCACCGATCCGGTCAGTGCCTCGCCGGCACCCTCCACAGGGTCCAGTCCTTGAGGAACACGGCCTGGATGAGTGAGGCCATTTGGTCTTCGGTCCTCTTGGTGCGCGTTCTTCGGCCATCCGTCAGAGGGGCCGCGGGTGTGGCGAGGGCGGGACGCTCGGCAGCGCCGACCTCGTCCTGGTGAGAGGCACCTCACGCGCGTCAGAACCGTTCGAGACCGGCTCGAAGCGGTGACATGGACCCCGGCGCGGGTGAGGTGCACCCGCGCCGTGTGAGCAACCCCCGGGCGCGGGCACGGTGCGGCATCGCTGCAGGCCGGGCGACACCGGTGAGCGCACGCCCGCGCTCCCCCGCCCGCACCCGCGACCAACGCCGAGAGTCGGCTCACTCGGCCTAGTCCTCGTCGGCGACCAGGACCTTCACGTCGGCCTCCTCCAACGCCCGGGCCAGCCCGGGCGACGGCGGGGCGTCGGTGATGAGGTAGTCCGCCCGGGCCAGCTCGGCCACCCGGGCGAACAGCCGGCGGTCGAACTTGGAGGAGTCGGCGAGCACCGCGACCGACGAGGCGCGGTCCATCATCTCGGCCATCATCGTGGCCTCGCCGAGGTTGCTGGTGGTGTACCCGCTGGCGGCGTCGACCGCGCCGACGGCGATGAGCGCGAGGTCGCACTGGATCTGCAGGTCGTCGCCGGGCGACATCCGCTGGAAGCTGACCGGCCCGACGGTGGCCTGCGCGCTGAACCGGACCTGGCCGCCGAACACGTAGAGGTCGCGGACGACGTCGGGGGCGATCTCGGCCGGTAGCCGCAGGCTGTTCGTCGCGATCGTGAGGTCGCGCTGGTCGCGCAGGTGTCGCACGACCGCGAGCGTGGTGGTGCCGGCGTTGACGATGATCGCCGCGCCGTCGGTCACCAGCCCCGCGGCCAGCGCGCCGATCTGCTCCTTCGCCGACGCCTGCATGCGCATCCGCACGTCCAGGCCGGTGTCGGGCCGGGGGACGGCGGACAGCCCGACCGCTCCGCCGTGCGTGCGGATCAGCACGCCCTCAGAGTCGAGCTGGTCCAGGTCGCGCCGGATGGTGTCGAGGGAGACGTCGAAACGCTCGGCCAGCTGCGCGACCGTGACCTGCCCGACCTCGCTGACGTATGAGGCCAGTGCGGCCTTCCGTCCGGCGGGGAGTCGGCGGGGCTGGCCGGTCGCGTCGCCAGCGGGTGTCTGCGCGGCCATGCCAGATTTCTAGCACAGAACCGCAGAACGCGCGAGATCGGCGGCCTTGACGTGCGACTCTCTCCAGACTATGGTCCCCAGCACCAGCATAAAGCTGCACTAAGTCGCACTATCTCGCATAGAGAACTCGAAGGAGAGTGACGAGATGAGCAACGGCGCCCTCACGAGACGACGGATCTTCGCCGTCCTCGGCGCGTCGGCCCTCGCGCTGACCGCCGCGTGCGGTGGTGGCGACTCCGGCGACGACTCCGCCGGCGGCGAGGTCACGCTGGAGTTCAGCCAGTGGTGGGAGCCGGAGCTTCCCGACGGCTCGCTGCGCGCGCTGATGGACCGGTTCGAGGAGGAGAACCCCGGCATCCGGGTCGAGCTGCTCAGCGGGCCGTACGCGTCGACGAAGGAGCAGGTCGTCGCCGGCGCCGCCGCGGGCACCATGTCCGACGTCGTCGGCCTGGACGGCGCGTGGGTGAGCGACTTCGTCGACCAGGGCTCGATCGCCAGCCTGACCGGCCTGATGGACGACGCCGGGTACGACGACAGCGCGCTGGCCTCGCAGGTCCAGCTCGAGGGCGAGACCTACATGATCCCGGTCGTGAACTTCGTCTACCCGCTGTTCACCAACGACGACCTGCTCGCCCAGGCCGGCATCACCGCGCCGCCCACGAACCGCACCGAGTTCGAGGCGGCGGCGACCGCGCTGTCCGGCCTCGGCGAGAACGTCAGCGGCTGGGCGCTGCCGCTGTCGCTGGAGACGCCGAACGGTGTCCAGAACGACGTCATGTCGTGGGTCTGGGCCTCCGGCGGCAGCATGCTCGCCGACGGGCAGCCCGACGTCACCAACGACGAGGTCCGCAGCGCCGTCGAGTACGTGAAGGCGCTGTGGGACGACGGCGCCATCGCGCCGGGCTCGTTCACGATGAAGGAGCAGGACAAGGTCGAGGAGTTCACCAACGGCCGCGTCGGCATGGTGATCAGCTCGCTCGCGCACGTCAACACGATCCGCGAGGCGAACCCGGACCTGAACTTCAGCATCTCCGCGATCCCGGCCGAGGACTCCTACAGCGGCGAGCGCGGCATCCCCTACGCCTCCTGGGGCATCGGCGTCGCCGAGAACAGCGAGCACAAGGAGGAGGCCTGGAAGCTCATCGACTTCCTGCTCTCCGAGGACGTCAACGCCGAGCTGTCGACGCTGGCCAACGCGTTCCCCGGCAACACCGCCTCGGTGCCGGACTTCGTCGAGGGCGACGAGCTTTTCGGCGCCGCGTTCGAGATCTACCAGAGCGGCTACCCGGCCAACGAGTTCACCGGCCTGCCGGTCGCCGAGGAGCTGATGCGGATGTTCAGCGAGGAGCTGCAGCGGGCTCTGGACGGCGAGCAGTCCGTCGACGACGCGCTGGAGACCGCACAGGACCGCTGGCTCGAGGAGTTCTGACCGTTGTCCCAGCTGACCCTTCGACCGGCCGAAGCCGGCGACGGCGGGCCCCAGGCCCGGCGTCCCGGCCCGCGGCCCGGGCGCCTGCGGCGATCGCTGACGCCGTACCTGTACCTGCTGCCGACCGTGCTGCTGCTGGTCGCGCTGATGGTGCTGCCGATCGTCATGGTCGTCGGCTACTCGGTGATGGACAACGTCATCACCACCAGGAGCTCCGAGTCGGTCGGGCTGGACAACTACGTCGAGGTCGTCACCGACCCGGTGTTCCACACGGCGATCCGCAACACGCTGTACTTCACCGTCGTCAGCGTGCTCGCCCACCTCGTGCTGGGGCTGGCCTTCGCCCTGCTGCTGAACAGCGCGTTCGTGGGACGCTGGGCCAAGGCGATCTTCCGGGCGATCTACGTGCTGCCGTGGCTGTTCACCATCGCCGTCGTGGCGGTGCTGTGGCGGCTGCTGCTCAACCCGAACGGCGTCGTCAACTACCTGCTCGACGTCACCGGGTTCATCGACGGCAACGTCGAGTGGCTGGCCGATCCGGACACCGCGCTGCACGCGGTCACGTTCATCAACATCTGGTGCGGCTATCCGTTCTTCATGATCAGCCTGCTGGCCGGGTTGCAAGGCATTCCGAAGGACCTCTACGAGGCGGCCCGGGTGGACGGCGCCAGCGCGTTCCGGCAGTTCTGGCACGTCACCATCCCGCAGCTGAAGCCGATCATCATCAGCATGGCCCTGCTGGACTTCATCTGGACGACGCAGCAGTTCGCGCTGATCTGGATGACCACCGGCGGCGGGCCGATCAACGTCACCGAGATGCTCAGCACGTTCACCTACAAGCTGGCGTTCAGCAAGTACGAGTTCTCGATGGCCTCCACCAGTGCGGTGATCATTCTCGCGCTGTCGATGGTGCTCGCCTTCTTCTACGTCAGGCATCAGAAGGTGCGTGATTGACATGGATCTGCCCAACGTCCGCCGCCGCGGCCTCAAGCGGACCGGTGTCTATGCCGGTCTGACGCTCGGCGCGATGTTCGCCGGGCTGCCGGTGCTCTGGATGGCGCTGAGCTCGTTCAAGTCCAACAGCGAGATCTTCGAGTACCCGCCGCGGATCATCACCGACAACTTCTCCTTCGACGCCTACACGACGATCCTCACCGACCCGGCCAAGCTGCGGTTCTTCCTCAACAGCTACGTCATCGGGCTGTCGGTGGTGGCGCTGACGCTGGTGGTGGCGATCTTCGCCGCGTACGCGTTCAGCCGGTACGACTTCCCGCTCAAGCGGGTGCTGAACGTCGTCGTGATCAGCGTGCAGGCGGTCCCGCCGATCACCCTGCTGATCCCCTATTTCGGGCTGATGGTGACGCTCGGTCTCTACAACACCTATCCGGGGCTGATCCTCACCTATCTGGTGTTCACGCTGCCCTACGCGATCATCATGATGACCGGCTATTTCAACACGCTGCCCAAGGAGCTGGACGAGGCCGTCAAGGTCGACGGCGCCGGTCCGCTCACCGCGTTGTGGCGCATTCTGGTGCCGATCTCGGTGCCCGGCCTGGTGTCCGTCGGGCTCTACACGTTCATGATCGCGTGGAACGAGTTCCTGTTCGCGCTGACGCTCACCCGCACCGAGGACATGCGCACCGTCCCGATCGGCATCCAGCTGCTGATGGGCCAGCACTCGTACGAATGGAACGAGATGATGGCGATGAGCGTGCTGGGCTGCGTCCCCATTCTCGTGCTCTTCCTCTTCTTCCAGCGGTTCTTCATCGGAGGTATGAGTGCCGGCGCCGTGAAGATCTGACCCGCATTCCCGACGAGAACGCACCCCACCGAAATTGCTGAGGAGACCTGGAACATGCTGGTGAATGGCCGCGACCTGCTCGCCGTCGCGCACGACAACGACTTCGCCGTCCCCGCATTCAACATCAGCGACTACGCGATGCTGAACGGAATCGTCGACATCAGCGAGGAGAAGCAGGCGCCGCTCATCGTCGCCATCCACCCCGACGAGCTGCGCCACACCGGCGACGACGTCATGGCGTCGGTGATCGCCCGGGCGCACCGTGCCAGCGTGCCGGTCGCGATCCACTTCGACCACGGCACGACGTACGAGCAGATCCTGCTCGCGATCCGGACCGGGTTCACCTCCATCATGATCGACGGCTCGATGCTGCCGTTCGCCGAGAACGTCGCGCTGACCAGGCGGGCCACCGAGGCCGCGCACGCGCTGGGCATCTCCGTCGAGGGCGAGCTGGGGACGATCGGCAAGACCGACGCCGAGGCCGAGGACGGCACCGACGCCATCATCTACACCGTCCCCGACGACGCCGTCACGTTCGTCGCCGAGACCGGCGTCGACTCGCTGGCGGTCGCGATCGGCACCTCGCACGGCATCTACCCGTCCTGGATGAAGCCCGAGCTGAAGCTCGACCTGCTGCAGGACATCGCCGCGAAGGTCGACGTGCCGCTGGTGCTGCACGGCGGCTCCGGCAACCCCGACGACGAGATCGCCCGGTCGGTGAAGCTCGGCATCAACAAGATCAACATCTCGTCCGACATCAAGGTCGCCTACCACGACAAGCTGCGCGAGGTGCTCGCGGATACGTCGCTGCGGGAGCCGAACACGATCCAGCCGCCGGCGATCGCCGCGATGAAGGTCACCGCGGCGCAGAAGATCGACCTGTTCGACGCCGCCGGCAAGGCCGCGCTGTACTGAGGGCCGTCCCCACATGACCGAACGTCTGGTGCTGGGCCTGGGCGGTACCGTCGACTACGAGATCGCCTGGGACGTCGCGACCCTCGAACGGCTGGTCGCCGAGCACGGCATCCGCGCGGCCGAGCTGTCGACGTCGGTCCCGATCGTCAGCGAGCGGTCGCTGCTGGTGACGCTGCTGGCGTTCGTCCGCGACGGCCTGGGCGGCGAGCGGTTCGTCGCCTCGTCGGAGATCGTCGCGGGTCTGGCGGCACAGTTCGACACCCGGGTCACGCTGGGCGGGACCTGCGTGCGGGCGGCGCTCGGGCTGGCCGCGGCCGGCGTCGGCAGCACGGTGCACCTGGTCAGCATCGACGACCACGTGCGCCGGCTGCTGCCGCCGTCGGTCTCGTACCTCTGCAGCGCCGACGCCGACTCGCTGGACCCGCACCTGATCGTCCAGTACCCGGCCGGCGCCCGGATCCGGTCCGGCGACATCGACCTCACCGCCCCGCACGCGAACCGGCTCATCTACGTGCACGATCCGCCGAACCGGGAGCTGCGGCTGCACCCGGGCCTGGGCGACGCGCTGGCCGCGGCGGACGTGTTCCTGGTGTCCGGGCTGAACTCCATCCAGTCACCTGCCGTGCTGGCCGAGCGGCTGGACTCGCTGCGGGCGGCGGTCGCGCGGCTGCCGGAGGGTGCGCTGACGTTCTACGAGGACGCCGGCTACCACGTGCCGGAGATCGCGGCGGCCGCGCGGGCCGGCGTGCTGGAACTGGCCGACGTGTACTCGATGAACGAGGACGAGCTGGGCGAGCGGCTCGGGGCCGCTCCCGATCTGCTGGATCCGCCGGCGGTGGTGGCGGCGTTGCGGGCCCTGGTGGAACTGGTGCCGGCGCCCGTCGTCGTGGTGCACACGAAGTACTGGTCGGTGGCGCTGGGCTCTGCGGCGGGCCGGCTCGAGGCGGGCCGGCTCGAGGCGGGCCGGTTCGAGGCGGCGCTGCGCGGTGGGATCGCGCTGGCCAGCGCCCGTTACCTGAGCGGCGACGGGCTGACGGCGGACGCCGTCGACGCGGTGGCGTCGCTGCCGGTACACGCGGGCGGCTCCGCGGTGGTGACGGCCGTGTCGACGGCGTTCGGTGCGGGTGGGGTGGGGGTGGCGGCGTACGTGCTGGACACGGCGACGCCGACCAGCATCGGCCTCGGCGACACGTTCGTCGGGGGCTTCCTCGCCGCCGTCAGCGGTGCCGGAGGACGCTGACGGCGAAGTCGGCGTCGTCGTGCCAGGCGCGCAGGTCCCAGGTGGCGAACCGGTGCTCCAGTCGTAGCCCGGCGTCCTCGGCGTAGCGGTCGAAGTCGGCCAGCGCCAGATGCCGGTTCACGTGGAAGCCGACGATCACGAAGCCGTCCGGCACGACGTGCCCGCCCCCCCGCCGCAGTACGTCGGTCTCCGTGCCCGGCGCGACGAACACCATGACGTTCCCCGCCATGACCGCCGCGTCGAACGTCTCGCCGAGATCGAGCTCGGACAGGTCGCCGACGAGGTAGCGCGGGCCCGGATAGTCCGTCCGCGCCGCCTCGATCAGCGCCGGGTCGACGTCGACGCCGACGACGGTGTGGCCGCGCTCGTGCAGCGCGCCGGCGATACGGCCGGTGCCACAGCCGGCGTCGAGGACCCGAGCGCCGCGCGGCAGCATCGCGTCGACCAACCGCGCCTCACCGGTGAGGTCGGCGCCGTCAGCCGCGAGCTTGCGGAACCGCTCGATGTACCACTGCGAGTGGCCCTCTTTGGTCTCGGACAACCAGCGCGTCGGCTTCGCCACCCTGCCATCACATCACGCGAGCACCAGCCCGACGAGGTCGGGCGCGAACCGCACCCCCGTCGAGTCGACGTGCTTGTCGACGACGGTGAAGCGGACGGTGTGCCGGCCGCGGGCCAGCTCCACCCGGCCGACCAGCTCGGTCCGGAACGAGCGCACCGACACCGTCGACGTGTCGATGGGTCCGCCCAGCCGCGAGCCGTCCACGTCGATGACGACCACGCCGCCGTTGGCCAGGTGCCGGAACCGCGCGTAGAGGTCGTACCGGCCGCCGCGGGTGATCTCGATCGCCGCCTCGAGGTACTGGCCGTAGTCGGTGGCGCGCACCTCGACGACGGCGCCGCCGCTGGCCATGGCGTCCGCCGCCGGGACCACGGTGACGCCGGGTGTCGCGGTCAGCGGCACGTCCTCGACCTCGAACGACAGCCGGGTCGCCGGGCCGCGGCGGCCGGTGTCGGCGCCCGACGTCAGCCAGGCGAGGTCGAACGTCGCGAACACGATGTCGCGGGAGAAGCTGGTGGTGACGCCAGGAACGTGCTCGCGTCCGTACAGGACGCCGATCCGCCCGTCCGGCAGCGCCACCGTGTCCGAGTACGACGCCGGCCCCTCGGTCAGGACCCGGCTGTACGGCCAGCTCATCCCCTCGTCGTAGGAGATCGAGACGGTCATGTTCCGCCGCGTCGGCGAGTCGGTGCGCGAGAACACCAGCCGGCTGTCCTCCCGCTCGCCGAGCCCCGTCAGCCGGGCGATGCCGGTGTCGATCGCGTTGACCGGCCGCGCCGCGGCGTCCAGCACCGGCGGCGACCAGGTGGCGCCGCGGTCGGTGCTCACCGACGTGATCCGCGGATGCGTGCCGCCCGACGCATACCGGCCGAGCACCACCAGCGTGCTGTCCGGCCGCTCGATCAGCCGGGCCTCGTTCAGCGGGTACGCGCCGTCCAGCGGGACGCCGCCACCGGCCTGCCAGGTGGCGCCGCCGTCGTCGCTGTGGATGACGGTGACGCCGTAGCGCCGCTCGGCGACCGGGAAAGCGATCGCGCGACGGTGCCAGACCTGCACCATCAGCCGGCCGTCGGACAGCTGCAGGCCGTGGCCGGGGCCGGGCATGTGCAGCGTCTGCCCGTTCGGGTCGCCGTCGAACAGCTGCGTGAGCTCCTGCGGCGACGACCACGTCTCGCCGTCGTCGTCGCTGGTCACGACGTACAACCGGGAGCTGTCCGGCGAGCCGCCGGTGTTGCCGGCGTCGCGGAAGCACTCCGCGTGGAACAGGAAGATCCGCCCCGTCGACCGGTCGACCAGCGGCGTCGGGTTGACGAAGGACTGCACGCCGTCGGAGCGGCGCACGTAGCGCAGCGGCTCCCAGGTGCGGCCGCCGTCGCGGCTGCGGCGCACGGCGAGGTGGTGCGGGTCGGCGTCGTGCGGGGTGAGGCGGGCCTCGGCGAAGGCCAGCACCGAGCCGGCCACCGTCGTCGTCAGGCCGAAGACGTGGAAGACGGCCAGGCCGTCGTCGCCGGCGCGGAACACCAGCGACTCCTCGAACTCGCCCTCGGCGGCGCCGGTGGCGGCGAACGACGGCGTGGCCGAGGCGAGCACGCCGGCGGCGGCGGTGCCGAGGACGAGGGTGCGACGGCTGAGTTCCACGAGATCTCCTTCGATCAGCGGGCGGTGACCAGGTGCGCGTCGAGCGGGCGGAGCAGGTCCAGCAGGCCGGCCCGCTCGTCCGGCGTCGCCGGCACGAACGGGGCGGCGACGTGCGGAGGGCAGAGGCCGCGGGCGGCGAGGACGGCCTTGACGGCGGGCACGCCGCGGCGGACGGTGTGCAGCGCGAGCACGCGATCGGCGATCTCCTGGGCCGCGTCGGCGTCGGACGTCCGGCCGGACCGGAACGCGTCGTACAGCTCGGCGCAGAGCACCGGCGCCAGGTTGGCGATGCCCGGCACGATGCCGTCGGCGCCCGCCTCGAGCCCGGCGACCAGCTGCGTCTCCGAGCCCTGGCTGACGCCGACGTCCGGGCGCCGGCGGGCCGCGGCGACGATCCGGCCGAACAGGGCGAGGTCGCCGGAGCTGTCCTTGATGCCCACGACGTGCGGCATCGCCAGCACCTCGTCGAGCACCGCGGGCGTCATCGGCACGCTGTAGCTCGGCACGTTGTACGCGACCACCGGCACGCCGAGCCCGGCGAAGGCGGCGAAATGCGCAACCACCTCGTCGTCGCGGTGCCGGAAGTAGATCGGCGGGCTGACGACGACGGCGTCCGGCTCGGCCAGGCGGACGGCGTCGGCCCGCTGCAGCGCCTCGGCGGTGCCGGCGGCCGTGACGTTGACCAGCACCGGCCCGTCGCCGGTCCGCTCCCGCCAGTGCGCCGCGACGCCGGCCGCGAACTCCGTCATCGACGCCTGGGTCAGCAGCGGGCCCTCCCCGTTGCTGCCGAACAGCATGAGGCTGCGCGCGCCGGCCGCGGCCAGCGCGTCCAGCAGGTCGTACGCCGCCGCGGCGGACGGCTCGCCCGGCGCGCTCATCGGCGTCACCAGCGGGACCATCACCCCGCTGAGGAGGTCTCGGCCGTTCATGTCAGTACCCCTTGATCTCCGGCCAGGCCAGCTCGACGCCGTCGGCGGCCAGCTCGTCCTGGAAGGCGCCCAGCAGGGCGCCGGACTCGTGCACCTGGCCCGGCTCCAGCCCGCCGGCCAGGCAGTGCGCCGCCAGCGCGCCGGCGACCTCGCCGACGTTCCACTCGACGGGGTGCAGCCGGTAGCAGCCGTTGGTGATGTGCGTCGTGCCGATGTTCTTGCCGGCCGGCAGCAGGTTGCGCACCCGCTGCGGCAGCAGCGCGCCGAGCGGGATCTGGAACGGCGAGCTGGCGACGTCGATATAGGTGTCGCCGCCGGTCGACGGGTGCAGGTCGATGCGGTACATCCCGATGCCGACGGAGTCCGGGTACGCGACCGCGCCGGCCGAGCCGCGGACCGCCAGCGACAGGTCCTGCTCGACCACCGTGCGGCGGGCCCTGATGCGGCGCGACTCGCGGATGTACGGCGCCTTCGCCAGCCCGTCGGCCGTGCCCATGACGTCGCCGCGCAGCCGTAGCCCCCGCCAGCCGGTGCCGCCGTCGGGCCGCGGCGCCTCGGTCTGCAGCCAGTACAGCATCGACATGGACAGCTCGCGGGCGCCGGCGAGGTGCTTGTCGCGCTCCTCGTCGCTGACGCCGATCAGCGACCCGGGCACGTAGTCGATCATCGGCCAGTTGACGACGGTGACGTCGCTCTCGGCGAACCCGGGCCGGAACACCGACCGGGCGACGATGCGGCGGAAGGCCCACAGCTCGCGGTCGCCGGGGTCCTTGGACTGGTCGGCGACGACCGGGCCGGTGTCGCCGTTGGGCACGAAGGCGCGCTCGAACGGCTCGAGTGTGCGCGGGTCCGGCGCACGCAGGCTGATCAGCGGGTTCGGCCACTTCGGCGGCTGGTACTCGCGCCAGGCGGCGTACCCGGCCGGCCGGTCGATCGTGTGGTCCTCGCCGGCGCGGTGGTCGACGGCGAACACCCAGGAGAACGCCTGCAGGTTGTCCGGCTGCGCCTGGTCCGGCGCGCTCGGCTCGCCGGTGTCGTGCCGCGACTCGAACCCGGTGACGTGCTCGGTGCCGGTGAGCGGCAGCAGGTCGCCCAACTCGGTCGCGTCCAGGAGGTAGGGGGCACGGACCTCCAGCCTGGTGCCGTCGGGGCCCTCGACCACGACGGCGGTGACGCGGTCGCCGTCGACGCTCGCGGCCACCGGGCGGTGCCGGTACAGGACGCGCAGCCGGCCGGCCGCGATCCACGGCGCCACCATCGCCTCCAGCACGGCGGCGCCGACCCGCGGCTCATGGCACAGCCGGCTGACCTTCCCCTGGCCGGGGTTGAGGTCGCGTGCGTCGCGGGCCCAGCCGGCCAGCGGGTACCAGGCGCGGTAGTAGGCGCGGATGTTCTCGCGCAGCTCGCGGTAGCTGCGGGTGCTGCCGAACTGCTCGATCCACGCGTGCTCGTCCGGCGGGACGCCCTGGCTGGTCAGCTGGCCGCCGATCCAGTCGGTCTCCTCGGTGAGCAGGACGGACCTGCCTCGTCGCAGTGCCGCGAGGGCCGCTGCGACGCCGCCGAGCCCGCCGCCCACCACGAGGATGTCGGCCGTCCTCGCCGTCTCGCTGCTCACGCGTGGGATCCCTCTCTGACGAACTGGACATGCCGGGTGTCGCCGTCGACGGTGACGGCTTGCGGCCCGCCCTCGATGTCGGTGATGCGCGCGTCGCCGGTGCCGGTGACGGTGGCGCTGACCTCGTCCGGCGTGCGCCGGTACGCGCTCACGACGACGCCCGGCGCCGCGTCGATCAGGACGGCGCCGTCGAGCGTCACGACCAGCCGGTCGCCCGCGCGCACCGTCAGCCGGCCGTCGCCGAGCGGCAGGCCGGCCAGCTCGGCCGGCTCGCCGGGATGGGCGAACCGCCAGCCGTCCGGCCGGGCCTCGGCCAGCTCGCCGAACGCGAGGTGCGCCAGCAGCCCGCCCCACGCCATCAGCCCGTCCGACCGCTGCTGGAATCCGGTGAGGTCCTCACCGTCGAAGGCCGGGTAGTTCTCCCGGACCGCGCTGTGCGCCTCCCACTCGGTGAGGAACAGCTCCAGCAGCGCCGTGCTGACGGCGCGGCTGTGGTCACGCAGGTCGTAGCGGCGCAGCCCCTGGACCGCGAGGTAGGCCATCGGCGCCCAGATCCGGCCACGCCAGTAGGTGGCGGCGAAGCCGGGGTCGTTCCGCGCGACGCTGGGCAGCGGCCGGTCGCCGCCGAGCACGCCGGGCTGGAGCAGGACGTCCGCGACGTGCCGTGCCGTGGCCGGGTCGGGGAAGCCGCCGAGCAGCGGGTAGAGCAGCGTCGGCGAGACGTGCGGGTCGTGGCTGCCGTCCGCGCGCAGGTTCCGGTAGCCCTGCGCGGCCTCGTCCCAGAACAGCGCCGCGGCCCGCGCACGAGTGCGCTCGGCCGCTGCGGTGAGCCGGGCCGCCGTAGCGGCGTCGCCGAGCAGCTCGGCCATCATGGCCAGGGCCTCGGCGTCGGCAATGTGTAGCGCGTTCAGGCCGGCGTCGGCGAGGTCCATCGTGTGCGTCGCCGGGTCGTACGCGGCCTCGTCGTACATCGGCGAGTCGTCCAGCCCGGACTCCCGCTTCGCGCGGTCCAGCGTCGCCGACTCCGGGTCGCCCTCGATCGGGTCCGAGCCCCACGCCAGCAAGCCGTGCGGCCCGACGCGATGCGCCGGCCACCAGTCGTGCCAGGCCAGCAGCGCGTCGAAGGTCTCCTCCAGCAGCGCCCGGTCGCGGGTCCGGTCGGAGAGCCCGCCGGACAGGTACGCCGACAGCACCGTCAGCGCGCCGACCGGCGGCTGCGACCGGTCCCAGGTGGTGCCGCGCTCGTCGCTGACCCGGTTCGGGATCATCCCGGCCGCGTCGGCGAACGGCAGGATCTGGCCGAGGATGCCGCGCGCGTAGTCGCGGTCGACGAGGCTCGCGACCAGCCCGGTGAAGAACGTGTCCCACGCGTGCAGCGCCCAGCTGCCGTAGAAGCCCTGCCGCTCGGCGGAGACGAAGTCGCGCGACGTCGGGGTGAGGACGCGGCCCAGGTCCGGCGCGTGGATGGTGTTCCAGGTGACGGCGCGGGTCAGCGCGTCGGCGGCGTCGCGGTACCGGCCTCCGGACCTCGGGCGGACGGCGTCGGCGGCGGCCCGGCGCCGCTCGATCACTTCGCCGACATCGTGCACCGTCGCGGCCGAGTTGCGCGGGGCGATGAGGAGGTCGTCGCCGGCACGGTCCAGCCGCCAGCCGTCCTTCCCCGGCCAGTCGACGACGACCGTGCCCGCGGACGCGCCCCGGACGTACAGCTCGTCGCCCGGCCCGCCGGCCATCGTCAGCCGCAGCTCGACCCCGTCCGCCTCGACCGTGACCTCGGCGAACGAGCCGTCGACGGTGTGGTGGCCGAGCCGGACCAGGCCGCGCCGCCAGGTGAACCCGTCGAACACCGGCCGGCCGGCGGCGTCCAGGAGACCGAACCGGACCGCGAGCCCGGACGGCAGGTGCGTCATGCCGGTGTGGGTGCGGACGTCCCAGGTGCTCCAGCCGCGTGGTGCGGGGGCCGTCATGCGCTCGCCGATCTCCCTCCGCGGGCACTAATACGTATTAGGACAACGGACTCGACTGTAACGGCGGCGTTTCCGGCTCGTCAAG
The DNA here is from genome assembly GCF_003236295.1 of Jiangella anatolica. Taxonomy (GTDB): domain Bacteria; phylum Actinomycetota; class Actinomycetes; order Jiangellales; family Jiangellaceae; genus Jiangella; species Jiangella anatolica. Next base: position 52,436 of record NZ_POTW01000024.1, read on the forward strand.
GGATGACAGGATTCGCCATCATGCTGCACAGTGACGCCATGGCCGCCCGGGGTGCGCCGCGAGCAGGATGCGAGACGTCGGCCTATTCGCACCGAACCGCCTGGAGACCCGTCATGACCGTCGCGCCCATCGCACCGCCGTCGACCCTGGAGAGCCGCTACGAGCAGGATGGATTCGTCATCCTGAAGGACGTGCTCAGCCGCGCCGAGCTCGACGCGCTGCTGGCCGAGACCGCGCGGATCTGCCGTGGCGAGCTCGGCGCGATCGAGGGGGCGGTCGCGTCGTCGCCGGACGAGAGCGACGACGAGGTGATCCGCCGGTTCCTCTGCGTCCACTATCCGCACAAGCTGTCGTCGCTGATGCTGGACACGATGCGCCATCCCGCGATCGTCGACGGCCTGACCCGGGTCATCGGGCCGAACGTCAAGGCGATGCAGTCGATGCTGTTCGTCAAGGCCGAGGGGAAGCCGGGCCAGGCCTGGCACCAGGACGAGATGTTCATCCCGACCCGGGACCGCTCGCTCACCGCCGCGTGGATCGCACTCGACGACGCGACCGTCGAGAACGGCTGCCTCTGGGTGCTGCCCGGCTCGCACCGCGGCGGCGTCATCTACCCCAACCGCGAGCACGAGGACCCGCGCTACGACTGCACCGTCGAGTCCTACGACTTCCCCTGGACCGACGACGACGCGGTGCCGGTCGAGCTGAGCGCCGGATCGGTGCTGCTGTTCAACGGGTACCTGCTGCACAAGTCGCTGCCGAACACCGGGAAGCACGGCTACCGGCGCGCGCTGGCCAACCACTACATGAGCGCGGAGTCGCTGCTGCCGTGGGCGCCGCCGCACGAAGGGCAGACCATGGCGCAGGCCGACTTCCGCGACGTCGTGCTGGTGGCCGGCCGCGACCCGTACGCCTACAAGGGGATCGAGCAGCTGCGCACGCCGCGGATCCGGCCGGATCGCGACGGTGGCTGTGACCGCTGAGGTCGCTGTGGCGGGGTTCGGGGTGGGGCTGGCGCCCCGCCTCGGCCCCGCCGTCGCGGACTACCCGCCGGGCTCGACGTTCGGCCCGCGCGACGCCCGCACGTACGAGTTCGTCTGGCTGCTGTCCGGCAGCGCGACCTGGCGCTGGGACGACCTGCAGGTACCGCTGACACCGGGGACGTTGCTGCTGGTCCGGCCGGGGATGCGCGACGCGTTCCGCTGGGATCCGCGGCGGCCGACCCGGCACGCGTACGTGCACTTCACGCTGGCCGGGCCCCCGTTCGACGATGCGGCGTGGCCGGTCGTGCGGGAGCTGGGCGGCCGGCCGGACCCGATGGGCGCGCTGTGCCAGTACCTGCTCTGGCTCGGCGCCGCGTGCCCGCCCGGCTGGCACGACCGGGCGGCCGAGACGCTGCGGCTGCTGGTGCTGACGTTCCTCGCGCCGCCTGCCGAGCCGGCCGGCTCGGGCGCCGGCGACGGAGGGCTGCCGGCGCCGGTGGTCGCCGCGATGTCCGCCGTACGGACCGCATGGGCCGACGGTGTCGCCCGGCCGGTTCCGCTGGAGCGGCTGGCCGCGGCCGCCGGCGTGTCCGTCTCGACGCTGTGCCGGGCGTTCCGGCGCCGCTTCGGGGTCGGGCCGGTCGCCGCGCTGGAGCGGCTCCGGCTGGCCCGGTCCGAGCCGCTGCTGTGGATGAGCAACCTGTCGCTGCAGGCCATCGCGGTGCAGTGCGGGTTCGCCGACGCCTACCACTTCTCCCGCCGGTTCCGCGCCGTCTACGGCGTCGCGCCGAGCGCGTTCCGGGCCACCGCGCCGCAGGCCGCTCCCCCGTCGCCGCTGGCCGCGTCGGGGCTGGCCGCGCTGGAGCAGCTGACCCCGGCGCCGTGAGCTATCCCTGCACCTGCTCGGCCTCGTAGCGCGGCTTGATCTCCTCGTTGAGGTAGGCGCCCATGCTGTCGGCCCGCATCATCGCCTCGACGTCCAGCGGGTCGACGTCGAGGTAGCGGTAGACGGCGCCGGACTCGAACTCGACCTCGAGCGTCCACGTCTGCGGGTCGTAGCCGACGGAGCGCAGCGCGGACGACGACACCGGCCAGCGTCTGATCCTGCCCATCGACTCGATCGTGTCGCCACGCGTCGGCAGGGTCAATAGTCGCGCCGAAATCGCGTTGCCGCCGGGGTGTATGGCGACTAGGGTCTCGAATCTTGTGCGGCGCTTTCCCGAACCGGACCCCGGTGTCCCCAGCCGCCTCACTCCGGGCCGCTACCTGCTCTGGCTGGCCCGCGTCCAGTTCGGCGTCGTCCTGCTCGGCGCGTTCTACGGCTGCCTCTGGCCGACCGCGCAGGCGCTGATCCCGTACGCCGTCGGCCGGGCCATCGACGACGGTCTGACCGGGCGCGACCGCGGCGACCTGCTGCTGTGGGGCGGCGTCGTGCTGGCCCTCGGCGTCGCCCAGGCCGCCGCCGGCATCCTGCAGGACCGGTGCGCACTGACCAACGCTCTGGGAGCGCGGTACAGGACGTTGCAGCTGGTCACGCGGCAGGCGGCGCGGCTCGGCGCGACGCTGCCGCGGAAGACGTCGGCCGGCGAGGTGCTCAGCGTGGGCGTCGCCGACGTCACCGCGATCGGGCGGGCGCTGGACCTCAGCTCGCGCACCATCGGCGCGGTCGCGTCCATCGTCGTGGTGGCGGCGATCATGCTGGCGACGTCGTGGCGGCTGGGGCTGGTCGTGCTGGCCGGGGTGCCGCTGATCGTGTGGGCGACGGCGCTGCTGCTACGGCCGCTGCACGACCGGCAGACCCGGCTGCGGGTCCAGCAGGCGGAGCTGACCGCCCAGGCCGTCGACATCGTCGGCGGGCTGCGGGTGCTGCGCGGGATCGGCGGCGAGTCGCTGTTCGGGCGGCGCTACGACGACGAGTCGCAGCGGGTCCGGCACGCCGGGGTGCACGTCGCCCGCGCCGAGGCGGCGCTCGAGGTGGCCCGGATGCTGCTGCCCGGCCTGCTGGTCGCGGCGATCGTGTTCCTCGGCGCGCGGCAGGTGCTCTCCGGCGAGCTGACCGGCGGCCAGCTGGTCGCGTTCTACGGGTTCGCGGTGTTCCTGGCCACGCCGGTGCGGCGGATCGTCGTGGGCGCGGGCGCGATCATGAAGGCGCTCGTCGCGGCCCGGCGCGTGGTGACGCTGCTGGCGCTGTCGCCGTCGATCGGGCCGGGCGGTGGGTCGGCGGCGCTGGCGGGCGGTGTGCTGGTGGATCCGGTGTCCGGGCTGCTCGTCGAGGAGGGACGGTTCACGGCGGTCGTGTGCGCGGCGCCGGGTGACGCGGCCGCGCTGGCGGACCGGCTGGGCCGGTACGTGGAGTCGTCGGTGACGTACGGCGGGCTGCCGCTGGCGTCGGTCGACGTCGACGAGGTGCGGCGGCGGATCCTGGTGTCCGGCAACGACGCGCGGCTGTTCGCAGGTCTGCTGCGGACGGAGCTCTGCGTGGATCGGGAGGCCGACGATGCGGAGCTGCTGGCCGCGGTGGACGTCGCGTCGGCGGCGGACGTGCTGGAGGCGCTGCCGGACGGGCTGGACACCGTCGTGGCCTCGGGTGGGAAGGAGTTCTCCGGCGGCCAGCTGCAGCGGTTGCGACTGGCCCGGGCCGTGCTGACCTCGCCCGACGTTCTCGTGCTGGTCGAGCCCACCAGCGCCGTCGACGCGCACACCGAGGCCCGGATCGCCGCCCGGCTGGCCGCGGCGCGGGCCGGCCGGACCACGGTCGTGTTCGCGACCAGCCCGATCCTGCTGGACCACGCCGACTCCGTCGTCCTCGTCGACGCCGGCGCCGTCGTCGCGACCGGGACGCACGCGTCGCTGCTGGCCGATCCGCGGTACCGGGCGCTGGTCGCGCGTGAGGAGGGCCCGGCATGAGCGGGACGCCGGGCGCGTCGGCCGCGGGCCTGCCGGTCGCGTCGGCGCGGGAGGTCCGGCGGCACGCACGCCGGCTGGCGCTGCGGGAGCGCCGGTCCGTCGCCGCCGCCGTCGGGCTCCACGCGCTCGCCGCCGCGTCCGGGCTGGCCGGCCCGTGGCTGCTCGGCCGGCTGGTCGAGGACGTCACCGCCGGCGTCGACGACGTCACCCGGATCACGCTGCTGATCTCGCTGTTCGTCGTGGCGCAGGCCGTGCTGAGCGCGCTGGCGATGTTCGTGTCGGCGCGGCTCGGCGAGAAGGTGCTGGCCCAGCTGCGCGAGGAGTTCGTCCACGGCGTGCTGGCACTGCCGCTCGGCGCCGTCGAGGAGGCCGGCGCCGGCGACCTCATCACCCGCACCACGCGCGACGTCGACCTGCTGGCCCGCGCGGTGCGCTACGCGATCCCGGAAACGCTGATCAGCGTCGTCACGATCGTGCTGACGCTCGGCGGGCTGGTGCTGCTCGGGCCGCTGCTGGCGCTGCCGGCGCTGGTCGGGGTGCCGATCCTGTGGGCCGTCACCCGCTGGTACCTGCGTCGCGCCCGGGCCGCCTACCTGCGGGAGAACGCGTCCTACTCGCAGCTCGCCGAGGGTCTGGCCGAGACCGTCGACGGCGCGCGGACGGTCGAGGCGTTCCGGCTCGGCTCCCGGCGATCGGCGCGGATGGACCGCGACATCGTGACGTCGTACGCGGCGGAGCGGGCGACGCTGCGGCTGCGCACGGTGTATCTGCCGACGATCGACGTGGCGTTCGTGCTGCCGGTGGTCGCGACGCTGGTCGTCGGCGGGCTGCTGCACCTCGACGGCGTCGTGTCGCTGGCCGCGGTGACGGCGGCGACGCTGTACACGCAGCAACTGCTCGCGCCGGTGGACACGCTGCTGTTCTGGCTCAACGAGCTGCAGATCGGCGGGGCGGCGATGGCACGGTTGCGGGGAGTACGGCGCGATCCGGCCTACCCCGAGGGTGAGTGGGCAGCGCCGGCCACCGATACCGTAAATGAAGAAATGATCGAGGTCCGCGGGGTGAGCCATGCCTACCGGCCCGGCCACGACGTCCTCCATGACGTCTCCCTCACCATCGCCCCCGGCGAGCGCCTCGCCGTCGTCGGCCCGTCCGGCGCCGGCAAGTCCACCCTCGGCAAGCTGCTCGCCGGCGTCCACACCCCGCGCGCCGGCACGATCACCGTCGGCGGCGTCCCCGTCTCGTCCCTGCCGCTCGACCGGCTGCGCACCGAGGTCGCCCTCGTCACCCAGGAGCACCACGTCTTCCGCGGCACGCTGCGCGACAACGTCGTCCTCGCGCGGCCGTCGGCCTCCGACGCGTCGGTCGAGGCCGCGCTGCGCGCCGTCGACGCCTGGGACTGGGCGTCGACGCTGGGCCTGTCCGCTGCCGTGGGGTCCGGCGGCGCCGAGCTGTCACCGGCGCAGGCGCAGCAGCTCGCGCTGGCCCGGCTGGTGCTGGCCGACCCGCACACGCTGGTCCTCGACGAGGCGACGTCGCTGCTCGACCCGCGCGCGGCCCGGCACCTGGAGCGGTCCCTGGCCGCGGTCCTCGCCGGGCGGACGGTGATCGCGATCGCGCACCGCCTGCACACCGCCCACGACGCGGACCGGATCGCCGTCATGGAGGACGGCCGGATCGTCGAGCTCGGCACGCACGACGAGCTCGTCGCGGCCGGTGGTTCCTACGCCGCGCTGTGGCGGTCGTGGCACGGCGGGGGTTAGAACTCCTCGGCGGTGCGCTTGAGCTTCTCGACGTAGTCGGCCCACCCCTGCGCGTCCTGGTCGGGGAGGTTGCTCACGTCCTTGCGCAGGCCGATCTCGCCGTCGATCGTCTCGCGGACGATGTCGGCGTGACCCGCGTGCCGGGCGGTCTCGGCGATCATGTGCACGAGGATCCAGTGCAGCGTGACCGGGTTGCGGTCCTCGGGCCACCACGGCACCGTTCCGGTGTCGTCCAGCGCGAGCGCGTCGATCGTCGCGTCGGAGTGCGCGATCGTGCGCCGGTAGAAGTCCGTCACCCACTCGATCGTCTGGTCCGGCGTCGCCCAGAAGTCGGCGTTCGGCTCGGCGTCGTCGTCCAGCCACGGCATCGGGTCGGGGGCCGGCCGGCCGAAGACCTCGCCGAAGTAGCCGGCCTCCATGCTCGCGACGTGCTTGACCAGCCCGAGCAGGTTGGTCCCGGTCGGCGTCATCGGCCAGCGGGCATCGCGCTCGCTGAGGCCGTCGAGCTTCCACAGCAGCGCGTCGCGCTGGGCCTGCAGGTAACGCTTGAGGGTGCTCTTCTCGTCCGGCATGCGGGCGAGGCTACCCGGCGGGCGGCACCGCCGCGACGGCCTCGATCTCGACCAGCGCGCCCGGCACCGCGAGGCCCGCGACGAACGCGCCGGTGATGGCCGGCGGGTTCGGCCGCTGACCCCAGACCTCGCCGAACGCGGCGAAGCCCTCCTGCAGCGACGCGCCCTCCTTGATCAGGATCGTCCATTTCACGACGTCCTCGGGCTTCGCGCCGGCGGCCTCGAGCACTGTCAGCAGGTTCGTGAGCGCCTGCCGGGTCTGGCTCGCGATGTCCGGCGCCACGACCTGCCCGCTCCCGTCGACGCCGTTCTGGCCGCCGATGAAGACCAGGTCCGCGCCGGCGGCGACCCGCACGGCCCAGCTGAACGCGGGGTTGGAGTGCATGGACTCGGGGTTGATGTGCGTGATGAGCGTCATAGGTTCACCGTAACCAGTTATAGTGGTTTCATGCAACGCCGTTCGGACCTCCCGCTCTCCGTCCGTGTGCGCTTCCTCACCGGCCGCGTCTCGCTCGACTTCAGCCACACCGGCGGCGAGGGCGAGTCCGCCCGCTGGGAGATCGTCCACTCCCCCGACGAACTCGCTCACTGGCTCTCCGTCATCCTGTCCGTCGACGGCCTGACCGCCGGGCCGGCCGACCTGGCGGCGATGCGGCCGCTGCGGACGGCGATCACGGACGCGGCCCGGTCACTGGCGGCGGGTGGCTCCGTCCGCCCGTCTGACATCGAGGTCATCAACGCCGCGGCGGCGTCGCCTCCGCTGGTGCCCTCCCTGGGCGTGGTCGGCGCCGGGGTCGGCTGGGCCTCCCCGACGACGCCCGCCGCGCTGTCGACGATCGCCCGCGACGCGATCGACCTGTTCGCCGGTCCGCTGGCGTCGCGAATCCGCGTCTGCGCGTCGGAGACCTGCGGCCTTCTCCTCGTCGACACCTCCCGCCCCGGCAAGCGTCGCTGGTGCTCGATGCAGCGCTGCGGCAACCTCGCCAAGGTCCGCGGCTACCGTCAGCGCATGTGACGTGGTCCCTGCGGTCCCCGGCGGCAGATGGCGGTAAGCTGGAGCTGCCGGCGGAGGTGCTTCCACCACCAGTGATGCCGGCTGGCCGCGACGCAGTCCCACATCGGTGCTGCGCCGCGGTCTTTTCATTCACGAGTCATGACGCTGTACGCCTCAGTCGTTCCTCGCCGCCCGCACAGGTGATCTCGGCTAGGGACTCGGCACACAACGGGCACCGCAGCGAGACCGCCGCCCCGCACACGCACGTCAATCCCCGGATCAAGCGATGGGTGCCCGTACGCTCACACCGTGCCGTCCCGCCGTCGAGCCGCGATCTACGCCCGTCGCCGGAAGCGCCGGATGGACAAGGTCGAGCACGACCTGACCGATGCCCAGTGGGCGACACTGGTCGCCGCGTGGGGCGGCTGCGCCTACTGCGGCGCCGCCGACGCGCACCTGCAGAAGGACTGCATGCTCCCCATCTCCCGCGGCGGCCGCTACACGCTGGCCAACGTGGTGCCGGCCTGCCGGTCCTGCAACGCCAGCAAGTGCAACGCCGAGGTCACCACCTGGATGCGCAGGAAGAAGCTGGACGAGCAGGCCTTCCTCGTCCGCCAGGCCGAGATCGCCCGCTCCGCCGGCAACCCGGTGCGCTGACCGCACGGCGACCCGCTAATCAGGATCGCTGGCGCGTCGCGGGATCGTTGTCGTCCGACCGGAGCTCGGTCCAACTGCCGTCCGGCAGAAGCCGCCGCGCCTCCGAACGGAAGCGACTCCTATCAGTGGGCGCGCTGAAACGGAACGTCACCTCATGGTCGGCGACGGCCCAGTCCCGCTCGCCAGTTCCTCCCCACGCGATCTGCTTGAACCGCCCGGACTCGCATTGCTGGGTGAGCCCGCGCAGCATGTGGAGCACGGCGGGGTCATCGGTTCGCACCGTCACGCTGTAGCGACAAGCTTCGTAGTCGACGTCCGCCATCGAAAGTGCCTCCACGCTCTCCTGGGATCGCTGGTTCCCATGCCGGCCGGCACGCGGCTCAGACATTGAAGCGGAACTCGACGACGTCGCCGTCGGACATGACGTAGTCCTTGCCCTCCATGCGGACCAGGCCCTTCGACCGGGCCTCCGTCATCGAGCCGGTCGCCACCAGGTCGTCGTACGAGACGACCTCGGCTTTGATGAAGCCCTTCTGGAAGTCGGTGTGGATGACGCCGGCTGCCTCGGGGGCGGTGGCGCCCTTGCGGATCGTCCAGGCGCGGGCTTCCTTGGGACCGGCCGTGAGGTAGGTCTGCAGGCCGAGCGTGTCGAAGCCGACCCGGGCGAGCATGTCGAGGCCGGACTCCTCCTGGCCCATCGACTGCAGCAGCTCCAGCGCCTCGGCCTCATCGAGCTCAGACAGCTCCGCCTCGATCTGCGCGTCGAGGAAGATCGCCTCGGCCGGCGCGACCAAGGTGCGCAGCTCGGCCTTCAGCGCGTCGTCGCCGAGTTCTTCGTCGTCCATGTTGAAGACGTAGAGGAATGGCTTGGCCGTGAGGAGGTGCAGCTCGCGCAGCGGCTCGGGCTCCAGGCCGGCGGCGAAGACGGTCTGTCCGCCGTCGAGGATGGCCTTGGCCCGCTCGACGGCCGCGACGGTCTCCTGCTTCTCCTTGGCCATCCGCGCCTCCTTGACCAGGCGCGGCAGCGCGTTGTCGATGGTCTGCAGGTCGGCGAGGATCAGCTCGGTGTTGATCGTCTCGATGTCGGCCTTCGGCTCCACCCGGCCGTCGACGTGGACGACGTCGGGGTCGTTGAAGACGCGGATGACCTGGCAGATCGCGTCGGCCTCGCGGATGTTGGCGAGGAACTTGTTGCCCAGGCCCTGACCCTCGGAGGCGCCCTTCACGATGCCGGCGATGTCGACGAAGCTGACGGTGGCCGGCAGCTGGCGCGCGGAGCCGAAGGTCTCGGCGAGCTTCGCCAGCCGCGGATCGGGCACGCCGACGACGCCGACGTTCGGCTCGATGGTGGCGAACGGGTAGTTCGCGGCCAGCACGTCGTTCTTCGTCAGCGCGTTGAACAGCGTGGACTTGCCGACATTGGGCAGGCCGACGATGCCGATGGTGAGACTCACAGGTGCCAAGGGTACGTGCCCCGGCCGCCGCACACGAAGCGGATCTTGAACTGCGACGAAAGCCCTGTTCCGGACCGGTTCTCGCCGCGCCTCCCCGACTTTGTCGGAGGTCCCCGGCAAAGTAGCCCCCATGAACGTCTCCACCGTCCTCATCGCCCTCGTCGCCCTGTTGCTCGGCGGCGCGGTCGGCGCGCTGCTCGTCCGCGTCCGCACGGCCGGCGCCGCCGCGACGGTGGCCGCCGAGCGCGACGCCGCGCGGGCCGAGCTCGACTCCGTCCGGCGCGAGAAGGCCGACCTGCAGGCCGAGCGTGAGGTCGACCGCGAGCGCATGCTCGACGCCCAGGCGGAGCAGACGCGGCTGGAGACCGAGCTGGCGCACGCCCGCAGCAGCGGCGAGGAGAAGCTGGCTCTGCTCCGCGCCGAGCAGGAGCGGCTGACGCAGGAGTTCCAGCGGCTGTCGGCCGACGCGCTGCGGCAGAACCGCGCCGACTTCCTCGAGCTGGCGACGGAGCAGTTCAAGGGCTCGGAGGAGCGGGTCAAGACCGAGCTGGAGCACCGCCGGCTGGCCGTCGAGGCGATGGTGAAGCCGCTGAACGACCAGCTCGAGAAGGTCACCACCCACGCTCACCAGCTCGAGAAGGCCCGGGCGACCGCCTACGGCGAGCTGCGCAACCAGCTCGAGACCATGGGCAAGAGCTCCGAGCAGCTGCGGCTGGAGACCCAGCAGCTCGTGACGGCGCTGCGGGCGCCCCAGGTGCGCGGCCGCTGGGGCGAGCTGCAGCTGCGCCGGGTCGTCGAGGCCGCCGGCATGGTCGAGCACGTCGACTTCTCCGAGCAGGCCACCGCCGACACCAGCGACGGCAAGCTCCGCCCCGACCTCGTGGTCAGCCTGGCCGGCGGCAAGAAGGTCGTCGTCGACGCGAAGGTGGCGTTCAACGGCTACCTCGAGGCCATGGAGGCCCGCGACGAGGCCACCCGCGACAAGCGGCTGGCGGCGCACGCCCGGCACCTCAAGACGCACATCGAGTCGCTGGCCGCCAAGCAGTACTGGGAGCAGTTCGCGCCGACGCCGGAGTTCGTCGTCATGTTCGTGCCGTCCGACGTGTTCCTCAACGCCGCGATGGAGCAGGACCCGACGCTGTTCGAGCACGCCTTCGAGCGCAACGTCGTCATCGCGACGCCGTCGACGCTGGTCGCGCTGCTGCGCACGGTCGGATACACCTGGCGGCAGGAGGCGCTGGCGCAGAACGCGCAGGAGGTGCTGACACTCGGCCGCGAGCTGCACTCCCGGCTCGCCACGATGGGCGGCCACCTCGCCCGGCTCGGTCGTCAGCTCGACGGCGCGGTCAAGGCCTACAACGACGGGGTCAGCTCGCTGGAGAGCCGGGTGCTGGTGAGCGCCCGCAAGATGGCCGACCTCAAGGTGGTCGACGAGGAGCTGGAGGCGCCGCCGCAGGTCGAGCGGGCAGCCCGGCAGCTCCAGGCGCCGGAGATGGTCGACGACGCGCTGATCGCGCTGGAGGACATCCAGGTCGACCCGCGGTTCGGCCTCGGCCCGGCGACCGGGAAGGGGTCGCGGTCGCGGCGGCGCAGCGGCACCGACGGCTGACGGCGGACCGGGCGGGCGGCCCGGTCGCGGCGGCGCCCGCGTGTACGTGTGCCGGTGGCGTGCGCCGCGGCGCGGCCAGGACGGCGCCGCCGCTGAGCGGCGTCGGCGACGGTGAGGGTCCGGTGGGGCCGCGACCCTCACCGTCGCCGGTCCTGGTGCGTCAACTGGTGCCGAGATAGGCGCCCAGGGCGTTGGCGAACTGGTAGCCGTTCGTCGCATCCCAGTTGACCGACCAGGTCATCGCCCCGCCGATCGGTCCCCACGGATCGGGCGGCACGAACCTGCCGCAGCGGGTCGCGGTCGCCAGGCAGTCCAGGGCGGCCGTGACGTTCGACGGCGACTGGTGGCCGCCGCCCGCGGCTTGCGGCGTCGCCGGCAGGCCGAGCCCGACCTGATGCGGCGCCAGTCCGGCTTCGAGCTCGATGCAGGCGAGCGCGGTCAGGAAGTCGACCGTGCCCTGGGAGTAGACCTGCTGGTCGCAGCCCAGCATCGAGCCGGAGTTGTAGTACTGCATGTTGACGATGGTGAGGATGTCGCGGATCGCCAGCGCCAGCTTGTAGTACTCGAACGTCGGCGCCTGGAAGTCGATCGTCTGCGGCGCCATCGTGATGATCAGATCGGACCCGGCCAGCGCCCGCAGCTGCCGCAACGCCTGCTCCATGAACGTCGCGTTGATCCCGTGCTCCAGGTCGATGTCGACGCCGTCGAAGCCGTACTCCTGCATGAGCGCGTACGTGCTCTGCGCGAAGTTGCTGGCCTCGGTGGCATTGGTGACGCCGACATGGCCGTTCTGGCCGCCGACGGAGATGACGACGGTGCCGCCGGCGGCCCGGCGAGCGGCGATGTCGGCCTTGAACTGGTCGACGGTGTAGCCGCCGAGCTCGGACGAGGCGAGGTTGAACGTGATGCCGCCCGGCCGGCTCGGCTGGTTGTCCGCGAACGCGATCGCCAGCAGGTTGTACGCCCGCGGAACCTGGGAGACCCGCAGCACCGTCGAGCCGTTGTTGAAGTTGTGCCAATAGCCGGTCAGCCAGCGGTCACCCGGATCGCCGGGATCGCCGCCGCCGTCCTCAGTGCCGGTGTCCCCGCCGGTCTCCGACCCGGTCTCCGAGCCCGTCTCCGACCCAGTGTCCGAGCCCGTGTCCGTGCCGGTGTCGGTCCCGGAGTCGGTGCCGCCGCCGTCGCAGGGCCCGTCGTCGCGCCAGGGACCCCACTCGCTGGGCGCGGGGGTGTCGCCCTGGGTCCAGTGCCGGGCGGTCCAGTGGTGCCCGTTGTGCGACACCTGGTTCCCGCCGACGTACACCGTCGTCGCGTTCCAGGCCGGCGCGGTGCAGGCCGCCGTCCCGCCGCGCTCCGTGCCGGACGCGGTGCCGGTCTCGCTCCCCGACGCGGCGCCGACGTCGGTCCCCGTGTCCGCGCCGGACGCACCGGACGCACCGGACGTGCCGCCGGAACACGCGCCGTCGTCGCGCCAAGGACCCCACTCGCTGGACGCGGGCGTGTCACCTTGCGTCCAGTGCCGCGCGGTCCAGAGGTGCCCGTTGTGCGACACCTGGTTCCCGCCGACGTACACCGTCGTCGCGTTCCAGGCCGGCGCCGTGCACTCGCCCGGCCCGCCGTCGTCTCCGCCGGTCGCGTCGCCACCCGAGACGTCGCCACCCGAGACGTCGCCACCCGAGACGTCGCCACCGGACGCGTCGCCGCCGGTGTCGTCGCCGCCCGGTGGACCGCCGGTCGCCAGCCGCGAGCCCATCAGCCCGACCAGCTCGTTCTCGAAGTCACCGGCCAGGTCCCACCACATCGCGCCGCCGAAGCCGCCGGCCGTGATGTAGCCGGCCTTCCGGTCCACCAGCCACGGGTCGTCGAAGGACCAGAACTCGGTGCCGTCGTAGGACCACGAGGCCATGACCTGCTCGTCGTGGAAGATCTGGCCGCCGCGCAGGTTGCGGTAGCGGTCGCTCCCCGGCTCCTCGGGGAACTCGCCCGGCGCGGCGCCGGACGCGTTCTGCCACGCGCCGTGCTTCCCGCCGTCCGTGACCCCGGTCCAGCCACGGCCGTACAGCGGGATTCCCATGGTGAGCTGGGACGGTGAGACGCCGCGGTCGACGTAGTACCGCATCGCCGCGTCGACGCTGAACCGCTGGCCGTCCGCGAGCGGGTTGGCCGAGTCGTCGTTCAGGTTGGCCTGGTGGCCGGCCAGATCCGGGTCCCAGGTGCCGTGCAGGTCGTAGCCCTGCACGTTGCCGAAGTCGAGGTAGTCGAAGATCTGGCTCACGTCCCAGCCGGCGTCGACGAGCACGGGGTTGGCCGGCAGGAACGCGCTGAGCTCGTACGTCTTGCCGGTCTGCGCTCCGTGCGCGTCGAGCTGACGGCGGAACTCCGCCAGCAGCGCGGTGAAGTTCGCCTTGTCGTCCGGCGACCAGTGGTTGCCAGGGTGCTGGAGGTTCTCCGGCACGCCGGGCCACTCCCAGTCGATGTCGAACCCGTCGAACACCCCGGCGCCGGAGCCCGGCCCGCCGCGGCCGTCGATCACCGGCAGGTTGCCGCGCAGGAACAGGTCGATGCACGACGAGACGAACCGCTGGCGCGACTCCGGCGTCGCGGCGGCGCGGGAGAAGTGCCGCGACCAGGTCCAGCCGCCGATCGAGACCAGCGCCTTGAGGTGCGGGTACTTCGCCTTGAGCTCCTTGATCTGGTTGAAGTTGCCGGCCAGCGGCTGGTCCCAGACGTCGCCGACACCGTCGACGGAGTCGCCGGCCGCGAACCCGCGGCCGTAGTCGGCCCAGGCGTCGCCGGCGTAGTCGCCCTCCGACGGCGAGTCCTTCGGCCCGTTGGGCCGGTTGGCCTCGAAACAGGTCAGCGTGTCCGGGTGGATGTTGGCGAAGGCGTAGTTGAGATGCGTGAGGTCGGCCGCCGCTCCGGACTGGTCCAGATCCTGGACCAGGAAGTTCCGGCCGTAGATGCCCCACTGGGTGAAGTAGCCGACGTTGCGGTAGCCGTTCGCGGCCGCGGCCTGCGCCCGCACCTGCGGCGTCTGCTGCGCCGTCACAGCGTCGTCCGGTTGGGGTGACGGTGCGCCGAAGGCCACTGCGACGCTCGTGACCAGCAGTCCCGCGGCGGCGCCGTACGCCGCCGCGGTGCGCCATCGAGTCTTCATGGGTGACTCCTTGCCTGATGTCGTCCGTGACGATGACTCGGATCTGCGGATCCGATCGCGGGCATCACCTCCACGAGGCATGGGCAGGCTGAAGCAGGGCAAATGACTAGGGGCGTGACTGGCCAGAAGGGCTGGCGGTTCGGGCGATTCGCGGCCCGTGATCTCATTGCACCGGAATGGCCTCGAATCGAATTGGAAAGAAAGTTAGCAGAAGCGCTGTGCTCTGCCAAGGGGCCTGTGACCGGTTGTCAGGACCACCGGCACAGCCGCTCGCGCCAGCGCGTCGACTCAGATGAGCCAGCGGTTCTTCTGCACGAACGGGATGCGCTCCCCATAGCGCCCGAAGCCCGAGGGAGCGACGACGGGGGACCGGGAGGCCGCCGCGAGATTCGACCGCATGCCGGTCCGGATGATCACGTCGTCGCTGCGGTCGTATCCTTGCTCGCACACCGAAGGGAGACCAGCATGAGCGATCTGCCCGCGCGGCGGCCGGAGCAAAGGGCGAGCGACGCCGACCGGGAGATCGTCGCCGAGGACCTGCGCGACGCCTTCGGCGAGGGCCGGCTCGACAACGACGAGTACGAGCGTCGCATCCAGGCGGTGTGGGAGTCGCGCACCTACGGCGAGCTGGACCGCCTCACCGCCGACCTGCCGCAGCCACGGCAGCGTGAGCGCCTGCAGGAGGAGCAGAAGGCGGTCGAGGCGCGCAAGAAGCGCGAACTGCGCGAGTACCTCGACGAGTGGCAGGCGTGGGTCGGCGGCGCCGTCATCATGATCGGCATCTGGGGCATCAGCAGCCTCACCGCGGGCGAGCTGAGGAACTTCTGGCCGGTCTGGCCGCTCGGCATCTGGGGCCTGATCCTGCTGGTCAGCGCGTTCGGCGGCGGCAAGGACGACAAGAAGAAGGACGGCTGAGGGCCGGTCAGTCCGCGGTGGCCGACGCCTTGAGGTCGCGGCGCAGCTCGCGCGGCAGCGAGAAGATCAGGGACTCCTCGGTGGTGCGGTGCTCCTCGACATTCGGGAAGCCACGCTCCCCCAGCCACGCGACGACGCCGGCGACGAGGTCCTCCGGCACCGACGCACCGCTGGTCACGCCCACCGTCGACACGCCGTCGAGCCAGGCCTCGTCGATCTCGGAGGCGTTGTCGATGCGGTACGAGGCGTCGGCGCCGGCGTCGAGCGCGACCTCGACCAGCCGCACCGAGTTGGACGAGTTGGCCGAGCCGACGACCAGCACGAGCTCGGACTCGGCGGCGATCTCCTTGACCGCGACCTGGCGGTTCTGCGTCGCGTAGCAGATGTCGTCGCTGGGCGGGCTGATCAGCGCCGGGAACCGCTCGCGCAGCCGGCCGACGGTCTCGTACGTCTCGTCGACCGACAGCGTGGTCTGCGACAGCCAGACGACCCGGGACGGGTCGCGGACCTGCACCTTGTCGACGTCGTCCGGGCTCTCGACGAGCTGGATGTGCTCGGGCGCCTCACCCGCGGTGCCCTCGACCTCCTCGTGCCCGTTGTGGCCGATCAGCACGATGTCGAGGTCGTCCTTGGCGAACCGGCGGGCCTCGTTGTGCACCTTGGTGACCAGCGGGCAGGTCGCGTCGATGGTCCGCAGCCCCCGCTCCCCCGCCTCGGCGTGCACCATGGGCGACACGCCGTGCGCGGAGAACACCACCAGCGCACCCTCGGGCACCTCGGACAGCTCCTCGACGAAGATCGCGCCGCGCTGCTCCAGCGTCTCGACGACGTGCTTGTTGTGCACGATCTGCTTGCGGACGTAGACCGGCGGGCCGTAGTGGTCCAGCGCCTTCTCGACGGTGACGACGGCGCGGTCGACGCCCGCGCAGTAGCCCCTGGGCGCGGCCAGCAGAACTCGTCCAGTCATACGCCCATGGTAGGTGCCGTCACCGTCGGTTCCCCAAGGTACGGTGCCCATCGTGGCCCTCGACACATCCCCGGAGAAGCCCGCACCGGTCCGCGTCATCTCGCAGCTGATCGGCGGCTGGGTGGCGCGGCTCGGCCCGGTCTGGGTCGAGGGACAGGTCGCGCAGTACTCCCGCCGCCCTGGCACGGCGACGGCGTTCCTCACCCTGCGCGACCCGCACGCCGAGGTGTCGCTGACGGTGACCTGCCCGGTCGGGCTGCTGGACGCGCTGGACGCGCCGCTGGCCGACGGCGCCCGCGTCGTCGTGCATGCGAAGCCGTCGTGGTACTTCACCCGCGGGACGTTGTCGCTGGCCGCCGACGAGTTGCGCACCGTCGGGCTGGGCGACCTGCTGGCCCGGATCGAGCGGCTGCGGAAGATCCTGGCCACCGAGGGCGTCTTCGCCGACGCGCGCAAGCGGCCGCTGCCGTTCCTCCCGCGTGTCATCGGGCTGATCTGCGGCCGCGACTCCAAGGCCGAGCACGACGTGCTCGAGAACGCGCGACGGCGCTGGCCCGGCGTGCGGTTCCGGGTCGAGCCGGTCGCCGTGCAGGGGCTGAACGCCGTCAGCCAGGTGATGGACGCGCTGCGGGTGCTCGACCGCGACCCCGAGGTGGACGTCGTCATCATCGCCCGCGGCGGCGGTTCGGTGGAGGACCTGTTGCCGTTCTCCGACGAGGCGCTGATCCGGGCGGTCGCCGCGGCGTCGACGCCGGTCGTCAGCGCGATCGGCCACGAGGCCGACACTCCGCTGCTGGACCTGGTCGCCGACGTGCGCGCGTCGACGCCGACGGACGCGGCGAAGCGGGTCGTGCCCGACGTCGCAGAGGAGGCCGACCGGGTGGGGCGGGCGCGGGAGCGGATCCGGTCCGCCGTCCGGCACCGGCTGGACCGCGAACGGCATGGCCTGGAGTCGCTGCGGTCGCGTCCCGCGCTGGCCGACCCGCACCACGGCCTGCGGCTGCGTGCGTCGGAGCTGGAGGCGCTCGTGCAGCGGGCCCGGCGCACCGTCCGGCACGCGCTGGACCGTGCCGCCGTGGACGTCGACCACACCCGGGCCCGGATCCGGGCGCTGTCGCCGGCCGCGACGCTCGAGCGCGGCTACGCCGTGGTGCAGAAGGACGACGGCGGCGTCGTGCGCGCACCCGACGACGTGGTCGCGGGCGAGCACGTGCGGCTGCTGGTCGCCGGCGGCGAGATCGCCGCCGAGATCCGGTAGGTTGGCGTCCCATGCAGTCCGCCGAACCCACCTACGAAGAGGCCCGCGACGAGCTCATCCAGATCGTCGCGAAGCTGGAGGCCGGCGGCAGCACGCTGGAGGAGTCGCTGGCGCTGTGGCAGCGCGGCGAGGATCTGGCCGCCCTGTGCGAGCGCTATCTGGACGGGGCAAGGGCCAAGCTCGACGCGGCGAGCGCCGCCGGCACTGACGATCAGACCTCGCCGTCGTAGGACGTGCGCCTGCCCTCGGCGGTGAGCCGGGCCAGCCGGTCCGCATAGTCGGGCGGCGGCTGCTGCCGCCAGGAGTAACCACGCTGGATATCGGCGTGCGTGAGGCCGCGTTGGGCCAGCCAGGCCCTCTCGGCCTCGGTGCTGTCGGCCTCGTGACCGACGGCGTACTCGATGTACGGCGTCTCGCGCGGGTGGCCCCAGTCCTCCGCCGGGACGGGGTACGGGTCGTCCGGCGCCGGCTCGGGTCCGAACAGGTCGTACCAGAGATTGCGCAGCCACTCGTCATTCAGCCACTGCGTCTCACGCTGGCCAACCGGCTGGTCCGACGAGTCACGGATGTGCGCGGCCAGTTCGTCCTTGAAGGCGGCGAACTGCTCGCGCCGCTCCGGGTCGCTCTCCCAGGACGCGACGGACTCGCACCCCTCGGTGTAGCCATCCGGGTCGCCATCGACGCCGGTGAACCAGTTCCCGAGGATGCGGTCGTAGTTGCGAGTCGTGTCTGTCACGAGGTCGTGCTCCTCAGCCGGATGAACTTCTCGTCGGCGACCTCGGTCGGGTAGCAGGTCACCAGTGCCCACGTGCCGAGGTCGGTCCTACGGAAGATCATGGCAGCTCCCGGGTCCTCTCCTTCGGCGATCTGGTCGGTTCGGACGATCGGCATCGGACCACCACCAGTTTGCATGGCATCGCCACGAGCCGACCTCCAGTGCCGCGCGGTTAGTGTCGTGCCGGTGCCCGAGCCGCGAAACCCCGTCGCGTCGCCCGGCTCGAGGCCGGCCACGTCGGCGGGCACGAAGATTCGCACGCGGCCGGCGTCGGCCTGGTCGGTGAGGTAGTCGTGTAGGCCGTCGAGGGTGCCGCCGGTGTGGGCCAGGAGGGCCTTCAGCGGCTTGATCATCGCCTCCACCGTGGTGAACTTCCCCGCGATGTGCCCGATCCCGTGCTTCGTGGTGACCGTCCCGTCCGGATCGCGGCGCCAGGAGTTCTTCGCGTCGGTCCGGCCCATCGGGTCCTTCTTCCAGCTCACCCGGGCCATCAGCGCCTCGTCCGGCACGTCGGGCCCGTGCAGCTGAACGGCGTGGCCGCGGGCATGGCAGACCATCGCCAGCAGCTCGTCGCCCACCTCGTCGCCGAACTCGGCGCGCAGGCCGGCGGCCACCGAGAGAGGGATCGTGTTGACCACGGGGGCACGCTCGGCGACCTCGGATGGCTGCCGCTCGTCGACGGCGGCGTCGGCGACCAGGTCGGCGACGTAGTCGTGGCCGGGACCGCCGGCGAATCCGGCGACGAGCGCCGCAGGACCCGAACCCAGCATCGACGGCGTCACCACGCAGGGCGCGCCGGTCAGCAGCTCCACCAGCGACCGCGTCTCGGCGGCGAACACCCCTGCCAGCCCGGCCAGCTCCCGCTCCGCCGCCGTCGCACCGGCGTCGGCGTGCGACACGACCTGGGTGGCGAGGCCGCCTACCCGGGCGGCGTCGGCCGCCCGGGCCACTCCGGCCGCCCGGGAGCGGACCTCGCCGAACAGCGGCGCGCTGGTGCGGTCGAGGTCCAGCCACGCGTCGAGCAGACCGGTCAACGCCCGCCGGACCGGACCGCTGCCGTCGTTTCCCGCCACGTCAGCGAAGGTGCCGCCGGCCCGGGACCTGTGACACTCAGCGCAGCAGCCGGACGAACGCCTCGAGCTCCTCGTACGAGACGGTGCCGCGCACGATCGTCAACGCGCCGTCGACCCGGACCAGTGCGCGGTCGGGTGCGTCGTCGTCCTCGAGGAGGCGCTCCCAGGTGACGCCGTCGATGGTGCTCTCGCCGTCCGGCGCGAAGTCCTCCAGCCGCTCGTCGCGGTAGCTCTCGATCTCGCCGTCGGTCTGCTCGAGGCCGACGAACGCTTCGCCCTCGTCGATGAGGAAGCCCAGCCGCCACCGGTCGCCGCTCTCCTCCTGGGCGAAGTCGACGCTGGTGGCGCGCCAGCCGTCCGGGACCGGCTCCGGCGCGAGCACCGGGTACGCGTACTCCTCCCGCGCGACGGTGAGCGCCTGCTGGTAGTCGACCGGGTCGGGCAGCCGCGGCTCGGGGTCGTTGAGCACGTTGAACACGATCGCGATCGCGGCGATGACGCCGGCCAGCACGCCGACGCTGCGCAGGATGTCGCCCAGCGACGGGTTTCCGCGGGTCGAGGTGGCCACGGACAGCATGGTGTCACGCCGGGTAGACGCTGATCTCGGTGGCCTTCACCGACGCCCACACCTGCCCGCCCGGCTCCAGGCCGAGGTCGGCGACGGCCAGCGGGGTGACGTCGGCGAGCACCGGCACCGCGCCGTCCGCCGTCACCCGGACGAGGTCGCCGTGCGCCTCCAGGTCCGCGATCACCAGCGGCCAGGCGTTGCGGGCCGACCCCTCGGGCCGGCGCGGGCTCAGCGTGACGGCGACCGGCGGGAACGCGATGTGCACCGGCCCGCGCGCTTCGTGCGCCAGTGCGACGACGGCGCCGGACGGCAGCTCGGCCGTGCGGCCGGACGCGGTGCCGGTCAGCAGGTTCAGTCCGACGAGGCGGGCGACGTAGTCCGTGCGGGGACGGCGGGCCACCTCGGCCGGCGCGCCCTGCTGCACGACCCGGCCACCCTCCAGCACGACGACGCGGTCGCCGAGCACCATCGCCTCCAGCGGGTCATGCGTGACGACGAGCGTGCAGCCCGCGTAACCGGCGAGGTGACGGCGCAGCTCGGCCCGGACCGCCGGCCGGGTGCCCGCGTCGAGGGCCGCCAGCGGCTCGTCGAGCAACAGCAGCCGCGGCTCGACGATCAGCGCGCGGGCCAGCGCGACCCGCTGCGCCTGCCCGCCGGACAGCTCGCCGGGACGCCGGCGCTCGTAGCCGTCCAGTCCCATCCGACCCAGCCACTCGCGCGCCTCGGCACGGGCGCGGTCGCGGGGCAGGCCACGCGAGCGCAGCCCGAACGCGACGTTCTCCAGCACGCTCATCTTCGGGAACAGCAGGTAGTCCTGCACGACCATGCCGACCCGCCGGTCGCGCGGGCGGACGTGCACGCCGCCGGCCGGGTCGTCGAGCGTCACGCCGTCCAGCTCGACGCGGCCGTCGTCCAGCGGCAGGATCCCGGCCAGCAGCTCCAGCGTCGTCGACTTGCCGGCGCCGTTCGGGCCGAGCAGCGCGACCACCGCGCCGGGCGCGACGTCGAGCGCGACCCTCAGGTCGAGGTCACCGCGGCGAAACGCGAGGTCGGCGGAGAGGCTCATTGTGACGCCCCGATCCAGCGGTCCCGCAGCCCGACCAGGATCGTCACCGACACGGCGATCATCAGCAGGCTCAGCACGATCGCGACGTCGCTGTCGCCGGCGTTGATCGCGACGTACGCCTCCAGCGGCAGGGTGCGGGTGGTGCCGGGGAAGCTGCCGGCGAACGTCACCGTCGCGCCGAACTCGCCGAGCGCACGGGCCCAGCACAGCACCGCGCCCGCCAGCACCCCGGGAGCGACGGCGGGCAGCGTGACCCGGCGGAACGTCGTCCACGGCGTGGCGCCGAGCGTGGCCGCGACGTCGTCGTAGCGGCGGTCGGCCGTGCGCAGCGCGCCCTCGACGGCGACGATGAGGAACGGCATCGCGACGAACACCTGCGCCAGCACGACCGCCTCGGTGGTGAACGGCAGGCTGACCCCGAACGTGTCGTAAAGCCAGGCGCCGACCAGCCCGCGCCGGCCGAACACCATCAGCAGCGCGACGCCGCCGACCACCGGCGGCAGCACCAGCGGCACCGTCACCAGGCCGCGCAGCACCGACCGGCCGGGCAGCGCCGTCCGGGCCAGCAGCCAGGCGACCGGCACCCCGCACACGAGCGCGACTCCGGTCGACACCGTCGCCGTGACCAGCGACAACCGCAGCGCCGTCAGCACCTCGTCCGACGCCAGGATCGACGGCAGGTCCCCCCACGGCGCCCGCGCGACCAGGCCCGCCATCGGCAGCACCAGGATCGCGACGCCGAGCGCCGCGGGGATCAGCAGCGCCGCCGGGACGCGCAGGTCAGCGGTCCTCCGGCTCACGGCTCCAGGAAACCAGCCTCGGCGAGGACGGTGCGGCCCGGCTCGCCGGTGATCGCGTCGACGACGGCCCGAGCGCCCTCCGGGTTCGGCGCGTCGGCCAGCACCGCGACGGGGTACTCGTTGACAACCGCGTCGGCCACCTCGATGATCTCGACGGCGTCGCCCTCGGCCGCCGCGTCGGTGACGTAGATCAGCGCCGCGTCCGCCTCGCCGAGCGCGACCAGCGACGCCGCCTCCTTGACGTCGGTCGTCAGCGTGTCCGGCGCCGCTGTCACCCCGGCCGCGTCGAGCAGCCGCTGGGCCGCGCCCCCGCATGGGACCTGCGGCTCGCAGATCGCGACGCGCAGGTCCTCGTTCGCGAGGTCGGCCAGCCCGGTGACGTTGTCCGGGTTGCCGGCCGGGACGGCCAGCGCCAGCGTGTTCCGGGCGAAGATCACCGGCTCCCCGTCGACCACGCCGCCGGCGACCGCGTCGTCCATCGTGCTCGTGTCGGCCGTCGCCAGGACGTCGGCGGGCGCGCCGGCCAGCACCTGCTCGACCAGCCCCGACGACGGCCCGAACGAGTAGACGATCTCCAGGTCCGGGTACTCGTCCTCGAGCTGGCCGGCGAGCGTCTCGAACGACTCCGTCAGCGACGCCGCCGCGAGCACGGTCACCGTCCCGGCCGGCGTCGTCGCGGGCGCACCGGCCGGCGGCGCCGCGCTGCCGCCGTCGTCTCCCCCGCAGGCGACGGCGAGCAGCGCGGCCGCCGTGACCGCGAGGGTCAGCCGGGCCCGGCTCATGCCCGGCCCGCCGGCAGATCGACGACGACGTTCGTGGCCTTGATCGACGCGATCGCCGCGACGCCGACCTCGAGCCCCAGCTCGTCGGCGGCCTCGCGGCTCATCAGCGACACGACGCGGTGCGGGCCGGCCTGGATCTCGACCTGGGCCATCACGCCGTCCTTCCGCACCGAGATCACGATGCCGGGAAAGTGGTTGCGCGCGGACTCGCGCGGCGTGGGCAGCGCCGCCTCGCCGGGCACGCTCTCGCGGGCCACCCGGGCCAGCTCGGCCCCATCGACGACCATCCGTCCGGCGTCGTCGCGGTCCAGCCGCAGCCGGCCCGACTCCGCCCACCGTCGCAACGAGTCGTCGCTCACCCCGAGCAGGCGAGCGGCGTCAGAGATCCGAAACTGCGGCACAACGGATACGATAAACCCGCAACTGCGGATCGGTCATCAGTTGTCGGCCGGACGTGTGTTCGATAAGATCATCGGCAGAAGGTCTGGCCGTCACCGGGAGCGGCAGCAGTGGGTTCCCGGGCGTTGAAGCAGGGCATCACGCCAGGTGTCCCACCTCGTCCACGGTCGCAGCGATCAGCGTGTCTGCGGTCGTCCCACCCCAGCCCGGACGGGCCAATGCGGGTGGCACGCGCTCGCCCCTGAGGGGCTGGGCGTCCTCATCGTGGACGAGAGAGGGTGACCCGCCGTGTCCGATCCGATCGACCACCTGGCCGCCGCGCCGCCGGGCCCAGGGCTGGCCGCGCTGCTGGCCCGGTTGGAGCTCGCGGCGCTGTCGGCGCATGAATTGGTCGTGGTGGCACAGGCGCGGCAGCGTCAGCTCGCCCACGACGAGGCGGCGCTGCTGCGGGTGTTCGCCGAACTCGCCGCCCGGCCGGAGTATCAACGCTGCGACGCTCTCGAAGACCTCGCCACCGGGCACACGCACCGGGCGGTCCAGGCTGCCGGCGACGAGGTGTCGCTGGCGCTTCGCTGGAGCCCGGGCCGCGCCACCGCACGGGTCGCACTGGCGGTGGAGCTCGAGGAGGACCTCCCCGACACCCTTGCCTCGCTCGCCACCGGCCACATCGACGCGGACAAGGCACGGCTGATCGCCGAACGAACCCGCTGCGTCGCCGACCGCGCATCGCGACGACGAGTCGAGGCCGCCGTGCTGCCCTGTGCCCGGACACACACCCGGTGGACGCTGGACCAGCGGCTTCGCCGCGAGGTCATCGCCGCCGACCCCGCCGGAGCAGAAGAGCGCCACCGCCGGGCGGCCCGAGACCGCCAGGTGAGCCGTCCCGAACCCGCCGCACCGGGCGGTG
>NZ_POTW01000249.1 GCF_003236295.1 Jiangella anatolica
CAGGAAAGGTGTGGAGTCCGGAACCGATGCCAGCACCGTGCCCGAGTGATCTTCGTCCGGATACACCTTGAGTGTGACGTCCTGCCCGTTCGCCCTCAGCGCCTCGTCGAGCTGCAGTGTGAGATTGGGAGGAACGTCACGGTCCTGCATGCCCACCCCGAGGAAGATCGGACGGTCGTAGCCGCTGGTGGGCGTGCACATGTACGCGTCGAGTGCGGCGTCCACACCGGGCAGCCTCGCCAGCGGCGCGCGGAAGAAGTCGGTCGGCGTCATGCCGGCGAGCGCGGCATCGAGCTGGGGCTTGCACAGGGTCTCGGCCTTGGCGACCGCATCGAGGCCCGCGGGTGTGAGCACGCTGTCGACGTCGATGTCGGGCCGGGCCTCGCGGAACCCGG
>NZ_POTW01000250.1 GCF_003236295.1 Jiangella anatolica
CGCCGGTCCTGTCGAGCCGTGGCCCGACAGGACCGACGTCGCGGGGTCGGCCTCAGCCGGGGTCGACGGTCACGGCTCCAGATCCTTGTTGGCGTGCGCCGCGGCGAGCTGGATGGCCCTGCTCTGTTCTTCGGTGTGCCGCCCGGCAGCGACCCATTCGTCCGCCACCTGCTTCACCCGCTGTAGGAACTGGCCGTGGTTGCGGAACGGGGCCGTCTCCCAGACCCGGTCCAGGAACGTCTCGCCGCCCTCGTCCCGGATGGCGTCGTTGGGTACGCCGGTGGCGGCCGAGCCGAACACGACCTCCGGCTCGACCCGCTTCACGTACGGGTGGTAGGCGTTGAACTGCCCGGGCACCGGGTCGGAGAGGTAGTACGGCGCCAGGGTGTAGCCG
>NZ_POTW01000251.1 GCF_003236295.1 Jiangella anatolica
GAGCCGTGCCTGCGCCGCGTCGACCTCGTCGTCGTCGAGCCCCAGCTGCATCGCGTCGAGCTGGTCCCGGGTCGACAGCACCACGGAGGTCTTGTCGGCGATGCGCGCGGCGGCGTCCGCCATCGCGGTCATCACGTCCACGGCCGGCTCGGGCACGACGGTCACCGGGTGCCGCATCAGGGCGACCTCGGCGATGTGCACGGCCAGGTCCCCCATGCGTTCCAGGTCTCCGGCGATCCGCATGGCGCACAGCACCAGGCGCAGGTCACCGGCTACCGGCTGGAGGCGGACCAGCAGCTGCGGGATCGCGGCGTGCACATCGTCGCGCATCCCGTTGAGCACGGCGTCGCCCCGCACCACCGTCTCCGCCGCGGCCCGGTCGCCGTTCAGC
>NZ_POTW01000252.1 GCF_003236295.1 Jiangella anatolica
GTGCTTGGTGGTTCAAGGGATTATAATAAGTGATAGAAATTGATTTCAAAGAAAAATATTACCCGCTAGTGTTAGTGCTCTTTGTGGCTGGTTATATGGGTGCGATCTTTCTTAATATTTATTTTGATTGGTTAGCAATGCTTACAGCCGGAATAATTAGTTTAGTCATGCTATATGGTTTTTCTAACTTAAAACTGTTTTTTCAGCCGTTACCCTCGCCAAAGTGGCGCATAGTAGTTAAGTATGTGCTTTTATTGCTTGTTCTGGAAGTCACTGCGATTGTGGTTATAGCTATCATTAATTCGCATGCTTTATTGTCATTTCACAATACAACATTGACAACTAGTTCAACTGGGCGAGATTATCCTTTAATTGAAAGAGTATGGAT
>NZ_POTW01000253.1 GCF_003236295.1 Jiangella anatolica
GCCTGGACGGCTGCGTGGCCAACGCCTGGCCCTACGTCGACGGCTCCTGGTACGACGGCGACCTCGTCCCCGGTACCTGAGTTATTCCCGCTCCCGCAGTTCGGGCACGTGGCCCTCCTCATGGCCGACCGGCCCGTCGGCGAGCGACAATGGCGCGGTTCGCCACCGCCGATCCCGGGGAGTCCACCGTGTCGCTGCCCCCGCTCGTCGAGCCCGCCGCCGAGCTGACCGTTGACGAGATCCGTCGCTACTCGCGCCACCTGATCATCCCCGACGTCGGGGTCGAGGGGCAGAAGCGGCTGAAGAACGCCCGGGTGCTCTGCGTCGGCGCCGGCGGCCTCGGCTCGCCCGCCCTGATGTACCTGGCCGCGGCCGGGGTCGGCACC
>NZ_POTW01000254.1 GCF_003236295.1 Jiangella anatolica
CCCCTGTGGGCGTCAACGGCGCCCTGTTCGCCAACGTCGCCCACGGGCTGATCACCGGCCTGCTGTTCTTCCTGGCCGGAGCGATCAAGGTGCGCCACCCCCACGCCGACATGCCGTCGATGGGCGGCGGCCTGCTGGCCACCATGCCGCGACTCGGCTCGGTGCTCACGTTCGCCTCGATCGCCTCACTCGGGCTGCCCGGCCTGGCGGGCTTCTGGGGCGAGATGCTCGCCCTGTACGGCGCCTTCCAGCCGGCGAACCCGCTGCCGCGCGGCCTCTTCCTCACGTACATGGTGATCGGGGGCCTCGGCGCGGTCCTCACGGCGGCGTACTTCGTGGTCATGCTCTCCCGCGTCACCCACGGCCGCCCCCGAGCCGCACGACC
>NZ_POTW01000255.1 GCF_003236295.1 Jiangella anatolica
GTCAATAACCGGGCGGATACCAATTTTCGGTAAGCTGATTTTTTTCATTACAGATTCCTCACTTTATTCGGAAAATATGTTCAGTTAGTTGCCGTTTGAGAGCGGAAACGGGCAAAGATAAAGATGACCGCGAAGCAGAGTGCGGGGATCAGTTCAGCAGTGGGGATGTTGCCCGCCGCGTCACTGACAAAACCCATGACCGGAGTGACAATACCGCCGCCAATGATGGTCATAACGATGAAGGACGAACCGTATTTGGTGTCCTGGCCGAGATTCTTAATGCCCAGCGAGAAGATTGTTGGGTACTGAATCGACATAAAGGCGCTGCATAAAGTCAGGGCTATTAAG
Organism: Jiangella anatolica; assembly: GCF_003236295.1. Taxonomy (GTDB): domain Bacteria; phylum Actinomycetota; class Actinomycetes; order Jiangellales; family Jiangellaceae; genus Jiangella; species Jiangella anatolica. The sequence goes on from NZ_POTW01000255.1 coordinate 349, forward strand.
CCCACATGACCGCCAGCGAAGGCTGAGATCAGGCAC
>NZ_POTW01000256.1 GCF_003236295.1 Jiangella anatolica
GTCAAGACGTCAGAACGGATCTTTCAGGCCGCTCGGAAGCTTGGTTACCGTCAGGATGAGGTGCCGAGAGTTTCGACGAGTAGGACGTATCACCTCGTCGCAGTGTGCGTTGCCGACGCCATGAATCCGGTGTTCGGGGCTACCGTCAAAGGGATTTTCGCAGGTGCCCGCAAACGCGGTTACATGGTCGTCCTCATTGACTCCAACGAGTCATCCGAGATTGAGTCTGAAACCACGAAACGATCCTTGGCTACTGTCGACGGTTTCATTTTTGTCGGTTCGCGCATGTCGGACGCCGGTTTGCGGCACCTGGCCGGGATCAAGCCGGTCATGACGGTCAACCGTAAGGTTCCAGGTGTGTCATCGGTGACACCAGCAT
>NZ_POTW01000025.1 GCF_003236295.1 Jiangella anatolica
GGGTGGGCGGGCCGGCTGACGGTGGCGGCCGGCGTGCTGAGCGTCGCGCTGGTGCTGGTGGCGCCGGCGAACGCGGAGCCGCCGCTGGCCGAGCTGACGAACCCGCTGGCGCCGTCGGGTGGGTGGACGGACGTGATCGAAGTGGCGCGGGCCGCGGCCGTCGTGGTGACCGGCGCCGGGCTCCTGGCCGCCGCGGCGTCGCTGCTGGTGCGGTTCCGGCGGGCCACGGGGGCGGCGCGGCGGCAGCTGCTCTGGCTGGCGCCCGCGGCGGTGCTGATCCCGGCGCTCGTGGTGGCGTCGTTCGTCGCGGCGTACCTGGACTCGGTGACGGTGCTCGGCGTCGTCGCCGGGCTGTTCGTCGTGCTGCTGCCGATCGCGACGGCGCTGGCGATCACGCAGTACCACCTGTACGACGTCGACCGGATCCTCGGCCGGGCGCTGACGTACGCGCTGCTCACCGCGGTCCTGGCGATCGTGTACGTGGTCGTGGTGGTCGCCGTCGGGGCCGCGGTCGGCGAGTCGCAGCTGTCCGCCGTCATCGCGACGCTGGCCGCGGTGAGCGTCGCCGGGCCGGCCCGCCGGCGGCTGCAGGACGCCGTCGACCGCCGCTTCAACCGGCGCCGGTTCGACGCGGTGCGGCTGGTCCGCGACCACGTCCGCGCGCCCGCGCCGGGCGTGAGCGTCGAGCACGTGCTGCGCAGGGCCCTCGGCGACCCGGACCTGCGGGTCGCCTACTGGGTCGAGGACCGCCGCGAGTGGGTCACCGGCGACGGCCGGCCCGCGGCGCCAGGTGGTGACGACCTCGTGCTGGCCGGCCCGGACCGGCCGATCGCCGCCGTCTTCGCCGCGCCGTCCGTGCCGCGGGAGCTGCTGCGCGCCGTCGTCACGGAGGCCCGGCCCGAGCTGGACAACGCCGGGCTGCGGGCGGCCGTCGCGCTGCAGCTGGTGGAGGTGCGCGAGTCGCGGGCCCGGATCGTCTCCGCCGCCGACGCGTCCCGCCGCGAGATCGAGCGGAACCTGCACGACGGCGCGCAGCAGCGGCTGGTCGCGCTCGCGGTGAAGCTGGGGCTGGCGCGCCGGCTCGCGACCGGCGACTCCGCGGCCGTGCTGGAGGAGCTGCGCACCGACGTGCAGGAGACGCTGGTCGAGCTGCGCGAGCTGGCGCACGGCATCTATCCGCCGCTGCTGCGTGAGCACGGCCTCGGCGAGGCGTTGCGCACTGCCGCCCGGCACGCCGTCCGCCCCACCACCGTCGACGTCACGACGTCGCGCCGGTTCGCGCCGGGTGCGGAGGCCGCCGTCTACTTCTGCTGCCTGGAGGCCATGCAGAACGCCGGCAAGCACGCGGGAGCGGACGCGTCGGTCACGGTGCACGTCGGCGAGAACGGCGGCGGGCTGGAGTTCGAGGTGTGCGACGACGGCGCCGGCTTCGACCTCGTCACGGTCGGCGAGAGCCAGGGATTCGTGAACATGCGCGACCGCCTCGGCGCGCTCGGCGGCCGGCTCACCGTCGACAGCGGGCCGGGCCGCGGCACCGTCGTGCGCGGGAGCCTGCCCGGATGACCGCCTCCCCGCTGGCGACACCCGGTACGCTCCCACCCGTGACCACAGGCGGGCGGGTCCGGGTCGTCGTCGCCGACGACGCCCTGCTGGTGCGCGAGGGCGTCCAGCGCGTCCTCGGCCTGTTCCCCGACCTCGAGGTGGTCGGCGTGGCCGGCGACCTTGACGGCCTGCTGGCCGCGGTCGACGAGCACCGGCCCGACGTCGTCGTCACCGACATCCGGATGCCGCCCACCTCCAGCGACGAAGGCATCCGCGCGGCCACCCAGCTGCGGCGGACCGCGCCGGAGACCGGTGTCGTCGTGCTGTCGCAGTACGCGGCGCCCGCGTACGCGCTGGAACTGCTCTCCGGCGGCTCGCAGCGGCGCGCCTACCTGCTGAAGGAACGCGTCAGCGAGCCCGACCAGCTGGCCGCGGCGGTCCGCGAGGTGGCCCGCGGCGGCAGCGTCGTCGACCCGCGCGTCGTCGAGGTGCTGGTCGCCGGCGCCCGCCCGGCCGGCGACCCGCTGGCCGGGCTGACCCGCCGCGAGCTCGAGGTGCTGGAGCAGATCGCGCAGGGCAAGAGCAACGCCGGCGTCGCCGCCACGCTGGTGCTCACCGAGCGGGCCGTCGAGAAGCACATCAACGCGCTGTTCGCCAAGCTCGGCCTCACCGCCGAGCCCGAGGTGCACCGCCGCGTCAGCGCCGTCCTGCTGTACTTGGCCTCGCTGCGGTGACGGTGGTGCTGGCACCCCCGCGGCACGGGTGTTGACCGGATGGCAATGCGGCGCGGCGGGGACGATGCTGGTGTCATGGCCGGTAGTGCGCAATCCCCCCAGGCCGAGGCCCCGCCAGCGGTCGTCGACGTGCTCGTGGTCGACGACCAGGAGACGTATCTGTCCGTGGCCCGGTTCGTCGTCGGCTCGACACCGGGTTTCCGGGTGGCCGGCGAGGCGACCAGCGGCGAGGACGCGGTGCGGCTCGCGGCGTCGCTGCGGCCCGGGCTGGTGCTGATGGACATCAACCTGCCCGGCATCTCCGGCATCGAGGCCACCCGCCGGGTGGTCGCCGCGCACCCGGACGCCGTCGTGCTGCTGATGTCGACCTATCCGGCGTCGGACCTGCCGCAGGACGCCCGGACCAGCGGCGCGCGCGCCTACGTCCACAAGGAGGACCTCGCGCCGGACGTGCTGGTCGCCGTCATGGCGGGTGAGCTGCCGGCCGGCTTCTGACCGGGCCGGAAAACCCCTCGACCGGTGGCGCCCGTTCGTGCACGCTGGGGCGATGGGCCACGTCGACCTCAACGCCGTCTCCTTCACCCTGCCCGACGGGCGGGTGCTGCTGGACGACGTCTCGTTCCGGGTCGGCGACGGCGCCAAGGTCGCGCTGGTCGGTGCGAACGGGTCGGGCAAGACGACGCTGCTGCGCATCGTCGCCGGCGACATCGCCGCGCACGGCGGCGCCGTCACCCGCAGCGGCGGGCTCGGCGTCATGCGCCAGTTCGTCGCCCGCGACGCGCAGGACGTGCGCGACCTGCTGCTGTCGGTGGCGCCGCCGCGGGTGCGGGCCGCCGCTGCCGCCGTCGACGCCGCCGAGCTGGCCATGATGGACCGCGACGACGAGCCGACCCAGATGCGGTACGCCACGGCGCTGGCCGAGTGGGCCGACGCCGGCGGGTACGAGACCGAGGTGCTGTGGGACGTGTGCACCACGGCCGCGCTGGGCATCCCGTTCGAGCGGTGCCGCTGGCGCGAGGTGTCCACGCTGTCCGGCGGCGAGCAGAAGCGGCTGGTGCTCGAGGCGCTGCTGCGCGGGCCCGACGAGGTGCTGCTGCTGGACGAGCCGGACAACTTCCTCGACGTGCCGGCCAAGCGGTGGCTGGAGGAACGGCTGGTCGAGTCGGCGAAGACGGTGCTCTACGTCAGCCACGACCGTGAGCTGCTGCACCGCACCGCCACCCGCGTGGTCACCGTCGAGCTGGGCGCGGCCGGCAACACCACCTGGGTGCATCCGGGCGGGTTCGGCAGCTACCACGAGGCCCGGCGCGAGCGGTTCGCCAAGCTGGAGGAGCTGCGCCGGCGCTGGGACGAGGAGCACGCGAAGCTCAAGGCGCTGGTGCTGATGTACAAGCAGAAGGCCGCCTACAACGACGGCCTGGCGTCGCGGTACCAGGCGGCGCAGACCCGGCTGCAGAAGTTCGAGGAGGCCGGCCCGCCGCAGGCCATCCCGCGCGAGCAGAACGTCCGCATGCGGCTGCGCGGCGGGCGCACCGGCAAGCGCGCCGTCGTCTGCGAGTCGCTGGAGCTGACCGGGCTGATGAGGCCGTTCGACCTCGAGGTCTGGTACGGCGAGCGGGTCGCCGTGCTCGGCTCCAACGGCTCGGGCAAGTCGCACTTCCTGCGGCTGCTGGCGGCCGGTGGGTCCGACCCGGAGCCCGAGCACGAGCCGGTCGACGACGTGCCGATCGCTCCCGTGGCGCACACCGGCCTGGCCCGGCTGGGCGCGCGGGTGCGGCCGGGCTGGTTCGCCCAGACGCACGACCATCCGGAGCTGGTCGGCCGCACGCTGCTGGAGATCCTGCACCGCGGTGACGGCCACCGGGCCGGGATGCCGCGCGAGGAGGCCAGCCGGGCGCTGGACCGGTACGAGTTGGCGCACGCCGGTGAGCAGGCGTTCGAGTCGCTGTCCGGCGGGCAGCAGGCGCGGCTGCAGATCCTGTTGCTGGAGCTGTCCGGCGCGACGTTGCTGCTGCTGGACGAGCCGACCGACAACCTCGACCTGGTGTCGGCCGAGGCGCTGCAGGACGGGCTGGCCGCGTTCGACGGCACCGTGCTCGCGGTCACCCACGACCGCTGGTTCGCCCGCGACTTCGACCGGTTCCTGGTGTTCGGCGCCAACGGCAGCGTCTACGAGGCGCCCGAGCCGGTCTGGGACGAGGGCCGCGTCACCCGGGTGCGCTGATGGCGTCGGTCTCGATCGGCGCCGACGCCGAGGAGTTCTGGCGGCTGGCGGGTGCGTGGCTGGTCGCCGAGCCGGTGCTGCACTCGGTGCTGCTCACGACCGTCGAGCGGGAACGGCGCGGCGGGTCGGGCGGCGTCTTCGCCCTGCTCACCGAGGACGGAGGCGCCGGCCCGGCCGGCGTCGCGGTGTGGACGCCGCCGTTCCGCGCCTACGTCTCGGCGGCGCCGGCGGACGCGGAGCTGCTCGCGCTGGCGCTGCTGGACTCGTCGCCGGAGATCACCGGCGTCACCGGCGGCAGCGACGAGGCGGCGGCGTTCGCCCGGGCGTGGACCGGCCGCACCGGCGGGACGGCGACGGTGGCGATGAACCAGCGGCTGTTCGAGCTCTCCGCCGTCGTGCCGCCGCCCCGGCCGGCGCCCGGCGTTGCTCGGCTGGCGGGTCCGGGCGACCGGGAGCTCCTGGTGGCATGGACGGTGGCGTTCGAGCAGGAGTCCAACGCCGCGCCCGGCGCCAGCGTCGCCGAGCGCGTCGTCGACCTGATGCTGGCCGACGGGCGCGCCTGGCTCTGGGACGACGACGGCCCGGCCTGTTTCGTCGGCGTCTCACCCACCGTCGCCGCCGTCGCACGGGTGGCGCCGGTCTACACGCCGCCGCAGCGGCGCCGCCGCGGCTACGCGTCGGCGCTGGTGGCGGCGGTCAGTCAGGCGGTGCTCGACGCGGGGGCGCGGCGCTGCGCCCTCTACACCGACCTGGCCAACCCCACCGCGAACCACGTCTACACCGCCCTCGGCTACCGCCCCGTCGCCGACGTGACGGCGTACGAGTTCGGCCCCGCTCAGGGAGTCGGGTAAAGCTCGATCTCCGCCTGGTGGGCGCCCATCAGCTTCGCGTCGCCGGTGAGCAGCGGGCAGGCGAGCAGTTCGGCGAGCGCGATGTAGGCGGCGTCATAGGCCGTGTAGTTGTGGCGGAGCTCCCACATGCGACCGGTCAGAACCGCTCCGGGGAAGCGCTCGATGCGCAGCTCGGCGAAGTCGGCCCTGATGCCGTCGGCCTGAGCCAACGTCAACTTGCCGCCCAGGGTCAGCCCGCGCAGCGCGTTGCCGATCTCGAAGTCGATGAGGTGCGGCGCATGCAGGATCCGTGGTGCGGACAGCCGCTTGCGTAGCACGTCGTCGTGCTGCGCCTCGCTCAGTGCGTAGAGGATCAGCGAAGTGTCGACGACGAGTGCACTCACTCATTCACCTCGCCCGGCGCGGGTCGCCGCGACGATGTCGGCCATCGTCAGACCCGCCGCCGGTCGCTGGGCCGCCCGGGCGAGGACCTCGGCGACCGTGGGCTGCGCCGCCGCCTCGATGACCATCCGGCGCAGATACGCCGCCAGGCTCATGCCTTCGGCAGCGGCGCGCACGCGCATGACGTCGAGCGCGTCGACCGGGACGTCCCGGATCTGAATGGGCTTGGTCTCCATGCATGCGATGCTATCAATCTGCATGCATGGAGACCACCGTGAGTGGAGGATCAGGCCGCCGGCTCGACGTTGAAGAGGTCGTCGTAGGCCTCCATGAGCATCGAGCGGCCCTTGACCTGCGCGATCACGTCCGGTCCGGCCAGGCCCTCGATGCCGGGGAGCTGGCCGGCGCCGCCCTCGGGGCCGAGCGGGATGGCGACCATCGGCGGCAGCTTCTCGTAGCCGGTCACCTCGCCCGCGCCGGTGATCCGCGCGACCAGGTTCGCCGCGACCAGCTGGGCCTGCAGCCGGGCGGTCGCCGCCATGTTGCGGTCGGCGTCGCCGATGTCGCCGATCGCGTACACGTTCTCGTGCCCGACGACCCGCAACTGGTCGTCGACGCGGAGGTAGCCCTGGTCGTCACGGGCGTTTGCGAGGGAGCCGGTCACGAACCCGGTCGCCGGGGTGACGCCGAAGGCGCGGAACCAGATGTCCGCGCTCAGCTCGTCACCGGCCTCGGTCGTGACGGTGACCGGCGCGGCCGTGGCGGCCGGCGTGTCCGGCAGCGCCCGCAGCGGGCTGCCGAGCACCAGCCGCACGCCGAACCCGTCGAGCTGACGGCGCAGCTCGGTGCGCAGCTCCTGGTCGTACGGGCCGGGCAGGATGTCGTCGGCCAGGTCGACCAGCGTGACGTCCTTGTCCGGATAGGCGGTCTTGATCTCGCCGGCCAGCTCCAGCCCGGCTGCGCCGGCGCCGATCACCAGAGCACTGGCCGACGCGTGCAGCGCGTGGTGCGCCGCCAGGAACCGGCTGCGGGCGACGTCGACGTCGGTCTCGTCGGTCTTGGCGGGGAACGGGTACGACGAGCCGGTCGCGAGGATGACGTAGTCGGCGGCCAGCCGCTCGCCGGAGGCCAGCGTGACACCGGTGCCGTCTGCGTCGACGGCGCGGTCGCGGACGAACCGGCCGTGGGCGAGCAGCCGGTCGTACGGCAGGAAGATCCGGTCCAGCCACTCCGGCTGGACCAGCGCGCGCCAGGACGCGAGGTTGTGCAGGAACGTGTCGGACGGGTCGACCAGGGTCACGTCGGCCACCTCGTCGAGCGCCTTCGCCGCGTGGATGCCGGCGAAGCCGCCGCCGACCACCACGACGGAGGGGCGCGAGCCGTTGGTCTCGGTCACTGGATACTCCTTGGAGAGTCGAAGCTACGAGCTGTCTCGAAGCTACTTCGAAAATCGAAGCAACGCGGTTCGCGTTAGTATTCCAGGCATGACCGCGAGCGTCCGCGCCCAGGCCGACGCCGAGGCCTGCGTGCGCACCGACGAGGCGCTCACCCGGGCCTTCGGCATCCTCGGCAAGCGCTGGAACGCGCTGGTCCTGGGCGGTCTGCGGACCGGCCCGGCTGGGTTCCGCGAGCTGTCGCGCGCCATCGGCGGCGTCAGCGACTCCGTCCTCGCCGACCGGCTGGCCGAGCTGACCAAGAATCACCTGGTGCACCGCCAGGTCGACGAGGGCCCGCCGGTCGCCGTCTCCTACGAGCTGACCGACCGCGGCCGCGCGCTGATGCCGGCGCTGGACCAGATCTCCGCCTGGGCCGTCGAGCACCTGCCGCCGGAGCCGTCAGCTCCCTGACGGCAGCGGCTGCGGCGGCGGTGGCCCCTCGTACCGCCCGGTGACCCGCACCCGCAGCGCGCGCTCGTCGTACTCCTCGAGCGCGTGGGCGATCCAGCCCGCCGTCCGCGCCACCGCGAAGATCGTCTCGCCGGCCTCTGGCGGCATCCCGGTCGCGACCGAGAGCGTGGCCAGCGCGAGGTCGACGTTCGCCGGTAGCGGCAGGTGGGTGGCGGCGGTCTCGGTGACGGCGTGCGCGGCGGCCAGCGCGGGCGCCGCCTCCGGTACGGCCTCGAGCAGGTCGAACAGCACCTGGGCACGCGGATCGACGGTGCGGTAGAGCCGGTGTCCGAGGCCGGGCAGCCGCCGGCCGGCCCGCAGGTGCTCGGCGACGACCGGCCCGGCGCCGCGCTCCAGCACGTCGGCGAGCATGCGATGGGCCAGGCCGCTGGCCGCGCCGTGCAGCGGTCCCTCGACGGCGCCGAGCGCGGCGGAGACGACGGCATACGGGTGCGCCCGCGCCGACGCCGCCGCCCGCGCGGTGACGGTGGACGCGGCCAGGCCGTGGTCGATGAGCAGGACCAGCGCCGTGTCCAGCGTCGTGACGGCGTCCGCGTCGGCCGGCCGGGTGGTGAGCCGGGGCCACAGGCGCGCGGCGACGGAGTCGTCCGGCGCGGAGGTCGCGTCGTCGCGACGCGGGAGCGCGTCGACGAAGGTCGCGATGAGGCCGCGAGCGGTCGCCGCGACGGTGCGCGGGCGCAGGTCGAACCGGACCGGATCGACCGCGGCCGCCGCGATCGCCGCCACCCGGAGGCGGTCGACGAGTCCGGCCTCCGGCGGCAGGGCGTCGCCGACGGCCCTGGCCGCGGCCAGCCCGGCCTCCGGCGCGGCGAACGGCGGGCCGGGCCGCTGATCGCCGGTCCAGAGCCACCACGCGACCTGCTCGAACGAGGCCCGCCGGGCCAGCTCGACCGGGTCGACGCCGCGGTAGAAGTACCGGTCGTCCTCGATCAGCGTGACGGCGCTGTAGACCGGGTCGGCGGCGTCCTGCCCGCGGGCCGGCGGCGGGCCGTCGGACCGGCCGCGACGCCGGTGCACGAGCCGCTGCACCTCGTCGGGGTCGAACGTGCTGACCCGCCCGCCGGGACCGCGACGGCTGCCGAGCAGTCCGCGGCTGACGTACGCGTACACCGTCTCAGGCTTGACGCCCAGGCGGGCCGCCACCTGCTGCGTCGTCAGCCGGCGCTTCTCCGCCACCGCTCACCCCAAAGTTGACTGAAATCAACATATCTACCATGCCATCAACCATTGATGCGAGGAGGACGCCATGACTGCACAGGTGCCGCGTGGGCTGGCCGGGGTCGTCGTCACGGAGACGACCTTGGGCGATGTCCGCGGCCGCGAGGGCTTCTACCATTACCGCGAGTACTCCGCCGTCGAGCTGGCCGCGACCCGGAGCTTCGAGGACGTCTGGCACCTGATGATCGAGGGCCGGCTGCCGACGAGCACCGAGAGCGCCGAGTTCGCCCGCCGGGTCGCCGAGCTGCGGACGCTGCCGGACGAGGTGCGCGCAGCGCTGCCGGCGATCGCCCGGGCGAGCGCGTCGGCCGGGCCGGACGCCGGGCCGATGGCCGGGCTGCGCTCGGCGCTGTCGCTGACCGGCGCCGCCGCCGGATTCCGGCCGCTCTACGACCTCACCGCCGACGAGCGCCGCGACGACGCACTGCTGATCAGCGCGGTGGTGCCGACGCTGCTGGCGGCGCTGTACCGGCTCGGCCAGGGGCTGGAGCCGGTCCCGCCGCGCGCCGACCTCGGCCATGCCGCTCACTACCTCTACCTGCTGACCGGCGAGGAGCCCGCGCCGGAGTACGCCCGCGCCGTCGAGCGGTACCTCGTCTCGACGATCGACCACGGCTTCAACGCCTCGACGTTCACAGCCCGGGTGATCGCGTCGACCGGCGCCGACCTCGCCGCGTGCCTGGTCGGCGGCATCGCCGCGCTGTCCGGCCCGCTGCACGGCGGCGCGCCGAGCCGGGCGCTGGACACCCTGGACGAGATCGGCACGCCGGACCGGATCCAGTCGTGGGTACGCGAGCGGGTGCTGGCCGGCGACCGGATCATGGGATTCGGCCACCCGGTCTACCGCACCGAGGACCCGCGCTCACGCATGCTGCGGGAGATCGCGACCGGCTTCGGCGGCCCACTGGCCGAGTTCGCCGTCGAGGTCGAGCGCCAGGTCGAGGCGATCCTGGCCGAGCTCAAGCCGGGCCGCGAGCTGCACACGAACGTCGAGTTCTACGCCGGCGTCGTGATGGAGCAGTGCGGGCTGCCGCGGGCGATGTTCACGCCGACGTTCGCGGTCGCCCGGGTGGTCGGCTGGGCGGCGAACGTGCTGGAGCAGGCCGCCGACAGCAAGATCATCCGGCCCGCGGCGCGCTACGTCGGCCCGCCACCGCCCGTCCCGGTCCCGGCCGCTTGACCCGGGGCTCGCGTCAGCAGGTGATGGTCGCCTCGGTCTGGTCGACCAGCTCGCTGATCAGCCACTGGCCGTCTGCCCGCTCGAGGTCGAACACCCGGGGCTCCGGGCCGTCGAGCTCACGCTCGAAGAGCTCGCCGTGGTAGTACGCGTTCCAGGGGCCCTCGTCGACGCAGCTCTCCAGGCGCGCGGTGTCGCCGTCGACCGTCACCTGGGGCGGGCCGATCACGGGCGCGCCGTCGCGCGTGACGTTGGCGTCGACCATGCCGCGCAGGTCGGCGATCTTGCGCTGCGCGACCAGTTCCGTGGTCACCAGCTTGAGCGCCGCATAGGAGGCGGCCTCGTCCTGGACGTTCTCCATGGCGATGACGGCGTCCCAATACGCCCGGTGCTGGGCCTCGATCGCGGCGACGGCGGCGGCCTCCGGGTCCACGGACGGCGTCGGCGTGGGCGCGGCCGTCGTGGCGGCCGGCTCGGTGGTCTCCAGGGCCGTCGGCTCGTCGGCGTCGCCTGAGCAGGCGGCGAGGGTCAGCGCGGCTCCCGCCGCGACGAGAGCGGACACGACGCGGGCGGGTGTCATGACCCCGGATCCTTCCACAGGTCACACCGCGGCGCCGGGCTCAGCTCAGGTCCTTGAAAGCTTTCTGCAAGTCTTGCAGGATCCGCCGGGGGTGGCTAGCGTCTCGGGCACCGTGACATCGCCGTCCGCCCGGGAGTGACCGATGCCGACCCCGCCGTCCATTCGCCGTCTCGTCGTCGCCGTCGCCTCCCTGGGGCTGGTCGCCGCCGCGGCGGCGACGGCCGCACCACCCGCCGTCGCCGACCACACGCCGCCGCCGAGCCTTGTCACGCTGGCCGGGAGCCTGCAGAGCGAGCTGGGCTGCCCCGGCGACTGGGACCCGGCCTGCGCCGCGACCGAGCTGACGCTCACCGACAGCGGCACCTACGCGCTCGCCGCAGAGCTCGACGCCGGGAGCTACGAGTTCAAGGTCGCGCTGAACGGGGGCTGGGACGAGAACTACGGCGCCGGCGGCGTGGCCAACGGCCCGAACCTGCCGCTGGTGCTCGAGGCGGACGCCGAGGTGACGTTCACCTACGACCACGCGACGCACCGGATCGCCGTCGCGCCGACGCACCCGCAGCCCGGCCTCACCGACGCCGACCGCGAGCTGGCCGGGGACAGCCTGCGGGCCGGGCTGACTGACGAGCGGTTCTACTTCGTCATGGCCGACCGGTTCGACAACGGCGACCCGGCGAACGACACCGGCGGGTACGAAGTGCCGCCGGGGACGGCCGAGCCACGGCTCGTGCACGGCCACGACCCGACTGACAAGGGCTTCTACCACGGCGGCGACCTCGCCGGGATCCTGCGGCGGCTGGACTACATCGAGGATCTCGGCACGACCGCGATCTGGCTGACGCCGTCGTTCATGAACCGGCCGGTGCAGGGCAGCGGCGCCGACGTCAGCGCCGGCTACCACGGCTACTGGATCACCGACTTCACCCGGATCGACCCGCACCTGGGCACGAACGAGCAGCTGCGGCAGCTCATCGACGAGGCGCACGAGCGCGGCATCAAGGTGTTCTTCGACATCATCACCAACCACACCGCTGACGTCGTCGACTACGAGGAGGGCACGTACACGTACGTGCCGAAGTCCGACGTGCCGTACGTCGACGCGGCCGGCAATCCCTTCGACGACTCGGAGTTCGCGGCCGGCGACACGTTCCCCGAGCTCGACCCGGCGACGTCGTTCCCGTACACGCCGTTCTTCCGCACGCCGGAGGACGCCACGGTCAAGGTCCCGGCCTGGCTGAACGACCCGACGCTCTACCACAACCGCGGCAACGCGGCCTTCGACGGCAGCGAGGGCGACCTCTACGGCGACTTCGTCGGGCTGGACGACCTGTTCACCGAGCAGCCGGCGGTCCGCGACGGCATGATCGACATCTACCGGTACTGGGCCGGGTTCGGCGTCGACGGGTTCCGCATCGACACCGTCAAGCACGTCAACATGGAGTTCTGGCAGAAGTTCGCCCCCGAGGTGCTCGACGCCGCGCACGAGTCCGGCGCCGACGACTTCTTCATGTTCGGCGAGGTCTTCGACGCGAACCCGGCCGCGATGTCGCGCTACACGACCGAGGGCGGGCTGCAGGCGACGATCGACTTCGGCTTCCAGGCCCGCGCGCAGGGCTTCGCGACCGGACGGCCGACGACGGAGCTGCGCGACCTGTTCGCCGGCGACGACCACTACACCGACACCGACTCCAACGCGTACTCGCTGCCGACCTTCCTCGGCAATCACGACATGGGCCGGATCGGGATGTTCGTGCAGGACACGGGCGTGGCGCCGGACGAGCAGCTGAGCCGGACGCTGCTCGCGCACGACCTCATGTACCTGACCCGCGGCCAGCCGGTCGTCTACTACGGCGACGAGCAGGGCTTCACCGGCGACGGCGGCGACAAGGACGCTCGCCAGGACATGTTCGAGAGCCAGGTGGCCAGCTACAACGACGACGACCTCATCGGCACCGACGCGACGACGGCGCAGGAGAACTTCGACCCGGACCACCCGGTCTACCGGCGCCTGGCCGAGCTGTCCGCGCTGCGCGACGAGCACCCGGCGCTGGCCGACGGCACGCAGGTCCACCGCTATGCCAGCGACGACGCCGGCGTGTACGCGTTCAGCCGGATCGGCCGCGAGGAGCAGGTCGAGTACGTCGTCGCGACGAACAACTCCACGCAGGCGCAGACGGTGAGCTTCGCGACGTTCAACCCGCGGACGACGTTCCGGCCGGTCTGGCCGGCGTCGTCGGGCTCGGTGCGCTCCGACGCGCAGGGCCGGGTGACGGTCACCGTCCCGCCGCTGTCCGCCGTCGTGTGGCAGGCGCCGAAGGCCTTGAAGAAGTCCGAAGACGCGCCGGCGCTGCACTTCCGCACGCCGGGCCCGGGCGGCACCGTCGGCGGCCGGGCCGAGGTCGGCGTCTCGGTGCCGGCCGGCGGGTTCAACCAGGTCACGCTGGCCTGGCGGCCGCTCGGCACGTCGGAGTGGAACGTCCTGGGCACCGACGACAACGCGCCGTACCGCGTCTTCCACGACGTGACCGGCATGCCGCACGGCACGCTGCTGGAGTACCGCGCGGTGCTGAAGGACCACTCCGGCAACCTCTCCGTCGCGTCGACGTACGGCGTGGTCGGCGAGCCCCAGGACGACGGCGGCGAGGACCCGGGCGGCGGCCCGGTCGAACAGCCGGACCGCGTCACCGTCCCCGGCAGCCTCAACTCCGAGATGGGCTGCGCCGGCGACTGGGACCCGGCGTGCACCCAGGCGAACCTGACGCTGGACGCGGACGACGACGTCTGGAAGGGCACGTTCGCCCTGCCCGCGGGCGACTACGAGTACAAGGTCGCGATCGACGGCTCGTGGGCGGAGAACTACGGGCTGGGCGCCCGCCGCGACGGCCCGAACATCCCGCTCGCCGCTCCCGGCGGTGACGTCACGTTCTACTACGACCACGCGACGCACTGGATCACCAGCGACGCGCAGGATCCGATCGTCACCGTGCCGGGATCGTTCCAGTCCGAGCTGGGCTGTCCTGGCGACTGGGACCCGGCCTGCATGCGATCGTGGCTGAAGGACCCCGACGGCGACGGCGTCTACACGCTGACGACGACGGGCATCGCCGCCGGGACGTACGAGGCCAAGGTGACGCACGGGCTGAGCTGGGACGAGAACTATGGCGCCGGTGGGGTGGCGGGTGGGTCGAACATCGGGCTCACCGTCCCGGCCGGCGCGCGGACGACGTTCAGCTACGACGTCGCGACCCACGTGCTGACGGTGACGTCGTCGGCCGCTGCGTCGCAGGCCGACCTCACCCAGCAGAAGGCGCACTGGCTGGAGCGCGGGCTGCTGGCGTGGGACCTGCCGGCGGCCGCGGCGGACTGGACGTTCCGGCTGCACACGGCCCCGTCCGGCGGGCTGGGGCTGGATGCCGAGGCGGTCACCGGCGGCACGTCGTACCCGTTGGAGCTGACCACGCTGCCGGACTCCGTCAAGGCGGCGTACCCGCACCTGGCCTCGTACGACGGGCTGCGGGCTGACGTGAAGGACATCGAGGAGGTGCTCACCGGGCAGGTCGCCGTCGCCGCGTACGACGACCTCGGCCGGGTGGTCGACGCGACCGGCGTGCAACTGCCCGGCGTGCTCGACGACGTTTACGCCGGGGCCGCGGACCGCGACCTGGGCGTCGTGTGGCACGGACGCCGTCCGGACATCGCCGTATGGGCGCCGACGGCCAAGCACGTCGACCTGCTGCTGACGCCGCCCGGGTCGAGCGCCGAGCAGACCGTCGCGATGCGCCGCGACGGCGACGGGGTCTGGACCGCCCGCGGCATGCCGCGCTGGGCCGGCGCCTCGTACGCGTTCGCCGTGCAGGTGTACGTCCCGGCGACCGGCCAGGTGGAGACGAACGTCGTCACCGATCCGTACAGCGTCGCGCTGACGGCGAACTCGGCGCGGTCGCTGGTGGTGGACCTGACCGACCCGGCCCTCGCTCCACCAGGCTGGGCGGACCTGGGCAAGCCGGAGCTGGCGCAGCCGGAGGACTCGACCATCTACGAGCTGCACGTGCGCGACTTCTCCATCGGCGACACGTCGGTCCCGGCCGAGCATCGCGGCACGTACCGGGCGTTCACCGACGGCGACGGCTCGGGCATGCGGCACCTGTCCGCGCTCGCGGACGCCGGGCTGAACACTGTCCATCTGCTGCCGGTGTTCGACATCGCGACGGTGAACGAGAACCGCGCCGAGCAGGCGACCCCGGACTGCGACCTCGAGGCGCTGACCGCGGCCGACCCGGCCGGCACCGCCCAGCAGGAGTGCACGAGCGCCGTCGCCGCGACGGACGGGTTCAACTGGGGCTACGACCCGCTGCACTACACCGTCCCGGAGGGCTCCTACGCCACGGACCCGGACGGGCCCGGACGGACGCGCGAGTTCCGCGAGATGGTGGCCGCGCTCAACGGCGCCGGGCTGCGCGTCGTCATGGACGTCGTCTACAACCACACGCACGCCGCCGGCCAGGACGACCAGTCGGTGCTCGACCGGATCGTGCCCGGCTACTACCAGCGGCTCTCCGCGACCGGCGTCGTCGAGACGTCCACCTGCTGCGCGAACACCGCGTCCGAGCACGCGATGATGGAGAAGCTGATCGTCGACTCCGTCGTCACCTGGGCGCGCGACTACAAGGTCGACGGGTTCCGGTTCGACCTGATGGGGCACCACAGCCGTTCGACGATGGAGCGGGTCCGCGCCGCGCTGGACGCCTTGACCGTCGCGCGCGACGGCGTCGACGGGTCGTCGGTCTACGTCTACGGCGAGGGCTGGAACTTCGGCGAGGTCGCGGACAACGCCCGGTTCCGGCAGGCCACGCAGCTGGAGCTGTACGGCGCCGGGATCGGGACCTTCAACGACCGGCTGCGCGACGCCGTCCGCGGCGGCGGCCCGTTCGACGACGACCCGCGGCTGCAGGGCTTCGGCAGCGGCCTGTTCACCGACCCGAACGGCGCCGCGGTGAACGGTACGGCGGACGAGCAGCGCGAGCGGCTGCTGCACCTGCAGGACCTGATCAAGGTCGGGCTGACCGGCAACCTGCGCGACTACGGGTTCACCGACGCCACCGGCGCGGCCGTCACGGGTGCGGACGTCGACTACAACGGCTCGCCGGCCGGCTACACCGCCGACCCCGGCGAGGTCATCACCTACGTCGACGCGCACGACAACGAGACGCTCTACGACGCGCTCGCGTACAAGCTGCCGGCGGACACGCCGATGGCCGACCGCGTGCGGATGAACGTGCTCTCGCTGGCCACGACGGCGCTCGGCCAGGGCCCGTCGTTCTGGCACGCGGGCGCGGACCTGCTGCGGTCGAAATCGCTGGACCGCAACTCCTACGATTCCGGCGACTGGTTCAACCGGATCGACTGGACCGGCCAGCAGAGCACGTTCGGTTCCGGGCTCCCGCCGGCGACGGACAACGAGGCGAAGTGGGACTTCATGCGGCCGCTGCTGGCGTCGCCGTCGCTGCGGCCGGGGGCTTCGGACCTCGGGATGGCGACGACGATGGCGCAGGACCTGCTCCGGCTGCGGTTCTCGTCGCCGCTGTTCCGGCTCGGGTCGGCGGAGCTCGTGCAGGAGCGGGTGTCGTTCGGCCCCGGCGGGCCGTCGCAGCCCGCCGGCGTCGTCGTCATGCAGATCGACGACCGGTCCGGGGCCGACCTGGACCCGGACCGCGAGCGGCTGGTCGTCGTCTTCAACGCGACACCTTCGGCTCAGACCGTGACGGTGGACGACGGCGCGAGCCTGCGGCTGCACCCCGTCCAGGCCACCGGCGCCGACCCCGTCGTGCGCGGGTCGACGGCGGCGGCCGGCGGCGTCAGCGTCCCCGCACGGACGGTCGCGGTGTTCGAGCAGCCGTGACGGGGTGCGCGGCGACGAGGTGCCGGACGACGTGCTCCGCGTCGCTCCCGGCGCCGCCGACCAGCATGGAGCTGAACCCGCTCTGGAACGCCAGGCCGGTGAAGTAGAGGCCGGGCGACGACGGCACGACGCCGTGCTCCTCGATCGGCCAGCCGTCGTCGCCCAGGACCGCCGGCAGCCGGATCCAGCCGAAGTCCTGCCGGAAGCCCGTGCACCACACCACCGTCGCGACGTCGAGCACCCGCCCGCCGTCGAGCACCGGCTTCCCGTCGCGCACGCCGGCCACCCGCTCCGTCACCCGTTCGACGCCGGCCGCCGCGAGGTCGTCGGCCCGGACGCGGAGGAGCGGGCCGCCGTGCGTGCGGATCTCCGGGCGCATCTTCCGGCCGATCGGCGTGCGCAGCGTGAACACGCGCCGGGCCAGGAACCAGAGCACCGGGAACGCGGCCCGCGCCCGTCGCGACTCCAGCGGCACGGGCAGCTGCCCGGTGGCCCGGCCGGCGAGGATCGTGGGGTGGTCGCGGGCGACCTCGATCGCGATGTCCGCGCCCGAGTGCGACGCCCCGACGACGAGCACGGGCCCGTCGGGCAGTTGCGCGGGGCGGTGGTACTCGGTGGAGTGCAGCTGGGTGATGGCCGGGTCCAGCTCGGCGGCGAACGCGGGTGTGTGGGCGCGGGTCCCGAACGTCCCCGTCGCGACGATGACATGGTCGGCGGTGAACCTCCGGTCGCCGCAGTCGAGGGCGTACCCGGCGCCGTCGTCGGCGGCCGTCAGGGCCTCGACGCGGACGCCGTGCTCGACCGGCAGCTCGAAGCGGCCGGCGTAGGTCTCCAGATAGTCCGCGACCTGGTCCTTCGTCGGGAACGCGCCGCCCGGTCCCGGGAACGGCATCCCCGGCAGGCCGTCGTAGCGGGCCGGGCTGTACAGACGCAGCGTGTCCCAGTGCCGTCGCCAGTTGTCGCCGGTGCGCTGCCGCTCGTCCAGGATCAGGACCGGCCGGCCACGCCTCTTGAGGTGGTATCCGGCGCTCAGCCCCGCCTGCCCGCCCCCGACGACGATCGTCTCGATGTGCTGGTCCATGACGCCCTCCCCAGGTCAGGCCTCGACGCTAGGGCGGCGGCCCGGCCTCGCGCGTCGGGCGAACCATGCATCTTCCGGCCGCCGGAGATGGGCAGGACTATGTAGGCGCGGTCGGCCCTTGGCACGCCGGAGCGCTCCACAAACGCGGCATTTCCGGCGCGGCAGGTGCCTTTCGGCGAGCCAAGCACGACGCTGGAGCGTGCCAAGGCGTCAGCGCCGAGCAGACGTCGGCCAGCGGACCATGACCGCAGCGGAGCCGGTCGCCGAAGAGCCGCGCAGGAAGGGTGAGAGGCCAGCGGACCTGGAGGAGCGCAGGGCTAGAAGCCGGGCCCATTTCCGGCCGGCCCTGACGCTGCTTTCACGGGGGCGCGGGTGGTCGGGTCAAGCGGTCACCGTCGCGCGAAGCGCCAATAGGTCCGCTTGAGGCGGCCTCCCGCGCCCCCGACAATGGAGTGCAGCAGGGCAGGCCCACGCGGCCAACCCGGCCAACGTGAGCCCGGCCAACCGAATCAGACCAACCCGTGCTCATAGGCATACGCCGTCGCCGCGGCGCGGGACGAGACGTCCAGCTTGGTGAAGATGTTCGCGACGTGGCGCGCCACCGTCTTCTCGCTGAGCACCAGGGCGGCGGCGATCGCCCGGTTGGTGTGGCCGGCGGCGACCAGCCGCAGGACCTCCAGCTCGCGCGCCGTCAGCACACCAGCGCCGCCACCACCGTCGCCGCCCGGCCCGAGGGCGCCGAGCCGGCGCAGCCGGTCCAGGCAGGGCGGCGCCGGGAGCGAACGGAACGTGCGGGCGGCCGCGTCGAACTCCATCCGGGCGGCGTCCTCGTCGCCCAGCTCCCGGCAGGCCAGCCCGACCAGCACCCGCGACCGGGCCGCCTCGTACGGGGACTCCGCCTGCTGCCAGCCGGTCCACGCCGCTCGAGCCGCACCCAGCGCCGCGGGCCCGGCGCCGTCGGCCAGCAGCACCGACGCCGTCGCGTATGCCGACATCGCCGAGAGCGCCGGCACTCGGATCTCGTCGGCGAGCTCGGCGAGCTCACCGCAGACCGTTCGGGCGCCGGCGACGTCGCCGGACGCCAGCAGCGCCTCCGTCAGCGCGGCCAGCAGCTCCGGGCGGGCCAGCGGCCGGGCCGCCTCGTCCACCGCCCGCCGCAGCCCGGCGATCGCCGCCGGCACCCGGCCCTGCGCCAGCCGGAGCAGGCCGAGCCCCGGCTGCGGGTCCTGACCGGTGGCGCCGGCCAGCCGGTACGCGTCCTCGGCGGCGGCGAGCTCGCCCCGCAGCCGGTGCAGCTCGGCCCGCTCGTAGTGGGCGGCGCCGGCGGCCGGCTGGCCGGGCGGATCGGACAGCCTGGCGCACGTGCGGCCGGCCTCGGCCAGCGCGTCCTGCCAGGCGCCCTGCACGGCCATGACATGGACGCGGTGCACCTGGCACTCGCCGCGGAACGGCACCAGGTCCGGCTGCGCCTCGCACCAGCGGGTCAGCGCGTCGGTCCACTCGCGAGCCCGGCGCAGGTCGAACGTCGCCCGGCAGGCGTCGATGACGGTGCAGTAGACGATGCCGGTCAGCATCGGCCCGACCTCGCCGGCGGTGACGGCGACCATCGCCTCGTCGAGCAGGGCGACGCCGTCGGCGACCTTCCCGAGGTGGACGAGGGTCCGGCCGCGGCCCATCCGGGCGAGGACGACCAGCTCGGGATCGTGGTGCCGCTGCCCGACGGCGACCGCCTCGGCGAACATCTCCGCGGCCACCGCCGGATCGTCCGCCGTCAGCTGCCGAGCCCGCGCCGTCAGCAGGTAGCCCGCCTCGGCACAGTCGCGGCCGCACTCGTCGACCAGGCGTTCGGCGCGGGCCAGCCAGCCGGCGGCGCGTGCCTGCTCGCCCGCGTTCGCCAGCACGACGGCCAGCCAGAACGCGCACCGCACGGCCGGCAGGGGCCGCCCGTCGGCCAGCAGCGCGTGGAAGGCCCGCTCTTGCACGGCGACACTCTCCGCGTCGTAACCGGCCAGGAACGCGGCCACGGCCAGCAGCACGAGGTCGTCCGGCGGCAGCGGCGACTCCGCGTCGGCGGCCACGAGCCGCGCGTACGCGTCGGACCAGGCCCGCGCCTCGAACGCGGCCCGAGCTCCGGACTCGATCGTCGCCATGAGCGCCCCCTGTGCGCCGCTGCCGGCCACGCTACTCGCGTCCGGCATGGGTGAGAATCGGCTGATGGCCGAGATCTCCACCCGGGCCGGCGTGCTGACGGCGCGCCCGGTCGCCGCGCTGACGTCGGAGCAGGCGGCCGAGGCGATGACGCGGGCGTTCGAGGGCTACGTCGTGCCGGTGGCGATGGACGGGCCGGGGTTCGAGCGGCGGTTCGGCGCCGAGCACCTGGACCGCTACCTCAGCGAGGTCTACACGGCCGGCGACGAGCTGGCCGGCGTCTGCCTGATCACCCGGCGGGGCGCGACGGCGCGGATCGCGGCGTTCGGGTGCACGCCGGCGTACCGGGGGATGGGCGTGGGCCGGGCGCTGATGGAGCGCGCCGTGATCTGCTGCCTCGAGGCCGGCGCGACCCGGCTGACGCTGGAGGTGATCACGACGAACGCGGCGGCGGTGCGGCTCTACGAGCGGCTCGGCTTCCGGATCGCCCGGACGCTGGTCGGCTACCGCTGGGACCGCCCGGCGGCTGCTGGACGTCCGCTCCGGACCGCGCCCGCGGAGATCGACCCCGCCCGGTTCGCCCGCCGGGTGGCAGCGGGCCTGAGCGCGGCCGCCGAGCCGCCCTGGCAGCTCGCGCCGGAGACGCTGGCCGCCGCCGGCCCGCCGCGCCGGGCGTACGCGCTGGGACCGGCGGCAGCGCTGGTCAGCGCGACCGACACGGCGGCCGTGCTGAGCGCCGTCCACACCGACCCGGCCGGACGGCGGCAGGGCCACGCGCGGGCGCTGCTGGCCTCGTTGCGCGAGGCGTTCCCGGGTCGACGGTGGACCGTTCCGCCGCTGGTTCCGGCGGCCGACGGCGCCGAGTTCTTCCACGCGACCGGCTGGGTTCGCGAGGACCTGGCGCAGTATGAGATGGTGCACGGGTGACCGCCGCCCTGCGGGGAAGATCCACGTTTTGACCGTGTGGCGGCCGCCCGGGTATTCTGTCGTGTCGTTGTGCGTACCGGAGCGCGGCACGCCAGCCACCGACCAGATCCATCCTCTCGACCTAAGCGAAGGCTTACACCGTGCGCACGTACAGCCCCAAGCCCGGCGATGTCCAGCGCCAGTGGCACGTCATCGATGCCACCGACATCGTCCTGGGCAGGCTCGCCAGCCAGACCGCGACGCTGCTCCGCGGCAAGCACAAGCCCGTCTACGCGCCGCACATCGACATGGGCGACTTCGTCATCGTCGTGAACGCCGAGAAGGTCGCGCTCACCGGCAGCAAGCTGGAGCAGAAGCAGGATCACCGGCACTCCGGCCGGCCGGGTGGGCTGCGCTCCACCAGCTACCGGGACCTGCTCGAGAAGAACCCGCGCCGCGCCATCGAGAAGGCCGTCAAGGGGATGCTCCCGCACAACAGCCTCGGGCGGCAGATGCTGTCCAAGCTGAAGGTGTACGCGGGCCCGGAGCACCCGCACCAGGCCCAGCAGCCCGTGCCGTACGAGATCGGCCAGGTCGCGCAGTGAGTGAGGACATGACTGAGATCACCGTCGACGAGGTCGACACCGACGAGGCTCCCATCGAGAGCTACACCTCCGAGTCGGCGCCGTCGCGCCACTCGAACATCGAGGCCGCCGCGGCCACCGGCCGGCGCAAGCAGGCCATCGCCCGCGTCCGGATCACCCCGGGCTCCGGGCAGTGGACCATCAACGGCCGCACGCTCGACAACTACTTCCCGAACAAGGTGCACCAGCAGCTGGTCAGCTCGCCGTTCGTCGAGCTGGAGCTGTCCGACCGCTACGACGTCAACGCCCGCATCGACGGCGGCGGCGTCACCGGTCAGGCCGGCGCGCTCCGGCTGGGCATCGCCCGCGCGCTCAACGCCGCGGACGCCGAGAACAACCGCCCGGCGCTGAAGAAGGCCGGCTTCCTCACCCGCGACGCCCGCGTCACGGAGCGGAAGAAGGCCGGTCTCAAGAAGGCACGCAAGGCGCCGCAGTACAGCAAGCGCTGATTCGCGCAGCTGCGCGTTCCGCGAACGGCCCCGGGGGGTGTATCGACTCCGGGGCCGTTCGCGTTCCTCATATCCTCAGTCCCGACAAGGAGGAGCACCCTCCGTGGCTCGACTCTTCGGCACCGACGGCGTTCGCGGCCTGGCGAACTCCGACCTCACGGCCGAGCTGGCCCTCGACCTGTCCGTCGCCGCCGCCCACGTGCTGGGCGAGATCGGCGCGTTCGGCGCCGGCCGCCGCCCGGTCGCGGTCGTCGGCCGCGACCCGCGGGCGTCCGGTGAGTTCCTCGAGGCGGCCGTGGTGGCCGGCCTGGCCAGCGCCGGCGCCGACGTGCTCAGGGTCGGCGTGCTGCCCACGCCGGCCGTCGCGTTCCTCACCGGCATGCTCGACGCCGACCTCGGCGTGATGCTGTCGGCCAGCCACAACCCGATGCCCGACAACGGCATCAAGTTCTTCGCCAAGGGCGGGCAGAAGCTCGACGACGCGATCGAGGACGCCATCGAGGCGCGGCTGCGCGAGCCGTGGAACCGGCCGACCGGGGCCGAGGTCGGCCGCGTGCACGAGCACCCGGAGGGCCTGGAGACCTACATCTCGCACATCGTCGGCACCGCGCCGGCCCGGCTCGAGGGCCTGCGCGTCGTCGTCGACTGCGCGCACGGCGCCGCCTACCGAGCCGCGCCGGAGGCGCTGCGCCGGCTGGGCGCCGACGTCATCGCGGTCTGCGCCGAGCCCGACGGCCTGAACATCAACCACAACTGCGGCTCCACCCACCTCGACGTCGTCGCGGCCGAGGTGATCGCCGCCGGCGCCGACCTCGGCATCGCGCACGACGGCGACGCCGACCGGTGCCTGGCCGTCGACGCCACCGGCGAGATGGTCGACGGCGACCAGATCCTGGCCGTGCTGGCGCTGGCGATGCGGTCGCAGGGGACGCTGCGCCGCGACTCCGTCGTCTCCACCGTCATGTCCAACGAGGGCTTCCGGCTGGCCATGCGCTCGGAGGGCATCCACGTCATCGACACCGCGGTCGGCGACCGCTACGTGCTCGAGGCGATGAAGGCCGGCGGCTACAACCTCGGCGGCGAGCAGTCCGGCCACGTGGTGATGCTCGACCACGGCACCACCGGCGACGGCGTCCTCACCGCCGTGCACCTGCTCGCCCAGGTCGCCTCCACCGGCGCCTCGCTGGCCGAGCTGGCCGGCGTCGTGCAGCGGCTCCCGCAGGTCCTGATCAACGTCAAGGGCGTCGACAAGAGCCGGGTCACGCTCGACGAGGGCGTCAAGACCGCCCTCGTCGAGGCCGAGACCGAGCTGGGCGACACCGGCCGGGTGCTGCTGCGCCCGTCCGGCACCGAGCCGGTGGTCCGCGTCATGGTCGAGGCCGCCACGTCGGAGCAGGCTGAGGCCGTGGCGCGCCGGCTGGCCGCGACCGTCCAGGCCGAGCTGGCCCTCTAGGGTCGCCCGCCACCTGGTGAGCCCTGCTTGCGCTCTGGCAAGGCGGGGCTCAGGTGAGTTCGACCCATTCGCAGTCCTCGCCTGCGGCGGCGGCGACCTGGCGGGTGACCTGCTCGACCCACGTGTCGGCGCCGGACAGCTCGCCGTCGACCACGACGTGCCAGCCGACGTCCTCGGCCGAGTAGGAGACCACCGCGCTGCCGCATCGCACGCTGTGGTCGCCCCACCCCGGGTCCGGCGCGCAGCCCCAGCCTCGCGGCTGGAGCACCTCGGCCAACCGGTCGTCGTGGAGGGCGGGCCAGGCGTGCCCGGCGACCTTCCGGATCAGGTACTCACGCACAGCCGGCATCATGTCAGGCCGCAGCAGCCGGAGTATTCGGCGGCGGCTGAATGCCCGTCAGACAACCCACCGAAAACCTGTTGCGCCCTCCGGGCGGCTCGGGCGACGCTCGACGGGTGCGGATCCGACCGATCGAGTCCACCGGCGACGACTTCGCCGCCTGGTACGACGTCTACCTGAGCGCCCGGCTGGCCGACCACCCGGACGGCCCGCAGTGGCTCGAGCACGAGCTGAGCGTCATCTACGAGGGCAACGCCAACCACGGCGTGAAGCTCTGGCTGGCCGACGACCGCGACAAGGCCGTCGGCGCCGCCGTCCTCGGGCTGCCGCTGCGCGATAACCTCACGCTGGCCGAGCCGGAGGTGTACGTCCGGCCGGAGGAGTCCCGCCGCGGCATCGGCGGCACGCTGCTGGCCACGCTCGACGACGCCGCCCGCGAGCTGGGTCGCACCAGCCAGCTGATCTACCTCGAGGGCCCCACCGGCGCCGACCGGACGTCAGGCACGGCGTTCGCCGAGAAGCACGCCTTCACTCGCCGGATCACCGAGATCGCCCGGGTGCAGCGCCCGCCGTTCGACCTCGACGGCATCGCCCGCGCCGAGGAGGCGGCCCGGCCGCTGGCCGAGGGCTACACGATCGTCGGCTGGCGCAACCACGCCCCGGACGAGTACGTCGAGGAGTACGCCCGCCTGGAGGGGCGGCTGAGCACCGACGCCCCGCTCGGCGACCTCGACTACGAGGCCGAGGCCTGGGACGTCACCCGGATCCGGACCGGTGAGGAGCGGCGCGGCCGGATGGGCCGCGACACGTGGACGACGGCTGCGATGGCGCCCGACGGCACCATGGCCGGCGTCACCGTCATCATGCTGGCCCGCGACAGCGACGCCACCGGCTTCCAGGACACCACCGTCGTCGACCCACGGCACCGCGGTCACCGGCTCGGCCTGCTGCTCAAGGCGACCAATCTGCGGCGGGTGCTGGCCGACCGGCCCGGCGTGCAGACGGTGTGGACATGGAACGCCGACTCCAACGCGCACATGATCGCGATCAACGAGGCGCTCGGCTACCGGGTCGCCGGCTGGTCGGCCGGCTACCAGCGGTCGCTCTGAGGCCGCGGCGGTGGCGACGGTGCGGATCAGGCGGCTGGACGGCACCGGCGACCCTGGCTACCCGGCCTGGTTCGCCGCCTACGACGCCGGCCTCGCGCACGACTTCCCGGGCGGGCCGCACTGGCTGGAGCACGAGCTGCGGGTCGTCTACGAGCCGTCCGACATCCACGCCACCGCGCTGTGGGCGGCCGAGGACGCCGACGGCACGGTGGTGGGCGCCGCCGCGGTCGCGCTGCCGTTGAAGGACAACACGTCGCTGGCCGAGGTCGCGCTCGCCGTCCGGCCTGAGGCGCGCGGCCGCGGTGTCGGGTCGGCGTTGCTGGATGCCGTGCACGACGAGGCCCGGCGGCAGGGCCGCAGCCGCTTCCTGGCCGACGTCGAGGGCCCGCTCGGTACGCCGCAGGTGCCTGGCATCCGGTTCGCCGAACGGCACGGCTACACCCGTCGCATGGACGAGGTGCTGCGGGTACAGCGGCCACCGTTCGACCTGGACCGGCTGGCCCGCCTGGAACGCGAGGCCGCCGCGCACGCCGTCGACTACCGGATCCTCACCTGGCGCGACCGCATCCCCGACGAGCACGTCGCCGAGTACGCCCGGCTGGCCGCTCGGCTGAGCACCGACGAGCCCCGCGACCAGCTCGACTACGAGCCCGAGACCTGGGACGTCGCCCGGCTGCGGCTGGTGGAGGAGCGACGGGCCCGGATGCGGCGGCACGCCTGGCAGGCGGCCGCGCTGGCGCCGGACGGCACGATCGCCGGGCAGACCACCGTCGCGCTGCCCGCCATCGGCGACGACACCGGCATGCAGGGCGCGACGATCGTCGACCCACGGCACCGCGGGCATCGGCTCGGGCTGCTGCTGAAGATCGCCAACCTGCGCCGGGTGCTGGCCGACCGGCCCGGCGTGCGGACGCTGTGGACCTGGAACGCCGCCAGCAACACGTACATGATCGCGGTGAACGAGCGGCTCGGCTACGTGCCCGCCGGCTGGGTGGCGCGGTACCAGCTCGACGGCTAGATCTTGCGTAGCCGGATTCGCTGCACCGAGTGGTCCGGGCCCTTCGTCAGGGTCAGCGTCGCGCGCCCGCGGGTCGGCAGGATGTTCTGCGCGAGGTTCGGCCCGTTGATGCTGTCCCACAGTTGCTCGGCCTGGGTGACGGCGGCGTCGTGGTCGAGGTCGCCGTAGCGGCGGAAGTACGACTCCGGCCGCTGGAACGCCGTCTCGCGCAGCCGCAGGAACCGCTCGACGTACCAGCGGCGGACGTCCTTGGGCGAGGCGTCGACGTAGAGGGAGAAGTCGAAGAAGTCGCTGACGGCGAGGCCGGCGACGCCGTCGGCGCGCGGGCGGGCCGGTTGCAGCACGTTCAGCCCCTCGATCAGCAGGATGTCCGGCCGCTCGACGGTGGTCCGCTCGCCCTCGACGATGTCGTAGGTGAGGTGCGAGTACACCGGCGCCGTCACCACCGGCTCGCCCGACTTCACCGCCGTCACGAACCGCAGCAGCGCCCGCCGGTCGTAGGACTCCGGGAAGCCCTTGCGCTGCATGAGCCCACGCTTCTGCAGCTCCGCGTTGGGCAGCAGGAACCCGTCGGTCGTGACCAACGCCACGCGGGGGTGCTCCGCCCAGCGGGCCAGCAGCACCCGCAGCAGCCGCGCCGTCGTCGACTTCCCGACCGCGACGGAGCCGGCGATCCCGATGACGAACGGGGTGCGCTCAGCGAACCCGCCGAGGAACGTCGTCGTCGCCTCGTGCAGCCGCGCCGTAGCCCGGAACCGCAGGTTGAGCAGGCGCGACAGCGGCAGATAGACGTCGCGGACCTCGTCCAGGTCGACGAGATCGCCGAGGCCGCGCAGCTCCTCCAGCTCGGCCGCCGTCAGCGACAACGGCGTCTCGTCGCGCAGCCGCGCCCAGTCGGCGCGGGACAGGTCGACGAACGGTGAGGAGTCGCGGACAACAGTCATGATGGCCCTCATTCTGACCGACATGTCCCGGCGATGCGCGAACCGGGGCCGACTGCGGTTACAGTGACCGCCGTGTGCGGGATCGTGGGATACACAGGACATCGGGTGGCGCTCGACGTGGTCGTCGAGGGGCTGCGGCGGCTCGAGTACCGCGGGTACGACTCCGCCGGTGTCGCCGTCGTCGCCGACGGTGCGCTGGCGTCGGCCAAGCGGGCCGGCAAGCTGGTGAACCTGGAGAAGGCGCTGGAGGAGCGGCCGCTGCCGGTGTCGAACACCGGCCTCGGGCACACCCGCTGGGCCACGCACGGTTCGCCCACCGACCGCAACGCCCACCCGCACCTGGACGAGTCCGGCCGGGTCGCCGTCATCCACAACGGCATCATCGAGAACTTCGCCCGGCTGCGCGCCGAGCTCGAGGACGGCGGCGTCCGGTTCGCCTCCGAGACCGACACCGAGGTGGTGTCGCACCTGCTGGCCGCCGAGGTGGCCGCCGGCTCGGACCTGGCCGACGCCATGCGCGCGGTCTGCCGGCGCCTCGACGGCGCGTTCACGCTGCTCGCCGTCCACGCCGACGCGCCCGAGCGGGTGGTCGCCGCCCGCCGCAACTCGCCGCTGGTCATCGGCGTCGGCGACGGCGAGAACTTCCTCGCCTCCGACGTCTCGGCGTTCATCGCCTACACCCGTGAGGCGCTGGAGATCGGCGACGGCCAGGTCGTCGAGATCACGCCCGACGACGTCACGCTCACCGACTTCGACGGCAACGCCGCGGAGGAGAAGCGCTTCCACGTCGACTGGGACGCGTCGGCCGCCGAGAAGGACGGCTACGACTACTTCATGCTCAAGGAGATCGCCGAGCAGCCCAAGGCGGTCGCCAACACCCTGCTCGGCCGCGTCGGCAAGGACGGCCTGCTCTCGCTGGACGAGATGCGGCTGTCCGACGACGAGCTGCGCGAGGTCGACAAGGTCGTCGTCGTGGCCTGCGGCACCGCCTACCACGCCGGCATGGTCGCCAAGTACGCCATCGAGCACTGGACCCGGCTCCCGTGCGAGGTCGAACTGGCCAGCGAGTTCCGCTACCGCGACCCCGTCGTCGACCGGCAGACGCTGGTCATCGCGATCAGCCAGTCCGGCGAGACGATGGACACGCTGATGGCGCTGCGCTACGCCCGCGAGCAGGGCGCCCGCGTGCTGGCCATCTGCAACACCAACGGCTCCACCATCCCGCGCGAGTCCGACGCCGTCCTCTACACGCACGCCGGCCCCGAGGTCGCCGTCGCGTCCACGAAGGCGTTCCTCACCCAGCTGATCGCCTGCTTCCTCGTCGGCCTCTACCTCGGCCAGGTCCGCGGCACCAAGTGGGGCGACGAGATCCGCTCCGTCGTCCGCGACCTGTCCGACCTGCCGGCCAAGGTCGACCTCGTCCTGGAGACGATGGAGCCGGTCCGCGAACTGGCCCGCAACCTCGCCTCGGCCACGTCGGTGCTGTTCCTCGGCCGCCACGTCGGCTTCCCGGTGGCACTGGAGGGCGCGCTCAAGCTCAAGGAGCTCGCCTACATGCACGCCGAGGGGTTCGCCGCCGGTGAGCTGAAGCACGGCCCGATCGCGCTGGTCGAGGAGGGCACGCCGATCGTCGTCGTCGTGCCGTCGCCGAAGGGCCGCTCGGTCCTGCACGACAAGATCGTCAGCAACATCCAGGAGGTCCGCGCCCGCGGCGCCCGCACCATCGTCGTCGCCGAGGAGGGCGACGAGGACGTCGTGCCGTACGCCGACCACCTGATCCGCGTCCCGGAGTGCCCGGTGCTGCTGCAGCCGGTCGTGTCGACGGTGCCGCTGCAGGTGTTCGCCTGTGAAATGGCAAGTGCTCGCGGTTTCGACGTCGACCAGCCGCGGAACCTCGCCAAGTCGGTCACTGTGGAGTAGGGGCGGGCGCCGTCCTGACCCTCGGCCTTGGCTGTCGGGTGCGGGCTGGTCTCCTATGCGAAGTCGCTCGATAGGAGGTCGAGGACGAGGCCGTCGCGGCCGGTGAGCATGCCGACGGGGCGGAAGCCGACCGCGGCGTAGCAGCGGATGGCCACTTCGTTGGTGGCGGCCGTCTCCACGACGATGCGGTGGTGGTCGCAGTCGTCGAACAGGTGGCGGGCCAGCGTGCCGACGGCGTCGCGGCCCAGGCCACGGCCGTGCAGGTCGGGATCGAGCAGGATCTCCATGCCGGCGTGCCGGTCGCGCGGGTTGTCGACCTCCCAGTACTGGATCAGCCCGGCGATGCGCCGCCCGGCCAGGATCGTGTACCGCGTCGTCGAGCCGTCGGCCAGCAGCCAGCCGTCGGCCAGGCCGGCCGGGTCCCACCACTGCTTGACCGCGGGCGTGCTGATGATGTGCATGAGCATGGGCACGTCATCGGCGGCCACCGGGCGCAGCACCACGTGCTCGCCGGCCAATCCGCCCACGAGTGCCAATTCGCCCATACGCGCGAGTGTAGGTCGAGCGTGGCGTATCGGCATGCGGAACGCCTCGCGGTGTGTGGCGTCTAGGGTGGGACGGTGATCGTGGGCGTGGGCATCGACGTGGTCGACGTGCGGCGGTTCGCGGAGACGCTGGAGCGGACGCCGGGGCTGGCGGTGCGCGTCTTCACCCCCGCCGAGCGGGCCCGGTCGGTAGCGTCGCAGGCGGCCCGGTTCGCCGCCAAGGAGGCGCTGGCCAAGGCGCTCGGCGCCCCGCAGGGACTGCTCTGGCACGACGCCGAGGTGGTCAGCGACGCCGACGGGCGCCCGTGGCTGGAGGTGCGCGGCACCGTCAAGGCCCGCTGCGAGCACCTGAACGTCGAGACGATGCATCTGTCGCTGTCGCACGACGCCGGGGTCGCGTCGGCGATCGTGATCCTGGAGGGTACGACGCGGTGAGGGGCGTCCACACCGTCGCGGAGATCCGGGCCGCCGAGGACGCGCTGATGGCGCGGCTGCCGCCCGGCGCGCTCATGCAGCGAGCGGTCGCCGGGCTGGTGACGGTATGCACCCGCCGGATCCTGCGCAGCGGGGGCTACGGCGCCCGGGTGGTCGTGCTGGCCGGCGCGGGCAACAACGGCGGCGACGCGCTGTGGGCCGGCGCCCGGCTGGCCCGCCGCGGCGCGCACGCCGACGCCGTCCTGCTGAACCCGGAGAAGGCGCATGCGGAGGGGTTGACGGCGTTCCGCGCCGCCGGCGGCAGGGTGGTCGCCGTGGCCGACGCCGGGGAGGCGCTGGCCGGGGCCGACCTCGTGCTCGACGGGATGCTCGGCATCGGCGGACGGGGCGGGCTGCGCGGCGATGCGGCGGCGCTGGCGGAGCTGCTCGCCGCGGGCCGGACCGCGGGCGCCGTCGTCGCCGTCGACCTGCCCAGCGGCGTCGACCCGGACACCGGCGAGACGCCCGGCCCGCACGTCGTCGCCGACCACACCGTGACGTTCGGCACCGGCAAGGCGGCGCTGGCCATCGACCCGGCGGCGGCCGCGGCCGGCGTCGTGCACCACGTCGACATCGGCCTGGCGCCCTACCTGCCGGAGCCGGCGCTGACGGTGCTCGACGACGCCGACGTCGCGGCGCTGCTGCCCGACCCCGGCCGCGAGTCGGACAAGTACTCGCGTGGCGTCGTCGGCGTGCTGGCCGGATCGGCGCAGTTCCCCGGCGCGGCGGTGCTGGCCGTCGGCGGCGCGCTGCACGGCGGCGCCGGCATGGTCCGCTACGCCGGGCCGGACGCCGTCGCCACCGAGGTGCGGCAGCGCTGGCCGGAGGCGATCGCCGGGCCGTCGCCGGACACCGTCGGGCGGGTGCAGGCGTGGACGATCGGGTCCGGGCTCGGCGACGGGCGCGGCGCGGACGTCGAGGCGGCGCTGGCCGCCGGGCTGCCGGTGCTCGTCGACGCCGACGGGCTGCGGTCGCTGCCGTCGCGGTTCGACGGGCCCGCGCTGCTCACGCCGCACGCCGGCGAGCTGGCCCGGCTGCTGGACGTCGAGCGGGCCGAGGTCGAGGCGCGCCGGCTGCACCACGCACGGGAGGCGGCGCAGCGGTGGAACGCGGTCGTGCTGCTCAAGGGGTCGACGACGGTCGTCGCGGCGCCCGACGGGCGGGTCCGGGTCAACCCGACCGGGACGTCGGCGCTGGCCGCCGCCGGCACCGGCGACGTGCTGGCCGGCCTGGCCGGATCGCTGCTGGCCGGCAGGCTCTCGCCGCTCGACGCGGGCAGCGTGGCGGCGTACGCGCACGGCCTGGCGGGGCGGCGGGCCGCGGCGTCCGCCGGGTACCCGAGTGCCGGCGACGTCCTGGCCGAGCTGCCCGCCGTGGTGCGGTCCCTGCGTGGCGCTGTCGGCGCCGGCTGACACAATCGAGGACGTGGTGACCGAGCAGAGCAGCCCCGGGGTCGTGCCGCACGCGCAGGTGCGGGTCGACCTCGCCGCCATCCGCGACAACGTCGCCGAGCTCGCCGTCCGGGCCGCTCCCGCGCAGGTCATGACCGTCGTGAAGGGCGACGCGTACGGCCACGGGCTGGTGCCGGTGGCGCGGGCCGCGCGGGCCGGCGGCGCGTCCTGGCTGGGCACCGCGACCATGGCCGAGGCGCTGGCGCTGCGCGCTGCCGGGGTCGG
This sequence comes from Jiangella anatolica, assembly GCF_003236295.1. GTDB lineage: Bacteria > Actinomycetota > Actinomycetes > Jiangellales > Jiangellaceae > Jiangella > Jiangella anatolica. The sequence goes on from NZ_POTW01000025.1 coordinate 31,221, forward strand.
CGGCCGGCTCCTGGCCTGGCTGAACGCGCCGGGTGAGCGCTGGGCCGACGCGCTGGCCTCCGACGTCGACGTGTCCGCGTCGGCGCCGTGGGCGGTCGCCGAGATCGCCGCCGCGGCCCGTGAGACCGGCCGCACCGCGCGGCTGCACCTCAAGGCCGACACCGGAATGGGCCGGGCCGGCGCGCCGCTGGCCGACTGGCCCACGCTGGTCGACGACGCGCTCAAGGCGCAGGCCGAGGGGCTGGTCGAGGTCGTCGGGGTGTGGTCGCACCTGGCCCGCGCCGACGAGCCGGGCGAGCCGGCCAACGCCCACCAGCTGGCGGCGTTCCGCGCCGCCGTCGACCTGGCCGAGGCACGCGGCGTGCGGCCCGAGGTCCGGCACCTGGCCAACTCCGCCGCCACGCTGACCATGCGCGACGCGCACTTCGACCTCGTCCGCCCCGGCCTGGCCACGTACGGGCTGTCGCCGGTGCCGGACCAGGCCGGGCCGGCCGACGTCGGGCTGCGCCCGGCCATGTCGGTGCGCGCCCGGCTGGCGCTGGTCAAGCGCGTCCCGGCCGGTCAGGGCGTGTCGTACGGGCACGCCTATGTCACCGACCGCGAGACCACGCTCGGGCTGGTTCCGCTCGGCTACGCCGACGGCGTGCCGCGCCATGCGTCCGGCGGCGCGGCCGGTCCCGGCGCGCCGGTGCTGATCGGCGGCGTCACCCGGCGCATCGCCGGCCGCGTCTGCATGGACCAGTTCGTCGTCGACCTGCGCGACGACGACGTCCGGGCCGGCGACGAGGTCGTGCTGTTCGGCGACGCCGCCGCCGGCGAGCCGACGGCGCAGGACTGGGCCGACGCCGCGGGCACCATCTCGTGGGAGATCGTCACCCGGTTCGCGCCGCGGCTGCCCCGCGTCTACCTCAACGCAGAGCCGTGAGCAGGCTGGTCGCGGCCGGGCGGACGGCCGGCCTGATCGGCGCCTGGGTGGGCGTGGCCACCGCCGGCGCCGCCGTCGGGTTCGCCACCGAGCGCTACGTCATGGGCCGGTCGATGAAGAAGGACGACCCGTACGCCGACGAGCCGTTCGGCTCGCTGCGCGGCGCCGCGCGCACCGTCACCACCGACGACGGCGTCGCGCTGTACGTCGAGGTCGACGACGGACCGGCCGGCGCGCCGACCGTGGTGTTCTGCCACGGCTTCGCGCTCACCATGGACGCCTGGCACTTCCAGCGCCGCGACCTGCGCGGCAGTGCCCGGCTGGTGTTCTGGGACCAGCGCGGGCACGGCCGGTCCGGCCCGCTGCCCGACAACGACGACGAGCTGTCCTTCCAGCAGCTCGGCGCCGATCTCGGCCGGGTGATCGACGAGGTGGCGCCGAAGGGGCCGATCGTGCTGGCCGGCCACTCGATGGGCGGCATGACGGTGCAGGCGCTGGCCGAGGCCCGGCCGGAGCTGTTCGGCAAGCGCGTCACCGGCGTCGCGCTGATCGCGACCAGCGGCCAGAAGCTGGACGTGTCCGGGCTGGGCCTGCCCGGCTACCTCGGCCGGCTGGCCGGTCGCGCCGCGCCGGCCGCCGTCTCGATCCTGGCCCGCAAGCCCGAGCTGGTCGAGCACGGCCGCAAGATGGGCAGTGACCTCGCCTACGTTCTGACCAGGCGGTACGCGTTCGCCGAGGGCGGCTCGCCGAAGCTGGTCGAGTTCACCGCGATCATGAACGCCGCCGTCCCGATCGACGTCGTCGCGCGGTTCTTCCCGCTCTTCGGCGAGCTCGACGCGACCGCCGCGGTCCCGGTCCTGGCGAAGATCCCGGCGCTGGTCATCGGCGGCGAGCGGGACCAGATGACGCCGGTGCAGCACAGCCGCGACCTCGCGGACGCGCTGGTCGACGTCGAGTACATCGAGGCCACCGACGCCGGGCACATGGTGCTGCTGGAACGGCACGAGGTGGTCACCGAGGCGCTGCGGGCGCTGCTGGAGCGGTCCCGCCGCGGCGGGCGTCCCCGGCGGCTGAGCAGCCGGATCGCGTCCGTCCGCCGGCGGCGCAACGAGGAGGACAAGCGGTGATCGACCTCGACGTCCCGGACGCCGAGTCCATGACGGCGCTGGGGGAGCGGCTGGCGGCGGTGCTGCGGGCCGGCGACCTCGTGCTGCTCGGCGGCGACCTGGGGGCCGGCAAGACGACGCTCGCGCAGGGCGTCGGCGCCGGGCTGGGCGTGCGCGGCCCGGTCACGTCGCCGACGTTCGTCATCGCGCGGGTGCACCCGTCGTTGGTCGACGGGCCGCCGCTGGTGCACGTCGACGCGTACCGGCTGGGCGGCTGGGACGAGCTGGAGGACATCGACCTCGAGGCGACGCTGGACGAGGCGGTCACGCTGGTCGAGTGGGGCGAGGGCGTCGCCGAGGGACTGGCCGGCGACCGGCTGGAGATCCACATCGACCGCTCGCACGGCGCTGATCTGGGTGACGTGCGGCACGTGCGCGTCCGCGCCGTCGGGGGCCGCTGGGACGAGGCCGCGCTGGTCGCCGCGGTCGCGCCATGACCGCGCGGCAGGCGCTGACCGACGACGAGCTGGCCGCGCTGCTGACGTCCGGCGCCGAGGTCTGCGACGCCGACCTCGCCGAGCGCGACCTCACCGAGCTGCTGGACGTGGCCGGGCCGGCGCCGCGGGTGTTCCGCCGCTGCGACCTCACCGACGCGCGGTTCACGCGGGCCGTGCTGATCGGCGCGACGTTCGAGTCCTGCACGATGGACGGCGCCGGGTTCGGCCGGGCCGACCTCGACGGCTCGGTGTGGTCCGGCGGCGGCGCGCCGAACGCCGACTTCTCCCGCGCCGACCTCTCCGACGCCCGCTTCGACGGCGTCGACCTCGCCAACACGAGCTGGCGCGACACGCTGATCGCCGGCGCGGCGTTCACCGGCTGCCGCATGGTCGGCGCCCGGTTCGACGAGTCCCGCGGCCTCGGCGCGACGTTCAATCGGTGCAACCTCATGCTGGCCGGGATGTCCGGGATCAGTCTGCGCGGTCAGGAGCTCGACGGCCTGCGTATGGACGACGCCGTGCTGGCCGGCGCCGACCTGCGCGACACCGTCTGGTCGGACTCGCGGCTGCGCGGCGCCGTGCTGCGCGGCGCCGAGCTCGACGGCGCCGACCTGCGCGGCGCCGACCTCGGCGACTTCTCCTGGCAGGAGGCGCACCTGCTCACCGGCGCGACGATCTCCGCCGAGCAGGCGTCGCGGCTGCTCGGCCAGCTCGGCATCGTCGTCGACTGACGCCGTTCAGCCGGCGAACGGGTTGACCACGCGGATGCCACCGAAGTCCGTCCCGGCGTGCAGATCCTCCGTCAGCAACACCTCGCAGCCGCCACGGCGTGCGGCCTCGACCACGAGCGCGTCCCAGAGCGACAGCTGCGATCGCTGCGACCGGAGCACACCGGCGGCCACCAGGCCGGCGTCGACCGGCACGACCTCCAGTTGGCCGAGAACCTCGACCGCCTCCCGGGTGTGGGCCTCGTCCAATGGCCGGGCCAGCTTGCGGGTGACCGTGACCACGAACTCGTTCAGCACCTGGGCGCTCAGCACGACCCGCTCCGCGCCGATCCCGTCGAGCGTCCGGGACGCCACCTGCTGCTTGTGCGGCTCGTCGTTGTCGTAGACGTAGACCAGGACGTTGGTGTCGACGAACACTCGGCCGGCGCCGGCCAGCGGGTCAGCGCTCATAGAGGTCGTCTCGGCTCCAGGCCCGGCCCTCTGGACCACTGCCGGTCCGGGTCTCGCCGGCCAGGTCGAGGAACCGGCGCAAGCCCTGGGCGCGTACGTCGCCGCCGGTGAACTCCTCGAGGAAGCGGCGGATGACAGCGTTCATCGAGGTGCCCTGCTCCAGCGCCCGGATGCGGGCCCTGCGCACCAGGTCGTCGTCGAGCTTCAGCGTCACGTTCGCCATCGGTGCCTCCTCGGCACAGGATACGTGCTACACGGGATCCGGGCCAGCTTCGCCCGTCGGGTGCCTCGGCGTAAAGTGGGCGGGTGCTGTTGCTGGCCCTGGACACGTCCACCCCCGCGGTCACCGTCGCCCTGCACGACGGGGAGCGGGTGGTGGCCGACGCGACCACTGTCGACCCGCGCCGGCACACCGAGCTGCTGATGCCGCTGGTGACGTCGGTGCTGGCAGACGCGGGCGCGACCCGCCGCGACCTGACCGAGATCGCCGTCGGCGCCGGGCCGGGTCCGTTCACCGGACTGCGGGTCGGGCTGGCCGCGGCGCGCACGCTGGGCGCCGTCCTCGAGCTGCCGGTGCACGGCGTGTGCAGCCTCGACGTGCTCGCGTACGGCGTGCTGGTCACCGCGGCGCCGGGCGAGCCGTTCGCCGTCGCCACCGACGCGCGCCGTCGCGAGGTGTACTGGGCGACGTACGACGCCGACGGGGCGCGGACCGGCGGCCCGGACGTCGGCCCGGCCGCAGCGCTGGCCGGCCGCCGGCTGCCCGCCGCCGGCGCGGGCGCCCGCCAGTATCCCGACGCGTTCGCCCGGGCGCTGGACCCCGAGTACCCGTCCGCCGCGCACCTCGCCGCGGCCGTCGTCGCGAAGGCGATCCCGATCCTGGCGCCGGACCCGCTCTACCTGCGCCGCCCCGACGCCACGCCGCCGAGCGCGCGCAAGAGCGTCCTCACCAGGTGACGGTCGCGCTGCGGCCGATGGGCGAGCCTGACCTGGACACCGTCGTGTCGCTGGAGCAGGAGCTGTTCGCCGGCGACCCGCCGTGGTCGGAGCGGCAGTTCCGGGCCGAGCTGGCCGGCGTCCCGGACACCCGCTGGTACGTCGTCGCCGAGGACGCCGGCGAGATCGTCGGGTACGCGGGCCTGCTGCTGCCGCCGCTGCCCGGCGACCCGGCCGACGTCATGACGATCGCGGTCGCCGCCGATCGCCAGCGCGGCGGCGTCGGCACCGTGCTGATGACCGCGCTGGAGACCGAGGCGCGCCGGCACCGCGCCGGCGAGATGCTGCTGGAGGTGCGCGCCGACAACGATCCGGCGCTGGCGTTCTACGCGCGGCACGGGTTCGAGCGGATCGCCGTCCGGCGCAAGTACTACGGCGGCGGCCGGGACGGGCTGGTCCTGCGGAAGTGGCTGCGGGCCGGCGCCGCGGCGGAGGGATAATCGGCGACGTGAGCGACCAGCCTCTGATCCTCGGCATCGAGACCTCCTGCGACGAGACCGGCGTCGGCCTGGTGCGCGGCACCACGCTGCTCGCCAACGCCGTCGCCAGCTCCGTCGACGAGCACGTCCGCTTCGGCGGCGTCGTCCCCGAGGTGGCCAGTCGCGCCCACCTCGAGGCGATCGTGCCGACCCTGAACCGGGCGCTCGCCGAGGCCGGGGTCTCGCTCAGCGACGTCGACGCGGTCGCCGTCACCGCCGGGCCGGGGCTGGCCGGCGCGCTGATGGTGGGCGTCTCGGCGGCCAAGGCGCTCGCGGTCGCGCTGGACCGTCCGCTCTACGGCGTCAACCACCTGGTCGGGCACGTGGCGGCGGAGCAGCTGGAGAACGGGCCGCTCACCGAGCCGGTCGTCGCGCTGCTGGTGTCCGGCGGGCACACCGAGATCCTGCTGGTGGAGGACATCGCGACCTCGGCCGAGCTCCTCGGCCAGACGCTGGACGACGCCGCCGGCGAGGCGTTCGACAAGGTCGCCCGGCTGATCGGGCTGAAGTACCCGGGCGGGCCGAACATCCAGCGTGCGGCCGCCGACGGCGACCCGGCCGCGATCCGGTTCCCGCGCGGCCTCACCAGCCAGCGCGACCTGGAGCGGCACCGCTACGACTTCTCCTTCTCCGGCCTCAAGACGGCGGTGGCGCGCTGGGTCGAGACGGCCGAGCGCGCCGGCGAGCCGGTGCCGGTCGCCGACGTCGCGGCCGGCTTCCAGGAGGCGGTGGCCGACGTGCTCACCCGCAAGGCGGTGCTGGCCTGCCAGGAACGCGGCATCTCGACGATGGTGCTGGCCGGCGGCGTGGCGGCGAACGCGCGGCTGCGCGACCTCACCCGCGAGCGCTGCGCGGTGGCCGGCATCGAGCTGCGTCAGCCCCGCTTCTCGCTCTGCACCGACAACGGCGCCATGATCGCCGCCCTCGGCGCCGCCGTCGTCGAGCGCGGCCTGCCCCCGTCGCCCCTCGACTTCCCCTCCGACTCGTCGCTCCCGGTCACCCAGGTGCTGGTCGGCTAGCGCCGTTCCAGGGCGGACGGCAGCTCGTCGATGGTGTTCAGCACGACGGTGGCGGTCTCGGCGAGCACCGCCGGGTCGGGCGGGAAGTGCGGGTTCGGCACCGCGATCACCGTCATGCCGGCGGCGTGCGCCGAGCGCAGCCCGTTGGTGGAGTCCTCGACGGCGGTGGCGCGGCGCGGGTCGACGTCCAGGCGGCGGGCGGCTTCGAGGTAGACGTCGGGGGCGGGCTTGCCGGCCGCGACCTCCTCGCTGGACACCGCCACCGGGACGAGATCGGTGAGGCCGGCGAACGAGAGGAACGACGCGATCAGCGCCGGCGGCGACGAGGACGCGATCGCCACCGGCCCGCGAGCGGCCACCGCCCGCACCACGTCGACGGCGCCGTCGACGACCGGCGGGGCGTCGGCGTAGCGGCGGGCCATCTCCTCGACGACGGCCCGGGCCACCTGGTCCGCCGTCAACGCCGTGCTCAGCTCGTCGACCAGGTAGCGCGCCCACTCGGGCGTGCTCATCCCCTGCATCGCCCGCGTCGCCGCCTCGGTCCACCTGCCGCCGTGCTCGGCGACGACCGCGCGGCGCACCTCGTCCCACGCCTGCTCGGAGTCCACCAGCACGCCGTCGAGGTCGAAGATCACCGCATCCATGCCCGCCACGCTACGGGGTCAGCGCCAGCCAGGCGCCGCGCACCGTGGCTAAGGCGTCGGCCGCGCGGCCCGGTCGATCCAGGCCGCGGTCTTCCAGGCTGCGAAGGACGCCAGCGTCGGCACCGTCAAGGCGGCCGGGCCGGCGTCGGAGTAGCGCTGGACGAGCGCGCGCCGCTCCGTGGGGCCACGATGGATAGCCGGTACGACGCAGAAGTTGGATGCGCACCGTCATGCCGCCCGGGGCGATCAACGACGCCGGTTCCGCTTCTTCGCGAACCTCGCTCAGCGCCGGGCGCCAGCCGCTGCCGGGAAACTCTCGCCGAAGTGCTCGGGGCAGGGCACCGTCGAGATCGGCGGCCAGCTGGGTCCGTGAGCCGAGAGCGATCAGGTCGATGTCTTCGGACAGCCGGCCGTTGGGAACGCGCGTGCGTGACAGTGCCGTGCCGCCGAAGAACAGCAGCCGGTCGGCGAACCGTTCGCTGAGGACCGCCAGCACGTGGGAGATGAGGTGGTCTCGCCGCACCTGACTGGTCGCCACGCCGAAGGCGGAGGCGACGCTGCGCTCTTCGTCCGGGTCCAGCATGCTCAGGCCGTTTCGCGGAGCCGGCGCAGCGTCGCCTGCCGGCGCTGCGCCGTCGCCAGCTCGTCGAGTACCGCCGTGTCCGCGCGGGCCAGCAGGACCCGGGCCGCCGCGTCGGCGTCGTCGCGAAGGCCGCCGAGTTCCGGGCGGGCGGCGAGGTCGAGTACGGTCTGCTCGACCGTCGTGATCCAGCCCTCGCCCAGCTCGTGCGGGTAGCGCTGCACGTCGAGCCGCGTGACGTCGCGGCGGACGAAGAGCACTGTGGCGTCTCGGTCGACGAGGCGCAGCGCGCTGCGATGCCGCTGGGCCGCTACCACGGCGACGCCGAGGGCACGGGGCAGCGCACCATGAACACGCGCGGCCGACAGGCCCATGAGCGCGACCGTGTCGATGCCCTCGTCGGCCGCCGCGATTCCGGACGCGGCCGCTTCCAGGGCGGGCAGCCACGGTTCGCCGACTCGGTCGTCCGGGACCACCGCGTAGTAGCCGGTGGCGAGCCGGTGCAGCGCGCCGGCGCGAACAAGGCGGGCGAACTCCGGACGCGGGTGCGCATACGTTTCCACGGCGTCCTGTGGACGCAGCACCCGTAGGTGCCGTAGCAGCGCAGGAGGCACTCGCGCAGCAGTATGCTCGACCATGACTGTCACCTCCGTAGGCTAAAAGCCTACTCTTATGCCAGTCGCGGTTGGTACTAGCGGGGCTCGGGGATCAGCCAGAGACCGCCACGGGGCCGCAGCGTGATCAGCGGGTCCAGCCGCAGCGGCCGGCCGGGGACGGGGCGCAGCCGCCAGCGCCGCACGATGGTCGCGAGCCCGAGTACCGCCTCGGTCCAGGCGAACCCCTCGCCGATGCAGCGCCGCAGCCCGGCTCCGAACGGGAAGAACGCCCACCGCGGCCGGTCCGCGCCCGCAGCGCCGCCGAGCCAGCGCGAAGGGTCGAAGGAGTACGGCTGCGGCCACCATCGCTCGTCGTGGTGGACGATCCACTGGGGGAGGACGACGAGGTCGCCGGGCTCGATGACGTGCGAGCCCACCTGGTGCTGGACCAGTGCCTGGCGGCCCATCATCCACGACGGCGGGAAGAGGCGCAGCGCCTCGGACACGACGGCCCGGCACAGTGGTAACCGGTCGACGTCGTCCGGCCCGGGCTCGCCGAGCCCGTCCACCTCGTCGTGCACCGACGCCTGCACCGACGGGTGGACGGCGAGCAGGTGCAGCGCGAACGCCAGCGTGTTCGCCGTCGTCTCGTGGCCGGCCAGCAGCAGCGTCGTCGCCTCGTCCCGCAGCTCCTGATCGGCCAGCCGGTCATCGGAGAGGACCAGCGCGGACAGCAGGTCGCCGCCGTCGCGCCCGGACGTCGCCCGCTCGGCGACCACCGAGTCGACCAGCCCGTGCAGGCGCTTGCGCCCGCGCTGCAGCCGCCGCAACGGACCCACCGGCAGCCCCTGCAGCTTCTGGCTGAACGGCAGGAACGCCAGCTTGTACGCGCTCAGCAGGTCCGCCAGCGCCCCCTCGACGGTGCCGACGTCCACCGACGCGCCGAGCAGCGTCGTCCCGGCCGTCTCCAGCGTCATCCGGACCGTCGCCGCATGCACGTCCAGCGGTTCCCGCGGCGCCCACGACGCCGACACGGCGGCGGAACGGTCCACCATCACCGACGCGTACCCGGTGATCCGCCGCGAGTGGAACGCCGGCTGCACCAGGTCGCGGTGGTGACGGTGCACGTCGCCCTCCGCGGTGAGCAGCCCGTCGCCGAGCACGACGCGGGCGCGCTGCAGCACCATGCCCTTGCGGTATCCGGCGGCGTCGGTCACCAGGACGGAGCGGACGAGGTCGGGGTGCGCCAGCTGCCACACCGGGAACGGGCCGAGCCGGAACCGGGCGACGTCGCCCTGGTCGCGGTGGGCCGACGTGATGAAGCGGAGGCGATCGGACTGGAACGCGAGCAGGTCACCGACGACCGGCAGCGAGCGGCGCATACCCCGACGCTACGAGCGTCCACCGCCGCCCGCCACCCGTTCGCCCACGGGCCGGACACCCGGCGTGGCAGACTGGCGGAAATGCGGCGACTGCTCCTCCTCCTCGCCGGCGCGCTGCTGCTGGCCTCCTGCAGCGATGGCAACAGCGGCGATGGCGCTTCCGGCGACGACACCCCGGCCACCGAGTCAGGGACGCCGACCATGACACCCACGCCCACCCCGGCGCCTCCGCCGCCGCTGGCCTGGGGACCCACGCAGGACGAGTACGACCAGGCCGCCGCGCTGGTCGCGGCGATGCCGGTGGAGCGGCAGGCCGGTCAGGTCATCGTCGCCAGGTTCGCCGGACCGGAGCCGCCGACGGCGCAGATCCAGGAGCTCGGCCTCGGCGGCGTCATCCTCATGGGCGACAACGTCGAGTCGCCGGAGCAGGTCGAGCAGGCGACCGCCGCGATCCAGCAGGCCGGCGGCGACCGCGGCTACCCCGTCATCATCGGCATCGACCAGGAGGGTGGCACCGTCGCCCGGATCACCGACCCGGCGACGGAGTTCCCGGCCTACATGACGCTGGGCGCGTCCCGCGACGCGACGATGGCCGCGCAGGTCGCCGAGGCCAGCGGCACGGAGCTGCGTGGCATGGGCCTGACCATGGTGTTCGCGCCTGACGCCGACGTCACCACGGGACCGGACGACCCCACGATCGGCACCCGGTCGGCGTCGTCGGACCCGCAGGTGGTCGCCGAGACCGTCCAGGCGTCGCTGCGCGGCTACGCCCAGGCCGGCATCGTCGCGGTGCCCAAGCACTTCCCGGGCCACGGCTCGGTGCCGGCGGACAGCCACGAGGAGCTGCCGGTGCAGACGGCCAGCCTGGATGAGCTGCGCGCCCGCGACCTCGTCCCGTTCCAGGCCGTGGTCGACGCCGGCGCCGAGGCGATCATGGTCGCGCACATCGATGTCGAGGCGGTCGACCCGGGAGTGCCGTCCTCGCTGTCGCCGAAGGTCATCGGCCTGCTGCGGGACGAGCTCGGCTTCGACGGGCTGGTGGTCACCGACGCGCAGGACATGGCCGCGATCAGCGCCGGGTACGGCTCCGGTGCGGCGGCGGTGCGGTCACTGGCCGCCGGCGCGGACATCGTGCTGATGCCGGCCGACGTCGAGTCCGCGCACACCGCGATCGTCGACGCCGTCGCGAGCGGCGAACTGCCCGCGGACCGGCTGGCCGAGGCCGCCACCCGCGGCGTCGCCCTGATGCTGCACGAGGCGGCCGGCCCGGCGCCGGACCCGGCCGCCGTCGGCACCCACGCCGAGCTGTCGTACCAGGAGTCGCTCGGCGGCATCACCGTCGTCGCCGGCGCCTGTTCCGGGCCACTCGTCGAGGGTGTCATCCGCGTCGTCGGCGGCGAGGAGGCCGACCGCATCCGGTTCGACGAAGCGGCCGCGGCCGCCGGCCTCACCACCGACGCGAACGCGCCGACGACCGTCCGGCTGCTCGGCGGGACCGACCCCGGCTCCGGCGACGTCGTCGTCGCGCTGGACCGCCCGTATGCGCTGGGCCGGAGCGACGCGCCGGTCAAGATCGCGCTGTACGGGCGGACGCCGGGCGCGTTCCGCGCGCTGGCCGAGGTGCTGGCCGGCACGTCACCGGCCCGTGGCACCCTGCCGGTCGCCGTCGACGGCGTGGAGCGGCAGGGCTGCCCGTCCTAGCGCGACGCCGTCAGCGCGGCCAGCGCCGTGCTGACGAACACCCGCACGCCGTAGGCCAGCGCCTTCTCGTCGATGTCGAAGTCGCCCTGGTGCAGGTCGCCCATCTTGGCCAGCGCGCTGCCGTGCACGCCGATACGCGCCAGCGCCAGCGGCACGTGCTCGCCGTACCAGGCGAAGTCCTCGCCGCCCATGCTGGTCGACGTGCCGGTGACGGCGTGCGGGCCGAGCTCGGTGGCGACCGCCTGGCGCATCAGCGTGACGCTGGCCTCGTCGTTCACCACCGGCGGGACGCCGCGCTCGTAGTCGATCTCGACCCGGGCGCCGCTGGGGTGCGCGAGGTCGCGGACGACGGCGCGCACGTACTTCTCCGCGTCGGCCCAGGCGGCGTGGTCGAGCACCCGGACGGTGCCGCGCAGCACACCCTCGGACGGGATCGCGTTCGGCGGGCCGCCGGCCTGGATCGACCCCCACACCAGCGAGAACCCGGCGCGGATGTCGATCTGCCTGGCCAGGAGGGCGGGCGCGTCGACGGCGATGCGCGACAGCGTGTCGACGATGTCGACGGTCAGCTGTGGCCGGGCGGTGTGCCCGCCGGGGCCGGAGACGCGGACCTCGACGAGGTCGCAGGCCGCCGTGATCGGGCCGGACCGCATGCCGACCTGGCCGACCGGCAGCCGCGGGTCGCAGTGCAGCGCGAACGCCCGCTCCACGCCCTCGAGCGCGCCGGCCGCGATGACCTCGCGCGCGCCGGCCATGATCTCCTCGGCGGGCTGGAAGATCACCCGCACGCGCCCGGGCAGCTTCGGCACCTTGGCCAGCGCCATCGCGGCGCCGAGCGCCATCACGGTGTGCGCGTCGTGGCCGCAGGCGTGGCAGACGCCGTCGACGGTGGAGCGGTAGGGGACGTCCTTGAGGTCCGGGAGCGGCAGGGCGTCGATGTCGGCGCGCAGCGCGATGGTGCGCGAGCCGGTGCCGACGTCCACGACCACGCCGGTGCCGCGCGGCAGCACCCGCGGCTCGAGGCCGGACATGGTCAGCTGCCGGACGAGGAGTTCGGTGGTCTGGTGCTCGTTCAGGCCGAGCTCGGGCCGGGCGTGCAACATCCGCCGCAGCGCCGTCAGTTCGTCGGTATGAAGATCGAGCCAGCTCGCAAGCCAGTCGTAGGTCACTCGGTCACAACCCCGTAGCCATCTCTTCCAAGAGGCTGTCGACGACCTTGGTCAAATCACCGCCGTTCGCCTCTGCAATTGTCCGCTGCCGCTGATAGCTGGCGCCGCTCGCGACAATGCGCTCGATGCCGGCCAGCTCGGCGGTGCAGGACAGTCTACGGGCAATGGGCATGAGCTCGTCGGCCAAATCGAGCAATGCGCGGCGCACCGGCACGACGGTGTCCTGGTCGTCGACGATGATGTCGGCGTCGAGACCGAACCGGGCCGCGCGCCATTTGTTCTCCCTGACCACCCAGTTCTTCGGCGACGGCAGCTGGTAGCCGCGGTCGATCTCGCGGTCCAGCCGCTCGACGAGGCACTGGGCCAGCGCGGCGATGGTGCCCACCTCGTCGAGCGTGGGCAGTCCGTCGCAGATGCGCAGCTCGACGGTGCCGAAGTCGGGGTGCGGGCGGATGTCCCACCACACCTCGCGGACCGAGTCGATGGTGCGGGTGGAGATCAGCGTGCCCATGTAGCTCTCGAACTGGTCCCAGCCGGACAGCTGGTACGGCAGTCCCGCCGTGGGCAGCGCCTCGAACACCTTGCTGCGCGACGACGCCAGCCCGGTGTCGTGCCCGACCCAGTACGGCGACGACGCCGACAGCGCCAGGAAGTGCGGGACGTAGGACGTCAGCGCGTTGACTATGGGGATGACTTTCTGCGGCGAGCGCACCCCGACGTGCACGTGGACGCCGAAGATCTGCAGCCGGCGGGCCAGCCACTGCAGGTTCTCGACCAGATGCTCGTAGCGCGGCTTCGGGCTGATCTTCTGGCTGTTCCAGTTCGTGATCGGGTGGGTGCCGGCGCACATCAGCGCCAGGCCGCGGCGGTCGGCCGCCTTGGCGACGGTGCGCACGGTCTCGGCGAGGTCGGCCTTGGCCTCGCCGACCGTCTGGCAGACCCCGGTGACGACCTCGACGGTCGACTGCAGCAGCTCGTGCTTGGCCTTGGGGTGCTCCGCGGCGCCGGCCGGCCGGATCTCGTCCAGGATCTCGACGGCGCCGGAGGTCAGCTCGCGGGTCTCGGGGTCGACCAGCTGCAGTTCCCATTCCACGCCCAGGCTGCTGTGGTCGGACGGCGCGAAAGGGATCTGCATGTCCGGAAGTGTTACACGTCGTCCGTTGATTACGGAATGCCCTATCTCACGGCTTTTGCCTCATGAAACGCGCGACACAATTGACAAGAGGCATCGCTTCGCCGACGAGTGCGAGTCACGGACCCAAGGAGGACGACTTGTGTCCGGCGGGGACGGCTCGCACCCGGCGCGGCCAGCGTCGGGCATGGGCGTACGGTGAGCGGGCTGGCTCAAGATCCAATCCTCGCAGCAGGTCCAGGCTCGTGACAAGACTTGAGAGGATGCACCCGATGACCGTCCCGAGGGTCCCGCCGATCCTGTTCGCGCACCGCGGCGCCATGGCGCGCGAGCGCGAGAACACGCTGCCGGCGTTCGTGCTGGCGCTGCGGCTGGGCGCGACCGGCCTGGAGAGCGATGCCTGGGTGACGGCCGACGGCGTCGTCGTGCTGGACCACGACGGCGTCGTGGGGCCGCGGTTCCGGCGCCGGCCGATCGCGCAGGTGCCGCGGTCGGAGCTGCCGGCGCACATCCCGTCGCTGGCCGAGCTGTACGCGTCGTGCGGGAGCGACTTCGAGCTGTCGCTGGACGTCAAGGACCCGGCCGCGTTCGCGCCCGTGGTCGCGGCGGTCCGGGCCGGCGGCGACCCGTCGCGAACCTGGCTCTGTCACTCGTCGCTCCCGGTGGTCACGGGGTGGCGGGCGCAGGCCGGCGACGTCCGGCTGGTCGACTCCACCCGGGTGAGCCGCATGGAGGACGGCATGCGCCGGCGGGCCCGCACGCTGGCCGAGCGCGGCATCGACGCCATCAACCTGCACTGGCTGGACTGGTCCCCGATCTACGTCGACCTCGCCCACGAGGCGGGGGTGCACGCGTTCGGCTGGGACGCCCAGTCGCCGTCGTCCATCGACCGGCTCCTCTCCACCGGCGTCGACGCCCTCTACGGCAACCACGTCGACCGGCTGGTCGCGGCGGCCGCCCGGCTCAGCTGAGCGCGCCGGCCAGGCGGTCCAGGAACGCCGCCTGGGCCTTGACGATCTTCTCCCGGGCGACGTCGAGCGGGAACCACTCCACCCGGTCGACCTCGGGGAACTCCTGCGTCCGGCCCGACCGCGGCGGCCACTCCAGCTCGAACGTGCCGGGGACGACGGCGCCGGGGTCGAGGTCGCCGCGCAGCGCCCACGCCGTCACCGTCTTGCCGCCGGACTGCTTCACCGTGCCGAGCTCGACCAGCTCGCCGTCCGGCACCGGGACGCCCAGCTCCTCGGTGAACTCGCGCCGGGCCGCGTCCTGAGGGGTCTCGGAGTCGTCGTACTCGCCCTTCGGCAGCGACCACGCGCCGGCGTCCTTCTTCGCCCAGAACGGCCCGCCCATGTGCCCGAGCAGCACCTCGACGCCGTCCGCGCCGGACCGGTGGAGCAGGATGCCCGCGCTCTGCTTGCCCGCCATGCCCGCCAGGATGTCAGAGCGGGTCGGCGACGATGACGGTCGCCGCGCCGGCGATCCGGGTGACGACGAACGTCGCGGCCCGCTCGCCGCGGGGCCGGACCGCCGCCCGCAGCCTCTCCGGCTCGACGCCGACGCCGCGCTTCTTCACCGTCAGCACCCCGATGTCCTGCGCACGGACGTAGCGGCGCAGCGCCTTCACGTCGTACGGCAGCGTGTCGACGACGCGGTAGCCGCGGGCGAACGGGGTGCCGACGGCCGCGTCCGCCGTCACGTAGGCGATCGACGGGTCCAGCAGCCCGCCGCCGACCAGCGCGGCCGCCGCCGTCACCAGGCCGGCCCGGATCACGGCGCCGTCGGGCTCGTAGAGGTACCCGCCCAGCGGACGCACCGACGGACCTGGGTCGTCGCGGTCGGTCAGCGTCGCGCCCGACGGCAGCAGCGTCGCCCGTCGCTCGACGCCGTCGCGCGCCAGTCCGCCGGACCAGAGCGCCGCCTCCTTGACCTCGCCGCGCTCGGACACCCACTCCGCCTCGACGCCGGCCGGGATCCGCTCGTGCGGCAGCCCGGGCGCGACCTTGACGCACGCCGTCTCCGCCAGCAGCGACAGCACGAACGACCACGGCGGCCGGTACGCGTCGGGGTCGAACACCCGGCCCCGGCCGCCGCGGCGGGCCGGGTCGCAGACCACCGCCGCGTACGCCGCCCGGTCCACTGTCGTCGCGTCGCCGTGCACGACCCGCGCGTCCACCTCCAGCGCGGCGACGTTGGCGGCCGCGACGGCGGCCGTCAGCTCGTCCGCCTCGACGCCGGTCACCGTCAGCCCGGCCCGGGCCAGCTCGACCAGGTCGCCGCCGATGCCGCAGCACAGGTCGGCCACCGCCGCGCCGGCGCCCAGGGTCGCGGCCAGGCGGGACGCCCGGTGCCGGGCGACCGCGACCCGGGTGGCCTGCTCGTAGCCGTCGACGGTGAAGAACATCCGCTCCGCGTCGGCCGGGTCGAACTTGTCCGCCGCGCGGGCGCGCAGGCGTGCCTGCGTCAGCGCCGCCGCGACCAGATCCGGCTCGTGGTCGCGCCGCAGCCGGGTGCCCAGCGCGAACTCGTCCTCTCGTCCGTGCGCCGCCGTGGCCTGGGCCAGCAGCGCGGCGCCGGCCGCCGACCGGAGCGCGTCGAACGTGGCCGTCTGCACGTCCGTCAGCCTCTCACCCGGCCGCGGACTAGCACTCATCTCGACCGAGTGCTAACTTGAGGACTGGCACCCTCACCATGAGAGTGCCAACGGTCGAGTCGCCGGCACCCGCGACGACGGCGGCATGCGACCGGTCCACCAGCAAGCATCGTGACATCCCGCGAAAGGGGAGGTCAGACAAGTGTCGGTCTCCATCAAGCCACTCGAGGACCGCATCGTGGTCAAGCCGCTGGAAGCGGAGCAGACCACGGCGTCCGGGCTCGTCATCCCTGACACCGCCAAGGAGAAGCCCCAGGAGGGCGAGGTCGTCGCCGTCGGCGAGGGCCGCTGGGACGACGAGGGCGAGAAGCGCATCCCGCTCGACGTCAAGGTCGGCGACGTTGTGCTCTACTCGAAGTACGGCGGCACCGAGGTGAAGTACGGCGGCGAGGAGCTGCTCATCCTCTCCGGCCGCGACGTTCTGGCGATCGTCCAGAAGTGACGCGCTGACGCCCTGACCCGACCCCGTTCCGCGGTGTCGGGCCGGGGCGTCTTTCACGTTCTGCAAGACCTCCGAAAGGGACCGGTTCCCCATGCCCAAGATCCTCGAGTTCGACGAGGAAGCCCGCCGGCGCCTGGAGCGCGGTGTCGACGCCCTCGCGAACACCGTCAAGGTGACGCTCGGCCCCAAGGGCCGCAATGTCGTCCTTGACAAGAAGTTCGGTTCTCCCACCATCACCAACGACGGCGTCACCATCGCCCGCGAGGTGGAGCTGGAGGACCCGTACGAGAACCTCGGCGCGCAGCTCGCCAAGGAAGTCGCCACGAAGACCAACGACGTCGCCGGTGACGGCACCACCACCGCGACGGTGCTCGCGCAGGCCATGGTGCACCGCGGGCTGAAGTCCGTCGCCGCCGGCGCCTCGCCGCTGGGCATCAAGCGCGGCATCGACGCGGCCGTCGAGGCCGTCCGCGCCCGGCTGGTCGAGTCGGCCCGCCCGGTCGACGAGAAGTCCGAGATCGCCGCGGTCGCCGCCATCTCCGCGCAGGACCCGACGATCGGCGAGGTCATCGCCGAGGCGTTCGACAAGGTCGGCAAGGACGGCGTCATCACCGTCGACGAGTCGCAGACCTTCGGCACCGAGCTCGAGTTCACCGAGGGCATGCAGTTCGACAAGGGCTACCTCAGCCCGTACTTCGTCACCGACGCCGAGCGGCAGGAAGCCGTCCTCGAGGACGCCTACATCCTGATCCACCAGGCGAAGGTCTCCTCCGTCAGCGACCTGCTGCCGCTGCTGGAGAAGGTCGTGCAGGCCGGCAAGCCGCTGCTGATCGTCGCCGAGGACGTCGAGGGCGAGGCGCTGTCCACGCTGGTCGTCAACAAGATCCGCGGCACGTTCACCTCCGTCGCCGTCAAGGCGCCGGGCTTCGGTGACCGCCGCAAGGCGATCCTGCAGGACCTCGCCATCCTCACCGGCGGCCAGGTCGTCGCCGAGGAGCTGGGCCTCAAGCTCGACCAGGTCGGCCTCGAGGTGCTCGGCACCGCCCGCCGCATCGTCGTCACCAAGGACGCCACCACCGTCGTCGACGGCGGCGGCGCGCAGGCCGACATCGACGGCCGGGTCGGCCAGATCCGCGCGGAGATCGAGAACACCGACTCCGACTGGGACCGCGAGAAGCTGCAGGAGCGGCTGGCCAAGCTGGCCGGCGGCGTCGGCGTCATCAAGGTCGGCGCGGCCACCGAGGTCGAGCTGAAGGAGCGCAAGCACCGCATCGAGGACGCCGTGTCGGCGACGCGCGCGGCCATCGAGGAGGGCATCGTCTCCGGCGGCGGCGCCGCCCTGGTGCACGCCCGGTCCGCCATCGACGGGCTCGAGCTGTCCGGCGACGAGGCCACCGGCGCGTCCATCGTGCGCGGCGCGCTGGTCGAGCCGCTGCGCTGGATCGCCGAGAACGCCGGCGAGAACGGCTACGTCATCGTGGCCAACGTCGAGAACGGCACCCCCGGCCACGGCTACAACGCCGCGACCGGCGAGTACGGCGACCTCATCGCCCAGGGCGTCCTCGACCCCGTCAAGGTGACCCGCTCCGCGGTCGCCAACGCGGCGTCGATCGCCAGCCTGCTGCTCACCACCGAGGTCCTCGTGGTCGACAAGCCCGAGGAGCCGGTCGCCGAGGGTGGCCACGGCCACGGTCACGGCCACTGAGCGCTGTCCACTCGGTTCGTTCGACGGCCCGGTCCCCTGCGTGGGGGCCGGGCCGTCGCTCTTGAGACGATGACGTCGTGAGGTTCCGCTGGCTCGTCGTCCTGCTGCTGCCGTTGCTGGCAGGGTGCGGGTCATCGGAGGCGGCGGACGCGGGCGAACTGGCCGACCGGGCCGCGTCCATCGGGGTCGACCCGGACGTCGTCTACGCGGTCTCGCTGGACGGGTTCGCGCCGGCCTCGCAGTCCACGGGGGTCGTCGGCGACGCCGGATTCGGGGTCGCCTACACGTCGCCGTCCGGTGGTCTCGTGATGCTCAGCACCGATCCGCACGGCGGGGCCGACGCCGGCTGCGTGGCCGCCGGCGGCCAGCAGGAGTGTGTCGCGGTGCACGACGGCGTCGCGGTGCGGCTGACGGCGGCCGCGGACGTCCTCGACGAGGAGACGCTGCGGGCCGCCGTCGAGGACGCACACCCGCCGACGTCGGACGAGCTGGCCGCGCTGTTCGCCGACGCGCCCTCCGGCGGCGCCCCGGTCGAGCGCGACGACCTGCCGCCGTCGGGCGACGGCGCGCCGATCGACCCCGAGGGTGCCGCCGGATGACCGGCCGCCTGGAACTGCTGCACGAGAACGCCGCCGACTACGCTCGGACCGCGCTGACCTGTATCGACCGCGAGTACCCGCATCTGCCGATCATCTACGCCGTCGAGCCCGGGCCATACCCGCGGCACCGCGACCAGCACCCGGCGTTCTACGGGTCGCTGGACTGGCACTCGGCGGTCGAGATGCACTGGGTGCTGGTCCGGCTGCTGCGACTGGCCGGCGCCGCCCTGCCCGCGGGCCTGGCCGACGAGGTCCGGGCCGGACTGGCCGCGCACCTGACCCCGTCGAACCTGGCGCGGGAGGCCGCGTTCTTCTCCGCCGGCCCGGGCAGTCACCGGGAGCGTCCGTACGGCTGGGGCTGGCTGCTGACGCTGGCGCACGAGCTGGCCTCGTGGTCCGACCCGGACGGCGACGCCTGGGCGGCCGCCGTCCGCCCGCTCGCCGACGTGCTGACGGCGAACCTGCTGGCCTGGCTGCCGTCGCAGACCTACCCGGTGCGCGGCGGGCTGCACCCGAACTCGGCGTTCGGGCTGCTGCGCTCCCATGACGGGGCGTCCGCCGAGCTGCGCGACGCGATCGACGACGCGGTGCGGCGCTGGTACCTCGCCGACACGGACTATCCGGCGCACTACGAGCCGTCCGGCAGTGACTTCCTGTCGCCGGCGCTGGCCGAGGCCGAACTGGTCGCGCGGGTGCTGCCGGCGGAGGCGTTCGGCGCCTGGTTCGCCACGTTCCTGCCCGGCGCCGCGTCCTCATCGCCGTCGCAGCTGTTCGGGCCGGTGACCGTCACCGACCCGTCGGACGGGCAGCTGGCGCATCTGGCCGGGCTGAATACCTACAGGCCAAAGCCATCGATGCTGAGCAGGCTACGGGAGCTATGTCAGCACACCGAGATCATCGGGCAGATCCTTCGGGATCTACGGCCGCTGATCATCGGAGCGCTCTCGGTTCTGGGTGTTGCCCTGCACCAGTTCGTCGCGCTGCTGAGGTAGCGAGGCGGGCCGCAGGGAGCGAACGGGGTCGGCGGGAGCCGGCCCCGACGTGCGTCACTCGTCAGAACTCCGCCTGCCAGACCCGCGGGGTGCGGATGCCGGGACCGACCTCCCCGCTCGCGACGATCAGGTCGCCGTCCCAGTTCACGGCGGGTGTGGTGGCCGGCGGCGGGCCGGGGAACCAGCCGTCGACGCTCCAGCGGTCGCGGCGGGTGTCGTAGCGCAGCAGCTCGCCGTTGAAGCCGGTGTGGTGGTCGTAGATCCAGGTCACGACGTTGTTGTGACGCTGCCACTCGGCCGACCCCGGCGGCGCGGCGTTGCGCAGCGCGACGTGGTGCTCGATGAGGTTCCAGCGGCCGATGTCCTTGTCACCGCCGACGACGACCAGCCCGGTCCGGCCGGTGGGGTGGGCGAGGCCGGCCGTCACGCACCACGGCAGGTCGGCGATCCGCGTCCACGACCCATGCCGCGGCGAGTACGCGTACGCGTCCCGATAGAACGTCCACGACTTGTCCGGCTGCTGCGCCCGGCCGCTGAGCAGGTAGAACCGGCCGTCCTGGGCGGCGCCGACGGCGACGGAGCGCGGCTCGCCCGGCCAGCGCGGCAGCGTCGTCCAGCCGCGATCGGGCCGGTCGAGATCGAGCGCGTAGAAGTCGCCGCCCTCGGCGACGTGCACGACGCCGTCGACGATGCCCGCGACGGCATAGGACAGCGGCCGGGGGAGCGGCGGCAGCTCGGTGCGGTCCAGGCGGTGGCCGTCCCAGCGCAGCAGGTAGACGTCGGCGAACTTCTCGGCCGGACGCTGGGCCGTCCCGCCGGGTCCGCCTCGATAGCCCTCACCGCCGATCACCAGCACGCCGTCGTCGGTGCTCAGCGTCGCCGCGTAGCCGACGGCGTCCGGCAGCCGCCCGGCCGGCCGCCACCGGCCGGTGACCCGGGAGTAGACGAACGCGTCGTCCCAGTAGACCTTGCCGAGCGTGTTCGCCCGGGTCGCGGTCAGCGCCGGCTCCGGGAAGTTCGCCCCGCCGGCGACGATGAGGTGGTCGCCGTGCGCACCGGCGATCGGCCCGGCCAGGCCGAGCTGGGTCCAGTACGGCTCACCCACGGGTATCGCGTCGTGCCAGTCCGTCGGGTTCGGCGGGACGTCGGGCAGCCGCCGCCACGTCGTCCCACCGGCCGCCGGTGCGGCCGCCGCCGTCGTCGACGCCGCTGCCCACCCCACCGGTCCGGCCGCCGCTGCCAGGGTGAGCGCCGTGCGCCGCGTGAGATCCGTCATGTCGGATATCCGACCAAAGAGCAGACCGTTCGTCAACGTTCTTGACACATATCCCATATCTGATGTGGGATGGATCTTCCCGACGAAGGAGACCCCATGCGCCGGCCCGTCGTCCTGACACTCACTCTCGCCCTCGCAGCAAGCGTTCTCGCTGCTCAGACCCCGTCCCAGGCGGTCTCGCCGGTCCGGCAGGCGGTGGTGTTCGAGTCCGGCACCGAGGGCTACGACACGTTCCGCATCCCGGCGATCGTCCGTTCCGACGAGGGAACGCTGCTGGCCTTCGCCGAGGGCCGGGTCGGCGGCGGTGGCGACACCGGTGACATCGACCTCGTGCTGCGCCGCTCGTTCGACGAGGGCCGCACCTGGGGCCCGCTCCAGGTCGTCGGCGACAACGGGGCGAACGTCTTCGGCAACCCGACCCCCGTCGTCGACCCCGGGACCGGCGACATCGTCCTGCTCAGCACGCACAACGCCGGCGACGCGGCCGAGGCGGAGATCATGCGCGGCGAGGTGACTGCGGAGCAGAGCCGCCGCGTCTTCGTCCAGCGCAGCACCGACGACGGCGCCAGCTGGTCGCCCGCGCGCGACATCACCGCCACGACCAAGCTGCCGGAGTGGCGCTGGTACGCGACCGGGCCGGTGCACGCGATCGCGCTCGAGCACGGCGAGCACCGCGGCCGGCTGGTCGCGCCGGCGAACCACTCGACCAGCCCGCCGGCCGGCTCGTCCGACACCGGTCAGGAGGCGAAGTATTACGGCGCGCACTCCCTCTACAGCGACGACGGAGGGCTGACCTGGCAGCTCGGCGACATCGACACGCCGCTGACCGGCGTCGTGAACCCGAACGAGAACACCGTCACCGAGCTGGCCGACGGCACCCTCTACTTCAACGCCCGCGACCAGAACGGCACCGGCGCCGGCACCCGCGCGACGACCACCAGCAGCGACGGCGGCGAGACGTTCGACGCGCCGTTCGCGCTGGAGCCGGACATCGTCACGCCGGTCGTGCAGGGGTCCGTGCTGCGGCTGCCGCGCGCCGGCGACCGGCTGGTCTACGCCGGCCCGGCCAACCCAGCGGCGCGGCGGACGCTGCAGCTGCGGTACAGCCTGGACGAGGGCGCGACGTGGACCGGCGGGCTGGTCCTGCACGACGGGCCGGCCGCGTACTCCGACCTGGTCGAGGCCGGCGCCCGGACGCTCGGCGTGCTGTACGAGAACGGCGACGCCGGCACGTACGAGCGGATCACCTTCGCGCGGGTGCCCTTCGCCGCGCTGGATCGAGGGCTGGCGCCCGTCGTGACGACGCCCGACGTGTCGGGCGGCGGGCAGGACGGCGTCGTCGGTGGCGCGCCGGTCGTGGTGCCCGACGGCGTGGTGGGCGGGGCGTTGCGGTTCGCCGCCGGCGACCACGTCGCCGTCCCGCGCAGCGAGCACCTCGACGTCGGCGACGGCTCGTTCACCGCCGCCGGCTGGTTCCGCAGCGGCGTCGCCGCCGATCAGGCGCTGCTGTGGGCGTACAACACCGGCAGCGGACGGTCGCAGTGGTGGATCCGGCTGGAGCCCGGCAGCACCCGGATCCGCGCGCTGGTCGACACCGACCTGGGCGTCGCCACGCTGACGGCGCCGGGCTCGTTCGCCGACGGCGCATGGCACCACGTCGCGCTCACCCGTGGCTCCGGCGGTGTCGCGCTCTATGTCGACGGCGTCCAGGCGGCGTCGGCCGGACCGGTCGCCGGCTCCGTCACCACCGATGCGGCCTTCGGCCTGTACCTCGGCCAGCGCCCCGACACGGCCAACCAGCTCCTCGGCGACCTCGACGACGTCTGGCTGCTCGGCCGTGCCGCATCGGCGGACGAGGTCGCCGCCCTGGCCGCCGGCGAGCCCGGCGCCGACCCGCTGCTGCACCTGCCGCTGGACGAGCTGCGCCGCTGACCTCGTACGCTGGTGTGTCCCTGACACTGAGAGAGGGGCACGATGAGCCGTGCGCGGGTCGGGTACTCCGCGATGCTGGAGCGGTTCGCGCCGTCCGAGGTGGTGCAGCTTGCGGTGGCGGCCGAGGCGGCCGGGTTCGACGGCGTCATGGCCGACGACCACTTCCAGCCGTGGACGCCGCAGCAGGGGCAGGCCGGGTTCGTCTGGAACGTGATGACGGCGATGGCCGAGCGGACCCGCGGGTCGGTCGGCGTCGGCGCGACGTGCCCGTCGTTCCGCTGGCACCCGGCCGTCGTCGCACAGGCGGCGGCGACGCTGGAGCAGCTGTACCCGGGCCGGCACTGGCTGGGCATCGGGTCCGGCGAGGCGATCAGCGAGCACGTCGTCGGCGGGTACTGGCCGGAGGCGCCGCAGCGGATCGCCCGCATGTTCGAGGCGGTCGAGATCATCCAGAAGCTCTTCACCGGCCGCGACGTCCGCCACGACGGCCGCTTCTTCACCCTCGAGCGGACCCGGTTGTGGACGATGCCGGACACCCCGCCGCCGGTCTACATCGCGACGTCCGGCCCGATCACCGCGCGCCGGGCCGGAGCCTCCTGCGACGGCATGATCACCGTCGCGAGCACGCCGGACAAGGTCGCGGCCCTGTTCGGCCGGTTCGACGAGGGCGCCCGCTCGGCCGGCAAGGACCCGTCGACGCTGGCGAAGATCGTGCAGGTGCACCTGTCCTGGGCGCCGGACGAGGACGAGGCCGCCGCCCAGGCGCTGCGCGAGTGGCCGAACGGCGCGATGCGCTTCTCGAAGGCCGACATCCGCTCCCCCTACGACGTCGACCAGATCGCCCGCCTCGTCCGGGTCGAGGACTTCGACGGCCGGGTCACGATCTCCGCCGACCTCGACGTGCACCGGCAGGCGATCCAGCACTACCTCGACATCGGCGCCACGCACGTCTACCTGCACGACGCCGGCCCGGATCAGCGCACCTGGATCGACGTCTTCGGCCGCGAGGTGCTGCCCAAGCTCACCGCCTGAGCGAGGACGGCGTCAGCCTCCGTCCCGCCGTGGTCGCCGACGCGGACCGGCCCGATGGCGCCGTGCGAGCACGAGCATGTAGACGGCGGTGCCGACGATGGTGAAGCCGAGGGCGACGAATGAGCCGACCCTGTCGTCGCCCAGAGGGACGCCGAGGGCGTCGAGCCCCGCGAATACTGGGCCGATGACGACGGCGGCGACCAGGACGACGACGAGTCTCTCTCGGAGCTCGCTCACGAGGCGACGCGAGCTCGTTCGCGCGCGGGGCGGCGGAGCCGGCGGAAGGTGATGAACTCGGCGACGCCGACCACGAGGATGATCAGCAGTAGCTCGTATTGGCCGATCGGGCCGAACTGACTCAGCACGATCGCGAGCAGACTCACGGCGGACCAGAACACCGCCACGGCGAGCACCGCCCACGCCAGCCTCTTCATGAATTGAGACTAAGTGCGCGGCCGGCCCCGGCGGAAGGCCCCCGGGCCGAGGGGTTGGCACGCTGAAGCGTTCCACAATCGGTGCATTTCGGGCGCGCGTGGTCACTTTCAGCGAGCCAAGGGGTCGCCGCCGGCGTGCCAAGCGGTCAGAGCGGCGAAAACGTGAGCACCGGCCGGCCGGTGCGGGGGTTGAGGTGGATGTCGGCGTCGACGCCGAAGACCGAGCGGACCACGTCGGGCACCAACACCTCCGACGGCGCGCCGGCCGCCGCCACCCGGCCGCCCGCGAGCACCACGACCTGGTCGCAGTAGGCGGCCGCCAGGTTGAGGTCGTGCAGCGCCGCCAAGGTCGTCACGCCGAGCGACCGGACGTGCGTCAGCAGCGCCAGCTGGTAATGGATGTCCAGATGGTTCGTCGGCTCGTCGAGCAGCAGCAGCTCGGGCTGCTGAGTGATCGCACGGGCCAGGTGCACCCGCTGCCGCTCGCCGCCGGAGAGCGTGTGCCAGTCGCGGTCGGCGAGGTCGCGCATGCCGACGGTCTCCA
Organism: Jiangella anatolica; assembly: GCF_003236295.1. Taxonomy (GTDB): domain Bacteria; phylum Actinomycetota; class Actinomycetes; order Jiangellales; family Jiangellaceae; genus Jiangella; species Jiangella anatolica. The sequence continues at coordinate 56,234 of NZ_POTW01000025.1, forward strand.
ACGCGTCCAGGGCCAGCGCCTCATCGGTCGACGACGCACGGTGCGGCGTCCGTCCGAGCAGCACCACGTCGAGCACGGCCAGCGGCACGTCGGTCGTCGACTCCTGCTCGACGACGGCGACGCGGCGAGCCCGGTCGCGACGGCGCATCGCGCCCAGGTCGGACCCGCCCAGCACCACCCGGCCGCCGGACGGCCGATACGTCCCGGCGACGGTGCGCAGCAGGCTCGACTTCCCCGAGCCGTTCGGCCCGAGCAGCCCGGTCATCGTCCCCGGTTCGACGCGCAGCCCGACGCCGTCGACGATGAGCCGGCCGTCGGCCGACCAGGAGACGTCGGCGACCTCCAGAGCCGGCGCGTCGGACGCGACGGAAGCCCGCAGAACAGGGGTGTCGAGAACGGTCATCGGCCTACCCTCCGGCGACGCAACAGGACGGCGAACGCGGGCGCGCCGAGGAACGCTGTGACGACGCCCACCGGCAGCTCGCGCGGATCGAACAGCGTGCGGGCCAGCGTGTCGGCCCAGATCATGAACGTCGCGCCGGCCAGCGCCGACAGCGGCAGCACCCGCCGGTGCCCGGAGCCGACGACGAAGCGGACGGCGTGCGGCAGCATCAGCCCGACGAACCCGATCGCCCCGCTGACGGCGACCGCCGCGCCGGTCAGCAGCGCGACCAGCGTCAGCAGCGTCCACCTGGTCGCGTTGACGTTGACGCCCAGCGTCGACGCGGTGCTGTCGCCGAACGCGAACGCGTCCAGCGTCCGGGCCCGCGACACCAGCACCGTCCCGACCACGACGACGGCGGCCCAGACGATCCCCGCGTCGCTCCACGACGCGCCGCCGAGCGAGCCGAGCAGCCAGCTGAGGATCTCGCGGTACGAGTCGCCGGTCGCGGACCAGAAGATGATGAACGACGTCGCCGCCGACGACAGGTACGACACCGCCAGCCCGGCCAGCACCGTCCGCGTCGGCGCCAGCTCGCCGCGCTGGTTGGCCAGCGCGAACGTCACCACCAGCGCCAGCAGCGCGCCGGCGAACGCCGCCACCGGCAGCCCGAGCCAGCCGACCCCGAGGATGAGGACGGCGACGGCGCCCACCGACGCGCCGGACGACAGGCCCAGCAGGTACGGGTCGGCCAGCGGGTTGCGCGTCAGCGTCTGCATGACGGCGCCGCAGACGGCCAGTGCGGCGCCGACCGCCGCCGCCGTCAGCACCCGCGGCAGCCGCAGCTCCCACACGATGCCGTCGCGCAACTGCGTCAGCGACGACGAGGACAGCCCCAGGTGGTCGCCGATCGAGCGCCACACGTCCAGCGGATGCAGGTCGGCCGAGCCGATCGTCACCGCCAGCGTCACCGATGCGGCCAGCACGGCCGCCATCAGCGCGATCCACCCGGTCGTGCGCGCACCGGCCCGCCGCGACGGCGACGCGGCCGGCGCGGCCGGCGCGCCGCCGGACGCCGTGGACGGGGCCGCCGTCGTCGTCACAGGCCCAGCTCCTCCAGCTGTGCCGCCAGGTCGACGACGGCCTGCGCGTTGCGGACGCCCGCCTCGGCCGCCGGGAACGGCAGCCGCAGGTAGCGCTGCTCGGCGACGGCGGGCAGCGCGGCGGTCGCCGGGTTGCCCTCCAGCCGCTCGATCTTGCTGTCGGCGGTGTTCCACGCTGCGTCGACCAGCACGATCACGTCGGGGTTGCGGTCGATGACCTGCTCCCAGCTGACGTTGGACCAGGTCGCGTGAACGTCGGCGAAGATGTTCTCGACGCCGAGCTCGCGCATCATCATCGCCGGCGCGCCGATGTCGCCGCCGACGAACGGGGCGTCCTCGCCGGAGGAATACCACAGCGCCGTCAGTCCCTCGCCGGGCGCGGACACGCCGTCCAGCAGCGCCTGCTGCTCGGCGACCAGCGCGTCGGCGCGGTCGGTCACGCCGAAGAACGAGGCCAGCTCGTGCATTTCGGCGAACAGCTCGTCGAAGGTCATCGGGTCGGGCTGGTACCCCGGCTCCTGGCAGGCCGCCGGCGACACGTAGGTCGCGATGCCGAAGTCGGCCAGCGACGACCGGTCGCCGGCGGTGTCGGCGCCGAAGTTGCTCTCCCAGCCGCCGTAGACGAAGTCGGGCTCGACGTCGAGCAGCGCTTCTTGGCCGGGCACGTTGTCGGAGAGGACGGGGACGTCGTCGAGGTCGCCGGCGTACTCGTCGGGCAGCGGGCCGTCGGCGAACGCCGTGCCGACGAGGCGGTCGCCGAGCCCGAGCGCGAGCATCATCTCCGTCGCGGTCGACTTGATCGTGACGACGCGTTCCGGCGGGCTCTCGATGGTCACCTCGGTGCCGCAGTTGTCGACGGTCACGGGGGTGAAGTCGCCGGCGGGGGACGAGGCGGACGACGTCTGGGCGGGGTCGTCGTCACCGCAGCCGGTCAGCAGGACGGCGCACGCGGCGGCGCCGACGAGGGCAGCACGCCACGGTCGGGAAGGGGATAGCGGCACTGGGTCTCCACACGCGAGCAGGGTCCGTTTGGAGACGGTCCAAGGCGACCGCCGAACCAGCTGCCCACTGACCGGGCAGACGCATCAGAGCACAAGCGGTGCTCCGGGGCTCCTCCATCCTAAGCGGCCGAACCCGCGGAAATCATCCCCGAGCACCGAGTTTTATCCAAAATCCATTGCGGCCAGGTCGGTGAGGAACGCGGCCCGGTCGACGTCGGTCACGGCGCCGGCGTCGGAGACGGTGAACCAGTCCGGGTGGACGAGCAGCGCCGCCGCCACCGCGTCGTGCACCGGCGTCAGCCGGCGCCCGCGCAGTGACGCGTACCGCGCTGCCAGTGCGGCGGCGAACCCGTCCCGCAGGTCCGCCGGATCGACGAGGACCGTCGCTGTGACGTCCACGCCCACGGTGACCAGCCGGTTCGCCGGCGCACCCAGTACTCGCGCGGCCGCCGATGGATCGCGCCGGACGTTGGTCTCGTCCGGCCCGGGCCCGCCCATCACGACGACCGACCGGAAGAGCGTCAGCAGCTCCGGCTCCAGTCTCAGCGCCAGTGCGACGTTGGTCAGCGGGCCGAGCGCCAGCAGGTCGTAGTGCCCGGGCCGCGCACGCGCCAGCTCGACGAGGCGCTCGGCGGCAGGCCTGGCGACGACGGACGGCGGCGTCCTGACGACGAGGTCGCCCAGCCCGTCCGCGCCGTGTGTCCCGGGCGCCAGCAGCAGCGGCGGCCCGCCGAGCGGTCCTGCCGCGCCTACCCCCACCGGCACCTCCGGAATACCGGCAGCCGCCAGGACGTGCCCCACGTTCGCGACGACGGACCCGACCGGCGCGTTGCCGTGCACCGTCGTGACGGCGGCCAGCTCGGCCTCGGCGGGATGAGCGGCCAGGTAGAGCAGCGCCAGCGCGTCGTCGAGGCCGCAGTCTGTGTCCACCACGACGAGCCGCGGGTACCGTGAGTCCGTGCCAGCACGCCGACCCGCGCTCGCCGAGCGGATGCGCCCGTTCACGTCGACCATCTTCGCCGAGATCACGGCGCTGGCGACCCGCACCGGCGCGATCAACCTCGGCCAGGGCTTCCCCGACACCGACGGCCCGGCAGAGATCCTCGAGGCGGCCACCCACGCGATCCGCAGCGGCCTGAACCAGTACCCGCCCGGCCCCGGGATGCCGGTGCTGCGCGAGGCGATCGCCGCGCATCAGAAGCGCTTCTACGGCCTCGACATCGACCCGGACAGCGAGGTGCTGGTCACCGCCGGCGCCACCGAGGCGATCGCGGCGACGATCCTCGCGCTGTGCGAGCCCGGTGACGAGGTCGTCACGTTCGACCCGGTCTACGACTCCTACGCCGCCTCGATCGCGCTGGCCGGCGCCGTCAAGCGCACCGTCACGCTGCGCTGGCCCGACTTCGCGATCGACGAGGCGGAGCTGCGTGCCGCGTTCGGGCCGCGCACCCGGGTCGTGCTGGTCAACACGCCGCACAACCCGACCGGCAAGGTCTTCACCCGGGCCGAGCTGGAGCTCGTCGGCCGGCTCGCGCGCGAGCACGACGCGATCGTCGTCACCGACGAGGTCTACGAGCACCAGGTCTTCGACGACGCCGTGCACGTCCCGGTCGCGACGCTGCCGGGGCTGGCGGACCGCACCGTCACGGTCTCGTCGGCCGGCAAGACGTTCTCCGTCACCGGCTGGAAGGTCGGCTGGCTGCACGGCCCGGCCGAGCTGGTCGCCGCCGCGCGCGCCGTCAAGCAGTTCCTCACGTTCGTCAGCGCCGGGCCGCTGCAACCGGCGGTCGCGACCGGCCTCGGCCTCGGCGACGACTTCTACACCGAGCTGGCCGGCAGTCTCCAGGGCAAGCGCGACCTGCTGGTCGACGGGCTCCGGGCGGCCGGGTTCGCGGTGTCGGTGCCGCTCGGCACCTACTTCGTCGTCGCCGACGCGGCGCCGCTCGGGTTCGCCGACGGCGTCGAGCTGTGCCAGCGGCTGCCCGAGCTGGCCGGCGTCGCGGCCGTGCCGGTCTCGGTCTTCCACGACGATCCCGCGGCGGCGGCGTCGCTGGTCCGGTTCGCGTTCTGCAAGCGCGACGAGGTCCTGCGCGACGCCGTCGAGCGGCTGCGCCGCCTGTAGCTCAGGCCAGCACGAACTCCAGCGCCGTCCGCACGCCGGCCGCGGGCGCGCCGTCGGCGACCTCCAGCAGCGCCGAGCGCCAGGCCGCGACCAGCAGCGTCGCGGCGACGCCGACGTCGTCGGGCAGCAGCGTGGTGAGGGTGGCGCGGACACGGTCCGGGTGGTCGCCGGGTGCGGTCTCGCCGAGCAGCCGGCACACCCCGAACCGCACCGTCGCGTCGAACGCGACCAGCAGCGCCGCTCGCGCCGCGTCGCGGCCGGCTCCGCCGACGGTCTCGGCCGCGCCCTCCATCCGGTCGGTGATCCGCTTCTCCAGATCGTCGCGGACGACGGTGTAGAGGCCCAGCTTCGAGCCGAAGTGGTGGTACAGCGAGCCGGTCGTCACGCCCGCCTTCGACGCCAGCTCGGTGACGGTGGCGGCCTCGAAGCCGGCCTGCTCGAAGTGGTGCATGGCGGCCTCGATCAGCCGGGCCTTCGCCGACCCGGGGACAGGGATCCACTCCGGCATGCCCATCACCGTAACACGTTGACGGCTCGGCGTAACCCCGTTACGGTCTTCTTCATGAAGCTCTCCTACATCTACGTGTCGGTGCCGGACCTGAAGGAGGCGCTCGCCTTCTACCGCGACGAGTTGGGTCTCGAGGAGGCGTGGCGCGAGGGCGAGGGCACCGTCGCCTTCCAGCTGCCGAACTCGCCGATCCAGCTCATGGTGGACGTGCCGCCGGACTCCGGGGAGAACTGGTCGACCGGCCCGTTCTACGAGGTCGACGACCTGGGGAAGTTCGTCGCCGAGCACGGCGGCCTGGCCTGGGTCGGCGAGCCGATCGAGATCCCCGGCGGCCGGTCGGCCTCGTTCCGCGACCCGGGCGGCAACATCATGCACGTGTTCGACCAGTCCGCCCCCGAGTGAGCCGACCCCAGGGCTTGTAGACCGACAGCACGAAGGCGACCAGCAACAGGGTCGTCGACACGATCGGCGGGTAGAGCAGGTCGCCCGGCTGCAGCTGGACCTGCGTCCCGGTGCCCAGCAGCCGGCCCTGCTCGGCCGCCTCCTGGACGCCGGGGCGCAGCAGCACGAGCACCAGCGTCGACAGCAGCACGTTCAGCACCAGCTTGACCGCCACCCACCAGTACCGCACCAGGCCGTACTTGCCGCCCAGGCCGAGCAGCACGCCGCTGGCCAGGCACAGCAGGCTCGCGATCGCCAGCGGCCAGCCGGCGAACAGCTCCAGCGCCCGGTAGCTCAGCGCCCTGGTCTCGTCGTCGCCGCCGGCCGCGGTGAAGACCAGCACGGCCATGACGACGTCCATGCCGAACCAGGCGCCCGCGGACAGGATGTGCGTCACCAGCACGGCCTTGCGGGTGCGCCCGCCGAGCCGCCACGGCCGGCGGGCCGGCGCCGGCGCCGTGGCTGTGACCGCCGGCGTGCGCTGCGTCGTGATCGTCATGCCGCCACTCTCGCGGCCGGCCGCCGTCGCCGTCGTCGGGTGCGGGACGTATCCGCGCCTACGCCGCAGCGCGTACGGCGGGAGATTTGTCAAGGTTTGCGGCCCCCGTCAACCGGGCCGGACGGTCGCGCGTCATGAGGTCATCACCAACCGCACCAGGGGGGATCGTCATGAGACGCACCATCGCCACACTGGCCGCACTGCTCACCGCCGGGCTCGCGTTCCTCGCCGGGCCGGCCGCCGCCGAGGCCGCGCCGTACTGCGGCCTTCGCTGGGGGTCGCTGCCGGAGACCGCCGCCGCGACGGACACGGCGCCGCTCACCGGCGTCCGCGCCGGCCGGCACGCCTGTTTCGACCGCCTCGTCCTCGACTTCGCCGGCGACGCCGACGGGTACAGCGTCCGCTACGTCTCCGCCGTCACCACCGACGGCGCGGGGGTCGCGGTGCCGCTGCGCGGCGGCGCCGACCTGGAGGTCGTCGCGATCGCGCCCGCCTACGACGCGGACGGCGACGCCACCTACGTCCCGGCGAACCCGCGCGAGCTGGTCGGGGTCTCCGGCTGGCAGACCTTCCGTCAGGTCGCCTGGGCCGGCAGCTTCGAGGGACGGACGACGATCGGGCTCGGCGTGAGGGCCCGGCTGCCGTTCCGGGTGTTCACGCTGGACGGCCCGGGCGGCGGCTCGCGCCTGGTCGTCGACGTCGCCCATCGGTGGTGACGGCCGGTCCGCGGTGCCCGGCCGGTCGACCGTCCGGGCACCGCGGTTCCGTGGCTGGTCCTGGGCCGGGTCAGCCGCCGAGCGGGCTGGTGTGCAGCGCATACCGCACGTCCGCGACCTCGACCGTCACCCGCACGGGCGCGATCGGGCCCTCGACGGTGAGGGTCAGCAGGTACGGCGTCACCGTCCAGCGCTCGAAGCCGCCGTGGGTGTCGTCGACCAGCCGCGTGGGGCGCCCGTTCGGGGTGAGCGTCGCCGTGCCCGTCGCCTCGCCGACCGTCTCGCCGCTCTCGTCCATCATCCGCAGCGTGCCCGTCCAGCTGCCGCCGGTCAGGTCGATGGCGCCGGCCGCGTGGATCGGCGCGTCAGCATAGGCGAACGTGACACCGAGGTCGTCCAGCGTCCCCTCGACGAAGAAGTCGGTGGCGTTCTCGGCCTTCGGCTCGCCGAAGGCGACGAACTCCTCGTGGCCGACGTACGTCGCCGGGTTCGTGACGAAGAGCTCGCCGAGCTCGTGGTAGCCGTCGGCGAACTGCAGCTCCCACGGCACGCCGTCGAGGGCCACCGTGACGTCGTCGATCGCCAGGGCGGTCGTCGTGTGCTCCATGTGGACGCGGACGTTGCCGTCGTTGAACTTCTGGACGTCCTGCTGCGGGTCGCCGGCGAGGGTGTACGTGCCGGCTACGGTCACGGTGCCGCCCGGCGCACCGTCGTCGACGACCAGCTCGACCGTGGCCCGGAACGTCGAGCCGGTCCACTCACTGGTGCCGCTGCCCTGGGCGAGGTGCTCGCCCTCCGGCCCGCCCCAGAGCCGCGCTCGTGCCTCGGTGCCGGCCGTGGCCGACCGCGCCAGCGAGATGTCCAGGCCGCGGTCGCCGTCGGCCGCCTCGAGGTAGGCGAACGTCACCTCGTCGTCGACCCGCGTCGGTTCCCCGGCCGCCGCCGGCGCCGTCACAGTCAGCCCGGCCGACAACGCCGCCACGGCGCCCAGCGCGCCGAGTGCCCCCCGGATCCTGCGCATGTGCTTCTCCTTGTCCCTACGCCGGCCGCTCGTGGCGTCGGCTCTCCTGTGGTGCCGATCCACACCATTGACTTCTGGCCCCGTGGTCCGGTTGCATGCGGAGGACGGATCTCGCGACCACAGCGGCGCGCCGGTCGCGGATCACCGCCAAGGGGGGCGGTCGATGGAGGGGCCGAACCCCGGACTCGCCAGGGGGACTCCATGACATCCGACTCGACCCTGCCCAAGCTCGCCGACGCGTCGGCACTACGCGACTCGTGCGGAGCAGTCCATCTGCCCGACGACCCGGGCTACGACGTGGCCCGCATGCCGTGGAACGTCGCTTTCGACCAGCGGCCCGCGGCTGTGGCGTACCCGGCCGACGCGTCCGAGGTAGCGTCCGTCGTTCGGGCCGCGGCCGCCGCCGGCCTGCGCGTCGCGCCACAGGGCCCCGGCCACAATGCCGGTGCGCTCACCGGCGACCTGGACGACGTCGTCCTGCTGCGCACGGCCGGAATGACCGGCGTGACGGTCGACGCCGGCGCCCGGACCGCCCGGGTGGAGGCGGGCGCGTTGTGGCTCGACGCCGTCGACGCCACGGCGCCGTACGGTCTCGCGACGCTGCACGGATCCTCGCCCGATGTCGGCATCGTCGGGTACTCCCTCGGCGGTGGGCTCGGCTGGTACGCACGCGAACTGGGTCTGCAGGCCAACAGCGTCACGGCTGTCGAGCTGGTGACGGCGGACGGGTCACAGGTACGCGCCGACGCCGGCCACGAGACCGAGCTGTTCTGGGCGCTTCGTGGCGGCGGCGGGAACTTCGGCGTCGTCACCGCGCTGGAGTTCCGGCTCTATCCCATCCCCACCGCGTATGCGGGCATGCTCGTGTGGGACTGGACGCTTGCCGCGCGTGTGCTGCCCCGGTGGGCGGAGTGGGCCGTCGAGGCGCCCGACGCCGTCGCGACGTCGTTCCGCATCCTGCAGTTGCCGCCCTTCCCCGAGATCCCGGAGCCGGTCAGGGGCAGGCAGATCGTCGTGATCAACGGCGCCGTGCTCGCGGACGACGCGCGCGCCGCCGCGATCCTCGAGCCGCTGCGCGATCTCGGACCGGAACTCGACACGTTCGCGACCGTGCCGTCCGCGTCGCTGGTGCGACTGCACATGGACCCGGAGGGACCCACACCGGCGGTGTCGGACAGCTCGCTGCTGGCCGGCCTGCCCGCCGCGGGCGTTGACGCCTTCCTCGCCGCCGCGGGTCCGGACTCCGGCTCGTCGCTGCTCATGGCCGAGCTCCGGCAACTGGGTGGCGCCCTGTCCCGGCCCCAGCCGGACGCGGGTGCGCTACCGATGCTCGACGGCCAGTTCCTCCAGTTCGGGGTCACCATCGCGGCGACACCCGAGCAGGCGGCGCAGGGCACGCTGGAGGCGCGCAACCTGGTGACCGCGATGTCGCCGTATGCGACCGGAACGAAGTACCTCAACTTCACCGAGACCCCGGCCGATGCTCGCACGGCATACGGCGAGACGGCCTGGTCGCGGCTGCGAGCGGTCCGGTCGGCCGTCGATCCGGGGGACTTGTTCGTGGCCAACCACCCGATTCCGCCGGCATAGCGATCGCGGGAGCGAACGAGTCGGTGGATCCGCTGTCGGGTCGGCCATACGATGGAGGCACCGCCCACGCCGACTCAGGAAAGTGTCATGGACCCCATGCAGTCCGCCCTGTCCGACTCGTTCGCGCCCCTTGCCCTGACCTTCGACGACGTCCTGCTGCTCCCCGGTGAGTCCGACGTGATCCCGAGCGAGGTCGACACCACCTCGCGGGTCTCGCGGAACATCTCGGTCAGCATCCCGCTGCTGTCCAGCGCCATGGACACCGTCACCGAGTCGCGCATGGCCATCGCCATGGCCCGGCAGGGCGGCCTGGGCGTGCTGCACCGCAGCCTGTCCATCGAGGACCAGGCGCACCAGGTCGACCTGGTCAAGCGGTCCGAGTCGGGCATGGTCACCGACCCGGTGACGATCGGCCCGGACGCCACGCTGGCCGAGATGGACCGCATGTGCGGGCAGTACCGCATCTCCGGGCTGCCGGTCACCGACGACGACGGCAAGCTGCTGGGCATCATCACCAACCGCGACATCCGCTTCATCCCGTCCGCGGAGTTCCACGACCGCCGGGTCCGTGAGGTGATGACGAAGGAGCCGCTGGTCACCGGCCCGGTCGGCATCAAGTCCGACGACGCGTTCGCGCTGCTGGCCAAGCACAAGATCGAGAAGCTGCCACTGGTCGACGACGCCGGCCGGCTCAAGGGCCTCATCACCGTCAAAGACTTCGTGAAGTCCGAGGAGTTCCCCAACGCCACCAAGGACGCCGAGGGCCGGCTGGTCGCGGCCGCCGCGGTCGGGTTCTTCGGTGACGCGTGGGAGCGGGCCATGACGCTGGTCGAGGCCGGCGTCGACGTGCTCGTCGTCGACACCGCGCACGGCCACACCAGCGCGCTGCTCGACGTCGTCGCCCGGCTCAAGGCCGACCCGGCCGCCCGCGGCGTCGACGTCATCGGCGGCAACGTCGCCACCCGGGCCGGCGCGCAGGCGCTGGTCGACGCCGGCGCCGACGGCATCAAGGTCGGCATCGGCCCCGGCTCCATCTGCACCACCCGCGTTGTGGCCGGCGTCGGCGTCCCGCAGGTCAGCGCGATCTACGAGGCTTCGCTGGCGGCCAAGCCGGCCGGCATCCCGGTCATCGGCGACGGCGGCCTGCAGTACTCCGGCGACATCGCCAAGGCGCTGGTGGCCGGCGCCGACACCGTCATGCTCGGCTCGCTGCTGGCCGGTGTCGCGGAGAGCCCGGGCGAGCTGATCTTCATCAACGGCAAGCAGTTCAAGTCCTATCGCGGCATGGGCTCGCTGGGCGCGCTGCGCAAGCGCGGCGCCGAGACCACCGGCTCCCGCGACCGGTACTTCCAGGCCGACGTCGCCAGCGACGACCAGCTGATCCCGGAGGGCATCGAGGGCCAGGTGCCGTTCCGCGGCCCGCTCGGCGGCGTCACGCACCAGCTGGTCGGCGGACTGCGGCAGTCGATGTTCTATACCGGCGCGCGCACCGTCCCGGAGCTGAAGGAGCGCGGCCGGTTCGTCCGCATCACGTCGGCCGGGCTGAAGGAGTCGCACCCGCACGACATCCAGATGACGGTCGAGGCGCCGAACTACTCCTCGCGCCGCTGACCCAGAAGACGACGCCGGCTGACGCTTGTTCCGGATGCCCTGACCGTTCGACGAGCGGTCAGGGCACGTGGCTCGTGGGGCTGCTGCCGCTGGCCCACGTCCGCCGCCTGTTTGGTGGGCGGCCCGGAACGCGGCGAAAGCTCACCACGTGGACGCCCAGCGACACCAAGGCCACGTCGAACCGGCCTCAGAGGCTGCCGGGAGCGGCCAGCGGACCCGAACCCAGCCGGTCGGCCAGGCCGTCCAGGATGAGGTCGAGGCCGTACCCGAACTCGTCGCCGTAGGCGTAGTCGCGGCCGATCACCTGCTCGGCGATCATCTCGGTGAGGTACGGGTACTCGCCCGCGGGCATGAACGCGCTGAGGTCGCCGGCCAGTTCCTCGGCGCCGCCCGGCTCGTCGAACGGCAGGTTCAACTCCGTCAGCACGAACCCGTACACGTAGGCGTCGATCGCCGAGAACGCGTGCGCGGCCAGCGCCACCGAGAAGCCGTTGCGGCGCAGGCAGCCGAGCACGGTGTCGTGATGGCGCAGCAGCGCCGGCGCCGGGCCGCGGCGTGACTCGACGAGGCCGAGCGCCCACGGATGCGCCGTCAGCGCCGCGCGGGCCGATGCCGCCCGCTCGGCCATGGCCGGTCGCCACGGCTCGTCGAGCCCGGGCAGCCGGATGTGGGTGAAGATCCAGTTCGCCAGCGCGTCGAGCAGGTCGTCCTTGCCGTCCAGGTGGTGGTAGAGCGACATCGCCTCGACGCCCAGCTCACGGCCCACGCTGCGCATGCTCACCTGCGCCAGCCCGCCGCGGTCGGCCACCCGGGCCGCGGCCTCGACGATCCGCTCGCGCGACAGCGCCATCGCTCACCTCGCCCTTGTCATCCTTACGGGTGTAAGGCTATCGTGCTCCTCAGGCTTACAGGTGTAAGGGGGCGCTCCATGAAGGCAGCGAGGAACTACCGGTACGGCCCGCCCGACGTCGTCCGCGTCGCCGACATTCCGCGGCCGGAGCCGAAGGCCGGCCAGGTGCTGGTGCGGGTGCATGCGGCGGCGGTCACCGCGGGCGACGCGCGGCTGCGGGCCGCCCGGTACCCGGCCGGGTTCGCGCCGTTCGCCCGGCTGGCGTTCGGCGTGTTCCGGCCCCGGCGCACGGTTCTGGGCAACTCGTTCGCCGGCGTCGTGGAGGCGGTGGGATCGGCGGTCACCCGGCTGCGTCCCGGCGATCGGGTGTGCGGCCAGCTGGGCGCGCGGATGGGCGCTCATGCCGAGTACGTCCCAGTTGCGGCCGAGAAGGTCGCTGTCGTCCCGGACGAGGTCAGCGACGACGACGCCGCCGGGGTGCTGTTCGGCGGCACGACGGCGCTGTACTTCCTGCGCGACAAGGGGCGGCTGACGGCCGGACAGACGGTGCTGGTCAACGGCGCGTCCGGCGCGGTCGGCACGAACGCCGTCCAGCTGGCCAGGCACTTCGGCGCGACGGTGACCGGTGTGACCAGCGGCGCCAACGCGGCCCTGGTGACCGAGCTGGGCGCGGAACACGTCGTCGACCACACCCGCGACGACGTCACGCGGCTGGCCGAGCGCTACGACGTCGTCCTCGACACCGTCGGCAACCTCTCGATCGAAGCCGGCAGGCGGCTGCTCACTCCGTCGGGCCGGCTGTTGCTGGCCGTCGGCAGCCTGGGCGACACCGTCCGCGCCCGCGGGAACGTCGCCGCCGGCGTCGCGCCCGAGCGCCGCGCCGACTACGAGTTCCTGCTCGGCCTGGTCGCCTCCGGCGAGCTCACCGTCGTCGTCGACAGGGTGTACGACCTCGCCGATGCCGCGGCGGCCCATGCGCGCGTCGACACCGGCCACAAGGTGGGCAACGTCCTGCTGCACCCGTGACCAGATATCCTCACCTGGTGGCGGAGATCGAGATCGGCCGTGGCAAGCGCGGCCGCCAAGCATATGCCTTCGACGACGTGGCGATCGTGCCCTCGCGGCGCACCCGCGACCCCGAAGAGGTGTCGACGCACTGGCAGATCGACGCCTACCGGTTCGAGATCCCGCTGCTGGCCGCGCCGATGGACTCGGTGATGTCGCCGGCCATGGCGATCGCGCTCGGGCAGGCCGGCGGGCTGGGCGTGCTCGACCTCGAGGGGCTGTGGACGCGGTACGAGGACCCGGAGCCGCTGCTGGAGGAGATCGCCGCGCTGGAGGAGGGCAAGGCGCTCAACCGGCTGCAGGAGATCTACGCCGCGCCGGTGCGCGAGGACCTCATCGCCGACCGGCTGCGCGAGATCCGTGACGCCGGCGTCACGGTGGCCGGCGCGCTGTCGCCGCCGCGGGTGAAGCGCTACCACCAGGCCGTCATCGACGCCGGTGTCGACATCATGGTCATCCGCGGCACGACGGTCTCCGCCGAGCACGTCTCGGGCCGGGCCGAGCCGTTGAACCTCAAGCAGTTCATCTACGAGCTGGACGTGCCGGTGATCGTCGGCGGCTGCGCCACCTACCAGGCCGCGCTGCACCTGATGCGCACCGGCGCGGCCGGCGTGCTGGTCGGGTTCGGCGGCGGCTCGTCGCACACGACCAAGTCGGTGCTCGGCCTCACCGTCCCCATGGCGACCGCCGTGGCCGACGTCGCTGCCGCCCGGCGCGACTACCTCGACGAGTCCGGCGGCCGGTACGTGCACGTCATCGCCGACGGCTCGATCGGCCGGTCCGGCGACATCGCCAAGGCGATCGCCTGCGGCGCCGACGCCGTCATGGTCGGCTCGCCGCTGGCCCGGGCCGCCGAGGCGCCCGGCCGCGGCTGGCACTGGGGCTCCGAGGCCCACCACGCCGACCTGCCGCGCGGCGAGCGGGTGCACGTCGGCAGCATCGGGCCGCTGTCGGAGATCCTGGCCGGTCCGTCCTATCTCGCCGACGGCTCGATGAACCTCGTCGGCGCGCTGCGGCGGGCCATGGCCACCACCGGATACACCGAGGTCAAGGAGTTCCAGCGGGTCGAGGTCACGGTCCTGCGCTAGGGCCCCGGTCCGCGCCGTAGGCTGGGTGCGATGAGCACCACAGTCAGCGTCGACACCGTCGTCGACCGCGCCCTGCTGGATCGGTTGACCGACCGCGTGGTGGCGCGCCCCCGCGCCGAGCGGATCACCACCGTCGCGCCGTTCACCGGCGCCGCGCTGGCCGAGGTGCCGCTGTCCACCATCGACGACGTCGCGACGGCGTACGGCGCGGCCCGCGACGCCCAGCACTGGTGGGAGCGGCGGCCGGTCGCCGAGCGGGCCCGCATCGTCGGGCACGTGCACGACCTCGTGCTGGACCGCCGCGGCGAGATCGCCGACCTCGTCCAGGCCGAGGCCGGCAAGGCCCGTCGCGACGCGTTCGAGGAGGTCGCCGACGTCGCGCTGGCGGCCCGGTACGTGGCCGTCCGCGGTCCGCGGGTGCTGCGCGAACGGCGCCGGCTCGGCCTGCTGCCGGGGCTGACCCGCGCCATCGAGGGGCACCGACCCAAGGGCGTCGTCGGCGTCATCTCGCCGTGGAACTACCCGCTGACGCTGGCCATCTCGGACTGCCTGCCGGCGTTCGTCGCCGGCAACGCCGTCGTGCACAAGCCCGACCAGCAGGCGACGCTGACGGCGCTGCTGGCGCGGTCGATCGCGATCGAGGCGGGGCTGCCGGAGGCGCTGTGGCAGATCGTGTCCGGCGACGGCCCGGTCATCGGCGGCGCCGTCGTCGCGCACGCCGACTACGTCTCGTTCACCGGGTCCACCGCGACCGGGCGGATCATCGCGGCCCAGCTGGGCGAGCGGCTGGTCGGCGCGTCGCTGGAGCTGGGCGGCAAGAACCCGATGCTCGTCCTCGACGACGCCGATCTCGACCGCGCCGCCGAGGCCGCCGTCCGGGCCTGCTTCTCCAACGCCGGCCAGCTGTGCATGTCGATGGAGCGGCTCTACGTCGCGGCGTCGGTGCGCGAGCCGTTCCTGGAGCGGTTCCTCGGCCGGGTCGAGTCGATGCGCGTCGGTGCGGCGTTCGACTACTCCTGCGACATGGGCTCGCTGATGTCGCAGGCGCAGCTGGAGAAGGTCCGCTCGCACGTCGACGACGCGGTGGCGAAGGGCGCCCGCGTGCTCACCGGCGGGCAGGCGCGGCCCGACCTCGGCCCCTGGTTCCACGAGCCGACGGTGCTCGACGGCGTCCGTGCCGGCATGCTCGCCGCCGACGTCGAGACGTTCGGCCCGGTCGTCGCCGTTCACGCCGTCGCCTCGGACGACGAGGCGATCGCGCTGGCCAACGGCACGCCGTTCGGGTTGAACGCCAGCGTCTGGACGTCCAACCTGCGCCGCGGCGTCGACGTCGCCCGCCGGCTGCGGTCCGGCATCGTCAACGTCAACGAGGGCTACGGCGCCGCCTGGGGCAGTCACGACCTCCCGATCGGCGGCATGGGCGCGTCCGGGCTCGGCCGGAGGCACGGCCGCGAGGGCATCCTGCGCTACACCGAGCCGCAGGCCATCGCCGTCCAGCGAGTGCACAACATCGCCCCGCCGGCCGGCATGTCCTACGACACCTTCGCCAAGACCATGGCCAGGTCCCTGCGCGTGCTGCGCCGCACCGGCCGCGCCTGAGCCGGTCAGGCGGCGCGGAGGTCGCGGATCCGGCACCGCACGCCCGGCGCGGCCGAGAGCTTGCGGTCGGTGGTGACGAGGTCGGCGCGCCTCGTCCGCCGGTAGCTTGCCGCCTCTGACCAGGCCGCGCAGGGTCGAGGCGCATTCGAGGTCGACGGCGTGCGGTGCGGCCAGCCGCTCACCCGTCACGATGACGCGGACCCGCTCGACACGTCGGTCGCGACCAGGCCGACGTGTCGAGGTCGATCACCCACGCGCCTCGCGGAGCTCCTCCAGACGTCGCTGACGTCATCGGCTGTGACAGAGGAGCGGGTCGCGATCGACCGGGCGACGTCGGCCGCCTCGTCGGGCGACAGCGTGTTCGCCTCACGCACGTGGATGGTGGCCATGCAAGCATTCTCCTTGCATGGCCACCATCGTGCTCTCACGTCAGCGGCCGGACTCGCTGGAGGTGGCCGGGGTGCCGTGCCAGGACTCCCAGAGGGCGGCGTAGGCACCGCCCTCGGCGACCAGCTCGTCGTGGGAGCCGAGCTCGGCGATCTGGCCGCCCTCGACGACGGCGACACGGTCGGCGTCGTGGGCGGTGTGGAGGCGGTGGGCGATCGCGATGACCGTCCGGCCGTGCAGCACCGCCGACAGCGACCGTTCCAGGTGCCGGGCCGCTCGCGGATCGAGCAGCGACGTCGCCTCGTCGAGCACCAGCGTGTGCGGGTCGGCGAGGACGATCCGCGCCAGCGCGATCTGCTGCGCGAACGCCGGCCCGACCGGGTGCCCGCCCGACCCGACGACGGTGTCCAGCCCGTCCGGCAGCGCGTCGGTCGCCTCCAGGGCGTCGACGGCGGCCAGCGCGCGGCGCAGGTCCTCGTCGGTGGCCGACGGCGCCGCCAGCGCGAGGTTGTCGCGCAGCGTGCCGACGAACACATGGTGCTCCTGGGTCACGAGCACGACCTCGCGGCGCAGCCGGTCGACGTCGAGGTCGACGAGGGGTACACCGCCGACGTCGACCCGCCCGGACCGCGGCGGGTGGATGCCCGCCAGCAGCCGGCCGAGGGTCGACTTGCCGGCGCCGGACGGCCCGACCATGGCCAGCCGCTCGCCGTGCGCCAGCTCCAGCGACACCCCGTGCAGGACGTCCTGGCCCTCGACGTAGGCGTACCGGACGTCGGCCGCCTCGATGTCCTCGCCCGTGGGCAGGGCGCCGGTCGGCGCACGGTCCGGCGGCACGTTCGCGATGCCGACGACCCGGGCGAACGACGTCAGCCCGACCTGCAGCTCGTCGAGCCACGACACCAGCCGGTCGACCGGGTCGACGATCTGCACCATGTAGAGGACGACGGTGGTCACCTGCCCGGCCGTCGCGTGCCCGTTCGACGCCAGCCAGGCGCCCCAGGCCAGCGTCGCCACGACCGGCAGCACGTAGGCCATCTCCGCGGTCGGGAACCAGACGCTGCGCAGGAACAGCGTCCGCCGCTCCGCCGCGTACGCCTCGCGCAGGTCGTCGTCGGCGCGGGTGACGCGGACGTCGCCGAGGCCGAGCGCCTCGATGGTGCGGGCGCCGTCGACGGTCTCGGTGATGGTGCCGTTGATGGTCGCGTACGCCGCCCGCTCCCACAGGTAGCCGGCCCGCGCGCGGTTGAGGTACCAGCGGGTGCCGGCGATCAGCAGCGGCGCCCCGACGATCGCGCCGGCGGCGACCAGCGGCCCGGCGATCACGGCCGCGGCCAGCGTCAGCACCGTCGTCACCACCGCGACGAGGATCTCCGGCACCGCGAACCGCACGGTCCGCGACAGCGCGTCGATGTCGCCGGTGGTGCGTGCGACCAGGTCACCGGTGCCGGCCCGCTCGACGGTGGACAGCGGCAGGCTCAGCACCCGCCGGATGAACGTCTCGCGCAGCTCGGCGAAGACCCCCTCGCCGAGCACCAGCGACCGCTTGATCGCGACCCGGGTGAGCAGCGCCTGCACGACGATGCAACCGGCCAGCACGGCCGCCAGCACGTCGATCCGGGTCTCGGTGCCGTCGCCGGTGACGGCGTCGACCATCTGACCGAGCAGGAGCGGCCCGGCCAGTCCGGCCGCGGCCGCCAGCACGTGCAGGATCAGCGCGACGGCCAGCGGCGTGCGGTGCCGCCGGAACAGCCGGCCGGCCTCCTCGCGGACCTCGGCCGGGGTCGCGACGGGCAGCGCGCCCGCGGGCGCCGGCCCGCGAGGCGGCGTCGTCGTGCTCATTCCGGGTCCTCCTCTCGGGTCACGGTGCGGCGGTAGGCGGGGGTGGTGCTCATCAGCTCGTCGTGGCTGCCGGTGGCGACCAGCCGGCCGTCGTCGAACCAGACGACGGTGTCGGCCTTGGCCAGCATCAGCGGGCTGGCGGTGACGACGACGGTGGTGCGCCCGGCGCGCGCGTCGCGCAGCCGGCCGGCGATGGCCGCCTCGGTGTGCGCGTCGACGGCGCTCGTCGGCTCGACCAGCACCAGTACCTCGGCCTCGCGCACCAGCACGCGGGCCAGCGCGACCCGCTGCCGCTGCCCGCCGGACAGCGACCGGCCGCGCTCCTCGACCGTCGCGTCCAGCCCGTCGCGCAGCGTCTCGAGCACGTCGCCGGCCGACGCGGTCTCCATGGCCGTGGTCAGCTGCGTGTCGTCGTGCCGGCCGTACGGGTCCAGCCCGCTGCGCAGCGAGCCGGTGAACAGCGTCGGCTCCGGATCGCTCACCACGATGCGGCGGCGGACCTCGGCCACCGGCAGCCGGTCCAGCGAGACGTCGCCCAGCCGGACGCCGTTGCCCGGCACCAGCCGGCCGAGCCGGTCGGCCAACGCGGCGGTGAACGCCGGCTCGTCGGAGACCAGCATCGTCAGCGAGCCCGGCTCGACCCGCAGCCCGGTGTCGTCGTCGACCAAGGCGGCCGGCGTCGCGGCAGCAGGAACCGCGGCGGGCTCGCCGGCGGCCGCGACGTCGGGCACCTCGGGCTCGACGGCGAGCACCGCCAGCACCCGGCGCGCGGCGACCACGGCCCGGGTCGACGCGAAGGCCATCTCACCGGCCGTGCGCACCGGCAGCAGCAGGAAGAACGCGTAGCCGTACAGCGCCACCAGCGCGCCCGGCTCGATGTCGCCGCGCAGCACCAGCCGCGCGCCGACCCAGGTCAGCAGCACCAGGAACACGCCGGGCAGCAGCACCAGGACGGCGTCGAGCAGCGCCTGCGTGCCGGCCAACCGGACGCCGGCCGCCCGCACCGTCTCCGAGCGCTCGGCGTAGCGGCGGATGAACACCTTCTCGCCGCCGATGCCGCGCAGCACCCGCAGCCCGGCCACCGTGTCGGCGCCGAGTGCGGTGAGGTCGCCCAGCGCCTCGCGCTGGCGCCGCTGCCGTTCCTGCAGCGGGCGGATCAGCGGGCCCATCGCGACGACCAGCAGCGGCACCCCGATGAGCACCATCAGCCCGATCGGCACCGACGTGTCCAGCACGATGACCGCGACGACGAGGTAGGACACGATGGCGCCGATGAACCGGGGCACCACCTCCATCATGTGCCCGACGTGCATGGAGTCGCTGGACACCGTGGCCACGACCTCGCCGGTGGACATCGTCCTCGGCACCGCCGGCCCGCTGCGGGCGGTGTGCCGCGAGACCAGCTGGATGATCCGGAACGCGGCGTACAGCCAGTTGGCCACCGACGCCCGATGGCGCATGGTGCCGGCCAGCGCCTGGATCAGCCCGAGTACGCCGACGAACACCGCCCAGCGGGCCGTGCTGCCGGAGTCGTCGGCGACGATGCCGTCGATGCCGTGCCCGATGCCCCACGGGATCAGCGCCTGCGCGACCATCCAGACGACGCCGAAGAAGCCGCCGACGACGAGCGTGCGCCATTGCCTCCTCGCGATCCAGGTCAGGAACCTGCCGCGGGAGCGGGTGTCGGGGATGCCGGGATCGGCGAAGGGAAGCTCACGCACGACGTACCACAGTACGAAGTCCGAGGCCCCGATCGCACCTGGTTTTCCGCCGCCTCAGCCCTCATGATCATCAACCTTTTGTGCCGTTCTGGGCAGACTCAATCGGTGGTTGCAACGCCGCAGGATGTGGGGTGGAGGTGGCGTGGTGGCGGCGAGGTTGTCGTTGGTGGAGCGGGAAGAGATTGCGGTGGGTCGGGCGCGGGAGGAGTCGG
>NZ_POTW01000026.1 GCF_003236295.1 Jiangella anatolica
GGGCGAGCACGTCGCCGTACGGCCGCACCCGCAGGTCCAGCGGGGTCGCACCGCCGATCCGGAGCAGCGGCTCGATCACCTGCTCGGCGGCCGCGGCGTCGCCGTGCGCGACGCAGACGCCGACGATCAGCGCCTGCGGCGCGAAGCCCTCGGGCAGCAGCACGACCATCGAGGTGAGCGCGTCCGGCGCCGCCCGCATGACGTCGCGCCAGCCCCTGAGGACGGTGGCGGCGTCGGCGCGCGGGTAGGCGATGTGCCCGGAGTACACCTCGGGCACCGGCTGCGCGATCACGTCGAAGCTGGTGACGACGCCGAAGTTGCCGCCACCGCCGCGCAGCGCCCAGAACAGGTCCGGATGCTCGTCGGCGCCGGCCTGCAGTACCCGGCCGTCGGCGGTGACGACCTCCGCGGCGACCAGCGCGTCGATGGTGAGGCCCTCCTGGCGCACCAGCCAGCCCATGCCGCCGCCGAGGATCAGCCCGCCGACGCCGACGTCGGTGGTGTCGCCGGAGGAGATCGACCAGCCGTGCGGGGCCAGCGCTCGCGTGACGCCGGCCCAGCGGGCGCCGGCGCCGATGCGGACCAGGCGGCGGCCGGCGTCGAGGACCTCGACGCCGTCCAGCGGGCCGAGGTCGAGGACGATGCCGCCGTCGTTGGTGGCGAAGCCGGGACCGCCGTGCCCGCCACTGCGCACCGAGAGGACGAGGTCCTGCTCCTGGGCGGCGGCCACGGTCCGGCGGACGTCGTCGGTGCTGCTGGCACGCACGATCAGGGCCGGTGCGCCGTGGCGCTGATAGGCGTTGCGGTGCGTGTCGTAGGCGTCGTCGCCGGGGCGGATCAGCTCACCGTCGACGACCAGTGTCGTTACATCGCTCATGTAGAGGTGACGAACGGACCGCCACCCGGGGGACGGACCGCGTCAGAGTTCTTCCAGCCGCCGGGTGAGGAACCGCCGCTCGGGTGTCGTCGTGGCCAGGCCGAGGGCGCGACGGTACGCGGCGGCCGCCTCGTCGTCGCGGCCGAGCCGGCGCAGCAGCTCGCCGCGGGTGGAGTGGAAGTACAGGTAGTCGTCGAGGTCGAGGCGGTCGACGGCGCGCAGCGCGGCCGCGGGATCGCCGGCCTCGGCCACCGCGACGGCGCCGTTCAGCTCGACCACCGACGAGCCGGTCAGCTCGACCAGCCGCCGGTACAGCCCGGCCACTCGCGGCCAGTCGACCCGCTCCCGCGTCTGCAAGGACGCGATCGCCGCCTGCAGCACGTACGGACCGTCGCCGCCGAGCTCGACCGCCCGGTCCAGCGCCGCCCGGCCGGCCGCGAGCAGCGCGCCGTCCCACAGCGAGCGGTCCTGGTCGGCCAGCAGCACGAGGTCGTCGCCGTCGAACCGGGCCCGCTGGCGGGCCTGGTGGATCAGCATCAGCGCGAGCAGCCCGTGCACCTCGGGCCGGCCGGCCAGCAGACCGGCCAGCACCCGGCCCAGCCGGATCGCCTCGGCGCCGAGGTCGACCCGGCCGCTGTAGCCCTCGTTGTAGATCAGGTAGATGATCGCCAGCACGGCGTCGAGACGGTCCGGCAGCAGCCGCTCGTCGGGCACGGCGAACGGGATGCTGGCCGCCCTGATCTTCGCCTTGGCCCGGGTCAGGCGCCGCTTCATCGTCTCCTCGGAGACGAGGAACGCCCGCGCGATCTCCGCGGTCTCCAGGCCACCGAGCGCCCGCAGCGTCAGCGCCACCTGTGCCTCCAGCGCCAGCGCCGGGTGGCAGCAGGTGAAGATCAGCTCCAGCCGCTCGTCCTTGATCACGGTGTCGTCGACCTCGTCCATCGTGGCCTCCGGCGCCGGCAGCAGGTGGATCTTCTCGGCCAGCGTCCGCTCGCGGCGGATCCGGTCGATGGCCCGGTTCCGCGCCGTCGTCACCAGCCAGGCCCGCGGGTGGTCCGGCACCCCGTCGGCCGGCCAGCGCGCGGCGGCGACGGCGAACGCGTCCTGTGCGGCCTCCTCGGCGCGGTCGAGGTCGCCGAGGAACCCGGCGAGCGAGGCCAGCACCCGGCCCCACTCGTCGCGGAAGACCTCGTCGAGCGAGCTCAGCGCTGCTCCGCCAGCGGCCGCACCTCGACGACGCCGTGGCGGGCCGCCGGGATGCTCGCGGCCAGCTCGAGGGCCTCGTCGAGGTTCGCCGCCTCGACCAGGCAGATGCCGCCGAGCACCTCCTTGGTGTCGGCGAACGGGCCGTCGGTCAGCAGCGTCCGGCCGCCGGCCACCCGCACGCTGGTCGCCGTCTCGGCCGGCTGCAACCGCGTGCCGCCGAGGAATCGGCGGTCGTCGCGCAGGGTCTCGTACTCGGCCTTCTCCGCGATCCGCTCGTCCTCGGACAGCTCGGTGTCGTGGCCGGCCTCGGTGTAGATCATCAGGGCGTACTGCATGGACACCTCCTCACCCCTATGACGAGACAGCGCCCCGGAATGAGACGTGTCAGAATAAACTTCTGAGACCTGTCGAATCACAGTATTTACTGCTAGCCTCCTGATCATCTGCCGGCCGCAGAGATCGACCATCCACGACGCGCAGCTGCCTCCCTTCCACCGAAGCATGGAGCCGCCAACGATGGACGCACCACGCCTGGCCCGGCCGCCCGCCGTCATCGGCGCACTGGTCGCGGCGCTCTCCCTCCTCCTCACCCTGCTGGCCTCGCCCGCCCACTCCGAAGGCTTCACCCCAGAAGTCACCGTCCACTCCGACCTCACCCTGCTCGACGGCGACGGCATCCGCACGCCTGACATCATCTCCACCAGCCCGATGAACGTCGTCGCCGCCTGGCGCGAAGGCAACACGGCCGGTCAGTACGACAACGGCGCCATCAAGTACTCCTACTCGACCGACGGCGGCGCGAACTGGAGCACGCCGCAGACCCTCGCCGCCAAGGACGCCACCTACGGCTGGCACTACGTGATCTTCTACAAGGTCGACACGACGCTCTACGCGTTCCTCGGCCGGGCGCCGGCCGGCTCGACCAACGGCCAGCCGGTCACCACGTTCGTGAAGAAGAGCACCGACGGCGGGCAGAACTGGACCGACCACACCGCGAACTTCAGCGGCGTGCCGTCCAGCTTCGTCATCGCGGGCCGGCCGCTGAAGTACGGCAACTACCACATCGCGCCGTTCTGGAAGGGCGGTCAGGTCGCGGTCATGCGCTCGACCGACCTGGTGAACTGGACGGCGGGCGCCTTCGCACCGGACCCGCTGAACACCAAGTCCGGCGAGAACCAGCTGGTGGTGAACCCGGAGAACCCGAACCAGCTGCTGATGTTCAACCGGGTCGCCGCACCGGCCGCCGACTACGTCACCGGCACCGTCTACATGTCCCGGACCTCCAGCAACGACGGCGGCCTGACCTGGTCGCCACTGGCGTTCGAGCCCAACATCCCGAACATGGGCACCAAGGGATACGTGACGGTGGACTCGAACGGGCAGTTCCTCACCATCTACAACACGATGGGCGGCATCTTCCCCAGCCCGGTCGAGACCCGGCCGCCGCACTGGCGGTCGATCCTCAACTACAAGGTGAAGAAGCCTGGCCAGCCCTGGGGTCCTGGCCGGTTCGTCGCCGACGGGCCGCCGATCGTAGCCCGGCCGCACAGCGCCGGCTGGGACACCTACGCGATGGCCGACGAGTACGCGCCGGGCAAGTTCTTCGTCGTCTGGGAGCACGACACGTCGGCGATCAAGGTGATGAAGCTGGACGTCTCGGACTCGTTCACCGGCGTCAACGAGAACTGGGACGCCACCGGGCCATGGACCACCACCGCGAACGGCGGCACCGCGGCCGTCACCGGCGGCCGGCTGAACCTCACCAACGCCGCCGGCACCACGACGACGGTGCATCAGGACCACGCCTACCAGGGTGGCTTCATCGCGGCGATGACCGGGCGCGTCACCACCGCGTCGACGTTGAACACCACCACCGGCGTCGGCGCGAGCCTGCAGCTGCGGGTGGCCAACGGCAGCCGGGAGCTGGCCTTCACGGTGCAGTCCGACGGCGTCTACGCGCGGGTGTCCGGCGCGGCGACCTGGCAACGGGTGCTCACCCAGGCGATCGACGCGAACGATCACCAGTACCGGGTGATCGTCCAGGCCGACGGCACCGCCCGGCTGTTCTTCGACTCCGTCGACACCGGGGTGGAGTGGACGGTGCCGGCCAGCACGGCGCCGGTCCGGACGACGGTGTCCGCGTCGGGCACCAGCGGGTCGCCGGCGGCGTCGTCGGTGAACTGGGTGAGCGTCGAGGAGAGCCTCGTCTCCACGACGTTCGACGACCTCACCGGCTGGGTGCCGTACGGCACCGGCGGCACCATCGCGCCGGCCGGCGAGCTGCGGGTCCAGAGCGGCACCACCACGCAGAATGCCGTCACGAAGGATCTGCCGGATCGGTGCGACTTCTCGCTGGACTTCCGCGCCCAGGTCACCGACTACGCGGCGCTGAACCCGTCGAACGGGCACGGCAGCAGCCTCACCGTCAGCGTGACGAACCGCAGCCGGCGGCTGATGTTGGCGATCCAGCAGGACGGCGTCTACACGATCAAGAAGGGCGACACCGACTGGACCCGCGTCTACGCGCTCAGCAATGCCGGAGCGCTGGCGTCCTGGCGGGTCGACACCGATGCCGGCGAGGCCCGGCTGTTCCGCAACGGCGTCGACACCGGCGCCAGCTGGACGATCCAGGACCGTGACACCGCTCCGGCGGTGCGGCTCTGGTCGGCCGGCAACAACGGCGACACGGCCGCGTTCCAGATGGACTGGATGCGGCTGACCTGCGAGATCCGCTGAGAGGCGGCGGTGCGCCCGGGCATGCTCGGGCGCACCGTCCTCCTCACCAGTCGTGCACGGTCCCGTCGGCCAGCCGGTTCACCGGCAGGTAGCCCGGTTGAAAGGGGAACGCCGCGGCGGCCTCCTCGTCGACGTCGACACCGAGACCGGGCTCGTCGCCGGGGTGCAGCCCGCCGTCGTCGAACGTGTGCGTCGAGCGGAAGACCTCGCCGGCCAACGGGTGGTGCCGCATGTACTCCATGATGCCGAAGTTGTGGATCGCCAGGCCGAGGTGCAGCGACGCGGCCAGCCCGACCGGCGACACGTCGACCGGCCCGTGCATCCCGGACTTGACCTGGTACATCGCCGCGTAGTCGAGGACCCGGCGCAGCCCGGTGATGCCACCGGCGTGCGGGACCGGCGAGCGGACGTAGTCGATCAGCTGCTCGCGGATCAGCAGCTGGTAGTCGACGATGCTGTTGAACACCTCGCCGATCGCCAGCGGGGTGGTCGACGCCGCGCGGACCAGCCGCAGCGCCTCCTGGTTCTCCGCCGGGGTCACGTCCTCCAGCCAGAACAGGTCATACGGCTCCAGCGCCTTCGCCAGCCGGGCGGCCTGGATCGGGGTGAGCCGGTGGTGTGCGTCGTGCAGCAGCGGCAGCTCCGGCCCGAACTCGTTCCGGACCGTCTCGAACACGCCCGGGATGTGCCGCAGGTAGGCGGGGCTGTCCCAGGTCTCGACGGCGGGCAGGCCGCCGGCGCTGGTCGGCTCGTACCGGCCGAGCCGGTCGTCGGCCGGCGGGAGGCCGTAGATCGAGCCGAGCCCGGGCACCCCGGACTGGATCCGGATGGCCCGGTAGCCCAGCTCCAGGTGCGCCCGCACCGAGTCCAGCAGCTCCTCGGTGTCGCGCCCGTTGGCGTGTCCGTAGACCAGGCAGCGGTCCCGGCTGGCGCCACCGAGCAGCTGGTACAGCGGCAGCCCGGCGACCTTCGCCTTGAGGTCCCACAGCGCGACGTCGACGGCGGCGATCGCGGCCATCGTCACCGGCCCGCGCCGCCAGTACGCGCCGCGGTAGAGCAGCTGCCAGGTGTCCTCGATCCGGTGCGCGTCGATGCCGGCGAGCATCGGCGCGACGTGCTCGCTCAGGTACGCGGCGACCGCCAGCTCGCGGCCGTTGAGGGTCGCGTCGCCCCAGCCGACCAGGCCGTCCTCGGTGGTGATCTTCAGCGTGACGAAGTTGCGGCCCGGGCGGGTGACGATGACGTCGACGGCCTTGATCAGCATGGGTCCTCCGGTCTCAAGCGGCGGTGTCGTACGCCGCGCGGGTGATCTCGTGCTCCAGCGGCCGGCCGGCGAGGAACCGGAGCACCTCGTCGACGGTCACCGCGCCCTGCTCTCGCAGCGTGTCGGCGGTCAGCGCGGCGATGTGCGGGGTGGCGACGACACCGTCGGCGCGGCGCCACGGGTCGTCCACCGGCAGCGGCTCGGCGTCGAACACGTCGGTGACGACGCGGACCCGGCCGGCGCGAGCCGCGGCGAGCAGTGCGACACCGTCGACGAGGGCGGACCGGGCCGTGTTGACGACGAGCGCGCCGGGTCGCAGCGCCGCGACCTGCGCGGCGCCGATCATGCCGCGGGTCGCCGGGAGCACCGGCGCGTGCAGCGAGACGACGTCGGAGTCCCGCAGCAACCGCTGCAGATCGACCGGCTCGGCGCCGAGCGCGGCCGCGTCCGCCTTGTCGAGAAACGGGTCGTACACCAGGCACCGGCAGCCGAACGGGCGCAGCCGGTGCAGCGTCGCCCGGCCGGTGCGGCTGGCGCCGACGATGCCGACGGTCCGGTCGCGAAGCAGCCGGCCCGGCGGCCGGGCGGCGAGGTCGGCCCACGGCTCGCTGGCTCGTAGCGCGGTGGCGAATCCGACCGAGTCGCGCAGTCCGGCGATGATCGACATCACCGCGAACTCGGCCACCGCCTCGGCCAGCACCGCGGCGACCTGGGTGACCCGTACGCCACGATCCAGCGCGGCGGCCGGGATCAGGTACCGCACCGACCCGCCGGTGTGTGCGACCAGCCGCAGGCGGGCGCCGTCGGCGTACGACGACGGTGGCAGCGGCGGCGTGTCCCAGCCGGTGACGCAGACGTCCGCGGCGGTCAGTTCGGCCGGGTCCAGGGAGACGACGACGTCGGCCGCCGCGGCCAGCCGATCCAGGTCGGCGCCGGCGAGGACCCGGCCGCGCAGCTCGTCGCCGAGGGCGACGACGACGCGGGCGCTCACCGGGCGCCGTCCACGATCGTCGTGGCCAGGCTGCCGATCCCCTCGATCCGCGCGACCACGTCGTCGCCGGGCGCCAGGTACTCCGGTGGCGTGCGCGCGTCGCCGACCCCGGACGGCGTGCCGGTGAGCAGCACGTCGCCCGGTTGCAGCGTCACGAAGCGGGACAGCTCGGCCAGCAGCGCGGGCACGTCGAAGACCATGTCCGCGGTGGTGGAGTTCTGCTTCGCGACGCCGTTGACGGTGAGCGTCAGCCGCAGCGCGGCCGGGTCGGGCACCTCGTCGCGGGTCACCAGCGACGGGCCGAGCGGGCAGAACCCGTCCAGGCTCTTGCCGAGGAACCACTGGCCCTCCGGCCGGCCGTGCTGCTGGTCGCGAGCGGACAGGTCGTTGGCGACGGTGTAGCCGAAGATCGCCGCCTCGGCCTCCGGCCGCGACAGGTGCCGGCCGCCGGCGCCGAGCACGACGGCCAGCTCCACCTCCCAGTCCACCCGGGTGCTCAGCGCCGGGTCGACGGCGACCGGCCCCGGCCCGGTGACCGACGTCGTCGCCTTGGTGAAGAAGATCGGGCTGGCCGGCGGCCCGGCCGAGTGCTCGGACTCCTCGACGTGGCCTCGGTAGTTGGCGCCGACGGCGAAGACGTTGCGGCGCGGCCGCGGGATGGGCGCCAGTAGCTCCACCTCGTCCAGGGCGATTCGCTCCTCGCCGGCGACCGCGGCGAGCACAGCGTCGCGCTCCGCCAGTGGCAGCTCCAGCAGCGTCGCGACGTCCGGCGGCGCGCCAACGGGCGCGACGGCGACCCGGTCGCCGGCGGCGACGCCCCACGCGGGGACGGCTCCGGGCAGGCGGAAGCTCAGCAGGTGCATCGGGGACCTCATTCCAGTGATCGGTCAGGAGAGGGAGCGCAGCAGCTCCAGATCGGCGACCAGGCCGACGTCGGCGGGCGGCAGCACGTCGGGGTACCAGCGCCGCTCGTACTCCAGCGTCAGCGCGCCGGTGTACCCGTCCAGCAGCCCCAGCGTCACCGGCCAGTCCACCTCGCCGGCGGCCAGGCCGACCGGGGTGCGGCCCTCGAAGCCGTCGGAACGGACGAAGTTCTTCACGTGCACGTGCCGGATCAGCTCCCGCTGCACGCCGACGGCGTCTGCGGGCGGTTCGGCGGCCATGATGGCGAGGTTGGCCTGGTCGTACAGGATGCCGACGGCCGGAGCGGCGACCGCGTCCACCAGCTGGCGGGTGGCGGCGGCGCTGGTGGCGAGCGTGTCCATGTGGTTCTCGACGTCGAGGCTCACCCCGGCCGGCCCGGCGTGGGCGGCGACGGCGTGCAGCGTCGCGGCCGCACGGCTGGCCGCGTCCGGACGGTCGTCCGCCGGGCGGTCCCGGCCGGCCAGCACCCGGACGTGCCCGGCGCCGGCCGCGGCGGCCAGGTCGACCGCCCGGCGCAACGCGTCCGCCGTGGCGTCCCGCACGGCTGCGGACTCGTCGTCGAGGTCTCGCGCGTACGAGCACAGCACGCCGACCCGCAGGCCGAGCCCGTCCGCCATGGCCGCCGCTCTCGCCGCGTCCATCTGGGACGAGAGCGCCGCCGGGTAGTCGTCGGCGACGATCAGCTCGACGCCGTCCAGCCCGAGCCGGTGCGCGATCGCCAGGCACCCCGCCACGTCGGTCTCCGGAGTGGCCATCGAGTGCAGCCACAGCGGCCAGCGGCTCATCCCTTCACCGCGCCGCCGGTCAGGCCGCCGGTGATGCGCCGCTGCACGAGCAGGAACAGCGCCAGCGTCGGCAGCACCGCGAGCGTCGTCGCGGCCATCAGCGGACCCCAGTCGGCCACCTCGCTGCCGAGGAAGTTGTAGATGCCGACCGGCAGCGTCCGCCGCTCCCCGCTGCCGAGGATCACGAACGAGAGCAGGAACTCGTTCCAGCTGTTGAGGAAGCCGAAGATCGCGGTGGTGGCCAGGCCCGGCGCGGCCAGCGGCGCCGCGATGCGCACGAACACGCCGGCGTGGCTGAGCCCGTCGACCCGGCCGGCCTCCTCGATCTCGACCGGCAGCGTGCGGAAGTACTGCATCATCAGCCACACGCAGAACGGGAAGTTGAACACGACGTGCACCAGCACGATGCCGGGATAGCCTCCGGCCAGGCCCAGGTCGGAGACCAGGATGAACAGCGGCATCACGAACAGGATGGTCGGGAAGACGTACGCGACCAGCACGCTGCGCGAGATCACCGCGCGGCCGCGGAACCTGCCGCGGGCCAGCCCGTAGCCGGCCATCGCCGCCAGCACGACGACGATCGCGGTCGACGCGAGGCCGACGACGAGGCTGTTGACCATGAACTCCGCGAACGGGGTGCCGTCGAGCACCCGTCGGTAGAAGCCCCAGTCGATGCCGTCGGGCAGCCAGCCGGGGTCGCCGGAGTACAGCTGCTCCGGCGGCTTCACCGACGAGAGCGCCATCCAGACCAGCGGGAACACCGCGAACGCCACCAGCGGGACCAGCACGACGGCGGCGCCGATGCGGGTGGTCCGGCTGCGGCCGCCCGAGATGAGTGTCGTCGCCATCACGCCTCCTCGTCCCGGTCCGGCCGCAGCACCCGCAGGTAGACGGCGACGATGACGACCAGCACGGCCAGCATCGCCACCGAGACCGCCGCCATCCGGCCGATCTCGAAGTTCGTCCAGCCGACCCGGAACGCGTACACCGCCAGCGTCTCCGTCGCGCCGGCCGGGCCGCCCGCCGTCGCCAGGTACACGAAGTCGAAGTTGTTGAACACCCAGATCGTGCGCAGCACCACCAGCGCGCCGATCAGCGCCCGCAGCGCCGGCAGGACGATGTGGCGCAGCTCCTGCCAGAAGCTCGCGCCGTCCACCCGGGCGGACTCGTAGTGCTCGGCCGGGATCGTCTGCAGCCCGGCCAGCAGCGCCACCATCATGAACGGGAAGCCGAACCAGATGTTCATCACGACGATCGCCGGCATCGCGGTGGACTCGTTCCCGAACCACGCGAGCGGCTCGTCGATGACGCCGACCGCGAGCAGAGCGTCGTTGAGCACGCCGACGATCGGGTCGAGCATGAACCGCCAGCTGAACGCCAGCACGATCGACGGGAACGCCCACGGGACGATCAGCCCGAGTCGCAGCGGCGTCTGCGCCCGCCGGACGTTCTGCAGCGCCACCGCGCCGGCGAACCCGAGCAGCAGCTGCCCGGCCACCGACGCGAACGTCCACACCAGCGTCTTGCCGATCGCGGAGTAGAACGCCGGGTCCTCCAACACCCACCGGTAGTTCGCCAGCCCGACCCAGTCGGTGACCGGGAAGCTGAGGTTGCGGTTGGTGAAGCTGTTCCAGAGGTTGAAGCCGATCGGGTACGCGACGACGGCCAGCAGCAACGCCACGCCGGGCAGCACCAGCAGCGCGTGCGTGCGCCGGTCGGCCCAGCCGGCCAGCCGGCCCAGCGGTCCCCGTCCGCTCGGTCCGCGGACCGGCGGCTGCGGGGAGCGCCGCCGGTCGGCGGCCGGCTCAGCCGAGGCGAGACGAGACACTGTCGAGGGTGGACTGGAGCGTCTGGTTGGCCGCGCTCAGCGCGCCGTCGACGCTCGCGCCGCCGACCAGGATGGACTGCAGCGCCTGCTCGATCGCGTGGCTGGCGAACACCGGGCCGGCGTACGGCGACGGACCGTCCTCGAAACCGGGGGCGAACCCCTCCTCGACGCCGGTCATGGTCTGCTGCGCGGTGGCCTGGTACTGCGCGATCGTCGGGTGGTCGAAGAACGCCGGCCCGTTCGCCGCGGCCAGCGACGGGAACATGAACAGCGGGATCGTGTGCAGGAACGGCACGTAGTTCTCCTCCGCGTAGAGGAACGCGGCGAACTCCTGCGCGAGCGTGGGGTTGCGGCCCTTCGGCAGCGCCACCGAGATGGCCCCGATCAAGTGGCCGGGATTGACGTCGGTCGGCATGAAGGTGGTGGCCAGTTGCGCGGCGATGTCCGGCGCCTCGATCGCGGCGGTCCCGATCTCCGCGCCGGACACCTCCGCGAGCACCGTCGTCCCGGCGTTGATCAGCGAGAAGTTGTCGTTGATGTTGTAGTTGACCTGGCCCGGTCCGCTGGCGGTGCGGCCGATCTCGACGAGGAACTCGGTGGCGCGCTTCACCTCCGCCGTGTCGAGCATCGCCTTGCCGTCGCCGTCGAACAGCCGGCCACCGGCGGAGTGTGTGAGCATGTAGAGCAGGTAGCCGCCGCCGGTGTCGGCCGCGGACAGCTTGAGCATCCAGCCGAACTGGTCCGGCTCGCGGGTGGCCGCCTGGGCCGCCGTCAGCACCTGGTCCCAGGTCGGGCGCTCGGGCAGGCTGGCGCCGGCCGCGCTGAGCAGGTCCTTGCGGTGCGCGAGCAGCCGGTTGTGCACGTAGTGCGGCAGCAGGATGTGCTCGCCCTCGTACAGCCCGATCTTGTCGACCAGGCCCGGGATGAACGCCGACCCGCCGCCGAGCTCGTCGAGCACCGGGCCCATCGGGTTCAGTGCGCCCGCATGCCACATCGAGACCGCCTGCTCGGGCAGGACGGTGGTGACGTCCGGCAGCGACCCGGCCGCCTGCGCCGCCGGCCACTTGGTCGGGAACTGCGGGAACGGGACGACCTCGATCTCGACCGTGGTGCCCGGGTGGCTCTGCTCGAACCGGTCGGCCACCTGGCGCATGAAGTCGACCCGCGCCTCCTGCGTGTAGTTGTGCCAGAAGACCAGCTTGCCGCCGCCGTCGCCGGACGACGCGCCGTCATCGGAGCCGCAGCCGGACAGCGCGGCGCCGACGGTGCCGGCCGCGGCCGCGCCGAGCACGCCGCGGACGAAGGTGCGCCTGCTCAGGGGCGCACCATTGACACTCCCGATCATGGGTTCTCTCCTTCGGATGAGCCGTGGGCATAGATGCGATCGATCACGTCGAGGGCCGCGCAGGCGGCCCGGAGCGGCACCGGCGCCGGCCGGCCCGCTCGCAGCCGCTCGACGACGTCGGCGGCGAAGATCCGGTAGCGCTGCATGACCGTCGGCGAGTCCACCGTGGTGCTGCCGGCGGCGGTGCTGACCTCGACGACGTCGTGCAGTTCGCGCACCGACGAACCGGCGCCGGTGAGCGCCCACTCGTGGTCGGTGCCGTCGCGGTCGGGTCCGCTGTAACCGACCTCGACCAGCCCGAGCAGGCCGGACTCGTCGCGCAGCAGGGCCACCGCGTGGTCCTCGACCGGCAGCCCGTGCTGCCGGTGCGACAGGGCGGCGCCGACCACGCTGACCTCGCCCCCGGCCAGCGACAGGAACGCGTCGACGGCATGCGGGCCGAGGTTGCGCAGCGCTCCCCCACCGCTCACCGCCGGGTCCAGCACCCACGCGACGTCATCCTCGACGTAGCGGTCCGGCGAGCCGTTGACGATCCGGAACCGGGCCACCGTCGTGGGGTCGAGCAGGCCGTCGGCGCGCAGCCGGCCGACCTGCTCCCAGAACGTGCTGTACCGGTTGATCAGCGGTACGGTCGCGAACCGGCCGGCGGCCTCGGCGGCGTGCACGAGCGGCCACAGGTCGGCGGCACTCGCGGCGGCCGGCTTCTCGACGACGAACGGGGTGCCGTGCGCGATCAGCCGGGCGATGACGTCGGGTGCGGTCCGGTGCCGGGGCATCGCCAGGACCAGGTCGGCGTCGTGGCCGAGCAGGTCGTCCAGCGATCGTTCGGCCGGGCAGCCCAGCCGGGTCACCCACCGCCGCGCCGCCGCCGGGTCGTCGTCCTGCACCGCGACGACGGTCGCGCCTGCCGCCACGAATGCGTCGACGTGCCGGGGCGCGTGCCAGTGGCCGACCCCCGCGATGCTCAGCCGCACCCCTTGCGTCACGAGTCGTTCCGCCAGTCCTGCGGGAGGTCGTTGAACCGGGCCTGGGTGGCGCCCAGCTCCTCCAGCTCAGACGTCGAGCCGCCCTTCTCCTCCGACACGGCCGTCGCGATGGCCTCCAGCAGCGCCAGTCCGGCGACCCGGGCGCCGAACTGCGCCGTGCCCCGCGAGACCGCCTCGCTGAAGATCGTCAACGACGCGTCGGTGACGTCGCCGATCGGCGACTGCGGGTTCGCCGTCAGCCCGACCGTCTCGACGCCGCGCTCCTTCGCGTATGTCAGCGCCTGCACCGTGTCGCGGGACCGGCCCGAGTAGGAGATGGCGAAGACCAGGTCGCCCGGGCTGAGCCGGGAGACGTGCGCGAGCATCATCATCGGGTCCGCGGTCCAGGTGACCGGGACGCCGACGCTGGCCAGCCGGTAGGAGAACATGTGGCACAGCGGCGCCGCCGTGCCGGTGCCGAGCAGCAGCACCGCGGGCGCGCCGGCGAGCCGGTGCACGACGTGCCGCAGCGCCGGCTCGGACAGGTTCGTCAGCGTGTCCTGCATGCACTCGACCTCGAGCGCCATCACCCGCTGCACCAGGTCCAGCGGGCCGCCGAGCCCGGCGCGCGACTCCAGCACCAGCTCGACCGGGTGCGAGTGGTACAGCCCGAGCGACTTGCCCAGGTCCAGTGAGAGCGCCTGGGCGAACTCCCGGTAACCGGTGTAGCCGAGCGCGTGGGTGAACCGGCTGACCGCGTTCTCGGAGACGCCGGCCATCTGCGCGAGCACCTGGATGGATGCGCCGCGGACCTTCCACGGGTCGGTCAGCACGGTGTCGGCGACTCGGGCGCGGGCTCCGCTGAGCCCCGGGCGGGCCTGCCGCAGCCGCTCCAGGCAGGACGGCTCGGCCTGCGACTCGGCGGCGCCGCGGTCCGGCGCCGGGGTGCTGGGTGTCTCGGTCACGTGGTGCTCCTCGCTGGGGTGGTTCGCTGATCGGTGGGTGCCGGCATCATGGCCCGGTCCGGGCCGGCGCGGACGGCCTCGGCCCAGGGCGCGCCGGCGGCGACCAGCTCGCGCGCCTGCCGCAGCGCCTTCGCCATCCGCCGGCCGACGGCGCCGGTGACCCGCCCGTCGCGGCCGTACAGCGCGACGAACCGGCCGTCGGCCAGGCTGCCGGCGACGACGGCCACGTCGTGTGCGGCGCCGGTCACGCCCCAGGCCTGCAGGCGGACGCCGTACTGGTCGCTCCACACGTACGGGACCGGCCGGAACGGCGCGGGCGCGCCGAGGATCGCGGCCGCGACGTGCTCGGCCTGCTCGGTCGCGTTGGTGCGGTGCTCGACCCGGAGCCGGCCGTGGTCCGGGTGCCGCCAGGAGGCGACATCGCCGGCCGCGTAGACGTCCGGCGCGACCCGGCAGGTCGCGTCGGCCTCGACGCCGTCGCCGAGCGGGAGCCCGCTGCCGGCCAGCCAGTCCGTCGCCGGACGGCAGCCGATCGCCACCAGCACGACATCCGCCGCGACCCGGGCGCCGTCGGTGAGGACGGCGCCGGCGACCCGCCCGTCGTCCGCCACGATTTGCCGCACGCCGAGGCCCAGCCGCAGGTCGACGCCGTTCTCGGCGTGCGCCGCGGCCAGCACCCCGCCGACGGCGGTGCCGAGCGCGGCCGCGGCCGGCGCCGGCTGCGGGTCGACCAGAGTCACGTCGAGGCCGAGCCCCCGGCAGCTCGCGGCGGCCTCGGCGCCGAGGAACCCGGCGCCGACGATCAGCACGCGGCGAGCCTTCGCCAGATCGGCCCGCAGGCCGGCGGCGTCGTCGAGCGTGCGCAGCACGTGCATGCCGGCCAGCCGTTCGGCGCCGGGGAGGCGCCGCGGCCCGACGCCGGTCGCGATCACCAGCGCGTCGTACGGCAGCTCACGGCCACCGGCCAGCCGGACCAGACGCGACGCCGGGTCCAGCGCGACGGCCGGCGTGCCGAGCAGCAGGTCGATGCCGCTGCGCTCGTAGTGCCCGGGCTCGCGCAACGCCACCGGCTCCCCCATCAGCTCCTTCGACAGCGGCGGCCGGTCGTACGGGAGGTGCGGCTCGGCGCCGACGAGCGTCAGGTCGCCCTGATGGCCGCCGTGCCGCAGCGCGTCGGCCACCGTCACCCCGGCCGCGGACGCGCCGACGATCACGACCCGCCGCATCACGGCGTCGCCACCGTGATCGCGACCGCCGGGCAGAGCCGGGCGGCCTGCCGGACCGCGGCGTCCTGCCCGGCCGGCGGGTCGGCGTCGAGCAGCAGCACCGTGCCGGTGTCGTCGTCCTGGTCGAACACGTCCGGCGCGGCCAGCACGCACTGCCCGCCGCCGACGCACTTCTCCTCGTCCACCACGATGCGGCTCATCGGTTCACCGGCCAGGTCACCGGCAGCTCGCCGAGGCTGGACAGCAGGTACTGGCGCACGACGATCCGGTCCGTGTCGATCGCGA
The DNA here is from genome assembly GCF_003236295.1 of Jiangella anatolica. Classification (GTDB taxonomy): domain Bacteria; phylum Actinomycetota; class Actinomycetes; order Jiangellales; family Jiangellaceae; genus Jiangella; species Jiangella anatolica. Next base: position 15,398 of record NZ_POTW01000026.1, read on the forward strand.
GCGCCAGGCCGGGCAGCCGGCGGAACAGCGTCTCGTAGACGACATTCAGCTCAAGCCGGGCCAGCGGCTGGCCGAGGCACTGGTGCACGCCGTAGGCGAAGGCGACGTGATGCCGCGCCTCGCGGTGGATGTCGAGCGTGTCCGGGTCGGGGAACGCCCGCCCGTCCCGGTTGGCCGCGGCCAGCGGCGTGATGATGCCCTCGCCGGCCGCGATGACGACGCCGCCGACCTCGATGTCCTCGGTGGCGACCCGGTTCGGCGAGATCTGGAAGACGCTGATGTAGCGCAGCAGCTCCTCGACCGCGTTCGGCCACAGCTCCGGCCGCGCCTTCAGCTCGTCGAGCTGGTCCGCGTGGCGCAGCAGCTCCAGCACGCCCAGCGCGATCATGTTCGCCGTCGTGTCGTGGCCGGCCGCCAGCAGGTGCCGGACGATCGCGACCAGCTGGTCACGGTCGACGGCGCCGGTGTGCAGCTGGTCGCGGACCAGCTCGCTCACGATGCTCTCGTCGGGCCGGCGCTCCTTGCGCGCCACCAGGTCGGCCGCGTATCCGAGCATGTCCGCCGTCGCGGCCTCGACCTCCAGTGGCGACGAGTCCAGCGCGTTGCGGGTGTGGTCGCGGCCCTGGAAGAAGAACCGCTCCTCGGCCGGGATGCCGAACAGGTGGCAGATGGTCCGGGCCGGCACCTCGAGCGCGACTTCGCGGACCAGGTCGATCGGCGGACCCAGCTCCGCGGCCCGGCCGATGACGGTGTCGGCGATGTCCTGGACCACCGGGCGCAGCGACTCGATCCGCCGCACGGTGAAGTACTTCGTCACCATCTTGCGCAGCCGGCCGTGGCCGGGCGGGTCCTGGGAGATGAACGCGCGCTCACCCCGCTCGGCCGCGGCCCGGGCCGGTGTCGCGAACGGGTAGCCGGGGTGCTGCCGGCGCGAGCTGACCCGCGGGTCGGCGAGCACGGCCCGCACCTCGTCGTAGCCCGTGACCAGCCACGCCGTGCCGCCGTCCCAGAGCCGCACCCGGCTGACCGGCGCGGTGTCCCGCAGCCGCGCGTACGCCGCCGGCGGATGGAACGGGGTCTCTCGCGGCATCGGGAAGCGGGGCAGGCTGCCCGCCTCGTCCGGCACGGTCCGCACGTCCACCACCGCTGTGCCCTCCCTGTTCGCCGCTCGGGTGCGTGCAGTTTAGAAATAAATGATGGGAAACCGCAAGAGTGAGAAGAAACTTCTTCTATACACGGCGTGCACGGGGACCGGTCAGAATGGTCCGATGGCCAAGTACCTGCTGCTCAAGCACTACCGCGGCGCACCGCCGGCGGTGAACGACGTGCCGATGGACGAGTGGACGCCCGAGGAGGTCGAGGCGCACCTGACGTACATGCGCGACTTCGCCGCCCGCTTGGAGGAGTCCGGCGAGTTCGTCGACCATCGCGCCCTCGCCCCCGAGGGCACGTTCGTCCGGTACGACGGCGAGGGCCGGCCGCCGGTCACCGACGGCCCGTTCGCCGAGACGAAGGACCTCGTCGCCGGCTGGATGGTGATCGACGTCGACAGCTACGAGCGCGCGCTCGAGCTGGCCGGTGAGCTGTCCGCGGCGCCGGGCGCGGGCGGGCGGCCGATCCACGAGTGGCTCGAGCTGCGGCCCCTGCTCACCGCGCCGCAGCCGATGACGGAGTGACGGTGGACGAGGTCCTGCTGCGCAGCCTCACCCCGAGCGTGCTGACGATCCTGGTCCGGCGCGGCGCGGACTTCGCGGCGGCCGAGGACGCCGTGCAGGACGCGCTGGTCGAGGCGGTCCGGGTCTGGCCGGACGACCCGCCGCGGGACCCGAAGGGCTGGCTGGTCACCGTCGCCTGGCGCAAGTTCCTGGACGCCACCCGCGCGGACACCGCCCGCCGGCGTCGCGAGGACGTCGTCGAGGACGAGCCGGTGCCCGGGCCGGTGTCCGGGACCGACGACACGCTCCAGCTGTACTTCCTCTGCGCCCACCCGTCGCTGACGCCGTCCTCGGCGGTCGCGCTCACCCTGCGCGCCGTCGGCGGGCTGACCACCAGGCAGATCGCGCAGGCCTACCTGGTGCCCGAGGCGACGATGGCGCAGCGGATCAGCCGCGCCAAGCGCACCGTCAGCGACGTCCGGTTCGACCAGCCCGGCGACGTCGCCACCGTGCTGCGCGTCCTCTACCTCGTCTTCAACGAGGGCTACTCCGGCGACGTCGACCTGGCCGCCGAGGCGATCCGGCTGACCCGGCAGCTCGCGGCCGCGATCGACCATCCCGAAGTGGCCGGGCTGCTCGCGCTGATGCTGCTGCACCACGCCCGGCGCGCGGCCCGGACCGCGGCCGACGGCAGCCTGGTGCCGCTCGCCTCGCAGGACCGCGCGCTCTGGGACACCCGGCTCATCGCCGAGGGCGTGGAGATCCTGCAAGCGGCGCTGGCCCGGGACCGGCTGGGCGAGTTCCAGGCGCAGGCCGCGATCGCCGCCCTGCACGCCGACGCGCCCACGGCGGGTGAGACCGACTGGCCCCAGATCGTCGAGTGGTACGACGAGCTGGTCCGGCTGACCGGCAGCCCGATCGTCCGGCTCAACCGCGCCGTGGCCGTCGGCGAGGCGGACGGGCCGCGGGCCGGCCTCGCAGCGCTCGCCGAGCTGGACGACACGCTGCCCCGCTACGCCGCCGTCGCCGCTCACCTGCACGAACGCGACGGCGATCTGGCCCTGGCCGCCCGCCTCTACGCCGACGCAGCCGAGCGAGCGGCCGACCCGGCCGAGCGCGACCACCTCACCCGTCAGGCCGCGCGGCTCAGTCGTAGCTCTTGAGCACCTGGTAGAGACGGTAGGAGCCGTCACTGGCCATGGCCGAGAAGAACTCGGCGCACACCGGGCTGGTCCGCTCCGCCTCCATGACCCGGTCGATCGACTCCTGGTCGCGGAAGAACACCAGGTCGGCGTAGCTGTCGCCGTCCTTCAGCAGGACCCGGCGGACGATGCCGTCCTGCTCGGCGACGAACTCCTTCTCGAACCGCTCGGACAGGTCGAGCAGCGCGTCCTCGGACACGTCCGGCTTGAGCGCGAACGGCACCAGTGCGATGAGCATCCTCGTCTCCTCGTCTCGATGGGTGCCGCCGACGCTAGGGCTTAATATGCCGCTTGCTGTCATATTTGGACGGTGAGCAGGACGCAGCGGATCGACGCGCTCAAGGCGCTGCTGGCCGCCCGGGACCGGACGACGGTCGCCGACCTGGCGGTGGAGCTGGCGGTCAGTCCGCGCACCGTGCACCGTGACCTCGCCCTGCTGCGCGAGCTCGGCGTCCCGGTCGAGGGCGACCGCGGCGTCGGCGGCGGGCTGCGGCTGGAGCCGGGCTGGTCGCTGGGCCGGGTGCACCTGAACGAGTCCGAGGCGCTCGGTCTGCTGCTCAGCCTCACCATCGCCGAGAAGGTGGGCTCGCCGCTGCTGCTGGACGACCTGCGCTCGGTCACCCGGAAGATCGGCGCGGCGTTCGCGCCGGCCCAGGCGCGACGGATCCTCGCCCTGCGCCGTCGCATCCTGGCCGGCCGGACCGCGTCGCCCATGGTGCTGGCCGGCTACGTCCCGCCCCGACCGGCGGTCACGAAGGCGTTGCTCGACGCGTTCGCTCGGCGCCGGGTGGCGCTGGTGCGGTACCGGGACCAGCGCGGCGCGGTGACCGAGCGGGAGATCGAGCCGCACTACCTCTTCTACAACCTGCCGGTCTGGTACGTGCTGGCCTGGGACCTGCTGCGCCGCGACGTCCGCTCGTTCCGCATCGACCGCCTCACCGACGTCGAGCCGCGCCCGGACGAGTTCCGCCTCCGTCCGCCCGGCCCGTTCCTCGACGCCGTCGTCGACGCCCGCGCCATCTGAGCGCGTGCCCGGGTAGGGTGATCGCAGGCATGGAGTTCGGGATTGCGCCTGAACCACCGCCGTCTTCTCGAGGCACGGAGCGTTGGACTGCGCCTTCGCCACCGTCTCTTCCATCGTTCTCTGAGCATTCCGGTGCTGCCTGTGCGCGCCGGATGGAAGGACCCCTCGTGACCATCTACTCCCAGCATCCCAACCGCGGCAAGGTCCAGATCCTTGCCACCTACCGCGGCTCGGCCGGCACTGTCTCGTCGACCGTCACCAGCGTCGACGACGCTCGGGTCGCCGCGCCGATCGTCGACGCGCTCAACCGGGTCAGCGCCTGCGCCACCATGCCCATCAGTGTGTTCGACACCCGCGACGACCGTTACACCCAGTATCCGTCCGACCACCTCGAGGCGGTCACCGATCGGAGCCTTCGCGGCGACCTTTTCCGGGGTTCACACAGCCTGTGGTACGAGTACGTGAAGTTTCTCCTCCACGAGGCGCTGGCCGACCTTGACGACGCGATCGAAACGGTGGCGCCGCCGGTGCGCACCGCGATCGCCGCCGAGCTGGAGACCGAAGTACGCCACCTTCGCGACGGCTTGGCTGGGCACTCCGATGGCACCGTCCCTTCGGAGTCGGAGGATCGACGTCACTGGGAATCCTTCCGGCCGTTCCTGATCTTCGGTGGTGGGATGGACGGGTTGAGCGAGACCGATCGAAGCCAGCTGAATCGGTGCGAGCGCGGGGCCACCAAGACTCGAACCAGCAACGGCATCAACGATCTTCGGCTACTGCTGGCCGTGACCGCCGAGTGCGCCGACGGTGAGCTGTTCATGGACGTAGCCGAGCTCAGCGTCATGGACGACCCCACTGTGGGCGACCCAAGTCAGCTCTATCTCAGCGTGGATGCTCCGCTGCCCAGCGGCCTGTACGGGCGAGACGAGTGGCACATCGACATCGGCCGGTGGGAACCGCACACCGATGACCCCAACACAACAACCGGTGAGACGGTTCTCCGTTGTGTTCGATCTTCCGCGCCGACCGTCGACGAGTTGGTGGAGCTGCTGGGCACCTGCGGAGAACGACCGGAGCAGCTCGCCGTCTGGGCCGACACTCCCGTCGGCAGTCCGCTGGCCGGCACGGCGTTCGTCGTGACCAAGCGGTTCGACGATCGTTAGGGCCGCTCCGGCGCGCTGAAGTGCTGGTAGTCGGGGTCGGAGAAGAGGCCGCCCCATTCCCAGCCGATCCGCTCGAACTCCTGCCGGACGATGTCACCGTCGGCGATGACGCCGGGAGGCGCGGGGGTGGCGCCGGTACGGTCGACATCGAGGAAGGGGGCGGCGGCGGGCGGCAGGACGGCGCCGTCGAGGACGTACGGGTTCTGGACCGGGTTGATGTCGATGGCGCGGCCGTACGCGTGGTTGGACCAGGTCGGCTGGCCGGCCACGCGGCGGCAGTTGTAGGCGGACGTGTTGTTGGCGGCCATCGACGCGTTGTCGTCGCCGCCGAACTCGTCGACGAGGAGCATGCGCTCGATCGGGAAGCGGGCGGCGTAGAGCGCGGCGAACACCTCCACGACGTCAGAGGCGACCTCGGCGTGGACGATCAGCTCGCCGGTGCGGGCCCGGCCGTCGAACCCCACGTGAGTGAGGGTGAGCAGCCGCAGGTCCGTCAGCGGCACCGGGCACGTCGCCGGGTCCGGCCCGCGCATCGCCGAGAGCACCGACGGGCCGAGCGGCTCGATGGACGACGCGAACGACGAAAGCCCGGGAGGCGCGTCGGCGACGACGGGGTCCGGCGCCGCCACCGGGCCGGGACCGGGAGCGAGGTCGGTACAGCCACGCAGCCCCTGCCAGGCGGCGACGGCGGCAGCGGCGGCGTCGCCGCTGAGCGGCGCCGGCCCGCCACCTTGCGGCGCGATCCGCCCCGGCACCCACTCGTCCCCGACGACCTCGCCGTCGCGGACGGACAGCCGGAGCACGCCGGTCTCGGACTCGCGGCCGTGATACCAGTGGAAGTTCCCGAGCCCGTAGCCGACGTACGCGCCGTCGCGCAGACCGGCGCCGGCCGGCGTGTGCGCATGGGTGCCCACGATGATGTCCGCGCCGGCCGCGGTGAGCGTCGCCGCCAGGTCCTGCTGCGCCGGGACCGGGCAGGCGTTGCCCTCCTCGCCCCAGTGCAGGTAGACGACGACCAGGTCGCCCCGCGCCGCCGACGCCGCCACCGCGGCCGTGAGCGCCGCCGCCCCCGGGCCGCGGGTCGAGGCCAGCCCCCGGCCGGTGCCGGGCGCGGCCGCCCACGTCGGGTCCGCGCTCTCGGCCGGCGACGCGTCGGCGGCGTGGACGGCGATGTCGGTGCCCTTGACGTTGACCCGGTACGGCGCGTGCGCCTGCCGGTCGGTGCGCCCGGCGCCCACGACGGCGACGGCGCCGGTCTCGGCGGCCGCGATGGTGTCGGCGAGGCCGGCCGGCCCGTAGTCGGCGCCGTGGTTGTTGGCGACGGACACGACGTCGACGCCGGAGCGGGCCAGCAGGTCCAGCGCGGCCGGCCCGGTCCGGAACCAGTACCGCTGCGCCGCGTCCTCGAGCTCCTTGGCCGCGGGTGTGCCGCCCAGGGTCAGCGCCGACTCCAGGTTGACCATCGCCAGGTCGGCGTCGCGCAGGACGTCGGACATCGGGCCGAGGGTGGAGTCCGGGGCCGAGGGCAGGTCCCGGAGGTCGCCCTCGAAGTGGACGTCGCCGGCGAACGCGAGCCGCAGCGTCTCTCCCGAGGCCTCCGGCGCCGGAGCCGGAGCCGGCGACGGTGCCGGTGCCGGCGGCACGGCCGCGCCCGTCGCGGGCACGAACTCGACCGGAGCCGGTGCGCCGGCGACGAGCGCCGCCACGGCGACGCCCGCGGCCAGCACGAGACGAGGACGGCTCGGCATACCCCGAGCCTATGAACTCGATCTCAGAGCATTCTGAGATCAACGGCGCGACGGATACCGGCGGATCGCGGCGATGATCTTCGGCCGCAGCTCGGCGACGGTGACGACCTCGTCGACCGAGCCGACCTCGACCGCTCGCCGGATGTCGTGGATCCGGTCGAACTCCGCCGCGACCTCGGAGATCTTCTCCGCCCGCAGCGCCGCCCGCAGCTCGGCCAGCTCGAGCAGCAGCGGCGCGCGCTCGCCGTTCGTCGCGGCCGCGATCCGCCGCTCCAGCGCGCCCACCGCCGGGTCCGCGGCGGCCCGCTTGTCGACCTCGGCCGAGAACACGACAGCCGCGGCCGGCGCCCCGCCGAGCACCGACGCGTAGGAGCCCTCCAGCGCCAGCACCGTCATCCCCGGGTTGAGCCGCTTGGAGAAGACGACGAACGCGCCGCCGTGGTAGCGGGAGATCACGCAGAACACGATCGGGCCGCGGAAGTTCACGACCGCCCGCCCGATCTCCGCGCCGTACTCCAGTTGCAGGTTGCGCATCGACTCCGGCGACCCGTCGAAGCCGGAGAGGTTGGCCAGCACCACCACCGGCCGGTTGCCCGACGCGGCGTTGATGGCGCGGGCGATCTTCTTCGACGACCGCGGGAACAGCGTCCCCGCCGTATAGGTGTCCGGGCCGTCGGTGGGCGGGAACCCGTGCCGCGGCACCGGCTTGGACTCGATCCCGATCAGGCTCACCGAGTGCCCGCCGAGCCGGGTGTCGGTGACGACGGCGGTCTCGGCGTCGGCCATCCCGGCCCACCGCTCGCGCAGCGGCGCGTCAGCGTCGGCGACGGCGCGCAGCACCGCGCGGATGTCGAACGGCTTCTTCCGGTCCGGGTTCGCCGCGGCGGAGAACACGTCGCCGACGGTGGCGAACTCGCCGCCATGCGGGTGCGACGAGATGTCCCGGTCGTCGGGGTCGGAGCTGACGGCGACCCGCGGCCCGGCCTCGCCCGGCAGCACGTACGTCTGCTCGTAGTGCGCCATCAGCACGCCGAGCGCCTCGGCCAGGTTCGGCACCCAGTACTGCGCCTGCCCGTTCGGCCCCATGACGCGGTCGTAGCCGCCGATGCCGAAGTTGTCCTCGGCCGACACGCTGCCGGAGAAGTCCAGCGTCTGCTTGCCGGTGAGCACCATCGCCGAGTCCGGCGTCATGATCAGCACACCGCGGGTGTGCATCAACATCGTCGCCTCGGCGTTCCAGTACGGCTGCGCGCCGACGTTGATGCCGGCCACGACGATGTTGATCTCGCCGCCGCGCTGGGTGAACTCGACGATGCGCCGCAGCGCCGCCGCCACCCAGTCCATGTTCTCGGTGCCGGAGTCCATCGCCACCCGGGCGCCGGCGGACAGCGCGAACCACTCCAGCGGCACGCCCAGCTCCTCGGCCAGGTCGAGCGCGGCGATCACCCGAGCGCACTCGGCCTCGGCCAGCGCGCCGAGCGACATCGTCGGGTCGCCGCAGAGCACGATCCGGGTGACGCCCTCGGGGTAGAGCTTCGTCGGCGTCGTGACCCGGGCGACGATGACGCCGGCGGTGTTGCGTCCGCGCGGCCGGTCCACCTCGACCAGCGCGCCGTTCTCGTCCAGGTCCAGCTCGGTGAGCGTGCCGCCGCCGGCCAGCACCGACTCCAGCTCGTACGGGTACACCAGGCCGCGACGGCGGGCACGCAGCACCTTGCCGGCGTAGTCGTCCAGCGGCGCCAGCGGGGTGGTCGGCGGCTCGACCAGGTCGGCGACGGTGCCGGCGCCGGGCTGGGCGTGGAACCGGATCGCGATCGGGTGCACGGCGCCGTCCGGGCCGGCGACGCGGCCCAGCGCGAGCACCTCCTCCAGCCCTGCGCCCTCGCTGAGCGGGGTGATCTTGGCTTGCAGCGCCTTCAGCTGGTCGACGTCGGCGTCGACGACGGGCCAGACGGTGACCCAGACGTGGTTCTGGTCCAGCCGGGCGCCGGCGCGGCCGCGGGCGGTGCGGACCCGGCGGATCGCCTCCAGGCAGTTCTCGACCGCCCGCTCGGCGTGCGGCAGCCCGATCACCCGCCCGGCCTCGTCCCGCACGACCGCGAGCTGGCGGACCTGGGCGCAGGCGACCAGCCGCCGGTCGGCCGGGTTGGACTTGGCGACCGCCTCGTACAGGATCACGTCGCCCGGCGCCTCCAGCCGGGTGACGTCGAACTCGGTCAGCCGCCACAGGTTCAGGCGGCGCCCGACCATCGGGTGCATGCCGCGGACGAGATCGTCCTCGACCAGACCCGCGTCCGTCGGCCGGTACGTGAAGTAGTCGACCGCGCGGCCGGGCTCCGGGCAGGTCGCGACGCAGACGCGGCGGGCCCGGGCGGCGAACGGCAGGGCACGGACCAGCTCCTCGAGCCGCGCCGACGTCTCCTCCGGGTCGGCCGGCAGGCCCGGCCAGCGCAGATAGATCTCGATCACGTTCTCGTGGTCGTCCGCCAGCTCGGCCCCGATCGCCGCCGCCAGGGCACCGTCGGCGTCCGACAGCTCGGCGATGTCCGCGATGGTCGAGATCACCCGGGTCGAGCCGTGCTCGTCGGACTGGTACTCGGCCGACACGACCGGGCGCCCGGCCGCCTCGGCGACGGTGAGGTCGTGCAGCGCGTACTCGTGGTAGTGCCGGCGGATGAGCACCTCCAGCAGCGGCTCGGTCGCCGGGAAGCGCTCGAACAGCCGGTCGCGCAGGAACCCGACCAGCTGCTCGGGGATCTGTGCCAGCGCCTCGATCCGTGCCGCTCGGTTCGGCGCGTCGGCCGAGGTCAGCGCCGCCACCTCGGCGGCGACGCCGTCGAGCACCTGCCGCCGTTCGGCGTCGACCAGCGGCTGGTCGAACCAGCGGAACCGGATCGACCTGGCCAGGTCGCCGACGACGGGGAAGCGCAGCTGGGTGGCGCGGACCAGCCGCTCCAGCTCGGTCCGCGCGGCCCGCGCCAGTCCCGTCGCCGGACGCGGCTCGGCCAGCCAGCGCTGCAGGATCGCCGTGGCGATCTCCACGTCGGTGTCGGTGTGCTGCTGGGCCAGGAAGACGCGGAACAGCGCCTCCTCCAGCTCCGGCGTCCGGTCCAGGGATGTGACGCCGTAGTGCCGCAGCACCCGCAGCAGCCGCTCGCGGAACTGCTCCGGCAGCCCGCCGCGCTCGGGGTCCAGCGACTGGAGGAACGTGTGGAAGTGCTCGCGGGTGCTGTGCACGCGCAGCTCGGTGTGGCCCTCGTCGTGGGCCGGCCGGTTGCGGCTCAGCTCGGCGAGGTCCGTGAACAGCCAGAGCAGCCGCATCTCGGCTCGCAGCACGCCGGGCCGGTCGTCGGCGAGGTGGTCGCGCAGCCGCAGGTGGTCGGCGATGGCCGCGCGCCGGTCGTCGGGGTCGACGTCGTAGCCCATCAGCAGGCCGCGCAGCCGCTCCAGGGCCGCGTCCGCCTCCGCCCGCTCGGTGTGGGACGGCCGCAGCGCGGCCACCTCCGCGGCCGGGTCGTCGCCGTCACGGCTCACGACCGACGGCGCGTCGGCCGGGTCGCCGATCGGCTCCAGCCGGGCCAGCGGCGCGCCGGTCTCGACCTGGCTGCCGGCCCGGACCAGCAGCTCCTTGAGCCGGCCGGCGAACGGCGCCGGCAGCACCGTCTCCATCTTCATCGACTCCAGCACCAGCACCGGCGCCCCGGCCTCGACCTCGTCGCCGACGGCGACCGGGGTGGCGACGACCAGCGCGGGCGCCGGTGCGCGCATCATGCCGCCCTCGGCCCGGCTGATCCGGTGCGTGACGCCGTCGACCTCGACCAGGTGCACCGGGGGATGGGTGGCCGTGACGAGCCGGAACGTGTGCTCGCCCAGACGCAGCCGGCCGTGCACCGCGTCCAGCCGGTCCAGCCGAGCCTCCACCAACTGCTCGACGCCGGCCGCGTCGACGACGCCGACCTCGTAGGTGCCCGACGCGCTCTGCCGCACGGTCAGCGTCGTCGTGACGCCGCGCAGCTCCAGCTCGATCGTCTGACCGTGCTCGTGCTGAGTCTGCGGCCGGCCGCCGCGGGCGGTCTCCAGGAACCGGGTCACCTCGACGCGCTCGGCCTCTTCGTAGGCCTCGATCGCGGCCGCGACCAGGGCCACGCCGGCGTGCCGCCGCGACACCAGCCGGCCCTCGGCCCGGACCCGGTCGATCCAGCCGGTGTCGGCGCAGACGAGTCCGTCGTGGCCGACGACCCGGCCGTCGGCGTCGAACGGGCCGGCCACCTCGGGCTGGTCCAGCAGGTCCAGCGCGAAGCTCTTGTTGGTGGCGCCGCCGTCGATGACGACGGTCGTCTCGGTCAGCGCGCGGCGCAGCCGGGCCAGCGCCTCGGCGCGGTCCGTGCCGTAGGCGATGATCTTGGCGATCATCGAGTCGAAGTCGGCCGGGATCGTGTCGCCCTCGGTCACGCCCGTGTCGACCCGGATGCCCGGCCCGGTCGGGAACTCCAGCCGGCTGATCCGGCCGGGAGCCGGCGCGAAGTCGCGGTCGGGGTCCTCGGCGTTCAGGCGCGCCTCGACGGCGTGCCCGCGCTCGGCCGGGCGCTCGCCCGTCAGCGGCCGGCCGGACGCGACCTGCAGCTGCAGCCGGACCAGGTCCAGCCCCGTCACCGCCTCGGTGATCGGGTGCTCGACCTGCAACCGGGTGTTGACCTCCAGGAACGCGAACGTCCGCTCGCCGGGGTGGTACAGGAACTCGACCGTGCCGGCGCCGGCGTAGCCGACGGCGATCGCCAGCCGCTCGGCCGCCGCCTTCACGTCGGCGACGGCCTCCGGCGGCAGCAGCGGCGACGCGGACTCCTCGATCACCTTCTGGTTGCGGCGCTGGATGGAGCAGTCCCGGACGCCGACCGCCCACGCCGTGCCCTGCCCGTCGGCAATGATCTGCACCTCGACGTGGCGGGCGCCGGTGACCAGCCGCTCCAGGAAGACGACGCCGCTGCCGAAGGCCCGCTCGGCCTCGTCGCGGGTGCGCTGGTAGGCCTCGCGCAGCTCGTCCGCGGACGTGATCCTGCGGATGCCGCGGCCACCGCCGCCAGCGCTGGCCTTGAGCATCAGCGGGTAGCCGATCCGCTCGGCCGCGGCCAGCGCCTCGTCGAGGGTGCCGACGCCGCCGCGGCTCCACGGCGCGACCGGGACGCCGGCCTCCTCGGCGATCAGCTTCGCGCCGATCTTGTCGCCGAGCCGGCGCATGGCGTCCGCGCTCGGGCCGATGAAGGTGACGCCGAGCTTGTCGCACAGCTCGGCGAAGTTCGGGTCCTCGGCGACGAACCCCCAGCCGACCCAGACCGCGTCCGCGCCGGTCTCGGTCAGTGCCTGCTCCAGCTTCGCCAGGTCGAGGTAGGGCCGGCGCGCGGCCGGCCCGAGCAGGTACGCCTCGTCGGCCTCCCGCACGAACGCGGCCGCGGCGTCGACGTCGGTGTACAGCGCGATCGTCCGGACCGCTGCGGCCCCGTCCGCGGGCACGGATCTGGCGTTCAGATCTCGTACGGCGTGGATGAGCCGCATCGCGGCCTCACCCCGGTTGACGATCGCGATACGGGAGATGTCCGGCACCATTCGACCTTGTCAGGCCAATGGCACCGAGGGCGTGGCGCATCGCGTACAAGGTCGCGGCCCATAGCTTGTGCGGTCCGCACAAGCCGTCACCCCTTCAGCCCCGCGTGCGCGAGCCCTTCGACGAACTGCCGCTGCGCGATCACGAACACGATCAGCACCGGCACGACGGTCATCGTCGCCGCCGCGAGCTGGGTGTTCCACATCTCGCCGCCATAGGCGTCGGTGAAGCGGGTCAGCGCCTGCGGCAGCGTGAACAGCTCCGGCGAGGTCAGGTACACCGTCGGCTCGAGGTAGAGGTTCCACGACGCCAGGAACGTGAGGATCGTGACGGCGGACAGCGCGGGCTTGGCCAGCGGCAGCGCGATGCGGGCCCAGATCGCCGGCCGGCCGAGACCGTCGAGCCGGGCCGCCTCCTCCAGCTCGCCGGGGAGCGCGATGAAGAACTGCCGCATGATGAACGTCGCCAGCACGCACGGCGCCGCGAGCGCGGTCACCAGGATCAGCGGCCAGTGCGTGTTCACCATCCCGGCCTCGGTGAACATCTGGAACAGCGGCACGATCGTGACCTCGCTCGGCACCAGCAGCCCGACCAGCACGACGAGGAACAGCGCGTTGCTCCCGGGGAAGCGGATCCGGGCGAAGGCGTACCCCGCCATGCTCGACACCACCAGCGTGATGACGGTGACCACAACGGCGATGTAGACGCTGTTGACGTACTGCCGGGCGAACGGCTGGAACCGGAACGCCTCGGCGTAGGCCTCGAACGTCGGCGACGACGTGAACAGCGTCGGCGGCGACTGGAAGATCTCCGCGAGCGGCTTGACCGACGACGCGATCATCCAGACCGTCGGGATCACGAACGGGATGGCGAGCACCGTGAGCGCGACGACGAGCACGATGCGGCGCGCGAGGTCAGTTCTCATGGAACACCCATTTCCGGCGCAGCTGCCACTGCAGCAGCGTGAGCAGCATGACGAACGTCAGCAGCATGAGCGCGAGCGTGGATCCGTAGCCGATGTCGTTGAACTCGAACGCCTGCTGGAACACGTAGTAGACGAGCACCGTCGTCGACAGTCCCGGCCCGCCCTGGGTCAGCACCGCGATCTGCGCGAACGCCTGCAGCGCACCCACGATCGTGATGATGGCCGTGAGCAGCAGCGTCGGCGAGATCAGCGGAAGCGTGATGCGGCGGAAGATGGCCGCGTCGCCGGCGCCGTCGATCCGCGCCGCCTCGTAGAGCTCACCGGGCACGCCCTGCAGGGCGGCCAGGAACAGCACCATGTTGACGCCGACGGAGCGGATCACCTGGGTGACGATGACCGCGACCATCGCGGTGTTCCCGTTCTGCAACCAATTCGTGCCGTCGATGCCGACGACGCTCAGCGCCGCGTTGATCCCGCCGTTGTCCTGCAGCAGGAACCCCCAGACCAGCGTCCAGGCGACCACCGACACGACGACCGGGGAGAAGAACATCGTCCGGAACACCGTCACGCCGCGGAACCGCCGGTTCAGCATGACGGCGAGCGCGAGGCCGAGCGAGATGTTCAGGACGACGACGCCGCCGGAGAACACCGCGGTGGCGCCGAGGACGGACGGCAGCTGCGGGTCGTCCAGCAGCGCCGCCCAGTTCTCGCCGCCGACGAACGTGAGCTCGCCGCGGAAGATGTTCCAGTCGTTGAGGCTGTACCAGACGGCGAGGCCCACCGGCACCAGCACGAACACCACGACGCCGATGAGCTGCGGCGTGATGAACAGGTAGCCGGTGAGCGCGTCTCGCCGCCTCGTCGTCCAGAACGGTGCCTTCATCACCGCGACAGCAGCGGCTGGATCGCGTCGCAGACCGAGCCGAGCACTGCCTCGACGTCGGCGTCGGCCGTCCACATCGCGTCCAGCGCCGTCTTGCCCTTCTGCGCGATCTCCGCCGGGTTGGCGTGGTTGGGCAGCGTGACGGCGTCGGGGATGCGGTCGACGACGACGGTCTGGAGCTGCTCGGCGGTCAGCTTCGGGTTGTTCGCCGCCAGCGCCTCACCGGTCAGCAGCGACTCGCGCGGCGGCGGGAAGTACTGCGCCAGCAGCGCGGCGTTCTCCGGGTTCGTGAGGTAGGCGAGGAAGTCGGTCGCCTCCTCGACGTGGTCGCTGGAGGACAGCACACCGACACCGGCCTGGCCGATGACGGAGTACTCGCCGGCCGGGCCCTCGGGCAGCGGGACGACGTCGTAGGCGAACGAGCCGTCCAGCAGCGACGCGCGGGAGACCTGGGCGACGGTGAAGGCGGAGTCGCCGGCGAAGAAGTCCGCCGTCGTGCCCGGGCCCGGCATCGAGCCGTCGACGAAGGCCGCGTCGTGCAGGAACCGGAACGCCTCGGTCATCTCCGGGCTGTCGAAGGTGCACTCGGTGCCGTCCTCGGACCAGGCGGCGGCGCCCCAGCCCGGCCACACCGTGCCGAGCACGTTCCAGGAGGCGTAGTCGAAGTCGCGGAGGACGAAGCCGCCCTTGCCGGTGGCCGCGTTCACCGCGGCGCCGATCGTCGACACGTCCTCCCAGGTCAGACCGTCGGCGGGCAGGGTCTGCCCGGCCTGCGCGAGCAGGTCGGTGTTCACGTACAGCGCGAACGGCGAGTTGGAGAACGGGTAGGCGTAGAGCTCGTCGCCGTCGGAAAACTCCGCGGTCACGCTGTCCAGCAGGTCGTCGTAGTTCCAGCCCTCGGTGTCCTGGAGCTTCTCGGTGAGCGGCACCAGCGCGTCGGAGCTGATCAGGTCCTCGGACAGGTCGCCCATCCAAGCGAGGTCGGGCGCGTTGCCGCCGGCGATCTGCGTGGTGAGCGTCGTGTTGTAGTCCGCGAACGGCAGGCTCTCGAACGTGATCGAGCCGATCTCCGGGTGCTCGGCGCGGTAGGACTCGGCGATCGAGTCGAACAGCGCGAGCTGGTCCTCGTTCGACGTCCACACCGTCATGCGCAGGTCGACGCTGCCGGCCGCGGCCGGGGTGGACGACGTGTCGTCGGAGCCGGTGGAGTCGGCGGAGCAGCCGGCGGCGGTGAGCCCGATGGCGGCCGCCAGCATGGCGGCGCCCAGCCTCGTTGCTGTGGTCATGTGTGTGCTCTTCCCTAGTAGCCGATGATCTCGGGCCAGTGGATTTCGACGCCCGCCTCGACGAGGCGGGCCTGGAACCGCTCGGTCAGCCGCGGATCGGCGACGACGTCGCCCGGGCGGATGGAGCGTTCGATGCAGTACGCCGCGAGCTCGCCCGCGGACTCGCCCACGTTCCACTCCACGGGGTGCAGCCGGTAGGCGCCGTTGGTGATGTGGGTGGTGCCGATGTTCTTCGCCGCCGGCAGCAGGTTGACGGTGCGCAGCGGGACCAGCGCGCCGAGCGGGATCTCGAACGGCGCGCACTCGACGTCGATGTAGTTGTCGCCGCCGGTGGACGGGTGCAGGTCGATGCGGTACATGCCGACGCCGACGGAGTCCGCGAACCGTGCCGGTCCGGCGTGGCCGCGGACGGAGACGGACACGTCCTGCTCGACGACGGTGCGGTGGGCCCGGATCCGGCGCGACTCCCGGATGTACGGAGCCTGCGCGAAGCCGTCGCCGGTGCCGAGCACGTCGCCGCGCAGCCGCAGGCCGGGCCAGCCGGCGCCGCCGTCGGGCCGCGGCGCCTCGGTCTGGAGCCAGTAGAAGTACGCCCGCGACTGGGCCTTCGCGGCGGCCAGGTGCTCCTTGCGGTCGGCGGTGTCGATGATCGAACCGCCGACGTAGTCCAGCTGCGGCCAGTTCGCCAGCACGATGTCGCTGTCGTAGAACCCCTCGCGGAACGTCTGCCGGGCCGCGATCCGGCGGAACGTCCAGAGGTCCTGGTCGCCGGAGTCGAAACGGGGGTCGCCGGTGCGCTCGGCCGCCGGGTTGACGTCGAACGTGCGAGCCTCCGGCGCCAGCGTGCGCGGGTTCGGCGCGACGAACGACAGCATCGGGGCGCCCCAGAACGGCAGCTCCAGCGCGCGCCACTCCTCATAATCGGCCGGCCGCTCGATCGTGTGGTCGCCGTCGACGTGGTCGAACGCGAAGCACCAGGCGATCGACTGGACGTTCGCGGCGTCGCCGACGACGGGCGCGCTCGGCTCGCCGGTCTCGTCCCGCGACTCGGCCCCGACGACGTAGTCGGTGCCGGTGAGCGGCAGCAGGTCGCCGGTCTCGGTGGCGTCCAGCACGAACGACGCGTGGATCGTCGTGCGAACTCCGTCGGCCGGTCGCTCGACGGTGACCGAGCGGACCCGGTCGCCGTCGACGTCGGCGCCCACCGGGACGGTCCGGCGCAGGACGACCAGGCGGCCGCTGGCCTCGTACGGGCCGAGGCGCTCGCCGATGACGGCGGCGGCGACCCGCGGCTCGTGGCACAGCCGGCTGACCCGGCCGCGGCCCGGGTTGAGCTCCCGGTCCGCCCGGGCCGCCTCGGACAGCGGGTAGTTGCGCCGGTAGTGGTCGCGGATGCCGTCGCGCAGGCCCCGGTAGCGCGCCGTGACGCCGAACCGCTCCACCCAGATGTGCTCGTCGGGAGGCACGCCCTGCGACGTGAGCTGGCCGCCCAGCCACGGGTGCTCCTCCGTCAGCACGACCCGCAGGCCCCGGTCGAGCACGGCCAGCGCGGCGGCGACGCCGCCGAGCCCGCCGCCGACGATCGCGACGTCGGTGTGGATCGTCGTCATCGGGCCGTCCGCTCGACGATCGTCTCGCCCGGCTCGACCTCGGCGCCGAGCAGGCGCTGGGTGTCCAGCGTGTCCCAGTCCTCGACCGGGGACGCGATGAGCTCGTGCAGCACGTCCAGCGCCACCGCGGCGACCCGCTCGCGCGGCACGTGGAAGCCGCTGAGCACCCGGCCGTCGCTGCGGTGCCCGCGCACCTCACCGAGCGCGGCGACGGAGACGTCGGCCGGAACCGTCAGGCCCGCGCTGGTCAGCGCGTGTACGGCGTCCTCGGCCACGAACGCGTCCTCGGCGAACACCACCGTCGCGCCGTGCTCGCGCACCAGCGCGGCCAGGCCGCCGAGGTCGTCCGAGCCGCCCAGGGCGAACGCGAGCCGGCCCTCGGCGCCGGCGGTCTCGATCGCGGCGAGCCGGTCCCGGGCGCTCGGGACCGGCCGGCCGCCGTGCAGGTAGACGGCGCGCTCATGGCCGAGGGCGACGGCGCGGTCGATGAGCGCCAGCGTCGGAGTGACGTAGTCCAGCCCCACGTAGGGGACCTTGGCGTCGGTCTCGTCCCGGCGGCCGACCGCGACGAACGGGAACCGCTCGTCGACGAGGCGCTCCAACTCGGCGCCGTCCATCTGCTGGCCGAGCAGGATGCAGCCGTCGGCCAGCCGCAGCCGCGTCTTGCGGTGGAACAGCCGCCGGGTGCCGTCCTCGGCGACCGGCGAGCTGGTGAAGAACAGCAGGTCGCAGCCGACCTGCTCGGCCGCGCGCTCGATGCCGTTGAGCAGCGGGCCGTAGAAGTCCATGCTCTCGGGCGAGAGCGCCGGCTCGTAGGTGAAGACGCCGACGATCTGGTTGTCCAGGCCCGCGAGCCGGCGGGCCGCCGGGTCGGCGACGTAGGTCGCCGCCTCGATCGCCTCACGGACCCGCTCACGGGTCTCCTCGGGGATGCGGACGTTCGAGCCGTCGCGGTCGTTGAGGACCAGCGAGACCGTCGTCTGGCTCACGCCGGCGATCCTGGCGATCTCCCGCTGGGTGACCCGGCGAGGCTTCGGTGGCATCTGAGCTCCTGAACTTGATAATGCCTATTTTCACGCGGTGGCGGCGACGATAATACGCATCATCAAATCGCGCAACCCTTCTTGACACCGCTTCGGCGGACCGCCCAGGATGAGGTCGCCCAAGATGCTAATAGGCATTATCGGCTCGCGTCGAAGCGAGCAGAACGGAGCGACGATGACGTCGGAACCCACCTCGGCACGTGACCTCAGCCGCCGCGGCTTCCTCGGAGCCACCTTCGCGGCGGGCGTCCTGCTCGTCGCGGAACGATCCCCCGTCACCGCCTCGGCGGCCGCGGGCGACGTGACCCTCTCCGCGGCCGGCATCAGCGTCGTCGCCAGCGTCGGCGGGCGGATCGCCATCCGCGACGGCGCCGGCGTCATCCGCTCGCAGGGCTCGCGCTTCCAGGTCAAGGACAGCGGCACCGGCGTACACACCTCGACCGGTGGCCAGCCCACACTCGTGACGCTGCCCGACGGCACCCCCGCGATCCAGATGGCGTACACGTTCGCCGCGGCCGCCGGCCCCACCACCGTCGTCGGCACCGTGACGGTGGCGACCAACCACGCGCACCTGGAGTGGCAGGTCAACGGCGCGTCGACGCTGGTACCGGACGGGTTCTCGTTCAGCCGGGCGATCGTGTCGGCCACCGAGCCCGACGACTATGTCGCCGTCACCGAGTGGGTCCGCGACGCCGGCGGCGGCATCCCGTACGAGCACAACATCGGCGTGGCGCACACGTCGACGTGGGGCGCCCAGCACGGCATGTTCCTGCTGGAGCGGTCCCGGCAGGCCTGGACGAACAGCACCTGGGTCCACTCCCCCGGCGTCGCGCTGCCCGGCGGCGGCTACCGCAGCCAGGCCGACTTCTTCTTCAGCACGACCCGTCCCTCCGCGACGGCGTCGATCGGCCTCGGCCGGGAGCTCGGCGTCGAGCTGCGGACCGGCCGCGACTTCAGCATCTGGGCACAGGCGGGCGAGACGATGTCGGTGACGGCGCTCGTCGCGAACGGCGGCGACGTGGACAAGACCGTCGACCTCGGCTGGTGGGTCCGCGACTACGACGGCGCCCAGCTGGCCGGCGCGACGGTCCCCGTCACGATCGCCGCCCGGTCGGCCCGGGAGCACACGTTCACCGTGGCGGCGCCGGCGCAGGGGATCCTCGTGGCCGAGGTGACCGCGCGGTCCGGCGCCGACGAGGCGTTCGCCCGCACGACGCTGTCCGTGCTGCCGGCCGAGCCGGCCGCCGGCCCGTCGGCGGCGAGCATGTTCGGCATCTCGAACTACCCCTGGCTGCAGCGCCCGTCGGCCGACGCACTGCTGGACCTGTGGCAGCGCGTCGGCGTCAGCCGGGTCCGGATCGCCTACGACGGCGGCCCCGGCCTGCCGCCGTCGGCGTTCGACGCGCGCGGCATGTCGCACAACATCGAGCTGCAGCCGTCGCTCGACGCCACGCCGGAGGCCGCGGCGGCCTGGGCGGCGACGAACCTCGACATCGCGATCGCCGCCGGGGCGGAGTACTTCGAGGTCGGCAACGAGCTGAACCGGCCGTTCAACACGGGTGTGGCGGCGCAGAAGTACATCGACCTGGCGCTGCGCCCGGTCGTCGACCGAGCCGCCGCCGTCGGCGCCACGATCAAGATCATGAACAACGGGCTGGCCGGCATGGACGAGCCGTGGGTGCGCAACTTCCACGCCGGCGGCGGCTGGGACCTCATCGACGCGTTCGCCTTCCACCCCGGCCGCGGCAACTTCACCCCCGACTACGTGCCGGCCGACGGCTCGGACCCGTCGAGCCACGGCAGCTACTGGAACTTCTACGGCGGGCTGCGCAAGCTGAAGGAGCTGATGGCCGAGTACGGCGAGAAGGAGATCTGGCTGACCGAGGCCTACGCCTGCACCCGTCCGAACGCGTGGTGGAACGACACCTACCGGCACGCCGCCGAGAACATCTTCCTCACCCTCGCCCTGGCGAAGGCCGAGGGGATCCGCGGCGTGCTCTGGTACCAGTTCCACGACAGCGTGCTCGGCATGCCGCAGATCGCCAACCCCGACAACGTCGAGTACCACTTCGGGCTGATGAACCGCGACCTCAGCGCGAAGCCGTCGCTGCTGGCCTACGCGAACGCCGCCCGGCTGCTCGACGACGCCGTCTTCGGCGGCTGGCTGCAGTTCGACGATCCGAGGACGAAGGGCCTGGTGTTCCAGACGCCGGACGGCGACCTGACCGTGCTCTGGAACCGTGCCGATGGCTACATCCTCAACGCGAACCACGGGACGGGCGACCACTTCCCCGCCCCCGAGCTGTGGATCGACCCGTGGCCGACGAAGACGACGCTGTCGGTCACCACGACCGGCGACACGGCAGTCGCGTACGACGCGATCGGGCGGCGCACCGACCTCACCGTCACCGGGCGGACCACCCAGATCGTCCTCGACGGCGCGCCCCGGGCGTTCCGCGGCCTCCAGGTCATCCCGCAGGCACGCCCGGGCACCCGGATCCGCCCCCGCCTCGCCGGGGCGCGCCCAGTACGCTGACCAGCGGAGAGGAGTCGTCGATGTCGGAGCGCACCCCGATCCTCTCGACCACCGACCGCGGCGCGAGGATGACCGAGCTCGCGCCGGGGCAGCCGGTCGGACGGGTGCGCGCCGGTCACGTGCTGCTCCTGCTGATCGGGGCCGCGGCCTGGGCGGCCGCGGCCTCGGTGCCGTACGCGGCGTTGCTCGGGCTGGCACCGAGCCACGACCTGTACATGGCGATGGGCAGCCCCTGGGCGGTCGGGGCCGCGGCGGTGACCGCCTTCGTCGCGGCGACGATCACCGCCACGCTGCACGGGCAGCTCCGCGAGACGTTCGGGCAGAGCCGGGTCGCCGGCCTGTTCTCCGGACTGTCGGTGCTCCTCGGGCTGTGCGGGAGCGCCATCGGCTGGACGGTGGCCGGCTACGCCGCCGAGCCGACGCCGGCGTTCGACCTGGACCGCATCGCGACCTCGCCGGAGATCCCGCGCGAGCTCGGCGTACTCGCCGGCGCCCTGGTCACGCTGCTCACCCTCCTGCTCCTTGCCCGGCTCGCTCTGGCCGTGCCGCACGCGCGGGCCAGGCAGGTGACCATCGAGCGGCTGCGGCGGACCGGCACGCGGTACGAGGGAACCATCGCCGCGCGCGTGTTCCTGCAGTCCTGGCTCTGGGACCTGCCGCAGTTCACGGTGCAGGTGAGCTACGCCGACCGCCGGGTCGTGACGGTGTACATGCGCACCGACCCGCCCCGCGTCCCCGTCCTCGGCTCGCCGGTCGTCGTGCTGGCCGACTCCGCCGGCGCCGTCCACGTCGAGTTCGACCCGGACACGCCGCTCACGTTCGAGACGGAGTACCAGAAGTACGTCCCGTCCGAGGGCTAGATCGCGGCCCAGGTCCAGGGCCGCGGCACATCGCCGCGCAGGCACGCGATCCGGTGCCGGGCCTGCGCCGACGCGTCCGCGCTGACGGCGGCCTTGCTCAGCGCGAACGTGGTCCAGCGCAGCTCCTGGATGTCGGCGAGCGTGCGGAACCACGGTGCGCCCACGACGTCGTAGCCACCGTAGGCGTCGACGAACGCGCGGTAGTCCGCGGCGTCGAGCCGGGCGAAGTCGGCGTGGTCGACGGCGATCTGGATCAGGTCCCAGTCGCGGTGGCCGAGAGCGACCGCCTCCAGGTCCAGCAGCACCGGTGGGCCGTCGGCGGGCACGGCGACGTTGCCTTGCCAGGCGTCGCCATGGATGACCTGCGGCGGGCCGGGCAGGTCCAGCCGCGCGTACCGGCGCCGCAGCTCGGCCAGGTGGCCGCGCAGCCAGGCCCGGTCGCCGTCCGCGAGGCCGGCGGCGGCGCCGATGCGGTCGTCGAGGTGGGCGAACGGCTCGTAGAGCGGCAGCGCGAGGCCGTCCGGCGGCGCCAGCGCGTGCACGGCTCGCAGGACGGTGGCCAGTTCGGCCGGCTCGGCTGGGCGGTGCGGCGGCAGTTCCCGCCACCAGGTCACCGGCCGCCCGTCGATCACCACCGGTTGCGCGACGTCGTCCAGCGCCTCGACGGCGGCGACGCCGTTGCGGCGCAGCCACGCCGACACCCGCACCTCGCGCAGCGCCGTGTCCTCCCGTCCGGGCCGGCCGATCCGGGCCACGACCTGCCCGGGCAGCCGGTACATGACGTTGGCGCCGTCGCGGATGAGCGTCGCGCCGCCGGCGGCCAGGCCCGCGATGTGTGCGGCGGCGTCGAGTACGGCGCGGGCCCGGTCCGGTCCCGCCGTCACGGCGCCGCGAGCTCGGCGATGTCCGCGCGCAGGTCGGCGACGTCGCCGACGCGGGTGTGCGGCCGGGCCGCGTCGGCGAGCCGGCCCAGCTCGGCCAGCAGCCGGCGCGACCGCAGCGGAGCCGCCTCGGCGACCGCCCGGCGGCCGATAGCGGCGGCCTCGCGCGGGTCGCCAGCCGTCATCGTCAACGTGGCCAGGCGGATCCGGGAGAACGCCCGCGACCGCGGGTAGTCGTCGCGGTGCGCCTCGATCGCCGTCCGCAGCCGCGGCGCGGCGACCTCGGGCCGGTCGCCCGCGAGCGCGAGCGGGATCAGCGCCTTCCCGGTGCTGCCCTCGTGCTCGGCCGCGTCGTAGTAGCACAGCCACGGCGGGTCGCCGGCGGGATCGCGCTCGGCGAAGTGCGCGTCGGCACGCTCGATGTCGGCCAGCGCCTCGGCCGGCCGGCCCATGACGGCCAGCAGCCGCGCCCGCAGCGTCGACATCATCGCCCGGGCCGTCGCCGACACCCGGTCCGGCCGGGACCGCGCGGACTCGATCATCGCCAGGGCGCCGTCCAGGTCGCCCAGGTGCGCCGCCTTCCGGGACATCTCCGCCAGCGTGTTGGCCCGCAACGCCCAGGACCCTCCCTCGTCCGCGCACCAGAGCGCGAACTCGAAGCACTGGTCGGCCGCGCGGTAGGCGGCGATGTCGAACGCCGAGTACGCGACGACGCCGCCCAGGTTGCCGACCGCCTCGTGCATCGCGTTCCGGACCTCGTCGCTGCCCCGGGCGTCCAGCAGCCGGGCGGCCCAGCGCAGCTGCGCCATGCCGGACTCGCAGGACAGCCCGCCGCCGAAGAGGTTCTCCGACGCGGCGACCGCACGCACGGCGGCGCGCACCTGCTCGACGTCGGCCCAGCCGATCCGGGTGGGCGCCGGGCTGTCGATCGAGATGCCGGCCAGGAACCGGCCGGCCCGCGACGGCGTGGTGCGGCCCCGAGGCGTCGGATGGAAGCCGAGGTCGGCGTCCTTGGCCACGCCGAGCACCGCGCGCAGCGCCTCGCGGTACGGAGCGCTGGGCCAGCCGATCGCGCCGCGCTCGTACCGCGCGACGGTGTGGGCGTCGAGCGAGTAGCGCCGTCCGGTGGTGCGCCACAGGTACTCGTTGACGGCCTCGGCCAGCTCGCCGCGGCTCAGCCCGGTGCCGGGACGCGCCGGCGACGGCCGCGACTCGCGCAGCGCGCGCAGCTTGCTGTTCGACGTCGGCACCGGCATCCCTCCTGCGCCGACAGTACCGGGAGCCGGGGGCACGGCCGCCAGATCGCCCCGCAGGATGCCCTCCCCGGCGGCCCGGAGGTCCCCGACGCTGGACCCCGTGGTCGGCCGGATCGGGGTGCCCTCCTACCCCCGGTCCGGTTCGACCGGCCACCGGACGGAGCAGAGATGACCGAGACGCGAACCGAGCGGGTGCGCGGCCCGCACCAGTGGGCCGGTGCCGCGCCGTGGCTGTACGCCAAGGTCTACGGCCGCCCGGACCGGCAGGCCGAGCTGCTCACCGACCACCTGCCCGCCCTGCTGGCCGCGTGGGACGAGCCGCCCGTGTGGTGGTTCAGCCGCTACCGCGACCCGGAGCCGCACCTGCGGCTGCGCATCGCACTGGCCGGCGGCGACGGCGCCGCCTACAGCCTCGCCGCGCGGCGGGTCGGCAGCTGGGCCGCGTCGCTGCGGGGCCTGGGCCTGCTCCGCGACGTCAGCTACGTCCCGCACCGGCCCGCGACCGGACGGTGGGGCGCCGGCCCCGCGCTCACGGCGGCGGAGGCCGTCTTCGCCGCCGACTCGCACGCCGCCGTCGTCCAGCTCACCGGCACGTCGCCCGAGCACCGCCGCGCGCTGACCGCCGCCAGTCTCGTCGCGATCGCCACCGGATTCAGCGGCGGCGCCACCGCCGGCCTGCGGTGGCTGATCGACCACGCGGGGCCCGGACCCGCGGCGCCGGAGCCACGACCCGTCCCCGCCGCGGCCGTCCGGCTGGCCGACCCGGCCGGCGACTGGGCGGCGCTGCGCTCGACGCCCGGCGGAGGCGCCGTCGCGCACGCGTGGGAGCTGCGCCGGCGAGCGCTGGTGGCCTATCGCGCGCAGTTGCGGCAGGCCGGCCGCCTCGACACCGGCCGCGTGCTCGCGGCCCTGCTGCATGCCCATCACCTGCGCGCGGCCGGCGCGGACCCGGCCGACCGGCGGGAGTCGCTGCGCCTGGCCCGCGCCGCCGCGCTGTTCTGGCGGCGCTGAGCAGCTCACCGCGCGTCGACGCGGCTGAGGGTGTAGCTGACGGCCCGGCGAGCCCGGTCGGTGGTGAGAGGCACGCACCGTCTCACCACCGCCGGGGCTCGCCTTCCGGACCGCGTCACTGGGTCGTGGCGCCCTCCACGCACTCGCCGACGCGCACCGGCGCGCCGTTCTCGATCTGGTACAGGTTCACCTGGCGGGTGCCGATGTGGTCGTCAGGCGTCAGCGTCACCGGGCAGGTGAGGCCGCCGGCGTCGAAGTCGGCGATCTTCTCCATGCCCTGCCGCAGCAGGTCGCCGGTGATCTCGCCGTCGCCGGCCAGCAGGTCGGCCTGGCGGATCGCCTCGGCCATGAGGTTCGCCATCACCAAGCCCTGGGCGTAGAGCGCCTCGTCGAAAAACTCCGGCGGCTCCTTGCCCTCGGACTCGAAGTACTCGCGCAGCTGGTCGTAGGCGTCCGGCGCGTCCGCGGCCAGGTTGGCCAGCGACGTGCCGGTGTAGCCCTCGGCGTCGGCGCCCGCGGTCTCCCAGACGTCGTCGGAGAAGCCCCACATGATGTTGTAGACCGGGGCGTCCAGCCCGACGGTGCGGAACGCGTTCAGCGCGAGCAGCGGGAACTTCGCGCCGCCGGACAGGAACACGTAGTCCGGCGCGGCCTCGTCGAAGCGCAGCGCCTGGGCGGCGAGGTCGGCGGTCGTGGGCGCCACGAACGTCTCGACGGCCACCTCGTTGCCGGCCGCGTCGGCGGCCGCCTTCACCGCGTCGCAGGACGCCTTGCCGGCCGGCGTGTCCCAGCACAGCGTGGCGAACGTGGGCGTGCCCTGCTCGCCCTTCGCCGCCCAGTCGTCGTTGGCGTGCTGGACCATGGCGGAGTACTGGGCCGGGTAGCTGGCGCCGCCCTGGAACTCGAACGGCGCGGCGGCGCCGTCGAGCGTCTCGGCCTGGCCGGTCCCGGTCGCGAGCATGACGATCTCGTCGGTCTGTGCCATCGGCCCCAGCGACTGCGCCTGGGCCAGGCCCATCGGGAAGAATCCGACGGCGCCGTCGCGCTTCAGCCGCGCGTACGCCGCGAGCGCCTTGGACACGTCGTACTGCGACTCGATCTCGATCAGCTCGACCTGGCGGCCGTTGATGCCGCCCTGCGCGTTGAGCATGTCGAACCAGTCGTCGATCGCGGTGCCGAGGTCGCGGCCGACGAGCGGGATCGGGCCGACCCGGTTGCCGATGGCGCCGATGACGACGCCTGGCTTGTCGCCGCCGTCGCCGGAGGTCTCGTTGTCGCCGTTCGCGGCGCAGGCCGATGCCGCCAGTCCGGCGACCAGGATGCAGGCGGCAAATCGCCCCGGTGTCCTTCGCTGCATGGTGCTCCCCTCACATCGTTGTGGGCGTGCCCCGCATGTGTGGCTGGCCGCATGCTAGCCATGCAACCAACTATCGGTCAATGGATATACGGGTGTCCAACTAACGACACAAAGTATTCGGTTGCCGGACTATCTGATGTCCTGCTAACGTCGCGACCACGGCACCGACCAGCTCGCAAGGAGGCGGCATGGACGCAGCACCCAGCGTGGGACGCGTCGGTGTGGTGCTGCCGAGCGTGAACACCGTCGTCGAGCCGTTCTTCGCGGCCACGCTCCCGGCCGGGCTGACGGTGCACGCCCAGCGCATGCCGATCGGGCCGGATGCCACGGCCGCGGCGGTGGAGCGGATGGACGCGCACGGCCGGGCCGCGGTGCGGGTGCTGGCCGACTGCCGGCCGGACGCGATCCTCTACGCGTGCACGGCCTCCGGGCTGGTCCGCGGCCGCGACCACGACCTCGCGGTGGTGCGGGAGCTGACCGAGCTCACCGGCATCCCGTGCCTTAGCGGCATCGACGCGGTCGTGCGGGCGCTGCGCGCGGTGGGCGCCCGGCGCCTGACCATCGCCTCGCCGTACGTGCCGGAGATCGACCACATGGAGGTCGCCTACTTCGAGTCGGCCGGCTTCACCGTCGCCGGCAGCCGCAGCCTCGGCATCGCCGACACGTACGAGCTGGCCACGCTCGCCTCGGCGGAGATCGCCGCCCTGGCCCGCGAAGCGTGGCAGCCGGGCAGCGACGCGCTGTACCTGGCCTGCCTCAACGTCCACTCCCACGAGGTGATCGCCGAGCTCGAGGCCGAGCTCGGCGTGCCCGTCGTCTCCGCCACCCAGGCCGCCCTGTGGGCCGTGCTGACCGAACTCGGCGTCACCGCCGCCGCGCCCGGCTACGGCCGGCTGCTCGCCGAAGGGGTCGCCACGTGATCGACGACTCGCTGCCGCTGTCCGAGACCGAGCGGGACATGGTCGCGATGACCCGCGACCTCGCCCGTGACGTCGTCGCCGCGCGGGCGGACGCGATCGCGGAGTCGCACGACTTCCCCTGGGACATCTACCGGACGTTCTGCGACCTCGGCCTGCTCGGGCTGCCGGTCCCCGCCGAGTACGGCGGCATCGGCGCCAGCGTCCTGCTGCAGTGCCTGATCGCCGAGGAGGTCGCGAAGGTCTGCTCGGTCAGCGCGTCGCTGATCGCAGGGCCGTCGCTGGCCAGCTACCCGATCGTGCTGGCCGGCACCGACGAGCAGAAGCAGCGCTACCTGCCGCGGCTGGCGACGGGCGAGCTGCAGGCGGCGTTCGCGCTCACCGAGCCGAACGCCGGCTCGGACAACGCGGCGATGGAGACCCGGGCGGTCCGCGACGGCGACGACTACGTCATCGACGGGCACAAGTGCTTCATCACCCGCGGCAACATCTCCGGCCTGCTCATGGTGTTCGCCAAGACCGACCCGGACGCGCCGAAGCTCTCCGGCATCAGCGGCTTCCTCGTCGAGCAGGACGTCGAGAACGGCACGCCCGGCATCGTCGTCGACCGGCTGGAGCGCAAGATGGGCCAGGAGGCGTCGCCGACGGTGGCCCTGACGTTCACCGGGCTGCGGGTGCCGGCCACGGCGATGCTCGGCGCGGAGAACGAGGGGATGCGCGCGCTGCGGGCGCTGCACAAGACCCGCCCGCTGGCCGCCGCCGTCGCGCTGGGCATCGGCACCGGCGCCTACGAGTACGCCCGCGACTACCTGCTGGAACGGCGGCAGTTCGGCCAGCCGATCGCGCAGTTCCAGGCGGTGCAGTTCATGGTCGCCGACATGGCGATCAAGCTCGAGGCGGCCCGCCGGCTGACCTACCACGCCGCGATCATGGCCGACGCCGGCACCGGCGGGCGGACGGCGGAGACCTCCGCCTCGATGGCGAAGGTGCTGGCCACCGACACCGCGATGGCCGTGACCACCGACGCCGTCCAGCTCCTCGGCGGCTACGGCTACATGAAGGACTTCCCGGTCGAGCGCCGGTTCCGCGCCGCGAAGCTCTACCAGATCGTCGAGGGCACCAACCAGATCCAGCGCCACATCATCGCCAACAACGTGTTGTTCCGGAGGTAGGGATGCAGGCAGAGGACAGCAGCCGGATCCAGTGGCGCACGGCCGTCGCGGACCCGCACACCGGCGACGACGTCGTCATCCGCGGCTACAGCCTGCTGGACCTGATCGACCACGTCGACTTCGTGTCCGGCATCTACCTGGTGCTGACCGGCGAGCTGCCCACCGAGCCGCGGCGCCGGATGCTCGACACGATGCTGGTATCGATCGTCGACCACGGCATCTCGCCGTCGTCGGCGGTGGCCCGCATGATCAGCGCCTCCGGGGTGCCGTTGCAGGCCAGCGTCGCCGGCGGGCTGCTGACGTTCGGCGACATCCACGGCGGCGCCGGCGAGGAGTTCGCCCGGTTCCTGTCCGAGACCGTCGCCGAGGTCGAGGCCGGCCCGACGACGCCGGAGGGCTGGACGGCCACGGCCGAGCGGATCGTCACCGGCCACCGGGCGGCGAAGCGGCGGATCCCGGGCTACGGCCATCCGCAGCATCCGAACGGCGACCCGCGCGCGCCGCGGCTGGTCGGCACCGCCGCCCGGCTCGGCGTCGCGGGGCCGCACGTGGCACTCGCGCTGGCGCTGGAGGCGGCGATCGAGCGGTCCGGCAGCCGGCGCATCCCGATGAACATCGACGGCGCACTGGGCTCGATCATGCTGGACATCGGCCTGGACTGGCGGCACGCCCGGGCCGTGTGCATGATCGCGCGCACCTGCGGGCTGGCGGCGCACGCCGTCGAGGAGACCGTGCGGGAGAGAGGCTGGCGCGGCATCCCGTTCGACACCGTCGACTACGACGGGCCCGCGCCGCGGCCGCTGCCCGGCCGGTACGTGACCGCGGCGGGTGGGGCCGCATGACGGCGACCCTGGACCCGGCGACAGACGCCGGCCTGGCCGGCGCGGCCGAGGCCGTCGCCGTCACCGCCCGCTGCGTCGACCTGGCCTTCCCGGCGGTGACGGGGCAGGGCACGGAGTTCGCCGTGGCCGAGTCGGCGATGGACGCGGTGACGGTGGACGCGCTGATCCGCGACGCCCGGGCCGCGCACGGCGACGTCGCCGTGCAGCAGGCGCAGGCGGCCCGGCTGCTGGCGGCGACGGCGGCCGAGCGGGCGGTCTCGACGCTGCGCCAGGTGGGCGGGGAGACGACGGAACCGGCCGCGTCCGCCGCCCGGCTGGCCGTCCACCCGACCCCGATCCACCAGGTGCGCAGCGCCATCGGCGCGGCCGTGCACGCGGGCCGGTTCCAGTACGACGCGACCACGCTGCCGCTGCCGCCGGAACTGGTATCGCTGCGCGCGCTGGTGCGCCGGTTCGTCACCGAGCAACTGCTGCCGCACGAGGCCCGGCTGAACGAGGACGGCGACCTGCCGGTGGAGCTGTGGGCGGAGCTGGAGCGGCGCGGCCGGGAGCTGGACCTCAACGCGCTCGGCCTGCCCGCCGAGCACGGCGGCATGGGGCTGGGCCTCGTCGGCCAGCTGGTGGCGGCGGAGGAGATGGGCCGGGTCGCCGTCGGCTTCCGGCACGTCGTCGGCACACCGCCCGGCTCGCTGCCGCTGGCGCGGCACGGCACGGCGGCGCAGCACGCCGCCTATCTGCGGCCGTGGCTGCGGGGCGAGCGCTGGGGCGCGTGGGCGACCACCGAGCCGGAGGCCGGCTCGGACCTGGCGGCGATCAGGACGGTCGCGGTCCGCGACGGCGACGGCTGGCGGATCGACGGCGCCAAGCACTTCATCACCGGCCTGGACCGGGCCGACTTCGTCATCACGTTCGCCAAGACCGATCCGGACCGCGGGCTCAAGGGACTGACGGCGTTCCTGGTCGACCTGGACGCACCCGGTGTCGAGGTCGGCCGCGAGCAGCACATGATGGGCCGCGAAGGCCTGCACTCGTTCGAGCTGCGCTACGACGGCCTGCACGTCGGCGACGACGCGCGGCTGGGCGAGCCGGACGAGGGCTTCCGGCTGCTGATCGCCGACGTGAGCAGGATGCGGGTGCTGATGGCCGGGCACTGCCTGGGCGTCGCGGCCCGCCTGATCGACATCGCCGCCGACTGGGGCCGCGGCCGCGTGCAGTTCGGCCGGCCGATCGGCGAGTTCGAGGCGCTGCAGTGGTACCTGGCCGACTCCGCGGCCGAGCTGCTGGCCTGCCGCAGCTCCGCCTACCGGACGGCGATGGCGATCGACGCCGGTCAGCGCGCCCAGGCGGAGTCGGCGACGGTCAAGGCGTACGGGACGGAGCTGGCCTGCCGGGTGGCCGACCGGGCGATGCAGATCCTCGGCGGCACCGGCTACTGCACGGAACTACCCGTCGAGGCGCTGTACCGGGCGGTGCGGCTGTGGCGCATCGCCGAGGGCAGCTCGGAGATCCAGCGCATGCTGGTCGGCCGGCAGCTCGCCGCCGGCTGGCGACCGGAGGTGGGAGTCGCATGACCTGGCTCGGCGCGGACACGTACACGTACCACGAGGTGACCTTCGACGACGGCGTCCTGGTCGTGCGCTTCGACCAGCCCGAGGCGCTGAACCCGTTCACGCTGGCCTCGATGAACGAGCTCGCGCTGGCGCTCAACGCGGCGGCCCACAACCCCGACATCCGAGTGCTCGTGCTGACCGGCACCGGGCGGGCGTTCTCGGCCGGCGGCAACGCGAAGGCGATGGGCGAGCGCAAGGACGGCGGCAACGGCGCGCATCCGCTGGACCGGCCGCTGTGGAACGTCCCGACCATGAGCGTGGAGGAGCGGCTGCGCCACACCAAGCAGACCGGCCGCGAGCTGATGCTGGCGCTGCACCGGCTGGACAAGCCCACCATCGCGGCGGTCAACGGGCTGGCCGCGGGCGCCGGCATGGACATCAGCCTGGCCTGCGACATCAGGATCGCCGCCGCGGAGGCCCGGTTCGCCCAGATCTACGTGCGCCGCGGCCTGATCCCGTTCGACGGCGGCATGTTCTGGCTGCCCCGGCTGGTCGGGCTGAGCAAGGCGCTGGAGCTCATGTACACCGGCGACTGGGTCGACGCCGAGGAGGCGCTGCGGCTCGGCCTGGTCAGCGCCGTCCATCCGCAGGACGACCTGATGCCGCGCACGCTGGAGCTGGCCCGGCGGCTGGCGTCCGGTCCGCCGGCGGCGCTGGCCGCGATCAAGAACATCACCCGCCGGGCGCTGCAGCTGGACCTCCCGCAGACGATGGAGCTGACCTACGGCGCCGCGGAGTACCTGTTCCGGACCGCCGACCACGCCGAGGCGATGGCCGCGTACGCCGAGCGGCGCGACGCCGCCTACACGGGGTGGTGACCGGTGACCGTCGTCGTCGAACGCCGTGACCGGGTCGCCTGGGTGATCCTGGACCGGCCGGCCGTGCGCAACGCCGTCGACCTGCGGATGCGGGTGGAGCTGGCCGACGCGCTGGACCGGCTGGCCGGCGACGACGACCTGCACGCGCTCGTGCTGACCGGCCGGGGCGAGACGTTCTGCGCCGGTGGCGACCTGGCCGAGCTGGCGCAGCCGCGGACGCCGGCCGAGGCCGCGGACCGGATGGCGGCCGGCAACCGGATGATCGCGGCGCTGCACGGCTTCCCGGTCCCGACGGTCGCGGCCGTGCACGGCGCGGCGGCCGGCGCCGGCTGCGGCCTGGCGCTGGCCTGCGACCTCGTCTACGCCGCCGCGTCGGCCCGGTTCGTGCTCTCGTTCACCGGCCTGGGGCTGGCGCCCGACGCCGGCGCCAGCGTGCTGCTGCCGGCCCGGCTGGGTCCGGGCCGGACCAAGGAGCTGCTGCTGCTCGGCGGCACGCTGGACGCGGTCGACGCGGCTGGCGCCGGGCTGGTGGACCGGGTCGTGCCGGACGACCGCCTGCTCGCCGAGGTGGAGACGGTGGCGCGGACGTTGGCGGACCGGTCCCGGCCGGCGCTGGTGGCCACCAAACGCCTGGTCGACCGGCATGTGGACCTGGCCAGCGCGCTGGCCGCCGAGCTGGACGCCCAGGTCGCGCTGCTGGCCACGTCCGAGCATCGCGCCGCCCGCGACGCCTTCCTGGCCAGGAAGGGAGCCCGCACATGAGCGACTACACCGACATCAGGTACGAGCGGCGCGACGCCGCGGCGATCGTCACGATCGACCGGCCCGAGGTGATGAACGCGTTCCGGGCCGAGACCGTCGACGAGCTGGTCCACGCCCTCCGCGCGGCCGCCGCGGACCGGACCGTGGCCGCCGTCGTCATCACCGGGGCGGGCGAGAAGGCCTTCTGCACAGGCGGCGACCTGTCGACGAAGACCGACGCCGGCTACGCCGGGCCGCACGCCACGGGCATCGACATCGACACGTTCAACTACACGGTCCGCTCGCTGCCCAAGCCGGTGATCGCGGCGGTGAACGGCTACGCCATCGGCGGCGGCAACGTCCTGCAGGTCGTCTGCGACCTCACCATCGCCGCGGAGCACGCCGTCTTCGGCCAGGTCGGGCCGCGGGTCGGCAGCGTCGACCCCGGCTTCGGCACGTCGTACCTGGCCCGGCTGGTCGGCGAGAAGAAGGCGCGGGAGCTGTGGTTCCTGTGCAGGCGCTACAGCGCCGCCGAGGCGCTGGCGATGGGGCTGGTCAACGCCGTCGTGCCGGGCGAGGAGCTGATGGCCGAGGCGTTGCGCTGGTGCGCGGAGATCGCCGCGCTGAGCCCGACGGCGCTGCGGCTGGCCAAGCAGTCCTTCGCCGTCGACACCGAGATGATCGCGGCGATGAGCCGGTTCGCGGTGTCCACCGTCGACCTCTTCTACCGAACGGCCGAGGCCGAGGAGGGCTACCGCGCCTTCCGCGACCGCCGTGCCCCCGACTTCACCGACTACCGATGAGGCCGCCCATGACCGCCCTGCCGTCGTACGATCCCAGCCAGGACGACCTCGTCGCCGCCATCGCGGCGGTCGTCGTCGACATTCCGGCCGGGGGGACGGAACGATGGGACGCGGTGATCCTCTTCGAGGTCGCGACCGGCGAACGGTGGCATCTCAGCGTGTCCGCCGGCGTACCGGGCGTCGTCAGGGGCGGTCATCCGGCGCCGACGGTGGTGGTCGAGGCGACCCCCGAGGCGCTGCGCGAGGTGTTCCTCGACGGACGCGACATCACCCACCAGTTCGCACACGGCGGCATGCGGCTGCGGGCCGGCGACTACTACGACCTCATCTTCCTGAGCCGGGCCCTGGGCCGGCTCAAGCGCGAGCAGGGCAGGTCGCGATGAGGCGGGTCGCGGTCGTGGGCGTGGGACAGCTGCCGTTCCGCTCCCGGTACCCCGCCGACCGCTTCGACGAGCTGGCGATGATGGCCGCGAAACGGGCGCTGGCCGACGCCGGGCTGGTCGCCGGCGACGTCACGTCCGCGGTCTACTCGGTCTACAGCGAGCTGCTGATCCGGCAGGGCACGCCGGACGTGATGATCCACGACTACCTCGGGCTCAACGGCCGGCCCGGCCAGCGGGTCACCGCGGGCGCGGCGTCCGGCGGGTACGCGGTGAAGACGGCGTGGGCGGACGTGGCGTCCGGGTTCAGCGACGTCGTGCTCTGCCTCGGCGTGCAGAAGGCGCTCGACGTCGACGACCCGGAGACCGGACAGCGCGCCGACGCCGCGCTGGAGGCCGAGAGCATGACGCTGGACACCACCTGGCACCTGCCGTTCTCGCAGCAGCCGTGGGCGCTGCTGCTCACCGCCCACATGGACAAGTTCGGCGGGCCGACCGAGGAGCAGATCGCCCGGGTCGCGGTGAAGAACCGGGCCAACGCCGTCCGCAACCCGAACGCGCACCTGCGCCGGCCGGTCACCGTCGAGGAGGTGCTGGACTCCCGGCTCACCAACTGGCCCACCACGATGTTCGAGTCATGCCTGTACGGCGAGGCGGCCTCGGCCGTCGTGCTGGTGGCCGAGGAGCTCGTGCGGCCGGAGCAGCGGCCGGTGTGGATCACCGGCGTCGGCACCTGCCATCACAACTCGACCGACGAGATGAGCGCCGACGACGCCGGCCGGGTCTGGCCGCTGTACGGCGCCAGCCGGCAGGCCTACCGGATGGCCGGCGTCACCGACCCGCGGACCGAGCTGGACGTCGTCGAGCTGAACGACCTGGTGGCCGGGCTGGAGCTGATGAGCTACGCCGAGCTCGGGCTGTGCGCGCCCGGCGAGGGCGGCGCGCTGATCGACGAGGGGTTCACGGCGTTCGACGGCCCGCTGCCGGTGAACCCGTCCGGCGGGCGCATCGGCGCCGGGCACATCGCCGGCGTCTCGGGCATCTACAGCACCGGCGAGATCGTCCAGCAGCTGCGCGGCGAGGCCGGCGAGCGGCAGGTGCCGATCCGGGCCGGACGAGGGCTGGCCTGCATGGTCGGCGGGGCCGGGCTGGGCCTGGGCGCGGCCATCGTGCTGGAACGGGACGGCCGATGAGGGAGGTGGAGCCGATGACCACGACCGGGGTGGACCTTCCCGACGACGCGGTGGACGCCGACGACTGGTTCGAGGTCCCCGACGAGCTGCACTACTACTACTCCTACTCCTATGGCGGAGTCTCGCGGTTCTTCCGCGAGATCGTCGACAACCAGCGGCTGACGGTGACCCGGTGCGAGCTCTGCGACCGCGGCTACTGCCCCCCCCGCCGGGACTGCCCGCGCTGCTGGGAGCGGACGACGTGGCAGCCGCACCCGGGCACGGGCACAGTGGTGGCGCCGGTGTACTGCTACTGGACCCAGATCAACTCGCCGGTGCGCCGCTACGTCCAGCCGCCGTTCGTCTACGCGCTGGTCCGGCTCGACGGCATGACGAACGCGCTGCACACGCTGATCCACACCGACGACCTGCGGGTCAACCGGACGGTGCGGGTGGGCACCCGGGTCGAGGTCCGGTTCCGCGAGCAGCGACGCGGCACGCTGGCCGACGTCTACTTCGTGCCGGTGGAGCAGCCATGACCGCCGGCTACACCGGCCGGCGCACGCTGGGCGCGCTGCTGGACCACCGCGCGGCAGAGCGCGGCGACGCGACGTTCGTGTGGTGGCGCGACGAGCGGCTGTCCTACCGGGAGCTGGCCGACCGGGCGGCCCGGGCCTGCGGCGGCTTCGCCGAGCTGGGCGTCGGCGCCGGTGACGTCGTGGCGTTGCTGCTGGACAACGGGCCGGAGTTCCTCGCCGCCTGGTTCGGGCTGGCCCGGCTGGGCGCGGTCGAGGCGCCCGTCAACACCGCATACAAGGGCTGGCAGCTGGAGTCGGTGCTCGCCGAGACGGGCGCGGCGACGCTCGTCGTCGACGCGGCGCGGCTGCCGGCGGTGCTGCCGCTGCTGCCCCGGGTGCCGGGGATCCGCACCGTCGTGGTGGTGGGCGAGGCCGAGGCCGACGAGGCGGCCTCCGTCGCTCTCGTCCCGTGGACCGCGGTGGCGGCCGGGCCGAGCGTGCCCGAGGCCGAGGTCCGGCCGTCCGACCCGGTGGCGATCATGCTGACGTCCGGCACCACGTCGGCGTCGAAGGGCGTGCTGCTGTGCCACGAGCACGAGCTCACCGTCGCCGAGGTGATCGGCGGCCACCTGCGGATGGACGAGTCCGACGTCTTCTACAACTACTTCCCGCTGTTCCACAACGCCTCGCAGGCGATGATCACCCTGTCGGCGCTGCGCTTCGGCGCGTCGATGGTGCTGACCGACCGGTTCTCGGTGCGCCGGTTCTGGCCGGACGTCCAGCGGCACGGCTGCACGCTGTTCTTCTGCATGGGCCCGATGGTCGACTTCCTGCTCGCCGAGGCCGGCGCCGCGCCCGCCCGCGACGACCACACCCTGCGCATGGGCTGGGGCATCGGCTACGGCGAGAGCCAGGCGGCGCGGTTCGCCGAGCGCTTCGGGGTGCCGCTGCTCGGCGGCTACGGCGCCACCGAGATCGGCATGGTGACGCTGCACCCGCACGAGCGGCCCCGGCTGGAGACGGCCGGCACGCCGCTGCCGCACGCGGAGGTCCAGGTGGTCGACGCCGACGACCGTCCGCTGCCGGTCGGCGAGGTCGGCGAGATCGTCGTCCGCCCGCGCCGCCCCTACGTCACGACGCTCGGCTACCACAACCGCCCGGCCGAGACCGTGGCGCTCATGCGCAACTGCTGGGTGCACACCGGCGACGCCGGCCGGTTCGACGAGGAGGGCTATCTGCACTTCGTCGACCGGATCAAGGACGTGATCAGGCGGCGCGGCGAGAACATCTCCAGCTTCGAGATCGAGGCCGTGGTCACGCAGATCCCGGCCGTGCTGGAGTGCGCCGCGGTGGCCGTGCCGTCCGGGCACGGGCGGCACGACGACGAGGTGTACCTGGCCGTCGTCGCCGAGCCGGGACAGGAGCTGGACCCGGCCAAGGTGGTCGCGTACTGCGCCGACCAGCTGGCCTACTTCGCCGTCCCCCGCTACGTCGAGGTCTGGGACGAGCTGCCGAAGACGCCGACCGGGAAGATCCGCAAGACCGAGATCCGCGGCCGCGGCGTCGGGCCGCACACGTGGGATCGCAACCTCGGGGGGTCGCTGTGAATGGAGCACGGTTCGACGGCCGGGTGGTGCTGGTGGCCGGCGGCTCCGGCGGCGTGGGCGCCGCGACGGTGCGCCGGCTGGCGGCCGAGGGCGCCGACGTCGGCGTCCTCTACCGCTCCCGGGCCGAGGTCGCCGACGGGCTGGTGACGGAGGTCGAGAACGCCGGCCGGCGGGCCGTCGCCGTCCGGGCCGACCTCGCCGACCCGGACGAGGCCGGCGCGGCGGTGACGGAGGTGAGCGAGAAGCTCGGCGGGCTGGACGCTGTCGTGTCCACCGTCGGCGCCACCGCACACATGACGCCGTTCCTCGACGTCGACGACGAGCTGATCGACCGGACCATCGGCGCGGAGCTGAAGAGCGCCTTCCACTGCACCCGGGCCGCCCTGCCGGCGATGCTGGCGCGCGGGCGCGGCGCGTTCGTGTTCGTCGGCTCCGACTCGGGCAAGGTCGGTGCCAGCGGCGAGGCGATCTCCGCCGCCTGCCGCGGCGGGCTGATCGCGTTCGCCAAGTCGATCGCCCGGGAGTACGCGCGCTCCGGCGTGCGGGCGAACGTCGTCTGCCCGGGCCCGATCAACACGGAGCTGTGGCAGGGGCTGCTGGCGCGCGAGGACGAGCTGTCCCAGCGCCTGGCCGCGGGCCTGATCCGGGGCGTGCCGCTGAAGCGGGTGGCCGAGCCGGCAGAGGTGGCCGCGGCGGCGGTGTTCCTCGCCTCCGACGACGCCAGCTTCGTCACCGGCCAGGCGCTCAGCGCCAGCGGCGGCCTGACGATGAGCTGAGGGGGACCATCATGAGTGAGGTTGCTCCCGCCCTCCGGGTCCAGGACCTGTGCCTGTCCTTCGCCGGGGTCAAGACGCTGCAGTCGGTCTCCTTCGACGTGCCGACCGGCGCCCTGGCGTCCCTGATCGGGCCGAACGGCGCCGGCAAGACGTCGCTGGTCAACTGCCTGACCGGTTACTACCGGCCGGACTCGGGCCGGATCGAGGCGCTCGGCCGGAACCTCACCGGCCTGCGGCCGGACCGGGTGGCCCGGGCCGGGATCGTCCGCACCTACCAGAACGTCGGCCTGTTCGGCGGCCTGTCGGTCGCGGACAACCTGCTGGCCGGCCGGCACCTGCGGATGCGCTCCGGCCTGCTGGCCGGCGGCCTGTCGCTGCCCTGGTGCACGCGGGAGGAGCTGGCCGAGCGCGAGGTGGTCGAGGACCTGCTGGCGCTGCTCGAGATCGGCCACCTGCGCACCGTTCCGGCCGGACGGCTGCCGTACGGCCTGCAGAAGCGCGTCGAGCTGGGCCGCGCGCTGGCCATGGAGCCCGCGCTGCTGCTGCTCGACGAGCCGATGGCCGGCATGAACCTCGGCGAGAAACGCGACATGGTGCGGCTGATCCGCGGCGCGCGCGATCGCGGCGTCACCGTGCTGCTGATCGAGCACGACATGAGCGTCGTGATGGGCGTCTCCGACGTCGTCGCCGTGCTCGACTTCGGCCATCTCATCGCCTACGGGCCGCCGGACCAGGTGAGCCACGACCCCGCGGTGGTCGCGGCGTATCTCGGCGTGGACGACGCGGAGCCGGTCCGATGAGCG
Source organism: Jiangella anatolica (assembly GCF_003236295.1). Lineage (GTDB taxonomy): Bacteria > Actinomycetota > Actinomycetes > Jiangellales > Jiangellaceae > Jiangella > Jiangella anatolica. Next base: position 53,596 of record NZ_POTW01000026.1, read on the forward strand.
GGCCGCGGATCGGGCTGCGCCGCCAGGCGCGCGGCCTCTGGACCGAGGTGCCCCGCGCCGAGCTCGTCGCCGAGGCCCAGGCCAGTGGCGAACGGATGGCGGCGGCGCTGTCGCTCCGTCCCGGCGAGGACGTGCTGGCGGCCGAGTCGCCGGACTGGCCCGGCACGGCGGTCGTCCTCGCGGCCTGTCTGGCCGCAGGAGCCGTCGCCAACGTCCCCGAGTCGCCGGCCACGGCGGCCGCTGCCGCCCGGCAGCTGGCTCCGCAGGTGCTGGTGGCGGCGCCGTCGACCTGGGACGCGGCCGTCCACTCCGCCCGCGCCGAGATCGACCTCGCCCGCGGCGTGGGCGGCTGGGCGCTGCGGCAGGCCACGACGGCGACCCGATCCGGCCCACTGGGCCGGCTGGCCGGCGCGCTCGCCAGGAACCGGGTGCGGCGGCGGTTCGGCTGGCAGGTGGCGCGCGCCGCCGGTTCGCTCGGCGGCCCGCCGGAGCCGGCCACGGTCGAGTGGCTGGCGCTGTTCGGCCTCGCCGTCGTCACGCTGGACGAGGAGGCCGAGCGATGAACGTCCTGCCGCAACTGCTGCTCAACGGGGTGATCCTCGGCGCCCTCTACGCGCTGATCTCGGTCGGATTCGTGCTGGTCGTCAAGGGCAGCGGCGTCATCAACCTGGCGCAGGGCGAGCTGGTGCTGCTCGGCGGCTACGTCACCGCATGGCTGCTGGGCGAGCGCGGGCTGCCGGCCGTGGTCGCCGTGCCGGCGGCGATGCTGCTGATGGCCGCGGCCGGCCTGGTGGTCGAGCGCGTGGTCGTCCGCCCGCTGGAGAACCAGTCGATGCTGGCGCTGCTCATGGCCACGCTCGCGCTGGCCACGATCCTGCAGGGCCTGGTGCCGATCATCTTCGGCAGCGAGCCGCGCAGCATCCCGTCGCCGTTCAACGCCGCGCCGGTCTCGGTGGCCGGCCTGCAGGTGCCGCGGGTCAACGTGTGGTCGATGGGCATCGCGCTCGCGTTCATCGCGCTGGTGGCGGTGTTCTTCGCCACCACCCGCTACGGCCTGGCGATGCGGGCCGCCTCGGACCACCGGCTCGCCGCCCAGTCCCTGGGCATCCGGATCCGCCGGGTGAACGCGATCGCGTGGGCGATCGCCGGCGCCGCGGCGGCCTTCGGCGGCTTCGCGTGGGGATCGGTGCTGGGCGTCGACGCCGGCCTGGCGCTCGTGGGCATCTTCGTCTTCCCCGTGGTGATCCTCGGCGGCATCGACTCGCTGGCCGGCGTCGTCGTCGGCGGGCTGGTCGTCGGCATCGCCGAGAGCCTCGCCACCTGGTACGTGGACCCACTGGTCGGTGGCGGCTTCGGTCTGGTCGCCCCGCTGCTGCTGCTCATCGTCGTGCTGCTGGTCCGCCCCTACGGGCTGTTCGGCCGGCACGAGATCGGACGGGTGTGATGGCGACCACCGCGGTGCTGCGACCGCAGCTGCGCACGAGCTACCGGCAAGAGCGGTCCGCGCTGGCCAGCCGGGCTGGACGGACCCGCCTGGCGGTCGTCGCCGGTCTCTTCCTCGCCCTGCCGTACCTGGTCGGCGACTACTCGCTGGACCTGGTCAACCTGGTCGCGGTGGCGGCCGTGGCTTCGATCGGCGTGAACATCCTCACCGGCTACGCGGGTCAGCTGTCGGTGGGCCACGCGGCGTTCGCCGCGGTGGGCGCGTACGGCGCGGTGAACCTCGTTGGCCGGGCCGGGCTGCCGCTGTGGGCCGCCGTCGTCGTGGCGGCACTGATCGCGGGCTGCGCGTCGCTGGTCTTCGGGCTGGTCGCGGTGCGCATCCGCGGGCTGTACCTGGCCATCGCGACGCTGGCCGCGCAGTTCGTCATCGTGTGGGTGCTGAACCACTGGGAGTGGGTGACCGGCGGGACGCAGGTGGCCGCGTCGATCCCGGCCGAGCGGATCGGCCCGATCGACACCGGAACGGTCCAGGGGCGCTACTACCTCATCGTCGGCTTCCTGCTGATCTGCGTCGTCTTCGCCGCCAACCTGCTGCGGTCGCGCTGCGGGCGGGCGTTCGTGGCGATCCGCGACCACAGCCTGGCCGCGGCCGGCAGCGGGATCTCGGTCTTCCGCTACACGCTGCTCGCGTTCTTCGTGTCGTCCTGTTACGCCGGGCTGGCCGGCGCGCTGTTCGCGGTGAACGCGGGCGCCATCACGCCGGAGTTCTTCCCGCTCTCGCTGTCCATCAGCTACATCGCGATGATCATCATCGGCGGCGTCGGCACCATCGCCGGCGGGATCTGGGGTGCCGCGTTCGTCACGCTGCTGCCGGTCTTCCTCCGCGACGGGCTGCCGGTCCTGGGCATCGAGCTGACCTCGGAGCTGGTCGCCAACCTCCAGCTGGTGCTGTTCGGCGCGGCGATCCTGGTCTTCCTGGTGGCCGAGCCCGGCGGGCTGGTCCAGCTGGCCCGCCGGCTGCGCGACCGGGTCGCGCGCTGGCCGTACCGGACGCCGGCGCCGGACGCGTACCTGCTGGACGGCAACGAGAGGGGCAGCCGATGACCGCACTCGAGCTCGACCACGTCCAGGCGAGCTACGGCTCGCTCGCGCCGACGTTGCGTGACGTGTCGCTCACCGTCGCCGACGGCGAGGTGGTCGCCGTCCTGGGACCGAACGGTGCCGGCAAGACGACGATGCTGCGGGCCGTCTCCGGGCTGCTGGCCGGTGAGCGCGGGCGGGTGACGCACGGCGACCTGAGGTTCGCCGGCCGGTCGATCCGCGGCCTCGACCCGGGCATGATCGTGCGGCGCGGCATCGTCCAGGTGCTGGAGGGCCGGCAGGTCTTCCGGCACCTCACCGTCGAGCAGAACCTGCTGGCCGGCGGCCACACGGCCGGATCGCTGCGGTCGGCCCGGGCGGCGGCGCGGGAGATGTTCGAGCTGTTCCCGGCGTTGGCCGCGCTGCGCCGGTCCAAGGCCGACAACCTCTCCGGTGGCGAGCAGCAACTGCTCGCCGTCGCCCGCGCGCTGATGGCCCGGCCGCGGCTGCTGATCCTCGACGAGCCGTCGCTGGGACTCGCCCCGATCCGGGCGCGCGAGATCTTCGCCCTGGTGGCGCGCGTGAACCGGGAGCGCGGCGTGACGATCCTGCTGGTCGAGCAGAACGCCCGGGCGGCCCTGGCACTGGCCGACCGGGCGTACGTGCTGGAGGCCGGGACGGTGGTGCTGGCGGGCACGCCGGCGGAGCTGCGGGCGGACCCGCGGGTGTCGGCGGCGTACCTCGGGGTGGCCGGCGAGAACGCGTACCGCGAGATGGATGGACGCCCGATAGGCGAGTCTCCGACTTACCGTAGTCCGACCTTTCGTTAGGGTTGACCCGTGCCCAAGCGACCAGATCTTGCCGTTGACCCGATCGAAGAAGTGCGCCGTCAGTGGCGCGAACGAGCCTGGCCGGCGGCCGACGAGGTGCTCACCGTCGGCTCCATCATGCGGGTCCAGCAGATCCTCCTGCGCCGGCTCGAGGACACCCTCAAGCCGTACGACCTCACCTTCGCCCGGTTCGAGGCGCTGCTGCTGCTGCTGTTCAGCCAGCACGGGTCGCTGCCCCTGGGCAAGATGGGCGAGCGGCTGCTGGTGCACTCCACCAGCGTCACCAGCACGGTCGACCGGCTCGAGCGCCAGGGCTACGTGCAGCGGGTCGCGCACCCCACCGACCGCCGGGTCATCCTCGCCCAGATCACCGAACTGGGCCGCACCACCGCCCTGGAGGCCACCGAGAAGGTGGGCGCCGACCACTTCGGGCTGCCCGGCTGGTCCCGGGCGGACCTCGCCTCGCTGTCCGGCCTGCTGCGCCGGATCCGCGAGGAGAACGCGGACTTCGTGGAGGGCCGTCGTGACGCCGAATCGTCGTAACACCGAGTAGGAGGGCACCCCGTGCACGCAGCCGGTGAGGCATACGTCTTCGAGGCCATCAGAACGCCGCGCGGTCGCGGCAAGAGCACCGGCTCGCTGCACGAGGTCAAGCCCGTCGGGCTGGTCGTCGGCCTGGTCGAGGAGCTGCGCCGGCGCCATCCCGGCCTCGACGAGGAGCTGATCGACGACGTCGTGCTCGGCTGCGTCACGGCGATCGGCGAACAGGGCATGGACATCGCCCGCAGCGTCGCCCTTCTCGCCGGGCTGCCGGACACCGCCGGCGGCATCCAGGTGAACCGGTTCTGCTCCAGCGGCCTCGACGCGGTCAACCAGGCGGCACAGCGGGTCCGCTCCGGCTGGGAGGACCTGATCCTGGCCGGCGGCGTCGAGTCGATGTCCCGGGTGCCGATCGGCAGCGACGGCGGCGCCTGGGCGATGGACCCGGAGACGGCGTTCGCCGGCGGTTACGTGCCGCAGGGCGTCAGCGCCGACCTCGTCGCCACGCTGGGCGGCTGGACCCGGGCCGACGTCGACGCGTACGCCGTCGAGTCGCAGGCGCGAGCGGCGAAGGCGCAGGCCAACGGCCACTTCGCCCAGTCCGTCGTGCCGGTGACCGACCGCAACGGGCTGACCATCCTGGACCACGACGAGTTCCTCCGGCCCGGCACCACGGCCGAGTCGCTGGCGGCGCTGCGGCCATCGTTCGCGGCGCTCGGGGAGCAGGGCTTCGACGCGGTGGCGCTGGAGCGGTACCCGTCGGTGGAGCGGATCGACCACGTCCACCACGCGGGGAACTCGTCGGGCATCGTCGACGGCGCTGCGCTCGTGGTGGTCGGCTCGCAGCGGGTCGCCGACGAATGCGGGCTCACGCCGCGGGCCCGGATCGTCGCCACCGCCGTCTCCGGCGCGGAGCCCACGCTCATGCTGGCCGGTCCCGCGCCGGCCGCCCGCAAGGCGCTGGCACGGGCCGGGCTGGCGGCCGGCGACATCGACCTGTTCGAGGTGAACGAGGCGTTCGCGGCGGTGGTGCTGCGGTTCATGCGCGAGCTCGGGGCGCCGCACGATGCGGTCAACGTCAACGGCGGCGCGATCGCGCTGGGCCATCCGCTGGGCGCCACCGGCGCGATGCTCGTCGGCACGCTGGTCGACGAGCTGGAACGGCGCCGGCTGCGACGCGGCCTGGTGGCGATGTGCGTCGGCGGCGGCATGGGCGTCGCCACAATCGTGGAGCGGGTCGCGTGATCGGCTACGAGCGCGGCGACGACGGCGTCGTCGTGCTGACCCTCGACGATCCCGACGCGACCGTCACGACGATGCACGAGCGGTTCGACCGTGCGCTGCGCGCGGCCGTCGACCGGCTGGAGGCCGAGCGCGCCGACGTCACCGGTGTCATCGTGACCAGCGCGAAGACGACGTTCTGCGCGGGCGCCGACCTCGACCTGATGCTGACCGCCACCCGGGCGGACGCGGCCCGGATCTTCGCGCGGGTCGAGGGCGTCAAGGCCGACCTGCGCCGGCTGGAGCGGCTCGGCGTGCCGGTGGTCGCGGCCCTCAACGGGACCGCGCTGGGCGGCGGCCTGGAGATCGCGCTGGCCTGCCATCGGCGGCTGGTCGCGGACGTGCCCATGCGGCTGGGGCTGCCGGAGGTCTCGCTCGGGCTGCTGCCGGGGTTCGGCGGCCTCACCCGGACGGTGCGGATGCTCGGCCTGCAGCGGGCGCTGACGTCGGTGCTGCTGCCGGGTACCCGGTTCGACCCGGCCGGCGCGCTGGCGGCGGGACTCGTCGACGAGATCGTCCCGGCCGGCCGGCTGCTGGCGGCGGCGCGGCAGTGGATCGCGGCGCACCCGGACGCCGGGTCGCAGCCCTGGGACCGGCCGGGCTATCGGCTGCCCGGCGGCGCGCCGTCGTCGCCGGAGCTGGCCGCCGTGCTGCAGGTGCTGCCGGCCCGGCTGCGAACGAAGGCCAAGGGTGTGCCGGAGCTGAGCGCGAGGAACATCCTGAGCGCCGCCGTCGAGGGCGCCCATGTCGACGCCGGCACCGCCAGCCGGATCGAGACGCGCTACCTGGTCGAGCTGATCACCAGCCGGCTGTCCACGAACCTGGTCACGTTCTCCTTCGTCGACCGGCGGCGGGTCGACTCGGGCGCGGCCCGCCCGGCCGGGCCCCCGTCGCCGCCGGTGCGGAAGGTCGGCGTCCTCGGCGCCGGGATGATGGGCGCCGGCATCGCGCACGTCTGCGCACGCGCCGGGCTGGACGTCGTGCTGAAGGACGTCTCCCTGGACGGCGCCGTGGCGGGCCGGAGCCGCGCCGCGGCTTCCGACGAGGTGCTGGCCCGGATCCACCCGACCGCGGAAGCCGCCGACCTGGCCGGGTGCGACCTGGTGATCGAGGCGGTGTTCGAGGACCAGCGGCTCAAGCAGGCGGTGTTCGGCGAGATCGAGGACGTGGTGGCGCCGGACGCCCTGCTCTGCTCGAACACGTCGTCGTTACCGATCGGCGGCCTGGCCGCCGGGGTCCGCCGACCGGCGGACTTCGTCGGCATGCACTTCTTCTCCCCGGTCGAGCGGATGCCGCTGGTCGAGGTCATCGTCGGGAAGCAGACGTCGGACGCGGCGGTGGCGCGCGCCTACGACATGGCGCGGCGGCTGGGCAAGACGCCGATCGTCGTCAACGACTCGCGTGGCTTCTTCACCTCGCGGGTCTTCGCCGCCCTCGTGGTCGAGGCGGCCGCGATGGTGGGCGAGGGCGTCGACCCGGTGACGATCGAACGGGCGGCGACGCTGGCCGGCTTCCCCGCTCCCCCGCTGGCGATGACCGACGAGGTGTCGCTGGGCCTGCTGCGCCGGATCCGCGACGAGGCCCGGGCGGCCGGCGAGGGCCCCGGCCTCGGCTTCGCCGTCAGCCCCGGCATGGCCGTCGTCGACCGGATGGTGACCGAGTTCGGCCGGCCGGGGCGCGCGTCCGGCGCGGGCTTCTACGACTACCCCGGCGACGGGCCGAAGCGGCTGTGGCGTGGGCTGTGGTCGCACTACGCCCGGCCGGACCGGCCGGTCCCCGTCCGTGACCTGCAGGAACGCTTCACCTTCATCATGGCGCTGGAGACGGCGACGTGCCTGGCCGAAGGCGTGCTGCGGTCCGTGGCCGAGGCCAACGTGGGCTCGGTGCTCGGCATCGGGTTCCCCGCCCGCCACGGCGGGGCGCTCCAGTACGTCGCCGCCTACGACGGCGGCCCGGCCGGCTTCGCCGCCCGTGCCCGCGAGCTGGCCGCGGCGTACGGCGAGCGGTTCGAGCCGCCGCCGGAGCTGGCGGAGCTGGTGCGGCGCTGACCCGCGCGCGACGTCACGGACCGGGCCGCTCCTTCAGCCGCGGCAGCACCTCGGCGGCGTAGAAGTCGAAGAAGGCGTCCTGGTCCGGGCCGATCTGGTTGACGAAGACGTCGCCGTAGCCGGCGTCGAGGTACGCGCTGATCGCCTGGACGTGCCGGTCGGCGTCGGGGCCGCAGGCGTGGGAGTCGCCGATCTGCTCCGGTGTGACCATGCTGGACGCCTGCATCACGTGTTCCGGCGTCCGCAGCACCTGGCCGAGCTCGCCCGGGAGGCCCGCGTTGGGCCAGAACCGGTGTGCCGTGGCCGCGGCCTCGTCGGCGTCGGCGCCGTAGCAGACCTTCACCCCGCCCTGGACCGGCTTGCCGGCGCCGCCGGCCCGATGGAACGCGGCGACGAGGCCGGCGTCGGGGATGGTCGAGATGAGGCCGTCGCCGATGCGGCCGGCCAGCTCCGCCGCGCCCGGCGCGAACGCCGACACGTAGACCGGCGGTGGCGTGTCCGGCCTGGTGTAGATACGGGCGTGCTCGACCCGGTAGTGCTCGCCGGCCCGCGTGACGACCTCGCCCGTCCACAGCTCGCGCATGACCGCGACGGCCTCCTCGAGCATGGCCAGCCGGGTCTCCGCGAGCGGCCACGGCGCGCCCGTGACCTGCTCGTTGAGCGCCTCGCCGGTGCCGACGCCGAGCACGAACCGTCCGCCGTGCAGGACCGCGACCGTCGCCGCGGCCTGCGCGATGACGGCCGGATGGATCCGCACCGTCGGGCAGGTGACGGCGGTCGTGATCGGCAGGTCGGTCTCGCGCGACAGCGCGCCGATCACCGACCACACGAACGGGCTCTGCCCCTGCTGGTCGGTCCACGGATGGAAGTGGTCGGAGATCCACAGAGCCTCGAAGCCGGCCTCCTGCGCCCGCACGGCCTGCCGGATCAGCTCCCGCGGCGCCCAGTCCTCGCTGGCGAGGAAGTAGCCGAACGTCATGGCTGCGTCCGCGGCTCGGGCTCGATCGCGGCGTCATCGCCCTCCTCGGGGCCGGCCGGCCCGGCGCCCACGTGCTCGTGGATCCTGTCGATCTTCCGCTCGATCCGCTCCAGGTCCTCCGCGTCGGCCTGGAACAGCAGGTGCTTCGCGGCCAGCAGCAGGACGGCCTGGAACACCAGCTGCAGCCACTCGCTCTGCCAGTTCTCGAACGTCGAGGCGAAGAACGACGTCAGATAGTCCGACCAGGTGAACGGCTCGCCGTGGGTCTGCTGTTCGCTGCGGAACTCCGACAGCTGGGTGAAGAACTGGCCCAGCCACGACCCGAGGAACAACAGGATGAGCACGTACACCGCGCCCCAACGCCGCAGATTCCGCATGGTTGGCCTCCTCAGTCGGGCGTGACCTCGTCGCGCAGCTCGTCCTTGGACATCGAGGAGGTGCCGTCGACGCCGAGGTTGCGCGCCTGCTGGGCCAGCTCCGCGCGGGTGGCCTCGCCGGGCCGGTCGCCGAGGTGCTGCGCCCGGGCGGAGAGGAACGCCTCGCCCAGCTCGGCCCGGCGCTCGTCGCTGAGCCGCTGCCGCATGCCCGGCAGGACGGTGCTCTCCTCCTCCTCGACGTGGTGACCGACGGAGTCGACCAGCTCACGCAGCACCGACTCGTACTGCGGGTCGTCGGCGGCCATCCCGGCGAGCCGTTCGAGGATCGCCTCGGCCTCGGCGTGCTCCTCCTGGCTGTGCGCCACCTCTTCGGTCTCGCCGGCCTCGTCGCGGGCGACCGGGTACACCTCGGACTCCTCGGCCCGGCTGTGCGCCACCAGCAGCGCCATGACCTCCGTCACCGCCAGGTCCCGCTGCCCGGGATCGGTGCGCAGCAACTCGAACAGCCGCTCGATCTCCCGGTGGTCCTTCTCGATCAGGTCCACCACGTCACGACTCTCGGTCATCCTTCCCACCCTTTCTCGTCGGCTCGGGCTGGCCAGGACGTACCCCGGCTGCGACGGGCACATGCCTGGTCCGCGCGCCGCTGGGTACGAACGTCGTGACCCGACGACGTGGAGGAGCGATGACGAGCACGTTCGCGCAGTGGACCCTCGACGTGAAGGACGTCGAGCTGATGGCGCGGTTCTGGTCCCAGGCGCTGGGCTACCGGATCGACGCCGACGGCACGCACCTGCGACCGCCTGCCGACGCGCCGGACGGTGCGCTGTCGGTCTGGCTGCAGGCCAGCGCGGGGCCGAAGCACGAGAAGAACCGCAACCACCCGGACCTGGTCGCCGCGGACGGGACGGCGGAAGCCGAGGTGGAGCGGCTGCTGGGGCTGGGCGCGACCCGGGCCGACGTCGGGCAGACCGGCCGCGAGGGCTTCACCGTCCTGGCCGACCCGGAGGGCAACGAGTTCTGCGTGCTGGACCGCCGCTCGTCCTGACGCGGTCAGCTCGCGGAGTCGCGGCCGACGTCGAACCGGTCCTCGTACCGTCGCCGCGCCTCGGCCAGCGCATTGCCGCCGACGCGGGCCACCGGGACGACGTCGGCGACGAGCGGCTCGTGATCCGGGCCCTCGCCCACGATCCGGCCGGTGAGCAGCCACGGGAACCGGCCGTCCTGGCCCAGCTCGTCGTACTTGCACAGCCGCCGCGCCACCCAGTCCGCGGGCGGCCGCGACCACCACGGCTCGGGCTCCAGCGTCGTGACCGACCAGCCGGGCAGGTCCAGGCCGGCCTCGTAGTCCCGGCTCGGCCCGGCCCGGCGGTCCGCGTCCGGCCCGTGCGAGTAGCGGACGAGCAGGCCGGAGTGGTCGCGGACGGCCCGCACGACGTCGTCCAGCGAGTCGAGAACGGGCAGCTCGTTCATGGCGCGACGGTGACCAGCACACCGCTGCGCGGGCGTGTCGGGACGCGGGCGAGGTCGGCGGTGAGGTCCTGCGGCGGCAGCTCGTAGGGCGTCAGCGCCAGGCGGCGCACGGCCTCCTCGAGCAGGACGAGGGTGACGTCCTCGCCCGGGCAGCGGTGCCCGGTGCGCAGCGCGCCGCCGCCCTGCGGGACCAGCGTGCCGGGAGCGGGCGGCGGGCCGGTGAAGCGGCCTGGGTCGAACCGGTCCGGGTCCGGCCAGTGCGCCGGGTCGTGATCGGTGCCGTGCACGTCGAGGACGACGTAGCCGCCGGCCGGGACCTCGACGCCGAGCACGTCCTGTTCGGTGCGGGCGCGAGCGGCGAGCACCGGCACGAACGGGTAGCGGCGCCGCACCTCCTGCGCGAACGCGGTGAGCGCGGCGGCGTCGCCGCCGGCGATCCGGTCGCGCCAGTACGGCTGGTGGACCAGCGCGACGGCGGCGAAGGCCACGAACCACGCCACGGCGACGGCCGGGCGCACCACGTTGAGCAGGGCGACGCCGGCCGCCCGGGCCGGCAGCAACCGTCCGTCCGGCTCCCGCGCCTGCGCCATGACGTCCAGCGGCAGCCCCGGGTCGACGCGGACCCGGCCGGCCCGGGCCGCGTCGATCAGACCGGCGGTCCATCGGTCCAGCCGTCGCCGGGCGGCCCGGGCGCGCAGGTACGGCCGGCCGGGAACGGCGAACCCGTCGAGCACCGTGGCCAGCTGCCGCGCTCGTCGCGCCACCTCGTCCGGGCCGGCCTGGATGCCGGCCCACGGGACCATCGTGGCGGTGAGGACCCGGGCCGCCTCGTCGAACAGCACGAACGTGCGGCCGGGCGCCCACGCGCGGGTCGCCTCGTCCCACTCGTCCCGGGTCCGCGAGCGCAGCGCGTCGGCCGTCGCCGGGGTGAGCAGCTGCAGGTACCGAGCCTTGTGCCAGTGGTGCGGCTCGTCGTCGAGGCCGTGCACCGAGCCGGACCCGAAGAGGACGTCGCCGATCGGCGCCGGCACCGCGCCCGCGCGGCGCAGCCGCGGATCGTAGAAGCGCGACACCCCCTCCGGACCGCCGACCACGACCGATCGGCGGCCCAGGAACCGGACCGGCGCCGCCGTCCGGCCGGCGCGAAGGTCGCTCGCCCACCCGTAACCGTGCCGCCACAACCCCAGCGCACCGTCCTGACGCACCGTCATGGCCGGTCCGGTACCCCGTCGGCGGGCCACGCATGCCCGCGCGCGCGTGCGGCGGCACGCGGAATGGGTACGTCATGGGCATGAGCCATCACGAGGAGCACGACGGCGGCTACGAGGACCCGGCCCAACGGCCGCGGCCGCCGGAGGGGCCGACGGCGTTCGACCAGCCGGACCAGCGCCGCGGACGGTGGCCGCACAGCACCGTGCTGGTGGCCGTCGTCGTGGTCCTGTTCTGCGGCCTGGCCGCCCTCGCGATCGCCGGCCTGCTCGCCACGCGGTAACCGGGGTAGGCGCCGTTCGGTCCGCCCTCAGGCCAGCTCGACGATGAGGTCGCCGGCCTCGACCCGCGCGACGGTGCTGACGGGGAGCCGGCGGACGGTGCCGGCCTTGCTCGCCGTGATGGCCGCCTCCATCTTCATCGCCTCGATGGTGGCGACGGTGCCGCCGGCCTCGACGGTGTCGCCCTCGGCGACGGTGAGCGTGACGACGCCGGCGAACGGGGCCGCGACGTGGGCCGGGTTGCCCGGGTCGGCCTTCTCGGCGGGCGCGTGCTCCGAGGCGATCGAGCGGTCCCGGATCTGCAGCGGGCGGAGCTGGCCGTTGAGCGTCGCCATGACGGTGCGCACGCCGCGCTCGTCGGCCTCGCCGATGGCCTGCAGCTCGATCAGCAGCCGGACGCCGGGCTCGAGGTCGACGGTGTACTCCTGGTTGGAGCGCAGGCCGTAGAAGAACTCGCGGGTCGACAGCACGCTGGTGTCGCCGTACGCCTCCCGGTGCGCCCGGTGCTCCCGCGCCGGCCCGGGGAAGAGCAGCCGGTTCAGCGTCTCACGGCGGTCGGCGGCCAGGCCGGCCCGGTCCTCGTCGGACAGCTCGGCCGTCGCCGGCGTGTACGCGCGCCCGGCCAGCGCCTTGGTGCGGAACGGCTCGGGCCAGCCGCCGGGCGGGTCGCCGAGCTCGCCGTGCAGGAACCGGACGACGGAGTCGGGGATGTCGTAGGCGCCGGGCGAGGCGGCGAAGGCGTCGGGCGACACCCCGGCGCCGACGAGGTGCAGGGCGAGGTCGCCGACCACCTTCGACGACGGCGTGACCTTGACCAGCCGGCCGAGGATGCGGTCGGCGGCGGCGTACAGGTCCTCGATCTCCTCGAACCGGTCGCCCAGGCCGAGCGCGACGGCCTGCGTGCGCAGGTTCGACAGCTGCCCGCCGGGGATCTCGTGGTGGTAGACCCGGCCCGTCGGCGCGCCCAGGCCGGACTCGAACGGTGCGTACAGCCCGCGAACGCCCTGCCAGTACGGCTCGAGGTCGCCGACGGCGCGCAGATCCAGCTCCGCCGGACGGTCGGAGGCCTCGGCCGCGGCGACGATCGCCGACAACGACGGCTGCGACGTCGTGCCGGCCATGGACGCGACGGCGCCGTCGACGGCGTCGACCCCGGCCGCGGCGGCGGCGAGGTAGGTCGCCAGCTGCCCACCGGCGGTGTCATGGGTGTGCAGGTGCACCGGCAGGTCGAACTCACGGCGCAGCGCCGTCACCAGCGTGGTCGCGGCGGGCGGTCGCAGCAGCCCGGCCATGTCCTTGATCGCCAGCACGTGCGCGCCGGCCGCGACGATCTGCTCGGCCAGCCGCAGGTAGTAGTCCAGCGTGTACAGCTTCTCGCCGGGATCGCTCAGGTCGGCCGTGTAGCACATGGCGACCTCGGCGACGGCGGTCCCGGTCTCGCGGACGGCGTCGATGGCCGGTCGCATCGGCTCGACGTTGTTGAGCGCGTCGAAGATGCGGAAGATGTCGACGCCGGTCGCGGCCGCCTCCTGCACGAACGCCGTCGCCACCTCGACCGGGTACGGCGTGTAGCCGACGGTGTTGCGCCCGCGCAGCAGCATCTGCAGGCAGATGTTCGGGACCGCCTTGCGCAGCGCCGCGAGCCGCTCCCACGGGTCCTCGGCCAGGAACCGCAGCGCGACGTCGTACGTGGCGCCGCCCCAGCACTCCAGCGAGAGCAGCTGCGGCAGCGTGTGCGCCACCACCGGCGCCGCCGCCACCAGGTCCTTGGTGCGCACCCGCGTGGCCAGCAGCGACTGGTGCGCGTCGCGGAACGTCGTGTCAGTGAGGTGCAGCGACGACGACGCCCGCAGCCAGGCGGCGAACCCGTCCGGCCCCAGCTCGTCCAGGCGCTGCTTGGAGCCGGCCGGCGGCGGACCGGCGGGGACCGGCGGCAGCTTCAGCGCGGGCTCCGGCGCCCGCGGCGGCTCGCCGTGCTGCCGGTTCACCGTCACGTCGGCGAGGTAGCTGAGCAGCCGGGTGCCGCGGTCGGCGGAGGCTCGCCCGGCGAGCAGGTGCGGGTGCTCGTCGATGAACGAGGTCGTGACGCCGCCGGCGCGGAAGTCAGGATCGTCGAGCACGGCCTGCAGGAACGGGATGTTCGTCCGGACGCCGCGGATCCGGAACTCGGCCAGCGCGCGGCGGGCGCGGGCCACGGCGGCGTCGAAGTCGCGGCCGCGGCAGGTCAGCTTCACCAGCATCGAGTCGAAGTGCGGGCTGATCTCGCTGCCGGCGTGGGTGGTGCCGCCGTCGAGCCGGATGCCCGACCCTCCGGGCGAGCGGTAGGCGCTGATGGTGCCGGTGTCCGGGCGGAACCCGTCGGCCGGGTCCTCGGTCGTGATGCGGCACTGCAGCGCGGCGCCGCGCACGGTGATGGACTCCTGCGCGAGGCCGAGATCGGCCAGGCTCTCGCCCGCGGCGATGCGGAACTGCGACTGCACCAGGTCGACGTCGGTGACCTCCTCGGTCACCGTGTGCTCGACCTGGATGCGCGGGTTCATCTCGATGAACACGTGCCGGCCCTCGGGGTCGAGCAGGAACTCGACGGTGCCGGCGTTGCGGTAGCCGATGTGCCGGGCGAACTTCACGGCGTCGGCGCAGATCCGGTCCCGGACGGACGGGTCGAGGTTGGGCGCCGGCGCGAGCTCGACCACCTTCTGGTGCCGCCGCTGCACCGAGCAGTCGCGCTCGTACAGGTGGATGACGCCGCCCTGCCCGTCGGCGAGGATCTGCACCTCGATGTGCCGCGGGCGCACCACGGCCTGCTCGAGGAAGAGCGTGCGGTCGCCGAAGGCCGCCTCGGCCTCGCGCGCCGCGGTCTCCAGCGCCTCGGGCAGCTGCGCGGCGTCGCTCACCTGCCGCATGCCCCGGCCGCCGCCGCCGGCGACGGCCTTGACGAACACCGGGACGCCGATCTCGTCCGCGGCCGCCAGCAGCTCGTCGGGGTCCGATGACGGCGCCGACGAGCGCAGCACCGGCACGCCCGCCTCCCGGGCCGCCGCCACGGCGTGCGCCTTGTTCCCCGTCAGCCGGAGCAGGTCCGCCGGCGGCCCGATGAACGTGATGCCCGCGTCGGCGCACGCCTCGGCCAGGCCGGCGTTCTCGGAGAGGAACCCGTAGCCCGGGTAGACCGCGTCGGCGCCTGACTCCGTCGCCGCCCGCACGATCTCGCCCACCGACAGGTACGCCCGCACCGGGTGCCCCGGCTCGCCGATCTCGTACGCCTCGTCGGCCTTCAGCCGGTGCAGCGAGTTGCGGTCCTCGTGCGGGAACACGGCGACGGTGCGTACGCCCAGCTCGTACGCGGCGCGGAACGCACGGATCGCGATCTCGCCCCGATTGGCCACGAGCACCTTCCGGATCATGCTCATCTCTTCTCAGTCGGCTGCGGGTGGACGTCCCAGGACATTGTCCGGGACGACCGCTCCCGACCCGTCGGTGGCCGGGCGCCTGTATCAAACGGGGTGCGCGCCGAGAAGTAGGCAGCGATCACCCATGCCGCGACGCGCGCCTCTGGACAGCCTTGAGTTCTCGACCGCGAGAGGACCAGGCGACATGGACATCGAACAAGGCTGCCGCATCGTGCGCGGCGGCGGGTCGTTCGACGGCAAGCAGGGCCTGTCGTACACCGGCGGCGTCTCCGCCGAGTCGGTGGGCGCCGAAGGGCTGTGCCTGCACACGCTGGTGATCCCACCGGGCGGACGAGGTCAGGCGCATCTGCACTCCGGGCACGAGTCGGCGATCTACATCGTGTCGGGCAGCAGTGAGGTCTGGTCGGGACCGGGCCTGACTCAGCACGACAGCGTCGCCGCCGGCGACTTCGTCTACATTCCCGCCGGCGTGCCCCATCTGCCGGCGAACTCCAGCGGCAGCGAGCCGCTGGTCTGTGTCATCGCGCGCACGGATCCCAACGAACAGGAGTCCGTGGTGCTCCTCGACGACCAGGGCCGGCCCGTCGACGCGGAGCACCCGTGACGGGGTACGCGGTGCGGCGCGAGGTCACGGTCGACTCCCCGGAGTCGCTCGATCGCGCGGCCGCGGATCCGGCGGTCGCGGCGATCCACGTGGCCGAGGCGATCACGGCCGCCCGCACGGTCAGGCTGAGTCCCGGCCAGACCCTGCGCGGCGCCGGCATCGCGTTCCGCCCCGGGATGGACGGCGTGGTCGTCACCTCGGGCAACGAGATCGCCGGCATCACGCTCGCGGTCTCGCCGGACCGGAGGGCGATCACGAACGACACGTCGGTCGCCGACCTCGGGCAGCTGCGGATCGCCGATGTGCGGGTCACCGGGCAGGTCGGCGTCTTCGCCGAGAACGCGACCGTCACCGGCGCCGTCGACATACGCGATCTGACGATCGACGCGGCCGACACCACCGCCGGCGACCGCGTCGACGCCTATGGCGTCGCCTCCATGCGCCAAGGGGCACTGACCGTCTGGAACCGTCAGCGTGACGACTCCAGCGAGCTCACCGTCCAGGTCACCGGCCTGCGCATCGGCCGCCCGGAGGCCCCGGTGCTGGGCGCCGGCGTGATGATCAGCAGCGCGGCCGACATCAGCGGACGGATGGACCCGTCCACCCCGCCCAGTGGCCGTGTCCGCGTTCCCACCCTGGTGATCGACGATGTCGTGGCCGACGGCCGCGTGCCGGCGGGCAGGGACGACCTCATCGCCGGTGGCGTGCTCCTGCTGTACGGCGTGGTCGCGGGGACTGTGCGCCAACGGGGCGACGTCACCACGCACGGCCCCAACGACATGGTGATCGACAACTGGGGCGATGTCGGCCATTGGCAGGTGGACGGAGCGCTCACCTCGTACGGGCCCAGCGCCGTCGGCGTGGTGAACTTCGGCGCGATCGACCACCTGGAGGTCAACGGGCCGATCCTCACCCGTGGCACGGGCTCGCGAGGCTTCAACCACTATCTGGGCCACATCGGCCTGGCGGAGTTCGCCGGCATCGAGACCCACGGCGACGGCGCTCTCGGTGTCCACGTCGGCCGTCCGATCGGAGTTCTGGCGCTGCGCGCCGGCGTGACCACGCACGGCCGGTCCGGCCCGAGTCTGGTGCGGGGCGAGATCGTCCAGTTGCCGGCCACCGCGCTCAGCGTGCTGGACGGCGGCGAGATCGGCGAGCTGCACCTCGGCGGCCCGCTCGGCACCACTGGATCGAGCGCCGTCCAGATCGAGGGACACGTCGGCCTGGTGCGGTCGCGTTGACCGGCTCGCCGGGGACCACGACGTCGTCGCGTCCGACCGTGCTCGTGAGCCATCTCGTCTGGCCGGCGGGCCTCGCGCTCACGGTGCTGCACACCGTGGCGACGCTGCCGCCGACGGTGTTCGTGCCGCTCGACGTGGCGTTCATCGCGCTCGTGGTCGTGGCCGTTCGCCGGTCCGGCCCGCTGATCCTGCCGGCGGGGGTGCTCTTCGCGCTGGCCTCGTTCACCGGCGCTCCGACGGCGGACGAACCCGGGCTGATGGTGATCAACGGCGCGGCCCTGCTGGTGGCCGGGATCATCCTGCTCGTGGGGTTCGCCCTCGAGGCGCATCGGCTGCGCAGCCCGGCCGCCAACGTCGCCGTCGCACTCCTCGCCCTGGGAACGGCCGGCTACCTGGCCAACCTGGTCGCACGCTTCGCGATCGTCCTGGCCGGCGCGGCTCCCGCCCAGGCCGCCGTCGAGGACCGGGCGTGGCAGGCGTACGAGTATCTGCGCGGCCTCGACGGGACGCCGGACTTCGTCGTGCTGCTGCTGGTCTGGCTCGATCTCCTGCAGGTCGCCTACGTCGTCCTGGCCTACCTGGCCGCGGCGATGCTGGCCGTGGCCTGTCGTCGCGCGGGCGAGCTCGCCTCGGGCCCCGGCGCGCTCCTGACCGCGCTCGGTGCCGGCCTGTCGGCCACGGTGATCGTCGCCGCCGCGGCCGCCACCTGGGACACCGTCGGCGCGGCCAGTGCCGCTGTGGCGTTCGGGCTGACCATCCCCTTCATGTCCACCCTGCTGCCCGCCGTCCTCGCGGCGGCCAGAACACCACGACCGAACCGATGAGGAGACTCACATGGCAGATGATCACAGCGAGAAGGTGATCGACGCGCTGCGCGACAACCTTCGTGGGCGCGTCGTCGGTCCGCGCGACGCCGACTGGGACACCCAGCGCCGGGCCTGGCACCTGCTGGCCGACCAACGGCCGGCCGCGGTGGTCCACGTCACCGACGCCGACGACATCGCCGCCGCGATCCGGATCGCGGCAGTGCACGGACTGCCGGTGATGGCGCAGCCCGTCGGGCATGGCGCGACGCCGGCGGCCGACGGGACGATCCTGCTGCGCACCGGGGCTCTCGACGGCATCGAGATCGACAGCGAGCGCCGGGTCGCCCGCGTCGAGGCGGGGGTGCGGTGGCGCGACCTGAATGCCGCCCTGGCCGAGACGGGTCTGATGTCGCTGCCCGGCAGCTCGGGCGACACCAGCGTCGTCGGCTACACGCTCGGCGGCGGGTTGAGCTGGTTCGGCCGCAAGCACGGGTACGCGGCCCACCACGTCCTGGCGGCCGAGCTCGTCACCGCCGACGGCGACCTGGTCCGAGTCACGCGGGAGTCGGACCCCGACCTGTTCTGGGCGCTTCGCGGCGGCGGCGGCGACTTCGGCATCGTGGTGGCTCTGGACCTGAATCTCCTGCCCGCGGACGGGATGTACGGCGGCCGGCTGATGTGGCCGATCGAGCATGCGCGAGACGTCCTGCGGGTGTTCGCGGACGTGACGTCCACCGCCCCCGACGACCTGTCCCTGTGGGCGTGGCTGCTCAACCTGCCGGACCTCCCGTTCGTCCCCGAGGTGGCACGCGGGCATTGGCTCGTCGCGGTCGACGTCGTCTTCCTCGGCTCGGCCGACGACGCGGAGGAGTTCGTGCGGCCGCTGCGCGCCGTCGCCGCACCTTGGGCGGACTCCCTTGCCGCGATGCCGGCGCATGCGGTCGGCACGATCTCGCAGGAGCCGGACGACCCGCTCCCGGGCATGCTGCGCAGCGTGCTGCTCGAGGAGTTCGGTGCGGCCGCGCAGGACGCGCTCCTGGACGTCGCGGCTCCGGGCAGTGCCTCGCCGATGGGCGCGTACGAGGTGCGGCACCTGGGCGGAGCGCTGGCACGGCGCCACGGTCAGGACGGATCGGCCGGTCACGTCGATGAGCCCTACCTGCTGCTCTTCGGCGGGCTGGCGCCGACACCGGAACTCGCCGAGGTCGTCACGAAGAGCATCGAAGCGACCCTCGCCGCGATGTCACCCTGGACCAGTGACCGGGCCCTGCCCAATTTCTCCTCGGGTGAGGAGTCCCGGAGGTTCCACTCGGCCGAGACGCTGACCAGGCTGCGCCGGATCAAGAACCGGATCGATCCCCGCGGCACGATCAGGGGCAACCACCCGGTCGCCCGGGCGGAGCCCTTCGGCGCCTAGACGATCAGGCTCTCCTGGCCATCCCGGACCAGGTTCAGCGTTCGTGCCGTCGTCGCGGCCTCGCGCCTGGTCCGGACGCCGAGGCGGGTGAGGATGGCCGAGACGTGATGGTCGACGGTGCGCACGGAGACGACGAGCTTCTCCGCGATCTCCGCATTGGTCAGTCCGTCGATCAGGAGCCTGAGCACGTCGAGCTGGCGGTCGGTCAGCCCGGCCGGGTTCCGCCTGGTCCGGGTCTGGACTCCGCGCGGTACCCGGCTGACGCCCAGTGTCCGCAGCCGGCGCCGGGCCAGCCGCGCGGCCGGGACCGCGGACAGCTCGTCCAGGGTGCGCAGCGCCGCCAGGACCTGATCGACGTCACCGGACACGGTCAGCTCCACGGCCTGCTCGTAGCGGTCGTCCACCCCGGCCCCGGCCCCGGCTGCCGGAACCTCGACACCCGCCCTCGCCAAGTACCGCACGACCTCGGCGAACGCCGGCGTGGCCAGCGGACGCGGCCCGGCGGCGAGCTCGGTGCGAATCTCCTCCGCGACGTCCCGGCGGCCGTTGAGCCAGGCCCATTCGGCGTACGCCACGCCGGCGTGGGTGAGGCCGGGCAGGCAGCGGTGCCGCCGGGCGTGCTCCCAGCTCTCGACGAGCAGCGACCGAGCGGCCGGATCCCCGCGCCTGGCGAGCAGGCGGCCGAGGCCCGCGGTGGCCGGCACCGACAGCGGGCTGCCGCCGTCCACCAGCTCCACGATCCGGCGCAAGCCCTCCTCGGCGGCGTCCCAGTGTCCGCGCCCGAGACCGAGCAGGCACCGGTAGGTCTCGAGGCCGGCCGCGTGGGAGCGGAAGCCCCGCTCCGCCGTGAACTCCAGCCCCGCCGCGAGGCAGGACTCCAACTCGTCCCACCGACCGTCGCGATAGAGCACGTCCGCCAGGTTGGTGAGAGCGCGCGCCGCGGCCTCGTGGTCGCCGGTCGACAGAGCCGAGACGAGGCCTTCGCGCAGCAGGCTCAGGTCGGACGAGGCCAGGCCCAGGTAACTGAGGCACAGCGCGACGGCGTCGGTGCGTCCGGCAGCGGCGGCGAGCGCATGGGCGGCCGGCAACGCGCGCACACCGGCTTCGGTGTCGCCGACGACGACCATCAGAATGGCCCGGTCCGCCGCGGCCGCCGCCTCGAGTGGCGCCGAGCCGATCTCGCCGGCGATCTGATCCGCACGCTCGACCGCGGCCAGCGCGGCGTCGACGTCCCCGGCCATGAGCAGCCGGCGCGACTGTCGCAGCAGCGCCTCGGCGAACGACCGCGCGTCGCCCAGTCGCGCGACGTGTGCCAGCGCCCACCCACCTGCCTGGACGGACTCACGGAACCGGTGAGCGACGCTCAGCTCCTCGGCGTACGAGGCGACGACGTCCGCCCGCGACTCGAGCGGCAGCCGCTGCACGTACGGCATCACCGCTTCCAGGTGAGCGAGTGCCTGCCGTCGCGAGCCGGCCCGGAACGCCTCCCGCGCCGCGATCGGCGCATACTCCACGAGGACGTCGACGTCCACGGACTGGACCGCGTGGTGGATCAGGGCAAAGAGGTGCGACCCGACGCCGCACTCGAGGACCATCCGCACGATCGTGGCGTTGAGGGTCCGCCGGCGCAGCGCCGGCAGGCTTTGTTCGATGGCCCGGCGCGCGATCTCGTGCCGGAAGTAGACATCGTCGCCACGGATCTCCACCATGCCCAGCTGCTCGGCCCGGTCCAGGTGAGCGAACCCCTCGCCCAGCAGCTTCGCGACGTGATCGACCCGGATGGGGGTGACGATGACCGACAGCTGCTCGATCATGGCGACGCAGCCGGGATCGAGACCGCGGACCCGCGCGAGCACGGCATCGACCACACTCGCCGGCACGGCCTCGGCCGGCCCCGCCAGGGCCTCGCTGAGGTAGAACGGGTTGCCGCCGGTCACGGCGTACAACATGTCGGCGTCCCGGCCCGTGCCGGCCGCCATCGACCGGACGGCCTCGGCGGACAATGCGGTCAGCGGGAACCGCTGCAGCGGCACCTCCGTCAACGCACCCAGCAGCCTGCGCAACGGATGTCGGGAGTCGATGTCGCCGTCGCGGTAGCTGAGGATCAGCACGACGTTGACCCGGTCGAGGCGGCGGACGAGGTAGCGCAGCAGATCCACGGTCGCGTCGTCGGCCCAGTGCAGGTCGTCCAGGACCAGCACGGTGAGTCGCGATCCGGACAGCTCGGCGAGCACCGCGTCGAAGACCGCCTCGGCCTCGCCGACGGCCAGCGCCTGCTCCAGCGGCCCGTTCGAACCCCGGACGGCGTCGCGGATGGGCTGCAACGGCGGCGGGGCGAGCAGGTCGTCGCACCCCCCGCTGAGAACGCGCACGGCGGGATCCACGCCGGTCTGCACGGCTCGCACCACACTGGTCTTGCCGATCCCGGCCTCTCCGGTCACCAGCGCGACCGAGCTCGGCCCGGTCCTCGCGGCGTCGATACGGTCGGCGAGGCGCTGCACCACGTCGTCGCGCTCGTACAGACGAGTCGGTCTGGTCTCCACCTTCTGGTCCCCCCGGATCCAGGCGACGAGCATCGTGACCCGCGCTGTGACGGACGCCGTTGCCTCCAGTAGAGCATGGTTCACCGGCGCGCCGGGAGGGTGCAAGCGATTTCCCGCGGCACGGCGCATAGGTGATCCATCGCCGAGACATGGGCAACGGCTGCCGATGGCGTCCCCCTGGCGGCCACGCGAGAGTGAGGCAACCGTCGGGGAAGAGGGGGACGATGACGGCACGAACATCGCTGCGCACGGTCGATCGGCCGTTCGTCTGGCGGGTGACCGGTCTCGCGCTGGTCCAGAACTATGTCGTCGGCTGGCGGTTGCATCGTCCGGCCGCGGCCGCGGAGCCGCACGCGTCCGCGGACGTGATCGTCGCTGCGGCGCAGGCGCACGGCGGGCACGGCGGAACCGGGCACATCGGAACCGGTCACGTCGACCCGTGGGTCCACTTCCTGAGGGACTCGACGCTGGCGGCTCCGGTATCCGTGGCCGTCCTGCTGGCGGTCTGCCTGCTCACCCGCGCGATCCTGCGAAGGACCCGGGTCGCTGACGAGTCGGTGCAGGCGAGGCTCGCCTTCGCGCTCGGCGCCGCTGGGGCGGCGGCACTGGCCAGCGTCCCCAGCACGGCCGTCCACGGGTGGCTCTTCGACGAGGAGCTCGCCGGCGTGAGCGTCGGCTCGCACTACCTGGACGTGGCCCTGGTCACCCTGCGCTACACCTTCGCCATCAGCCTCCTGTTCGCCGCCTTCCTCGGCGTGCCCTGGGCC